>NZ_LR590470.1:676051-1352103 GCF_901472535.1 Sphingobacterium daejeonense | reverse complement strand
GAACTCATTATAAGATCGTTTTATTCAAGGTAGATGCTAAAAACAATCCGACAGAGTTTGTGCAGCAAGTAGAAGGAATTGTTGGTTCAGCAGCGGTGTCAATACCTGTTTATCGAAATACAAAATATAGATGGTATGCCTATTCGTACAACAATAAAAGTCAAATGGAACCATTTAATAGTTCCCAAACAACACTTTCAGTTGCTCCTTCTGCTGACGACCCATATAAAAGACAGGATTTTGGGTACGCAACAGGATTAATAACCACGGGTAATGAAATTGGGGGCAGTAGCAATATCAACAATATTGTTTTAACAAGAAAATCTTCAAGGATCATCTTGGAAATTAATTCTAGGGGAATGTTTGGATCGATAAACTATGCTAGTCCAAGGTTTCAAGATAACTCTGGTTTGGTCAAAGCTGATTTTAGATTGCGTGATAGCAGTTTTATAAACCCGGTGAACATAATAAATCCCTATAATGTTTTACTCTCACCATAATTCAGGGTTTTCAGTTCCGGTCGGCAACCGATAGTGTACCTGAAAAAGATTGGAAACGCCGGCATACATTCTATACTTCGGCCACCGGGGCAGAAACTATATTGCAGGTAAGCTTGGATACTCTTTGGATCATGAGTGAACGACTGCAGGAAACCGGAGGTCCAAAAGACTTCAGAAACAGGGACTTTCTTGAACAGAACGTTTACCTTTCCTAAATTCAAACCAATGCCAGGTAAGAGTTATTTTATTTCCATCAAATTAGTAGAATCTGCCATCACCATTGGTTCTACAAGTTGGGCAAGAGGAAACATTTATAGAAATGCTAACTCTGGAGTCGATAATGAAGGTTTTTGGGAGTATCGATTTCGGTACGACAACCCTTTATATGAAAGTACCAATGCCGTACCACATTTAACTGATATGTTTACCAATGATATTTATAATATTGGCGGTAAGAATATTTGTGAGCGAATATATCCGGAGGGAGTTTGGGATTTGCCAACAAGGGCGGATTTCGAAAGCCTTGATGCATATTCCGGAAAACGAATTATAACAGAAAATAATGGTTGGTATCTCTTAATTAGTCCTCCCAATACCTGCTTTGGAAGTCCAAGTTATCCTAATGGCAATCTTATATTTGTACCAGTAGGATATAAACATTCAGCCCAATCGGCATTTTCGGAATATTTTCCCAATAATATCCTTTATAGGCTTACAAAAGGTTACTGGCGAACTAAAGAGCCTTCCTATTTTTTACAGATTAATTATTCAACTTTTCAATCATCGATTATGGCTATAGGAAATTATACTTCTACGAGAAATGCCTGTATAAGATGTGTACGTAAGAAAAGTTAGGAATGTAAGTAATCCATATCATTCAAATGAATTTATGATATAAATTCATTTGAATGGTTTTGAAAGTTTCTTATTGTTACAAATAATGTTTTGGTCTATTTTTTTTATCCGATATCAACAATAAAAAAAAGCGGTTACCATCCTCAAAAACACAATAAAGTTAAATTTTGTTGAAAAATCTAGCTCAACAATAAAATTAAATTATTCTATAAATACGATATTTTTATTAATTTTATTGATATTATTTATAACAACGGATAATATTATACCTTCTAACATATTTATGAGCCAATGCCAGATGGACAAAAACAAGAAAAAGAAAAAGCCCTATGTACCTCCCGAAATTAAAGTTAAAGAAATTAATATGGAGGAATCCAGTTCACTAAATTCCCATGTAATCCAAGGAGGCGGCAAAAATAATGAACCAAAAAATTGAGGACTATGATGAAGATCCAGATGGTAAATAAAAATTTGATCTCTAATTCCATGCCTCAATCACAGATTTAAACAATGCTAAATAAAGAAAAGCAAAGTTTATTGACAACCAAATTATTGATTACCTTACTAATTTTTTCCTGCAACAAATCGAATTTAAATAATACAGGAATTGGAACTTTAGGAGACAAGCAACTGCATTTTCAAATTATTGGTGTACAAGAGATAAACCCAACAGCTTTAAAATCTTCAACAAATTCTAATCACAAAAAATCAGTTACATCTGTAAAGGAATCGCAGGGTGAGATTATAGAGTTGGGTGGAATTGATGCAATGTTATCTATATCCGAATTAAACCCAAATATTCAAACGAAGGATAGCCAAGATGATATTGTAAAAAATAAGGCGACCAATAAGAACAGAAGTACCATGGCAAGTACTGGAAATAACTTATCTAAAGGGGTAAATTATAAAATTGTTATTTACAAAGCCAATCACAAGGATGAAGCTACTGAATATGTCAATCAAGCTGACGGAATAATTGGATCAACAGGTGTTTCCATCCCGGCTTATCGCAATACAAAATATAGGTGGTTTGCATACACCTATAATAATACAAGTCGGCTATCAGCGTTCTCACCTTCAAAACCCAATCTTCAAATTCTTCCTTCTGGGGACCATCCAACTACCCGACAAGATTTTGCTTACGCCACGGGCATCATTACCACAGGGAATCAAATTGACGGGAGCAGTAGTATAAATAATATTATCCTACAGCGAGTTTCTTCTCGCATAGTATTGGAAATAAACTCTCGGGGAATGTTTGGGGCTGTAAGCCATGCAAGTCCCAGTTTTAAAAGCAATTCTGGATTATTCAAGGCGCAATTTAATCTGATTGAGGGCAACTTACATTCGTTTTCTCCAGATATTGGGCAATATAACGTTTCCAATCCTCACGAAATGGGGTATTCTGTGCCTGTTGGCGTGGATTCGGTAACGGAGGTAGATTGGAAAAGAAGATATACTTTTTACACTCCTGCTATTGGCGAACCAAAACCATTACACGCAAGTATAGACCGTCTTTGGATAAAAAGCAATAGACTACAGGAAGATGGAGGAACTGCCGATATAAACCGGCTGTTCTCAGACAGGACTTTTTCATTCGCAAATTTTAAGGCTGAAGCTGGCAAAAGTTATTTTATATCCATTAAGCTTGTGGAGTCAGCCATTCAAATCGGTAATACTAGATGGGCACGAGGTAATGTATATCGGAATTTAGGCGGGAATCTGACTCCCGACAATCAGTGGGAATATAGGTTCAGGTACGATAATCCAGTCTTCAATCATGCTGCAGCTGTCCCGCATTACACCGATTTCTTCACTAATGACATCTATGATATCAACGGCAGGAATGTATGCCAAAGGGTTTATCCTGAAGGAGTTTGGGATTTACCTATGCGAAATGATTTTCAGGAATTAGCGAGACATAACAACAAGCAATTGAATATGGAGAACAGGAAATGGCATGCTATTATTATTCCAAATTATATGGCGGCAGGTGATCCTGGATATCCACATGGAAACCTAGTATTTGTACCAAATGGGTATAAAACTAGGGAGAATTCAGCTATTATGGATTTTCATCCAGGGAATATATTATTTTTTAGAATGACCAAAGGTTATTGGAGGACAGCAGAAACAAGATTATTTGCTTTGTTTGACAATTCAGTCCTTTTTTCAAGGGTAGAAATCTCTACACGAAGATTTTCTGCAAGTAGATATGCAAATGTACGATGTGTCAGGAGATAATATCAATAAAAAGGGGCGAATTAACGCCCCTATTTTGTTATAAATCCCCTATTTTTTCTAAGAATATCCTATCTAGTTCAAATTCATTTCCTTTATCTCCATTCTTTCGGATATGGAATGAAATTGAGTTTGTTTGTTTTGAAATCTTAATGTTGCCCATTAATACTTTCTCGTTCAGTTTTTCTTGAGCGGCTTGCGTAGATTTCCAGTCTATGATCATTTTTTGTCTTTGCCATATTGCAAAATCCGCCCCATTTTCTTTTTCAAAATATGATATTGACAGTTTATATTCTCCTTCGGGTACATCAGTAAGCATAACACGAACAGAATTTTGGCCATCTGACCGCATCCTGAGCCCCCTATCATGTTTTACTTCTGCTCCTCCTCCCAATGTTATCTCCATCAATTGAGGGAAATACTCATGAACAGTAGGCAGGTAAACTTCCCGTAGCTCATCCGTAGGATCTAATCTATTATCAAGAGGTTGATCTGCATAATACATGGCAATAGAAGTATAATCTACAGGAAACTCATTCCCTTCAGGACCATGTTCTATTACATGATCAATTTCCTTCTCAAACGGCATTTTATCCGTCATAAAAAATCTATATCCCCCAGTTCTACCCATGGGCAGGCTATAATCCAGCGATCCATGAATAGGAAGGCTAATTCCCCTATCCCATCGGTCTAATAAGGCATACCACCCGCCGTTATAATAATCTTCAGAACCCGTGCCATGCAACCTTTGTTTTCCGTCGATATTCGTCACATCATCACCTTCAAAAAATAAAGTCATCCCAGGGCGAAGTGCTTGAGCCAAATGGATTGTACCTACATAATGCCCCTTACCATTAGTCTTTAAGAATTCATAGTATTTACCTGTTTCAGGCTTTTCTCTACGCCATACCGCATAGAATTTTCCTTCATTCTTTTTATCTCTAGGCTGGTCATTATAATATACTTTTGCTTTAACTGAAATTGGGGATTGCAACGCATTGTTTCTCTTTTTATAGATGAGTTTCAATTCTGCAGATTGATCATATGGCAGAGGTAAATAGCTATAATTAAGGTTCCCTTTGCTCCCCATCAGCAGGCTTCGCATAGCCTTTTGTCCAAAAGCATACCCAAAAAAATCAGCAACTGGAGCATAGATGGATTCGTTTTTTCTTGATCCCATTTCCCTGAGATGAGGACATCTTTTTGAAGGCCTTCAAATGATGAACCTCCATCCAATTCTATCCCTACAATTCTACCAGCTTTATCGGAACTGAATAAATCAACTTCCTCTCCAGGGTTGATCACAAAATTCTTCTCTTCCATTTGGGTGGAACCAGATTTTCCTTTTTCAAAAAGCTTCAAATCGGGTGATACTTCAGTATATATCTTAGCAACTTCTTCAATCTTTGCTTTTCTTCGGCTGAGAAATTCCCTGTGAATGAAGTTACATTTTGCTTTGGCAATTCCCTATTCTGAATTTGTAGGAACAGCACTTTTTCTCCTTCAAATACAATTTTTAGAGACTTTTTGTATGGAATAGGCAGATAAGTATAATAACCGCCAATTTCATTGCCTGATATTCCTTTCACAAAAGGAAATACTTTCCCGGAGAACAGATCTGAAAAACGAATCCTCAACCTAGCATTTTTCTCTCCATCAAAATAGAATGCTACGGTATCATCGGTTGGAGTTGGGGTCCAAATTCTATTCACAACACCTGGTCCTTTAAAATCAGCAATCACCAGGTTATCTCCTTCTTTTCTGATAAAGGAATATGTACCTCCAAAACCGTCATCATTTTTGCCTGTGCGGTCATAGCTAGATACCTGTTCAATATATTCACCAGTACGATATACAGGCAAAAGGTCCGCTCTGGTTAAGTTATCGAGTTCTTCGGAAAAACTATAAACACTTTTTTGAGCATTGACAATATTTGAAAACAAGGTAATAAATAAAATGGCCAAAAAAGGCTTGAATATTGATTTGTTCATACTCGAGGCTTTAGATTTATATTCAGTGTTTTAGACGTTTTAAACGTTTAAGCTAATCCAAGATAAGAAAAAATACTGTGAAATGATGATTCAAATTCAGAAAACAATGATCAGTTGAAAGTATTACACTTTTAAGTCCCTTGGAGGGTATCCAAAGAATTTCCTGAAGGCATAACTGAAGTTATTTTGATGTCCATAACCCGTAAGACTCGCCACCTCATAGACTGTCAATTGGTCTACCAAGAGATAAATTCTAGCTTTCTGCATTCGGATTTGTGTTAAAAAATCATGAATGGTGATGCCGTAATACTTTTTAAAATCCTTTCTTAATTTACTTTCACTCATAAGGACTTCTTCAGCTAATTCTTTCTGGGTTGGTGGATGCATGATATTACCTTCAAGGACCCTTTTTGCCTTTTCCAATTTATTGATATCAATTTGTGATGCTACTTCTAGGCCATAAGAATTTGCAACTTCTATATTTTGATAATTCTCATGAAAGATATTGATCAAAAGTTCGTCCAGATGATTTCGATCAATGGTATCCGAAGAAATCATATTGGATAACTCTCTGGATATATTTTGAAAGGCTGAGTCAGCAAAATATTGAGATGTGGATTTACTGTTTTCTAAAGATTGTCTTTTTAGAAAATCTAATCTTAGTTTTTCATCTCGTTCAATTAAATTTTTGAAAAAGCTCTTGGACAAAGATATAAAGAGGAAATCGCACTCTTTATTCCTGTTTAAATAATGAAGGGATGAGAATTTTCGATTATTTGCCTGGCCATCGAGGCAAGATTCATAAGCAAAAGCCATGGATTCATTGAGGGGTTGAAAAATTAAGATACTGATGGCTTGACCGATTATTTCAGTATGAAAATGAACAGCCTTGTCTACGGATATCCTCGAAGACCATATAAAAAGACCATGTCCATTGACCCATGTTTGTTGACTTTTCAATGGACCTGTCGATAATTTCGTTTGGTTTCTTTGATAAGATTTGTAAGGAAGAAATTGGTCCTGAACTTCCTCAAGAAATAACCACTTATCAAATTCTACTAATTTGCATTTAACTAACATTTCAGCTAATAATTTGGTATGGAATATTAAAAGAACAATTAAATCATCGTTCAAATATATATTTATTTATAATTATTCTAAATAATTAACCAAAAAGATATTTCATTTATTTATAGAATGAATTAGTTAAATATTCCTTTCCTATTATAAGTTTATCATTATCAATTATTTCATATCAATATTCATATAGTAATTACCGAATTTCATAGAATAAAAATGAGCCTTAATTCCTTCATTTGTAACGTTATTTAGAATGATTAAAAATAAGGAAGCGGAATTGTGATAAATTTTTACAGAATATATATAGTATTTATTTTATTGACATTAAGTACATCATCGAGTGCTCAAAAAGGTTGGAAAATAGACGGTTTAGTTGTTGACAGTAACCAAAGACCTGTTGCAAATGTTAATCTACATATTTCTCCAAATTCAAGGTCGGTATCTACTGATAACAAAGGTTACTTTGTTTTTGAGAATCTTAAATCTGGCGAATATAAAATTGCTGTATCACTTCAAGGATTTGAGAGACTGACGGACAGCGTTGAAATCAAACGTAACAACCTCAAGAAAACTTATATTCTCACACCTAGTCTATCAGCGATTGATGAAGTAAAGGTTGAAGGAAAGATACCCTCAGTAGACAATTTAATAGATGTGAGTCGGGCTGCCATGCCAGTAAAAATGGTCAGTAAGCGGGAAATCGAATTGATGGGCAGCAGGCGTTTGGATGAGGTGCTGAAAGAACAAACAGGAGTTGCCATCATAAATGATATGGCTAGTGGATCAAGAGCTGTGGGTGTGCAAATACAAGGGTTTAACAGCAACTATGTCATCGTATTGGTAGATGGTCAACCTATGTTAGGGAGAAATAGTGGAAACTTTGATCTTTCGAGAATATCGGTTACCAATATAGAAAGAATTGAAATCATCAAAGGAGCATCTTCCAGTTTATATGGTTCAGATGCTTTGGGTGGTGCTATAAATATTATTACACGACAAAGGTCTTCCACCCCTCAATTACAAGCTAGTTTATTATATGGGACCCTAAATACAGTGGATGCAACGTTGGAGGTCGAAAGTCCCTATCATAATAAAAGAGGCTCAATTGTACTTTCTGGAAACTATTATCGAACTGATGGATTCAATACCGACAAGGAATTTCTATCGAGTAAAAGTACCACCTTTCCACCATATGATAATTATAGTTTCCAAGGCCGGACACGGTATAAAATTAATAGCAAAGGTACCTTTGGTGCTACTGGTAGATTAGCTTATCGGACTTCGACCATGCAAACTTCATGGGCTGAAGAAAATACATTGAAGGACAAACAGGAGGACTATGATTTAAATCTTTCAGCCAATTATGACCATCAAATCAATGCTAAACTTCGGAGCATGACTCGATATTATTTTTCAAGATTCCACAATCAGATGAAGGTCGAATGGATGAGTCAAGGTGTTATGGCAGGGCAAGAGGAATTTGGCCAACGTGTGCACCGCATTGAAGAACAAATGTCTTACCGAGTCAATCAAGGTTTAGACTTTATAGGAGGATTAGGTGCCAGTTTTGAAATTATGGATAATCAGGACTTGGATGCATCGAGGTCTTTGAACTCCATTTTCGGATACTTGCAAGGTCAATGGAAACCTATAGAACCATTAAAAACTACACTGGGTTTAAGATATGACAATAGCAACTTATATCAAGGCCAACTGAGTCCAAGTTTCGGGATGGAATATAATCTAGCTCCTGGCTTGATTGCCAAAGCCGGTGTTGGTGCCGGCTTTAAAGCTCCAGACTATAAAATGCTTTATCAAGTATTCTACAATCCTGCAGCCGACTATTTAATTATCGGGCAAATCGGGTGCATGAAATATTGGATCAGATGGAAGAAAACAGAGAAATCAGTTCCCGAAATCTATATATGATCAATCTCGTGGCTGATAATTTGAAAGCTGAGACTAGTATTTCGAGTAATGCTGGTCTTCATTGGGATCCCAATCCAAATATACACGTTGAACTTACTGCTTTTTACCATAGAATCAATAATCAAATCAACACCATCAGTGTAGCCAATGGGACGGAAATATCGCAGATATACAGTTATAGAAATTTGCCAAAAGCCATGAACCGAGGTTTTGAAACCTCTTTTAGTTATAGCATTAAAAGGAACCTCCATGTATCTCTAGGATATCAATTTTTGGAAGCTAAGGATTTAAGTGTTTTAGATAGTATAGCTGCTGGAAAGTTTCCTTATAACCAAATCAACAATCCCTATACTTCAGAATTTCGGCAATCTAGGAAGTCAGATTATTGGGGAATTGAGGACAGATCCAGGCACATGTTCAATATCAAAGGAAGCTATGAATATGAGCCTTGGCAATTGAATTTGAATGTCAGAGCCAGTATACGTGGTAAATATCCCTTCCAAGAAATTAATGGTAATCAATTTATCGATCAATATGATGCTTTTGTTCCTGCTCATACCCTACTCAATTTTGCAGTGGAAAAGCCATTCTTCAACAAGCAATTGACCTTCAGATTTATGGTTGATAATGCTATGGGTTTTACTCACCGATATATGCTTGGGCAACCGGGCAGAATGTATTTGGCAGGATTAAGTTATAGATGGATAAAGAAAGAAAAATAGAATTCAATAATAAACATGAGCAATATGATGAAGAATCAAAAAACCATAACAAAAGATAACCAATCAAATGTCCGAAGATACCTCCTATATTCTGCACTCGTCGGATTTCTCATGATCATATATTCCTGTGGAAAAGAAAAAGACGATCCGCTTCCGAGTTTGGATGATGGTGTCAGTGTGGTAATCAGAGATTTGCCAGGAGATACTGAGGCATCGATGGCTGAAGGAGTTGAAGGGAAAGTCAAAAGACCATTTCATACTTTTTTGTTCAATTTTAAAGATAAAAGACAGATCTGGATAAAGAATAAAGCAGATTCTCTCAGATGGCTAAAGACATTGGCTTGGGATATCGCATTTACAGGACCGTACAATTCTGAGTTGTTCGTTAATAATGCCAAAGATAAATTCAATCCAGGATATGAAGGGCCAGCTACAAATACAGGAGTAGTATTAGTCCGCCAAGCTTACCATCTTGTAAATGAAGCCCCCTCAGATGAGGAATTTGAAAAAAGCACTGTTTCAAAAATAGGATGGGCTTCCAATGAATATTCAGATGGATGGTTTCTATATAGCCTCAAAACACATTTAGCTATACCACTACCCAATAGAACCTATGTAATCAAACTTCAGGACGGGAAATTTGCAAAGCTGCAGATTGTAAATTCTTACAAGGGAAACCCACAAGCAGTAACCAATATGAAATGGCCTGCTCCTTATTACACTTTTCGTTACTACGTTCAAGAAGATGGAAGTAGAAATTTGAATACGAGCGGCCGTCGGTAACCATGTGCGATAAATTTTATCAGATATCATAAATGAATTGCCGGATTTCATAGATACGATAGAAAGAGAGCTTAGTAATTTTACTATTATTTAGAATCATTACAAATAAAACATTATGAATTTAAGAGTGTATAGGTTTAAGATTTTCCGTGGATTTAAAGCATTTATTATTGTTTCCTTTGTTTTGGGATTATACTCCTGTGGAAAAAGTGACGATATAATTGATGATAAAAAACCACCGGAAGAGATAAAAGAAGAAAGTGATCTTTTTTATAAACTGACCAGAGTAAATAACCTCCCCGGATCACAGGCTAATAATTTTCAAACTGCAGCACCCAATATCTATTATAGTTTAGAATCCAATAAAGCATTGGGGCAAGAGCATTTGCAAACTAGAAATTGGGATATCGCATTTGGAGGTTTAGTAAACTCATTTATCTCTGGAAACAATGGCAAAGATCCCCAGAACCACGGTTATGGCAATACTGCCGAAGGCGGAATTTTGCTAGTCGAAAAGGAATTCGATCAAGTAGTTGATATTCCGGATGATAAGGAATTTCAAACTAGAAAGGACCGTTATGGGACGGACAATTATGGAATGTTTGGAGAAGGTATTGGTTGGTATTTATACGATTTTAATGGAGACCTATTAAGAGATGGGTCGCATCAATTTCAGCATGTTGTTTATCCAATGAATCAGCCTTGGAAGCTAAATAATGGGAGAACTTCACCACCGAGAACGGCTGTTATCCGTACGGCAAAAGGTAATTATGCAAAATTGAGAATCTTATCACTCTACAAGGACAGGCTGGACTCGACCGGATGGAGAAGGGATGCCCCAAAAGTATATATCACATTTGATTATGTATTGGTCCCGAAAAACAGCAAAAAATTTGAGATTAAAAAATAACATAGCGAGCTTCTTTTCAAAAATGAATGCTCTAAATAATTGGAATAGAATAACCCAAATTAATTAATGCCTAAAGGCAAAAACTAAAAACCATGAAATATACATTCAGATCCTTACCATTGCTATTGTCTGCGTTGATAATGGTAATTAATTCATCATGCCAAAAAGATAGTGACTTTGATTTTGAAAATTCTAACTTAAAAATGGAAGTCCTAAGTGGTGAGTCCACTAATGCCACTACTAATTTCACTGCCCCAAATACCAAAGGCTATTTAACCATTAATTCGGATGGAAGCTATGGTGCCAGAGATTTCAGCCAGGGATCAGTACCTGATGAAGTTGATGAAAGCCAATGGAAAAACCCTGCCGATACTTATTATTTCAAGCTTTCATCGAATGACGGTGGAACAGAGAATGATTATGACTTCAAATTCAGTGGTACAGCTAATGCGAATTTCACCGTGAATACTGCTAAATATGATTTGTATTATGTAAATCAGGAAATAAATGATGTTATATTTCCAGATCAATTTGATAGAGTACACATTCCAAACGGAACAGCAGGATATAATAGTTTATCCGGAAGTGGAAATAGAACAAATCCGGGTTGGTATATCTATAACATCAGAACCCATATTATGAGTTCATTTAATTCTAGAACATATATTCTTGTAAACAAATCAACTGGAGATAGTTATAAGATAAAATTGCGTTCAGTATACAAGGGAGAAACTCCAAATGCAGATCGTGCTGCTAATAACTTCCCTTTTATGAGTTTCGATTATAAGAAATTCTAAAATCTCATTCTAATTTTTGAAAAGCCCGCTATTTTCCAGTGTAATGTCATTACACTGGCTTGTTAATTAAAATTAATGACAGCAACACAATTTCTATTTTTTTAACCATTTAAAAATGAGAATCAATTTATTTATTATGAGTCTTTTAGTCTTTTCCTCTTGTAACAAAGACTAACACCCTTCCTTATGAGGAAGAATCTAAAGCAAAGATCAAATCCTTCCAAGTAACTAATTCCGCGGATCAAATTCCAGTTTCTATAAATCATCAAAACGGGATAATAACAGCAACTGTTCCACCGGGAATATATTTGACAGCGATCGAACCAAAAATTGAATTAGAGGATGGAAATGAATTAAAATCAGGTAGCGACACTTTAATTACAAATCTTCAAGATTATTTTATTAATGGTAGAAAAATAGAATATCCCATAACACATAAAAATGGTGAGAAAAAAACTTACCTACTTGAGATTAAAACTCATCAACCTCCTTTGAATTTTAGAGAAGTAAGCTTAGATCCTAATTCTCCGATAGTTTTTGACCAATCAAAATCACATATCACTAAAATGCTTTATGTAAGAATTCATCTGGAAATTATCCTTATTCAACTAACTATGATTTAGATCAAAACATTAGCTAAAGCGAGTTTAGTTGATGATAAAGGGAAAGAATATAAGTTTACTGTAGCAATGTCTAGCATCTCAACTATTATAACACCCTCTCAAATCATCCCTAAACTTAAATCAAATTGAAGGTAGATTTGATGACAAAGGTTACCACCAAATACCTTCTGCAGGTCTTTATTGGGTTAAAATTCGATACTACGATAGAGAAGAAAATTAAAAAATCCAATTAAAATAACCTATTAATAAAATTGAAGATGAACATGATATCCAAAACATCATTATTCCTTGTATGTCTACTTTTGTTTTCATGCAAAACGGAAACTATAATTGCGCCAGCACCTTACGCTGATATAATCTCTTATAAAATTCCTTATGATAACGGTAAAGACAGTATAAATGCTATAATTGAAAATAATAATATCATTATTAATTGGCCGGGAATGAGTGAATGGCCAATACCGCAAAAATTAAAACCAAAGATTGTTGTATCAAAGAATGCTAAAATCTCACCAGCTTCTGAACAGGAAATAGAATTGAAAACAGGATTAAAATACGAAGTAAAAGCGGAGGACGGAACAACCAAAAGTTTCGAGATTAAATTAAATAATACTGCTAAATTACCTTTTTTCCCTGAAGGAGAAATCAGAAAATATCGAAGAGGACAAACTGCTTTTATTGCTGTATTAAATTTGGCTTCAGATGGAAGTGATAAACTTACTTTATTAAATGAAGCAAAAAAAGAGTTTTTACCCTATCCCCTCTTTAAAGAATCCACTCTCGGGTTTTATGTTTATTGTAGACCAACCTAACGGTCAGGTAATTCCTCCAGGAGAGTACACAGCAAAAATTACGAACAAATTTAACCAAGAAATACATAGTCCCAAACCCGTGGTTAATATTACTGAATTAACTGCTACACCTTACCCTAATTTAGAATTATCAGAACCATTAAAGTTAAAATCAGGTGATGAATTCACAGTTCCCTTAAAATATGCTAATAAGGATGTTAGGATTAGCGGTGCTCTACTAACTTACGTTAATAATGAGGGTAACCGTTCGTATATTATGTTACAAATATTAGGAGTTGATTATGATGGGGCTAAATTAAAGCTAGGAATTCCAAAAAGTTATAACAGTGAACTTACATCCACACTTGACCAAACTATAAGATTGATAACCTCAAATGGAGAAGGGTCAAATCCCATGTTAAAACATCCGATTCAAATTATAAAGTAATCAATTGTAATTCGAATATCACAAATCATTTAATACAGGATGTAGGTAAATGTTTTTAGCAATCTTAGGGAATAAAACCAAATTTAAAATTTGGGGCAATTAATTCCTAAGAATTCAGTTTTAATAATAAACGATTTAACAAAAAGAATATGTTAAGTACACTAATAAAAGAACAGACAAAATCGGCCCATCAACAGGTTGAATCAAATATTGTAAGGCACATTAAAAAAATCGAGAATGAAGCAGATTATGCTGAATTATTAAAAGGTTTTTATGCTTATTTCAAGGCTGTAGAAGATGAAACCGGAAAATTTATCACTACTGAAGTTTTACCGGACAAAGATAATCGCAGAAATTCGAGCTATATCGAAAGAGATATAAAATCTTTAGGACATGAACTTTCCAATCTTCCGCAAGCCATAGCTCCTACTGTACATTCAGAACTTGAAGCTTTAAGTTCTTTATATGTTTTAGAAGGTTCTATTATGGGTGGTCCATATATCGTTCAGATGTTAAGGAAAATTGGTATTGCACGTGGTTTTTCATTCTTTGAGGGCTATGGAGACCAAAGTGAAGCTATGTGGACTGGATTCACTGAAGTATTAAACAGATTTGGGGATGACAGCAATCAACATGACAGAGCTATAGAATTAGCAAATCAAACTTTCTATAACTTTGGCAATGTTTTCCAAAAAGAAAATAGCTTACAATAATTAGGTATATTTAGGATATCTAATATGCGAACATTACAAGCTTATGGAATTCCTAAAAGATTATAATAAAGATAAACTTGAAAAGTTATTCGACAACTTCTATCAATACGAAGGAAAAGTAATTCAAGTTAGAAATTACAATAATCAGATAATCGAAGTCCCTGATGGAGATCCTGGTACTTTTAAAAAAGTATCAGGATTTTTTATGGATAAAAATCATGTTTACCGTGAGAATTTAACGAAGGACTCCCCTGCGCCAACCATCAAAAATAAATACGGAAATTCCATTAATAATCCTGAAGCAAAATGGGAAATAAGTATAATAGAAGGAATTGACCCCAACACTTTCAAGTATATCAAAGAAAAATACGACACTGTTTATTGGAAGGACAAAAATGGCATCTATGTCAAAAAAGATGGAACCCTTAAGAAATTAGAGCATGCGGATTTAGATAGCTTTGAATATATCGGCTTCCTCTATGGGAAGGATAAAAATCATATTTATTATGAAAATGAAATTATTCCTATTGATGTTCATAATTATTCTTTAGATACCTGGGGATTTATAAAAGATTATCATAGAATCTTTCATTATGATTTTGAAATAGGACTTGATCCAGAAACATTTGAGGTAGAACATTATAACCTGATCAAACAGCCAATAATACTTCAAGATAGGACCGGGAAATATGCTTATACCAGGTCAACTCAATCTGATGCAGGAATTGTAAAGGTGGAATAAAATTCAAGATTTCTTATTGGAATGCCTTAAATTCGCTATTCAACAAAATAAACATCATGAGCGATCCAAATTCAAGAGCAAATATAAAACCTGGTATTGTCGTAAATATCATTCTAAAGAAGGACCAGCGATCTGGGAACTTAACTGAAGGAATCGTCAAGGATATTTTAACTTCGGCGCCTTACCATAGTAGAGGTATTAAAGTGAGGCTTACAGATGGACAGATTGGACGAGTAGCAGAAATCCTAGAAGAAGACTAACAGGATTCTAACAAACAACGTGACATTTAAATTCGTTTACCCATTTTATATTGGCTATGTTTGCCATTTTTTTGGCACAAATCAAAGCGATTTTCAAAAATCGATTGGTTCTAAAAATGGAGAACAAACATGATTGCGAATTTAGAAGACAAAAAGATAACGGAAATATTTAAGACTTCCATTATTCAACAGACTGCCTATTGGTCTGAGGTGGAAGAAAATGCAAGGCGTTCAAAGTGTAGCCTACAACTTTAAGGTAAAGTCTTCAGATCTTTTTAACCATCCTTCTGATGAAACTTATATCGTTGGTGATTTATTGATTATCATCCAATATCTGGATGCTGACCATTGTATCGCCTATGTTCCTTATGGTCCAGAAATTGAACCTGACCCAGAAAACCAAGGCTATTTTCTAGAGCAACTTTCGGAAAGTTTACGTGGTTTCCTCCCCCCTTCTTGCATAATGATCCGTTTTGACCTTTCCTGGGAATCCTTATGGGCAAAAGAAGAAGATTGCTATGACATCCACGGCAACTGGATCGGTGTGCCTGAAAAAAGAATCCAAGAACTAAGATTAAACTTTAATACCGAAAATTGGAACTTAAGAAAAGCTAATACGGATATTCTTCCTTCTAATACCATTTTCATGGACCTTAACCAAAATGAAGATCAACTTTTGGGAAACATGAAATCTAAAACAAGATATAATATCAATCTTTCCAAAAGAAAGGGCGTGGAGATTAAATCATTAGGCATTGATAAGTTAGATGTTTGGTATGAATTATATCGACAAACAGCTCAACGGAATAACTTTTTCCTTCACGATATTAATTATTTTAGAGTTGTTCTAAGTGCCAGAGCCAATGATACTTTGTCTCCTGCAGAGGTTTATCTTTTGGTAGCTGAGGTTGATGGACAGCCATTGGCTGCTATGTTCTTGGTAATAGCTGCAAATAGAGGAACTTACTTATATGGAGCTTCTGCTACCGAAAACAGAAATTTTATGGCTACATATGCCCTGCAATGGAAAGCAATGCAATTAGCGAAAGAAAAAGGCTGTACAGAATATGACTTTTTTGGAATATCCCCACAAGCAGATGAATCTCATCCGATGTATGGACTATATAGATTCAAATCAGGATTCGGGGGCCAGGTTTATCATAGAATGGGATGTTGGGACTACCCTTTGAACAAAGAAAAATACAATTATTACGCATCTATGGAGTTTCAAAATCAAAGCTATCATTTAAAACTAACACAATATAATAAGGGGCTTCCTTGCAGAAAGCCCCTTTTTTAATTAACTAAATTTAAGTCTCCTCCTCTGGGATCCATTTTTATTGTCCTTGTCGAACCATTGCTTCAAGATATCAAGTAAGAAACTTAAATACCTAATAACCAACAGGATTTTCCCTGGTATCTTTGTAGGTGATGATCTTATTAATTTTATAATCTCCGATAATAATTCAATTAAATTTTTCATTTTTTGATTCTTTTTAAACATTCATAAATTTGGATATTGACTCGAACAAAGGTTTTAAGAGATAACTTTTTCGAGAATAAACTGACTATCAGAAAATTTTGTCATTTCTGCATTGCTACAAAAAACCCAAATAGCTATCCTACCATTTCCTAATTTATCTTCGGTAATCATTATTCCCTTTGCAGATCGTTTAACATTGGGAACTAGAAGAAACTGATTTTTTTCTTCTAAATAAACTATCATATGTACATTTACATCTGGCTCAGGTAATAGAGAAAATTCAGAATCAACCCAATTGACTAATATTTTGCCATCATCATTTTTATGTGTCAAATCCATCAATTTAGAGATCATTCCTTTACTTAATTCAACTTTAGAGTAGTCAAAAGTTAAGGATGGAAGTTTTCCAACAATTGCTTTCCTGAGGAGTTGACTGGTCACATAGTTACTTGAAGTCATAAATTCTAGACCTTTGTCATTGAAACTTTTCTTTAAGAATTCCCTTAGCGGTTTGAGAAATCCAGCAACCATAGCAAACTTTGCCCTTTGATTTAATGCCTTTTCTGAAGCTGTTCTTTTGATTTTTCTTGGAAGAGATTTTACATAATTGATTCCCCTCCAGCTACTTCCTACTACTTCGCCTACTTTTCCGTAGTAAGCACCTAAAATTCCTTTTGAGATAATTGCCATTTTTTTTTACATTTTAAAATTTAACCATTCGATTGCATGCAATACTGTTTTTTTGATATCGAGAGCTAAACTAAAAGGTGACGTTATGAAATTCGAATCATGGAATTAATTGGAAGAAATTGATACAATTTGATTCATTTTAAGCCTGTTAAAAAAAATAAATCAATGCAAAATCATAGGTGGGAATTTTTATATTAGATTCAAATTATTAACTAAGGCATGAAAATTCAAGAATCAGAAGGATTTCAAAAACAGGTCAAAAAAACCTTAATATCGATATTCATTTTTATTGTCGTCTATCTGTTTTTGTTAGCCATTACAATAGGAATCAATATCTTTTTTGGATACATCGGAATTTGGTCCATAATCAATTATCCTAATATCCTTACTATAGGGCTGGGCTTAGGGCTGATTGCTGCCGGGTTGACAACTTTGTTTTTTCTGATAAAATTTATTTTCGGTTCAAATAAGACAGATACAAGTGATCTGATTGAAATAACGGAAGCAGAACAACCAGAACTTTTCGCCATGATCGATGAACTCGTGTCGGAAATAAAAACTGATTTTCCACAAAAGGTATTTCTTTCTCATAATGTCAATGCATCAGTTTTCTATAATTCCAGTTTTTGGAGTATGTTTTTACCAGTCCGTAAAAATCTGCAAATCGGTATAGGTCTAATAAACTCATTGACAAAACAAGAACTCAAAGCAATATTAGCACATGAATTTGGACATTTTTCTCAGCGCAGCATGAAGGTTGGAAGCTATGTTTATAACGTTAATAACATTATTTACAACATGCTATACAACAACGAATCTATCAATAGCATACAGAATAAAATGGCAAATCTTAGCGGTTATATAGCTTTAACACTTTATATCTCAACATTTTCAATCCGAGGGATTCAGACTATTCTTCAAAAACTCTATGACTATATCAACATCAATTACATGGCACTTTCTAGAGAAATGGAATTTCATGCTGATGCAGTATCTGTGAATGTTTCTGGATCAAAAGCACTAGCTGATGGGTTGTTAAGAATTAGTTTTGTAAACTACTCTTTTGATACAGCGACATATTTCTATGAAAGAAAAATGAGTGAAAACTTTTTGCCACAAGATATTTATCAAGATCAAAAATCTGTTAGTCTATTCCTGGCAAAGAAAAACAAATATGAGATAGTTAATGGATTTCCACAAATAACGATTGACGCAGGTGCAAAATACAATAAATCAAAATTAAATATTGAAGATCAATGGGCATCCCACCCATCAACAGAAGATCGTGTGAATGCAATCAACAAACTAAATGTACTGGTAGATCATGAAAATGACGGACCTGCAATTGAAATTCTCAGGAATAGAGAAGTATTGCTCGAAAAAGTGCAGAAATTATTGTTTTCGGAATTGAAACACGAAGGATTGATTAATCATTTAAATAATTCCGAATTCCAATCTCAGTATGAACTAGATTATTACAAAAATGAATTTGATGAAATTTTCAATGAATTTTATACTTATAATAATCCTCTTGTTCATGATTTTTCTGAGGTAAATTACGACTCAGAAATCACACCAATCCATGAGTTATTTTCTGATAAAAATGTTGAATTGAGCTTTGAAGTTAATTCTTTATTAAATGACAAACTCACTTTAGAAAATATTTCCAATAAGACCTATAAGCTCAAAACTTTTGATTACGATGGAATAAAATACAAGGCTAAAGAAGCAGGAAATATTTTGAACCAAGTTGAAGCCATTTACAATGAGAAATTATCGGAATTGAACGCAATTAATAAAAGGGTTTTTGAATCTTTTTATCAGATGGCAATGGTTTCAAATAAAGAGTATGATCTTCGAAATGTCTATCATAAATTTAAAGAATTGGATGATGTTTTTGATGAAAAATACCAATTCTATTTTGAGATAAGCAATAAATATGCTTTCATCTACCAACAACAAGAAATGTCAAGTATTGTGACTCAATTGTCTAACAACAAGCCATTAGAAAAAAAATTGAAGGAGGAGATTACGGAATTCCTGAAAAGTGATGAAATCAAAGCCGAACTAAGCCCAGAAATCCTTAAATACTTGACCCATTTTGCAGAAAATGAGCTTTTATATTTTTATGGTTCTAGTTATGATGACAGTAATTTAGGATATTTGTTTACGGCGATGCAACAGTATCAAAACCTATTGTCGCGTTCTTATTTCATTCAAAAGAAAAAGCTTTTGGATCTTCAGAAATACATTTATGACCATTATAAAAAATAAAGCGGGAAAAAATCCCGCTTACATTACCAACACTTTAACCTAAATATTAATTTAATCCATCTATGAAAAATTAACACTAATCAATAATCTGGTTTAAAGAAACTGTTGATTTACTCTTATATGTCGAAGCTCTTTTTGCACTAGCTTTATTATCATCTACATCAGCAATTTTCTCGGTAATGAAATCAGAATCAAAAGCAATCCTAGCCTGACCATTTTTGATTACCAAGCCTGTAGCATGTGAATCATCAATCATGATAATTCCAGTCTGTAGATTCTTAATATTTTCGCCATCCAATGTTCCGGAAATAAGAATTGCCGAAATAGCATAAGCTGTTCCAATATTGGATTTTGCTTTGCCATAGATCGTAAAATTATTCCCTGAGCCCGAAATAGCAGTCGCAATACTTGTATCTCGATCATTCAGGAAATGCTCCCCCAACATTTTAATACTAAAGTCATTATTATTCTGACCATATAAAGTTAAAACAGCATCAGAAAATCTGTAGGCCGGAGGGTCGGTTGAAATATTACTTGTATCCAAAACATGTGGCTTAACAGAGAATGTTCCCTTAACGGTTGGTGGATTCACTCCTTGATTTACTTTAAAATTCAACTTATTCAAGGTATCCAAGTATTGTTTTGGGATAATATCTTCAATTCTCTCCGTTAAAATCTTTTCATCCTCAATCTCATTGCCATCTTTATCACAAGCAGCAAAAAATCCCAGCAATACAAAACAGCCAATTAATAGTCTTAATTTATTCTTCATCATCGTTTGATTTTATCTATTCGAAATTATCAACTATTATGATTGGAATTATTACCTGTTAAAAAGGGTTTTAACTACCTAAATTCGGGTACATAAAAAAGAGGGATTCAATGATCCCTCTTCCTTTTTAATCCTTAATTTGGATTTATTCATATCCTGGATTTTGTTTTAAATTATTATTTCCTGCGATTGCTTCATTAGGAACCGGAAACCTATTCAAATGTGCCGCATTGCTAGGATTATGATCCCACCATCTTTCAGATGTAAATGCTTTCCAACGAACTAAATCTGTTCTTCTACGTCCTTCACCTAAAAATTCTATGCTCCATTCATCTAATAACCTATACTTATTTAGATTAGCAGTTGTTACAGGGTTTGGATCTTTTTCATCAGCAAAATTGCGTTTTCTAACCTGATTAATCAGGTTTGCAGCTTCGCTTAAATTTCCAGTTCTGAAATTACTTTCAGCGAGTATATAATAAACTTCTGCCAACCGAATTATTGGTAGATCCCCTCCCCAACGCATACTATTGTCATTTAAATTTGGAATAGGAGATTTTACTAATCTAACCCCAGTATTTTCTTCACCTTCGGACATTTTTGAAGGTAATTGACTTACGTTAGCATATTTTTTCCCAGCACCAACTTCTGAGAATCTTCCTACCTGATCAACAAAATCCAAAGGTTTATCTTTATATTCTTCACCACCAACAATTGGTTTACCATCAGGCGTCAAATGTGGACCAATAATAAACATACCTTCATAATTTCCGCTACCTAGATATTTGTAAGGTTTTTTTCTAAAGTCTCCGGCAGAGAATTTTTCATATGGAGAACCTAATTTAAAATCCGAATCGTATTTAGTACCATCTGGTTTACGAGAAGGTGTTAAGTGCGCTCCATTGTTCGCTCCCATATCTTGATCAAAATACTGCCGCGTATTATAATGATAAAAATCAGCATAAAACCAGTTATATTCTAATTTTTTGAACTCAGATGGCATAGACCAAATAATCTCTGGCGATTTATTATTTGTAAATGAATGTGGTCCATTCCATTTAGAATCAAGTGAATAAGTTCCATATTTATTATTAATGATATCCTGAGCTAGAACTTTAGCTTCATTGTACATTGGTTTATTAATATAGGATTCAGCATTAAAATATAATTGGGCCAACATTGCGGCAACAGCCCCTTTGGTAATTGCTCCTTCCTCAGGATCGCCGGCAGCTTTAGCTGGTATATTTTCAAGAGCTGCTTTCAATAATTTTTCAATATGATTGAATAACTCAACATCTGTATTTCTAGGTAATGACTCTTGATCTAGAGATTCAAAAACAGGCATTCCACCGAAATAATCTAAACCTCTTAAATAAAAGAATCCTATTAAAGCATCAAGCTGAGCCAAATGTGAAGCTTTAAGTTCATCAGTTAAAGCAAATTGGGTATAATCTAGTTTTTCTAAATCACTTTTAGTGTCCAGTGCTAAAGCTACTCCCATTAGTGTACCTCTCCAGCTACCCCAGATCCAACCATCATCTGCAGTCCAACGATGGTAATGAAATCTTTCGTTTTCACCACCATTATACCAATGTCTTCCTTTTGTTGTAATTGCAAAATTATCTGCTGTATATTCTTGTAATCTCCATCTATCTTCTCCCAGATACCATTTTGCATGAGTAAATGGTCTGAATAATGCTGCCTTAATATCTTTTTCACTTTTAAAGAAAGTTTCTGGAGTTACAGAACTATAAAATTCTTGATCTAATTTTGTACAGCTGTTCATGGTCAATAAACCAAAACCAGCACATATGAATATAATATATTTTTTCATGGTATGATTAAAAATTAAGTTGTAAACCAAACATAAATGTTCTAGTTTTTGGATATACATTACGCTCTTCAAAACCTGGCTCTAATCCATTGATATTTACTTCAGGATCCAAACCAGTATAATTAGTAAATACAAATAAGTCCCTTCCTGTAGCATACACTCTCAAACTTTTAAATGGTTTAATCATTTCCCTATTGAAAGTATAACCAATATTAATAGCATCTACTTTTAAGAATGTACCCTTTTCCAACCAATAATCTGAAAGCTCTTTTTCACCCCTAACATTTTTATGATCTTCATAGGCTTCATCCAAGACGTTTTGTCCTTGAACATTTGGCAAACTGTAATACATATTGATCATGTTAAAAACATCATGACCAATCCAGCTTCTCATATAGATGTTTGCATCCCAATTTTTGTAGGTAAATTCGTTGTTCCATGATAATTGCATAGTTGGGATTGCATTACCAACGAACACCTTGTCTCCCGGAGTTTTACTTTGCTCACGTACATCAAAAGCATTTCCTTCCTTATCATAAAGCTTCCAATATCCATCATCTGTAAAACCAGCGAACCTCCACAAAAAGAATCTACCAATAGCTTCATTTGGATATAATCTTACTGCAGATCCTGGAGAACCCGGAGCAGGGAATCCTTTTCTATCAGAAAAAGTTTGACTGCCCCAAAGGGAATTTAATTTACTTTTATTGTGTGAGGCAACGATTGAGGTGGTGTAACTGAAATTCTCTTTTTGAACGGCTTTATAATTTAATTCAAATTCAAAACCTGTATTTTGCATACTACCCACATTCATCGTTGTTTTATCGTGGATTGCAGGAGGTTGAGAAACGGAGATATCATAAATCAAATCATCGATTTTACGTTTATAGACATCAAATCGACCACCTAATTTATTATTTAGTATAGTAAAGTCCATTCCAAGGTTATATTCTTTTTTCACTTCCCATTTAATCCCTGGATTTTGGTTGTGTTTAACCCCAAAAGTTCTAAACCATTTTCCATCTTGCAAAAACCATGTATCAGCAGAGTACATACGAGTAGAAACTTCAGCACCAAAACCTTCATTTCCTGTTTCACCATATCCAGCTCTAAAATTTCAAGTCGTTTATAAAAGTTATATCCTGCATAAAAGGTTCTTGAGACATTCTCCATCCAACGGAAACACCCGGGAAAAATCCCCAACGATTTTCAGGAGCAAATTTAGAAGACCCCTCATAACGTGCAGTTGCAGTCACAATATATCGATCCAAATATGAATAGTTTACACGACCGAAGAATGCAGCTAATTTAACCCAAGGATTTCTCCAAGACCCTAGACCTGAGCGGCCATCCGGCAAAAAGCTTCCTGTGCCCATATCATTTTCCTTGATTCCATCAACTGGAAAATCAGAGTTGTTTCCACTAAAACCACGACCATTGAAGTCTTGATAACTGTAACCTCCTACTGCATTCACAGAGTGTTGTTCCCAACGCTTGTTAAAATTAACAGTCCATTCAAATACGCGATCCAAATGTCGATTGAAATCTTGACTTGCATATCCATCAATTCCATCTAACCTTGACAATCTATGTTGAGCAGAACGAAAGAAACTCCCGTGCTCTGAATTGCTCTTAATACCAACAGTTGCACTGGTACTTAAAAAGTCAGTAAGATTTAACTTCAAAGTTGAATTTGCCAATAAATATCGATACTGCCTTCTGTCATCACGTAGCATAACCTCTGCTACAGGATTCCAATAATCGTAACCACCGTTAAACACATGATAACCAGTTACATCATCAGGATTATATGGAGTTTCAGTTGGGTTTAAAACCATTGCCATATTGAAGATGTCATTATTTGTGAAGTCTGCATCAACTTGATTATAACTTACATTGGACATTAATTCTGCAAATCCATCAAAGAATCTAAAGTTTGTATTAATACGACCGCCGATTTCACCACGTTTTGAACCAATTGCTATACCTTTTGCATCTCTTTTCGTAAATGTTGCATATACGTTAGCATCTTCAGAACCACCACTTACATTGAGAACTTGGCGATGGCTGAACGGGTTCTTATTGGTAACCTCATTATACCAATCTGTCCTATACCCTAAATCTTCCACCTAATCCTACTTCAACAAATTTCTCAGGAGATAAAACCTGTGGTCTTCTTCTGATACTTTCCATAAAATATTCTGAAGTAAAGTTTACACTAGGCTTACCAATTTGAGGACGTTTTGTTGTGATTAAGATTACACCTCCAGATGCCCTTGTTCCATAAATAGCTGCTGCTGATGCATCACGCAAAACTGAAATGGATTCAATATCTTCCTTAGCTACAGAATTTACATCCCCACCAGGAACTCCATCAATTACTACCAATGGACCTTGGGCAGCATTCACAGAATTGACACCTCTTAATTGTAGTGTAACTTGCGAATTAGGATCAGAACCATTATTCGATGATACGTTTAATCCAGCAACTTTTCCTTGCATAGACATCAACGGAGATACTGTTCCTGGAACAAAATCTTTAGGTTTGATAGTTGTAACCGCACTTGTTAATTCTTTTTTGTCCAAAGAACCGTAACCCACTACTACAACTTCATCTAATCCTTGAGGATCATCTTCTAATACAATAGAAATTGCGTTTCCATTTGAAGGAACTTCTTTGTTCAAATAACCAATCATAGTGACAGTTATGACTGCACCATTTGGAACATTAGACAATTCAAAATTTCCATTTACATCGGATTGGGTTTTGTTTTGAGTTCCTTTTACAGAAACCGTAGCGCCAGCTAGAGGTTGTCCATTAGAATCTTTGACAGACCCAGTGATACTTTGCTGAATAACAGAGTAAATGGCTGAGTCTGCAAATAACGGAGAAATTGGAACCATGCTAAGTGAACCGCTGAACAGTAGAATTTTGGTCAGCGTCCTGAAATAACCAGTTTGTTTTTTCATTAGTTAAGTAGGTTTATGTTATTATTAAGGTTTATTTTCGGGCGAAAATCTTAAAAAATCATTTGGTAAACAAATTTGAACATAATTACACTCTTTTGTTACAGTGTAGGAAAAATATGTTAAAACATATGATTTTAACTTATTTTATTTTCTTTGTTGATGTACCTATTTTCTTCTTAATTTTGAATTATGATTAACTACCTCTTGGATGACAAACCTATCAAAGTGCCACGCTTTGAGGAATCACAAGGCTTTTACACCAGTAAAAAGCGTAGCAAAATCATGTCTAAAATCAGAAGTAAAAACTCCAAAACCTGAGATCAAACTTCGGAAAGCTCTTTGGTCAAAAAATATTCGTTATCGAATACATCAAAATGAACTCCCGGGGACTCCTGATATTGTGATCAAAAAATATAAGTTAGCCATCTTTGTCGATGGGGAATTTTGGCACGGATACAATTGGAAAGAAGCAAGAGAAAATATCAAATCCAATCAAGAATTTTGGATTCCCAAAATTGAAAGAAACATTCAAAAAGACTTCGCAAGTAATAAAGCTCTGAGAGATTTAGGATACACTGTATTTTAGGTTTTGGTCGCATGAAATTCTTAAAAAACTGCCAATTATCTTGAATCAAATCGATCTTTTTATTGAAACAAGAAAACTTTATCGGTAAAGCAAACTTGCAACATTCCCTCCTATCCTTATATCCTTTTAAGTCAATTTCTTATTCATCTTTTCCAGTCAGAAAATTCTATTAACCCATAAATTTTCCTACCTTTAAAAGAGAGGCAAATTGGCAGTCCAAGTTCAATTTTGTCTTCAAAAATATCTATTATAAACTTTAAAAATTCCATCAATATATGAAGGATTCCGCAGGAAGAAAATTAAGGGATGCTATCCAATCCGAAACTCCACTCCAAATAGTCGGTGCTATCAATGCCAACCATGCTTTGTTGGCTGAACAATCCGGATTCAAAGCTATTTACCTTTCAGGTGGTGGTGTAGCTGCAGGCTCTTTAGGTATTCCAGATTTAGGTATTACAGGTCTTCAAGATGTGCTTATCGATGTAGAAAGAATTACAAATGTATGTTCACTGCCTTTATTGGTAGACATTGACACAGGTTTTGGACCTTCCGCATTCAATATTACACGAACGATACAATCACTTGAGAAGGCAGGTGCTGCCGGTATCCACATGGAAGATCAAGTTGGGGCGAAACGTTGTGGCCACAGACCAGGTAAAGAATTAGTATCAACAGAAGAAATGGTCGACCGCATAAAAGCGGCAGTACATGCAAGAAAAGACCCTGATTTTTTAATTGGTGCAAGAACTGATGCCATAGCGTCTGAAGGCTTGGATAAAGCTCTGGATCGTGCTGTAGCCTATCAAATAGCAGGTGCCGATTTTATATTTGCAGAGGCCGTTCGAAAAATCGAAGATTACACCAGATTTGCCGAAGCTACAGGATTACCCGTCCTTGCCAATATCACAGAGTTCGGCCAGACGGATCTATACACCGTTGAAGAACTTAAAAAAGCCAGAGTTTCCATTGTTTTATATCCTCTATCCGCATTTAGGGCGGCCAATAAAGCAGCTTTAAATGTATATGAACATATTCGTAAAGATGGAACTCAGGCAAATGTAATCGATACTATGCAAACTCGAGAAGAACTATATAAAAGCATAGATTACTATCGTTATGAGAATGAATTAGACCAATTATTTAAAAACAAATGATATGAAAGAAGCCAATGAAACTGGGTTTAAGCCTAAAAAAAGCGTTGCCCTTTCGGGTGTTCCTGCTGGAAACACAGCATTATGTACAGTAGGAAAAAGTGGAAATGACCTTCATTATAGAGGCTACGACATCTTAGATCTTGCAGAAAAAGCAACCTTTGAAGAAGTAGCTTACCTATTAATCCATGGTCATCTTCCAACTGAATCCGAACTTCAACATTATCAACAAAAATTAATTGCTGATCGCGGACTACCTCAACCATTAAAGGATGTCTTGAAATTAATTCCAGAATTTGCGCATCCAATGGATGTCTTAAGAACTTCAGTTTCGGTTTTTGGCACTCTGGAGCCAGAACCACTTATTCACGAAGTTGACACTACTAGAAATATAATCGATCGTTTAATGGCCAGTATGGGATCCGCACTATTATATTGGTACCATTTCAGTCATAATCAGAAAGAAATAGATGTCGAAACCTCTGATGCAACATTGGGTGGCCAATTTCTTCATCTTTTACATGGTGAAGAACCTAGGTCTTCTTGGGTTCATGCAATGCAAGTTTCGCTAAATTTATATGCAGAACACGAATTCAATGCCTCGACATTCACTTCTCGAGTAATAGCAGGAACTGGTTCTGACGTCTATTCGGCAATTTCAGGAGCAATCGGCGCACTTAGGGGCCCTAAGCATGGCGGTGCCAATGAGGTTGCCTATGAAATTCAAGAGCGATATGCCAATGCTGATGAAGCTGAAGCTGACATCAAGAAAAGGCTGGCTAACAAAGAGGTAATCATTGGTTTTGGACATCCAGTCTATACGATTGCCGATCCTAGAAATCAAGTGATAAAAAAAATCGCTAAACAGCTTTCTGAAGAAGCTGGTGATATGCGCCTGTTTGATATCGCCGAACGGATAGAAACAGTTATGTGGGATGAAAAAAGAATGTTCCCCAACTTAGATTGGTTTTCCGCAGTTGCTTACCATTTAATGGGCATCCCTACAGATATGTTCACTCCATTATTTGTTATGTCAAGAATTTCTGGATGGGGAGCACATATAATTGAACAAAGAGAGGATGGAAAAATAATCAGACCTAGTGCAAATTATACTGGACCAGAAAACAGAGAATTTATTCCAATATCAGAAAGAAAATAATAATTCAACAATCATTTAAATAAAATAATGTCTTCACATATTTCAAACAACAGACCCAATCCAGACCAAGTTTTAGTAGATATAGCTGATTATATCCTACAGTATAAAATAGATAGTGATCTAGCTCTAAAAACGGCACATTATTGCTTTCTAGACACATTGGGTTGTGGTTTTGAAGCCTTAACTTATCCTGCCTGCACAAAAATGCTAGGCCCTATTGTACCTGGGACAATTGTTCCTCATGGCGCTAAAGTTCCTGGAACACCCTATCAATTAGACCCTATCCAAGCGGCTTTCAATATCGGGGCAATGGTGCGCTGGTTAGATTTCAACGATACATGGTTAGCTGCAGAATGGGGACACCCGTCAGATAATCTAGGTGGAATCCTTGCCGTTGCAGACTGGATCTCTAGAAATCGAATTGCTCAGGGAAAGGAACCTTTGTTAATGATTGAAGTCTTGGAAGCCATGGTTATGGCACATGAGGTCCAAGGTGTCCTAGCACTAGAGAATTCATTCAATAAAGTAGGTCTTGACCATGTTATCTTGGTAAAGGTAGCTTCAACCGCTGTTGTCAGTAAACTATTGGGTCTAAGCAAAGATGAACTAATCAATGCCCTATCCTTGGCATTCGTAGATGGCCAATCGTTAAGAACATATCGACATGCACCAAACACCGGAAGCAGGAAATCATGGGCTGCTGGTGATGCGACCTCAAGAGCCGTACGATTGGCATTAATTGCTCAAAAAGGTGAAATGGGCTATCCCTCAGTTTTAACTGCTCCTGTTTGGGGATTTTATGATGTTTCTTTCAAAGGAAACCCTTTTAAATTCCAAAGACCTTACGGAACGTATGTCATGGAAAATGTACTGTTCAAAATCTCATTCCCTGCAGAATTCCATTCTCAAACAGCTGTGGAAGCAGCAATGACTTTGCATCAACAACTTAAAGATGCTGGGAAAACTTCAGATGACATCAAATCGATCAAAATCCGAACGCATGAAGCCGCTATCAGAATAATCGATAAAAAAGGACCATTGCACAATCCTGCTGACCGCGACCATGCCATTCAATATATGGTAGCAGTGCCTCTAATCTTCGGAAGACTTACAGCTGCTGACTATGAAGACAATGTTGCCTCGGATCCAAGAATCGATGAGCTCCGTGAAAAAATAACATGTTTTGAAGACCCACAAATTACCAAAGACTATCATGATCCAGAAAAACGCTCAATCGCAAATGCTCTGACATTAGAATTGAATGATGGTACTTTTTTCGATGAAGTTGTAGTGGAATATCCGATCGGTCACAGAAGACGTAGAGATGAAGGAATCCCTAAATTGTTAGAAAAATACAAGATTAATTTAGCCCGTGTTTTTGCAGAAAAACAACAAAAAACAATCCTTGACAATACGCTAGAATACGATAAAATAACAAAAATACCAGTTCATGAACTGGTTGATCTAATGGTATAAAAAAATGGGGAATCGCTTGATTCCCCATTTTGTTTTTTCTTAAGGCCAGTGCGAAATAAATCCATCATAAAATGTAAAACCTTCATCACGCAATTTCTTCAATGATTCAGGAATTTCCCACTCATCTCCATATTGCGAAAAGCTTTCGCAGTTCTTGATAAATTCATCCAACCCTATATTATCGATATAACTGAAAACACCTCCTGTCTGAGCTGGAAATCCAATTCCCAACACAGAACCAACGTCTCCATCTTCAGGATAATTTAAAACCTCTTCTTCCAAACATCGATAGCTATCAAGGGCCATAAACACCTAATAATCGATCCTGAATATCCTTATCAGAAATTTGAGTATCGAGTTTAGTTAGTTCGCGGTCTTTATAATATTTCTTCGGTTTATCATCTGGATAATCATAGAATCCACGACTCGATTTTCTTCCTGTCCTACCCTTCTTGATCATTCTTTGCAAATAATTATAAACCCTTTTTTGGCTATAACTCATTTCCGGCAACTGTTCATACACATGTACCATCAATGGCAATGAAATCTCATCCAAAACAGCCAAGGGACCAACCGCAAAACCAGCGTTTTTAGCACCGACTTCAATTCGCTCCATCGGAATTCCTTCCAGCAACATCGTAATTCCTTCCAACAAATAGTAAAAGAAAATCCTAGAAGTGAAAAATGCATTTCCATCATTGACTACAATAGGAATTTTATTCAACTTGCCCACAAAATGTAAAGCCTTTTCCAAAGTGATATCGGATGTCTCTTTTCCACAAATAACTTCTACAAGAGCCATACGGTCAACAGGAGAGAAAAAATGCAAACCTATAAAACGACTTGGATCATCGAAATTCTTTGCTAATTTCCCGATCGGTAAAGATGTTGTGTTAGAGGCATATATCCCACTCAACTGCAAATATCCTTTACTTTCCTTTATCACATCAGCTTTCAATCGTTTATCTTCAAATACTGCTTCAACGATAATTTCACAACCATCCAGGTCTTCAAGTTCTTCGGTGGCCAAAATGCGCTCCATGATTTTCGGCTTATCCTCCTCTTTCATTTTTGCAAGCTCGATCAGTTTATTACAAACTTTCTCTGAATATGCTCTTCCTTTCTCAGCACTTTGAAGATCTACATCTTTCAAAACGACATCGATTCCAGCTTTGGCAACTTCATAAGCGATGCCCGAGCCCATCATGCCAGCACCAATAACACCAACCTTTGAAATAGAATCTTCTTCTTCCAAATCCTCAGTGCTATCAATAGCTTCTTGAATTGCATAATGAAATGTTCGTACTCTAGCCGTGGTTTCTTTAGCCGTTAATATGCCATAATATGCCAGATGCTCACGCTCCAACAATTCCTTGAAATTCAATCCAGCAGATGCGTTTAATAAACCAAGTAGAACTTCAGTCATTAATGAAGGCTTTAAAGACTTAGAATTTAAGATATCCGTACCTTCCTGCAATACAGCATTGTCTATTTTCCACTTGAATTTGTCTTGTTGATTAACCTCTGAATTTTCTGCCAACCAATTTTGAACCTGATCCCACGAGGAAATCCGTCCATTAATTAGACCGACCTTTTCGGCTTCCTCTGGTTTTATCAATTTGCCCGAAGTCAATAGATCATAACAATATTCAGGTTTGAGGATACTGATAAGTTTGGTAAAACTACCATTCCCTGTCAACATGCCAAGGGAACCTTCTGGGAATCCCAATTTTGCTTTTGGTCCAATCGCAATTCTCCTATCAAACAAGAGAAGAAAAGCAGCAGCAAGACCTGTACACCTTTTATCGAACAGAACGACTGTTGGCTTTTCTATTTCCGATAATTCTAAGATCAAACCATCAATAATGTCGAGTTTCTTTATAAAACTATCATTTTTGGACTGGTCAATCAATTCAGCATAATCTGCATTTTCGAACTTACCCTCTAAGATTAATTGTAAACTAGTACAATCTTCTTTCTTTAAAACGGACAATAAAAGCTCTGTACAAAACTTAAATTCGTCTATAGAAAGGTCGTGCGGACTTGTGCGCACGTTGATCCATCTTAATTGATAAACTCCGTCAGCATTCTTACTCACGCTGATTTGCTCTTTAATTCTTTCTTTAATTTTGCTCATTATCAATTAATTTAGACTGTTATCTATCGTGATGCATAGTCAATTTCATCAATGAATATTTTTGATAAAATCTCTAGCATTATTTCTGAAGTTCCTCCTATAATTGTTCCGACTTTTGCATCTCTGTAAAGCCTTGATATTTTATAATCCTCAGTAAAACCATAACCACCAAACAGCTGCAAGCATTCCCGATTACTTTGACAGCGAGCTCACTACATTGCAATTTGGCAATAGAACATTCTTTTACTGCATAAACACCTTGATTCTGCAAATCACAACAATATTGCACAAATGCTTTTTGCACCAATATATCTGCCATCATCTGAGACACCCTATGACGAATAACTTGAAAATCCTTCAATTGTTTGTTAAAAGCTGATCTTTCCTTGATGTATTCCAAGGTATAATTAACGGCTGATTCAGCAGTAGCTAAGCTGTGAATAGCTGCCGTCAATCTTTCGAGCTGCAATCCACCCATCAAATATTTAAACCCTTCATCCAATTCACCAACTAAATTCTCTTTAGGAACAATGACGTTATCAAAACCCAATTCAGCAGTATCTGAAGCTAACCAACCCATCTTTTTTATCTTATTGGCGGTCACACCTGCAGCATTTCGGTCAATTAGCAATAAACTGACACCTTTTTTTCCAGCTTTGGGATCTGTTTTTACTGCAGTGATAAAAAAAATCACCATAATAACCATTGGTAATAAAGGTTTTTGAACCGTTCACTACAAAATGATCTCCTTCATCTACTGCGGTAGTTTTGATATTTTGAACATCGGAGCCTGCACCGGGCTCAGTAATTGCTACGGCACTCACCATTTCACCAGCAATCACTTGAGTAAGATATTTTTCTTTTAAAAATTCTGAACCATATTTCCATAGATAGGTTGCCGACATATATTCAATCACCAAAGCAGAAATCGTGAATCCGCCAGAAAAACATTGCGACAATTCTTCGCAGAATATTTTGGAATAATCAAATTCTAAATTTAAGCCTCCGTATTCTTCAGGGAATATAAGACCTAAATAGCCCATATCACCCATTTTCTTCCAGATTGACTTATCAATTTCACCATTTTCCTCCCAAGTATCAACATTAGGAAGGATTTCTTTTTGAATAAATGAACGAAGACTTTCCCTGAAAACTTGATGTTCAGGGTTTAATTGTGTTATTAGCATAAAAGTTTATTTGGTTCAAACGAGCATATCTTTAATAAGCGAGATTATTAAAGAGTAGCTGAAATAAAAGTAGGAAAATTAGGTCAATTAGGCAACTTGGTTCTAGACTATTAAATAGACATAAGGCTAAAGAAAATCAAATTTGAAACAACACATAAAGCTCTAAAAAGGAACTATTCTAAAATTTTTTATTGCCTTATGTGTTGCAGATTGTATGAAAAAAATGTAATTATTATGAAAGGATATTCTAAAGCCTTATGTCTAATGTCTTAATTCTAGATTTTACGCAAAATAGTTGCCTTGAACCTCTTTAACTTTCTCATTAAAGATTTCTTCTGGACAATGTAGCAATTGTCTCAACGCAAAAAGTTGATAAAAACTTGGCTCATCGAGAATGTTAAGGAATAAGAAGATTTCTTTCAAAATCAATCTCTCTTTGTCGTCAGATCTAGAAGATAAAATCTCCAAAACCGTCAATTTTATCTCATTCAAACTTAGTTTGTAGTGATTTAGGCCACCTCCCAAACTCCAAAATCCCTGATCGATAATATCTTTGTATTTGATACGATCAAATAGATTAATAATTTGAAGTTGTTGCTCTTCACTTAAATTCTCAAGATTGTTAGTTGATGTAAAACAACTGGTCGCCACTTCCTGTAGCCTATTCTTGAGGTCTTGCCCTTCCAAGGTGTTGTTTGGTATTTCCATATTTTTTGAATTATGATAATTAAAAGCTGAACACCTCCCCAAAATCATGTTGCTGTAGCTTTATTGCACATAAACAGAAGGTTGCTACTTATTGAACATAACACTCCTGCTTATCGCGATTATCAATTTTAATCTGCAATAAAAATTTATTTATTACCCAAAGGAATTACCGATACAAAAGTAACTATATTTCAATTACTTTATTATTAAAACAAAATTTTTATAATATTTTTAATGAAGAAAAAATCAAACATTTATCGAATTATAATAAATAAAACATTTTAACTTTAATCCTATACTCCTAACTCACAATTATTTATAAATTTTAATATAGAAAACCACATAAAAACTAATTTTAAAATATAAATTAAAAATTATGAAAAGTTAAGTTGGATTTATTTAAATTTTTAAATAAGTATATTAATTTAATGTTAAGTGATGAGGCGTTTAAAAAAGCCATCAGGATTCGATGGCTTTAATTTATGGTTTTCTTAGGTAGTAAAATTCTTCTTATTCGAACGTTTTTTGAATAATTCAAACCCCTAAATTAATCAATTACAGCCGAATGAATTCCATAGTAACCCTGATTTATAATAATTATTGTCGAATAAAATCGACAAACAACTTAATTACAAAACATCATTATTATATTTAATTTCAATTATCAAGTTTTTTATGACTCCAAAACTCAACACAGAAAGACTTATCCTTCGAGAAATATTAGCGACGGATCGAGACGATTTATATGAAATGGATTCAGATCCACAAGTTCATAAATTTATTTTTAACCAGCCGGTTCATTCCATGGAAGAAATAGACAATGCTATAAAGTATATTCAAAATCAATACGTTGAAAACGGAATTGGCAGATGGGCAGTTGTGAGTCTAGACACTAATGAAATGATCGGTTGGTGCGGGTTAAAACTTCTTACAGAGCCTGTCAACGGCCGAGTTAATGTCTATGACCTCGGATATCGATTCAAGCAACGCCATTGGGGCAAAGGTTATGCTTCAGAAGCATGCAATGCAATAGTTGATTATGCAAAAAACAATTTAAAATTAAATTCTCTCATAGCAACTGTGCATCCTGAAAATACCGGATCTAAGAATATATTAAAAAAACTAGGGTTTAACTTTGGTGAACAATTTGATTATGATGGATCCCCTGCTATTTGGTGTGAATTGAACCTTGAATCAAAATAAAGAACCTTTTTAAATGATAAAACTCGAACCTTTCAGTTCGGAAGATTTCCAACGGTTAATTTCATGGGTTACTGACGCTAAAATTTTGGTTCAATTTGCAGGAACAAAATTTAAATATCCGCTATCGACAGACCAATTAGAGGCTCATTTGAATGAGAGCAAGAGGCATGTATTCAAAGGCGTATTATTTCCTGAGAACAATGTTATAGGACATGCTGAAATTCAAGTTGACGAACCTGGAATCGGTTTGATCAGTAGAGTTATTATAGGAGACCCAAATTACAGAGGAAAAGGATTAGGCAAAGAATTGTTATCAGCGGTTTGCAAAAAAGGTTTTGATGAACTCAATCTTCAACAACTCGATTTAAATGTATACGATTGGAATCATCAAGCAATACATTGCTACAGGCAAGTGGGATTTGAAGTAATTCCTTTTAAAAAGAGAATAACAATATTCAATGGAGAAGAATGGAATGTCCTAAGGATGAGGATTTCCAAAAAACTTAATTGAAAATTTTAAGCATCAAGAATCAATAAAATTTATCTGAGAGAATAGCCTTTTTGCTCATCAATTATTTGTAAATTTAATTGACAAATAGATGTAAAAAAAAGGTACTATGGCAACATTTAGTGACAATTTCTCTAAACAAGCATCTATTTATGCTCAGTTTAGACCATCATACCCTCACGAGTTGTATGATTATCTTAGTAGCTTAACTCCTGCCCACGACTTAGCTTGGGACTGCGGAACTGGCAATGGTCAATCCGCAATACATTTAGCTGACTTCTATGAAGCAGTTTATGCCTCTGACCCTAGTGAGGCCCAAATAAAAAATGCTTTCGACCATGATAAAGTAGTGTATCATGTAGAAAAAGCTGAAGAACCTAAGCTAAATGAGAATTCTGTAGATATTATTACGGTAGCACAGGCAATCCATTGGTTCGATATCGACAAATTTTATGAAGCAGCAAAAAAAGTCCTTAAAAAAGATGGAATAATCGCCGTATGGGCATACGCTGTACCCATTGTCAACAAAGATATTGATCCAATTACCCAACATTTCCATGATAAAATTGTTGGACCTTATTGGCCATCTGAAATCAAATTGCTCCAACAGGGATATACAACTATCCCTTTCCCTTTTCGAGAAATTGAACCACCAGAGTTTTTTATCCGAAAAAAATATAACCTGCAAGATTTCTTAGGACACTTATTGAGTTGGTCTGCTACACAAAGATATATCCAACAAGAAGAAAAGAATCCACTCTCAAAACTCAAAACTGAACTGGAACCGTTCTGGAAAGATGAAACCGAAGCAAAACAAGTGACTTGGAAAATTATTATGAGAGTCGGTAAATTACCAAGCTAGAAGAAAGTTAAATGTCAATGAAACATTTTATAACACGCTCTGTTGTTATAATTGGGTTTGGTGACAAACAGGAAAACGAATTCCAAAAAAAGAGGTTCAGCAGAACCTCTTTCTTTTATAATGCTATTCATCTAATTTCTTCTCAAAAGCTTTTCTTGCACTTCCCCTAAAATAAACCTCCCCACAATACACATAGCCCAATTTCTCCAACACCCTCAACATTCCTACATTATCAAAGTTCGTATCCACCTTCAAGCTCAGAAATCCATTTTTCAAACTTTCCTTCTCGGCTTCTTCAAGCATCCAGGTAGCTTGCCCTTTGACATACTTTTCCTGACTTACCGCTATTCTATGAACAACGGAGAATGGGCGGTTTGTTAACCATTGATCAGCAATCGCTTCATACGCAGGCTCACCATCGTAAATTAAAGCAAGATATCCCGTAAGTTCTCCAGCTTCGTTCAAACTAACATAGCCTTGGCCCTTTTCGATATCCAGCTTCACAACATCCAAATTCGGATAGCCATCCTGCCATTGACTGCTACCCTCCTCTTTTCTTTTAGCTATTGCCTCTTGAATAATAGACCATATAGCTGTCGCCTCACGTGGCTCAGCCTTTCTAAATGTATACCCTGAAAATTGTTCTAATGACATACTCAAATGTATAAAAAAATTCCCCAAAGGGCTTTGGGGAATTTACAGAAACGGGTGTTGAAAACCCATATGAACCAATTTAATTAATGATGATCTATGTTATAGAATTATTTATTCCTTGTTTGTTGTTTTTAAGTTGATGTTTAAAAGTAAGGGGTTATAACTATACTAGACAATTTCCAGTCTAACTATAACCCATCACTAAGGTTGAGTTTAGGTTTTATTTTTAAAGCAGTACCAATGCCCTATTCCAAATCTAACAAGAAAGTATTTCCCATCCATCCTGCGCTGTCCTGTAAAAATAACATTTAATAAAAATAGCGAGCCGCTCCTTTCAGAATGACTCGCTAGACAAATAGAAATGAAAAATATTAAGCCGTCTTGACCTTAGGATCAAGTGTACTATATGAAACAGCTTTTACAAAAGCTATTCTATATCCATATGTCAATAAAGTATTTTGAATTTCGTTCTCCAGTCGACTTGGTGAATGTACATTTATTACATACTGCTTATCATCCATATCAATTGATATGGAACCCAACTGAGGATATTCTTTCCCTAGTTTTTCAAATATTTGTTGTCTTTGCAATAGAGCTTTCAATGGTGCTCTAAATGATAAAATGTAATTTTCCATGTGGTTAGTTTTTAGTAATTACTGGCCCATCAACCAAAAGATTGTTTAAAATCCTGAATCGTTCCTGATATTTTTGGGCGATTTCAAATTCTTCATTATAAAACTCAAGCTTTTGAATGGGCACAGCGTAAGGCAATGTCCATGCTCGCAATGATTTCGCAACAGCATCCATCGCATTTATCCCTTGCATAGCTTGCACACCATCTGCCCAACAAACTAAGCCTACGCGCTGTCCACTTAAATAAGGTTGTGGCATCTTGGCGCTGAATTCCAACCAGTCCAAGCAATTTTTCATTACCCCTGTCATACTACCATGGTATAATGGAGTCAACCAAATTTGCATATCCACACTGCGAAATGTATGATTCATGATCTCAACAGATTTGGGAGTACTATTTAGAGTGAAGTCAAACAATGGAATCCCCGAATCAGCAACATTAAAAATTTGTGCCTCAATCCCTTTATTCTCTAAATCTTGCTTCAAAAATTCTGAAATTTTAGAAGCTGTTGAAGTGCTCCTTCTCTCTAATGCACCATTATATATTAAAGCTTTCATTTTTTTTTAATTCTTTGTAATGACTTTTGGAAGACCGGCTTCACCATACATGATAGTTTTAGCAACACCTTTTAGCCTTTGAGTTATCAGAACATATAAGGAAGGATGAACAGATTGATGCGCACGAACAACTACTTTTTCACCTTGATATTGGCTTAAATCAGCATTCTGAATGTTCTCCTGCCATATCTTTAAATCCAAACATTCAACATCACAGTAATCCAAATGACTTGCTATTCCTGTCAGGGAATTTGCCAACTGCATATATGCCCAACTTGGAACTATTGCATCGGAAGAACAAAAAATAGCAACAGATTTACCGCTGAATGCTTTCCAGTCAAAAGCAATTATTTTCTCCTTGAATTCTTTTTCTTTCAACATCAAACCCAAATGCAAAAAGTCAGCTATGTCCAATCCTACACTTGATTCTTTTGGTTTAAAATCCAACAAATCTATAGTCAGAATTCCACTCGCCTCTACCTTATTTACAAAGTCTTCCGTCATTTTATTCTTTTATTTAATTTTTGACAATGCTGATTCATAATTCTTCTCAACCGCTTCCCAATCTAACACCTTCCAGAATGCATCAACATAATCAGCACGCTTGTTCTGATAATTTAAATAATACGCGTGCTCCCAAACGTCAACTCCCAAAATTGGATATCCTTGCGTGGTAATATTAATATCCATTAAAGGGTTATCTTGATTTGGAGTCGAAGAGATTGCCAATGCTCCATTGTGCTTTACTAAAAGCCATGCCCAACCAGAACCAAATTGACCCAACGCCAAATTTTTGATATCTGCCTTTAGTTGGTCAATAGAACCAAAAGATTTGATGATCTCTTCTTTTAATTTACCTTCAGGCTCAACTTTTGGTGAACCAGAAAGAATCTCCCAAAACAAACTATGATTATAATGACCTCCGCCATTATTGCGTACAGCGGCACTATATTTTGAAATATTTTTGATTATATCCTCCAGTTCCAATTCCTGAGAAATGCCTGAACTTTCCAAAGCTTTGTTTAGATTATCTACATAAGCTTGGTGATGACGGTCATGATGGATTTCCATCGTTTTTGCATCAATATGTGGTTCCAATGCGTCAAATTTATAAGGTAATGGTGCTAATGTATATTTCATGATATTTTGTTTAATTGTGTACAACAAAGTTAACAAAGTCGAGTAATAAAACAAGTTTTTACTTGTTTTATACAAATGGGATTTCTCATTGTTTTTAGAAATAAAAACAGCTCTAAAACACAATAAACAGAGTTTTTAATTAAAATATAGATAATTCCTATATCCCTTAGAAAATATTGATTGATTTTTAATGCTTATATTTGCAAAATAAAACAAGAAAAATCTTGCAATATGAAAAAAAGTAATTCGCAGAAAATATTGATGTTGATCAAGATGAGAGGTGAGATTGATGCTGCGACTATTTCAGAAGAATTAGGCATTACGAAGGAGGGTGCTAGGCAACAACTTATTAAGCTTTCTGAAGAAGGCTTGGTAAATTATGAATGCAAAAGCAGCGGTGTCGGAAGACCATTCACTTATTATTCGCTAAGCCAAGCCGGCATGGCTAAATTTCCCGACAGCCACGCCGATATAACCGTGCAATTGCTGAAATCTGTAAAAACATTGTTAGGAGAGAATGCATTAGACCTACTTATTACGGATAGAGAAAAAACTACTTATGCACGATATGAAGCCAAACTTAAAGGCTCCAAAAACCTTGAAGATAAGCTCAACAAATTGAGCAAAGTAAGATCGGATGAAGGCTATATGGCAGAATGGAAAAAAGAAGATGATATTTATTATTTCATCGAAAACCACTGCCCTATTTGTGCCGCAGCTACTGAATGCCAACAATTCTGCAAAGCTGAACTAAAGAATTTCAGGTCATTATTAGGGCCTGAACTCAAAATAGACCGAATAAAACATATTTTGGCTGATGAAAACCGTTGTGTATATAAAATAGAAAACCCTTCAAGTTGATTTGAAGGGCTCAATATTTATATATCTCTTTTTCTCTTATTTAATTCCTCAACTAATTTGGATGATCGAAAACTAAATTCCGCACCAAAACTATTGATCACTAATCCTTTAATTAAATTATCCTTCGAAGAAATAGCAAATAAAATGCTCTCATCTCCCGGATCTGTCATTCCTTCAAACCTAAATATTTCATCAATAACAAATTCGTCAGGCGACAATTCTAACGATTGACCAACACAGAACAAACATTCTCCATCTTCCTGAACTAAAAAATCTTCATTATATCCCATTTTTTGAAGATCGTTGACAGCTTCACTCAATGTGTCGTAACTTTTTCTACTTCTTGCTTCCATAATAAATAGATTTTCCAAATTATTTTAATCCTATTCAGATTAGTTGAAATTTAGCAATTTATTCTACAATTTTGAACATCTTTAAGTAAAATATACTTTCCCAATGACACAACTATATTACCGCATCGCAAACCGTTCTGATTTAGATAGAATCGTAGAAATTTACAACACGACTATTTCATCAAGAATGGTTACAGCAGACCTTGAACCTGTGTCAATAGAAAGCCGAGAAAACTGGTTTTATGAACATAATCCTAACAAAAGACCATTATGGGTAATTGAAAAAAATCAAGAAATTATCGGTTGGGTAAGTTTCCAATCTTTTTATGGCCGACCAGCATACGACGCAACTGTTGAAGTCAGCATCTACCTTGACCCCAATACAAGAGGACAAGGAATCGGGAAAAAAGCCCTGGAATTCGCCATACTAAATGCTCCACAATTTGGAATTAAAACCTTATTGGGATTTATATTTTCTCACAATGAACCCAGCCTAAAATTATTTCAAAAATTTGGATTCGAAGAATGGGCAAATCTTCCAAATATTGCCAAATTGGATAATGATGAACGGGGCTTGAAAATTTTAGGCAAGCGAATTGCTAGTTAATGATAACACATATTCTATTCGGGTTACAATCAATTTTATTACACAAAGTATTAATATCAATAAATGGAAATAGCGCTAATTATTTTTGGAAGCTTTTTATTAATTTTTACAGCATTGCCTTTTATCAGGCAGGATCATTGGACTTTTCGCGTTTTTGAATATCCAAGGATTCAAAAATTAATTCTATCCATATTATGGGTGGTGCTTTGGGCAATCCACAACGACCTTCAAAACATAACCTTATTGATATTCTTAGGCGCAATTATCTGTAATATTGTCTACCTCATTTATCAAATATACCCCTTCACTCCTATTGGAAAAAAGCAAGTATACAAAGCATCTAAAATTGATGACGATAACAGCTTAAAAGTAATGATTTCAAATGTATATGAAGATAACATCAATTATAAAGGTTGCTTAGAAGTAATTCATGAGAACAATCCAGATCTTATCCTCTTATTGGAAACCAGTCACAAATGGGATCGTGAAACGGAATCCTTGGAAAAAGACTATGAACATCATGTGAAAGTTCCTATTGACAACACTTACGGAATGTTGTTTTATTCAAAATTCCCAATCATAGATCCAGAAGTCAAATATCTCGTGGAAGATCAAATCCCAAGTATAGACTGTAAAGTTGAACTTCCTAGCGGGCAGCTGGTCCAAGTATATGCCGTACATCCAACCCCTCCGGTGCCGAATGAGAATCCAAGATCAACGGAAAGAGACAAAGAGCTTTTGATCGTCGCTGAAAAAGCAAAAGAATCTAAATTGCCGGTTATAGTAATTGGTGACCTTAATGATGTGGCTTGGAGCTACACCACTGAACTTTTCCTTAAGATGAGTGAACTGTTAGACCCAAGACGCGGAAGAGGATTTTTTAATACATTTCATGCCAAACAACCTCTACTTCAATTCCCATTAGATCATGCTTTTATCTCAGCAGATTTTAAATTGAGAGACCTGAGAAAATTGGACAATTACGATTCAGATCATTATCCTATATTTGCACATATTCAGTTCGAAGAAAGAGCTGAAGATCAGCAGGAAGAAAACCAATTAGATGCAACTCAAGAAGATAAAGAAGTAGCTGCAGAAAAAAGAAACGCCGACACCTCGGATAATGATTAATTATGAATGATCAGGATAATTACAAGGAAATAAATAAAAAACTTTGGAACGAAAAGACCAAAGCTCATGTTGATACAGAATTCTATGACAACAAAGGATTCCTAGCAGGAAAAAATAGCCTAAACCCAGTAGAAGTAAACCTATTAGGGGATATAAAAGGCAAGAAAATCCTCCATCTACAATGTCATTTTGGACAAGACACGCTTTCCATGGCACGAATGGGAGCTCAAACAACAGGATTGGATCTATCTGACCAAGCTATTGATGTTGCCAAAAATCTCAATAGTCAATTGGGGCTCAATTCTGAATTCATCTGTTCGGATGTATATGACGCCCCGGATTCTCTGAATGAACAATTTGATATAGTATTTACGAGCTATGGAACTATAGGATGGTTGCCTGATATTGACAAATGGGCAGCAGTTATCAATAGATGCCTTAAACCTGGTGGAAAATTAGTATTCGTTGAGTTTCATCCTGTAGTATGGATGTTTGATTATGATTTCACAAAATTCAACTATTCCTACTTCAATGATGGTGCAATTATAGAAACTAATGAAGGAACTTACGCCGACCGAAAGGCAGACATTTCAACCAAAGAAGTGTCTTGGAATCATCCCTTATCCGAAGTGTTCCAAGGCTTGATCAAAAACAATATGTCAATAAAATCATTCGAAGAATTTGATTATTCACCATATAACTGCTTCAATAATACAATTGAGATCGAACCCAACAAATTCCAGATCAAAGGACTTCAAGGCATAATACCGATGTTGTATGCTATAACAGCAGTTAAGAAATAAAAAACTTACTAATGCTGGTTGGTGGAGACACCAACCAGGGCATGAATGACACCACCAGGGCAACAACGCCGTGGTCGGTGTCTCCACCGACCACCACATAACGCCATCACCGGTGTCTCCACCGACCATCACATAAAGCCATCAACGCCGTGGTCGGTGTCCCCACCGACCACCACATAACACCATTACCAGTGTCTCCACCAGCCAAAAAAAATGGAGGCCTCAGCCTCCACTCTCTATCTAATTTTCTATCACAAATCCTATATTATAGTACCTTTCCCATCACACTTTAGTAAAAGGACTTTAAGGCATAATACCAAGGTTATATGCTATAACAGCAGTTAAGAAATAAAAAACTTGCTAATGATGGTTGGTGTCTCCACCAACCAGGGCAAGAAATAGCTGGTTGCTAAAGATACCAACCAGGGCATTAAGCCGTGGTCGGTATCTCCACAAGCCAGGGCATTGTCTTTTGTCTTATGTCTTATGTCTAATGTCTAACACCTATTTCCTTTCCACTATCTCAAATCCCACATCTCACATCTCAAATCCCCCTACCTATTCCACCACAATTTCGTAAACTGAACATCATCTCCTTGATTTCCCAAAGCCGATTGATAGTTTGCTTTATTTGTGCTCTGTTCTTTCAAAGGATAAACTAATCTGCTTGGAATTTCACTGCCTATCTCAGGAACAAAAGTATATGAAACTGGCTTTCCTTCTATAGTACCACTCCATACCACATCACCTTTTTTCACCAAGAACAATGGATATCCTGTCCTTCTTATTTCAGACCATGACTCAATTCCTTGTCCATAAAGAGCCAGGTATTTCTGCGAAAGCACATTCTCTTTATTGGCAGCCGGCAATTTGCCCAAATAAGTGCTAACCTCAGCAGCTGAAGCACCCCAACGCTCCAAAGATGCCTTAACACCTTTTTCGTAACTACTTTGCTCCCAACCCTTAAATTCTGAAATCAAGAATTCAACTTCAGCATATTCCTGCAGAACCTCATTTGCATTCGCTTTATTGATCACTTCTCCAGGCAAAGAAACACTATCTATAGGGAATAAATTACCTGCTGCTAAAGGCAAACCATATGGTTGTCCCTTATAGACATTTTTGCTATTTGGTTTTGCATATTTACTTAACCTAGGATCAGCAAACTTGAATGGACCCTTTTCACCTTTTAAAACATCAACCAGTACTTTGGAAACGGCAAAGTCTTTTCTGTTTGCTGTAACGGTAGCTCTAAATAAAGGCGCTTCATAAGGTGAACCAGTCGAATATACAAAGCCTGCATTATCATCATTTGAGGTAAACACACCTTTTTCAATAGCATCTTGAATATGTTGAGTTGCCAATGCTCGGTCTTTACTCAAAATCCTGTTCGCAAGTCTAAGACGCAAGGAATTCGCAAATTTAAACCACTTTTCATTCTTTCCTTGGTAAATAATATCCGAATTACCGAAGGTAATGCCCGACTTATATTTCGCCAAGGTATCAGCAGCGCTTTTCAACTCATTCAGGATATCTTTGTAAATCTTCTCCTGCGAAGCATACTTCGGTGTAAGAATATCTGGATTTCTTTTTAATGCTTCAAAGTCTGCATCTTTATTGCCATAAGACTCATAAGGAATATCACCAAATACATCCGTTAAAGAATGAAAGGCAAATGATTTCAAAATCCTTGAAATTGCAATTTGGGTGCTATTAGCGCCAGCGCCATTTGCTTGAGCCTGAATTTTAGTGCTCTCTTCCTCATTCAAAATGATAATCTCATTCAGGTTGTTCAATGCTTTATAGGTATTAGTCCAATATTCATCAGAGTATCCTGCTGAAATCAAATATCTTGATTGATCAGTATAAATATTTTGGCTGAAATATTGAGCAAATAATTGTGCCCCACGGAAATTGATCGATTCACTTCTCAAGGCATTCATCACTTGACGCTCTGCCGACAACAACAAACTTGGAGTTGGCACTGTGGCCGGTCTATTAGGGTCCGTATTGATTTCATTAAAAGTATCTTTGGAACATGAAACAACAGTCAATGCCAACAAAGAAGTATATATTATATTTTTAATTTCATGGTTACTAGCTTAAAATTTAAGGTTAACATTAAATCCATAAGTCAATGGAGTAGGAATATTTCCTGCTTCAATACCTTGAACATTACCACTACTGTTTGCAAATTCTGGATCTATATATTTGCTCTTCGTATAGATATTCCAAACATTACGAGCATAAGCTGAAATCCTAACTCCTTTTACAACTTTAGGATCATTCAATGGAATATTATACCCCAATGTCACCTCTCTAAGTTTCACAAACGTTCCGTCGAAAATGGAGAAAGTAGTCGGTCCTGTCGATTCATTCCTTCCCCATTGCTGCGCTGTAATGCGAGTATCGTTTTCACGCACATTGCTTGTTGTATAAGTCCCGTCTGGATTAAATACTACGTCAGCTTTTACGCCATCTAGGATCAAACCATCTTCTCGAACATTGTTCTCAGCTGTGCGATCCAAAATACCTGAGTACATACCTACATTATAAGTTTGGGAATAAAAACTTCCTCCAACTCGACCATCGATCAAAAATCCAAAATTGAAGTTCTTATAACGGAAGTTATTTTGGAATCCGAAAAGATAATCAGGCAATACTGAACCTAAAGGAACCAATTGAGAAGTCCTCAGGTAAGTCCCATCTTCTTTGACAACACGTTGTCCATCAGCGTAAACAAAATCATAACCCAACAACTGCCCATAAGGCTGACCTTCACGAGCCACCAAATTGATCAATGATGAACTCAATGTCAAGGTATTTACAAGCTCATCCAATTTCAATACCTTATTTTTGTTTCTTGAATAATTCAAGCTGGCATTCCATTCGAAATTGTCGTTTTGAATCGGAGTACCATTCAAGATAATTTCCAAACCTTTATTTTCTACTCGACCAGCATTCAAGACCTTAGCCTCATAACCGAATGCTGATGAAACCGGGATTGGAAGAATTTGGTTTCTTGAAACATTGTTATAATATGTTACATCCAAGCCCAATCTATTTCTGAAAAACTGTAAGTTAATACCTGTTTCCCAAGAACTTGTAATCTCAGGCTTTAACTCTGAATTATTCAAGGTCGATGGCAATTTGTTTGATGACAATCCATTAAATGATTGCTCAACATCATAGGCTTTATACAGTTGATAAGGATCTGTATCATTACCTACTTGTGCCCAACCAAGTCTAACCTTACCAAACGATAACCAATCTGCTTGGAAGCCCGGAACCTGAGAGAATACAAAACTACCGGTGAAAGATGGATAAATAAATGAATTAGCATTGGTTGGCAATGTGGATGACCAATCATTACGAACAGTAGCATCCAAGAACAAATAATCATGGTATCCCAAAGATGCACTCGCATAAACAGAAGCTATCCTGCGATTGTATTTGAAGTTTTCAATCTTGACATTGGAAGCATTCTTTAGGTTATAGTAATTCGGAATAATCAATCCACCTTGTGTAATTCCGTAATCTACCTTTCTGCTTTGATTTCTTAGGTTGGCACCAACGTTTGCAACCAAAGACACCTTATCCCAATTTTTCTTTGCAGTAGCTAAGAATTCATAGTTATATTCGTTCAATCTATTGCTAGTTTCTTCATATTGAGATGCACTTCTAGAATAAACAGCAATACGGTCTTCCGTACTGAATTGGTAGATATCACCATGTACCTTTGCACCTACATTCAACCAATCAGCAACTTCATATTGAACACCTACATTTCCGTAAAAACGATCTCTTTTTTCTTCCAAGTAACTTTCGTAAGCCGACCAAAATGGATTGTCAATAAATCTTGTTGCCTCAGCAGCTGGTGTATTTTGCCAACCCGTTCTGTTCCAAGCCAATGGCGTACCATCTGCTCTTTTATAGTTTTCTAAACGCTTGTAATCAACCTGAACAGCTCCCCATTGGTAAGCTTCCAAAATGATATTACGGTTTGAAGCCCCTGTCCATGGTTTACCAATAGAATTGTTATGGATATAATTGATATTGGTATTAACACTCAATTTTCCCAATTTCGTACCGCCAGAGAAATTCAATGTATTTCTGCCTAGAGATGCATTTGGAACTGTACCTCTTACGTTTTTGTTTGTATAAGAAAATCTATAATTGGTCTGTCCTGAATTGCCTGAAATAGCGACATTGTTGGTATTTGCCAAACCAGTGTTAAAGAAATAAGTTACATCGTGTTCTGGGTATAGCCAAGGAGATGGATTCAAATAATCTGCGGCATCTTCAGGGTTTAAATTATACCATTGCAATACCGGAGTTCCATCCAATTTTGGGCCCCAACTTTCATCAGATGCATAGTCTACGATTTTATAATCCTTACCGTCGATATTAACTGTCTGAAAGGTCTGCGAATATCCCTGACCATACAGGTGTTGGCGTTTTGGCAATCGTACAATATTTTCAAACTCTAAGCCTGTATTTACATCAATGCTCACGTTCTCCCCCTTGCCAGCGCGCTTAGTCGTAATAAGAATTACCCCATTGGCCGCTCTCGAACCATAAAGTGCTGCAGCGGATGGACCTTTCAATACTGAAATATTTTCAATATCATCAGGATTTAAATCCTGAATCATGTTACCCACGTCTTTTCCTGCAGATCCGTTGATCGTACCGGCAGAATTTAAATCGGAGTTGTCGATCGGTGTACCATCCACAACGTATAATGGTTGGTTACTACCAGCAATCGAATTGATACCACGTAATAAAGTACGTGTAGATCCCCCCATGTTACCACCAGATGAAATAACTTGCAAACCTGCAACTTTACCTGACAGTGCTGCCAGCGCATTTGTGGGACGAGTCTGTAATTCTGTCGACTTAACCTCCTGTACCGCATATCCTAGGGCTTTCTTCTCCCTCGAGATACCTAAGGCTGTTACAACAACCTCTTCTAAAACATCGTTGCTCGGAACTAAAATAATTGTTTTGGATTCAGTGGAATTCACACTTACAGTTTGGTCTTGATAACCTAAAAATCTTACTGTAATTTGTGCTGTCGGATTTGGGGAGTCTAAACTAAACTCTCCGTCTTGATTGGTCAGAGTCTGTTTTTGAGTGGATTTCTCTAGTATTGTGGCTCCAGATACACCTTGGTTAAGCTCATCTAAAACCTTTCCCCTTAATATGTTTTGGGCCTGTACATTTCCAATGCTCAAAGCAAAGAAGAGCCCTACGAGATAAAAGTATATCGTTCTGTTCATGAAAGTAATTTGAAATGGATTAATAAATTTGGAAAAGCGGATTATTGGAGATAGTTTTCCTTTTACCTATCTCCTATGCACATTCGAATAGCTTGATTTTTTATTCTGTCGTTCATGTTTTTTTGAAAATCTGGTGCAAATATATAAAATCTACCTAATTAGTAGACTACATTTGTGAAAAAATCTATACTTTTTTAGTAGACTTTGTTCGGTTTAAGTGTGTTATAGTTAGTATCTGATTGATTATTAAATATATACAAAAATTAATTAAATTTCAAAAAAATAATTTTTAAAATATATAAATCTAAAATAATACCTGAATTCAGCTATATTTTACAACGATTTTCTTAATAGATTTGTTTTAAGAAATAATATTAAAGATGAGAATAGTACCAAACCTGTTGTTATTTTTTGCATTTATCTTCACAACAATTGATATAAATGCTCAGGAACAAGAACCAGCAGCTTATGTTGTATATGATGATTATAACTTATACCATACATCAAAAGATAGTATTGCGCTTGTTTTTGTGAATATGGCGTATGTTCGGGAGGAACCTACATCCAAAAGCAATCTCCTTGATTCTATTCCTTTGGGGACTAAGGTCAAATTTATTGAAGAACAAGGACTAAATCCTACATCCCTCCGAGGAATGTATTTACCATGGCATAAAATAGAATACAGCTCCAACAACCAAAAAAAATCCGGTTACATCTGGTTAGGTCTGCTAACATTAGATAAAATAATTGACCAAAAATCTGGAAATACATTCTGTTATGGTTTCTCTTGGAAATCTAATGAACTGGAAAATGAATATTATTGGGTAGAGGCTAAAATGTTAGATAAAAACAACAATCTTATCAATAGTAAAAGTTTCCCCTATTACCCTGGAGGACAATCATATACCACTGCATCCTTAACTAAAGACAGCGGTATTCCCAATTCAAAAAACATTTTCTCTGTGAATTTCCATGGAGAAGCTTGTGGAATCTCTTCAGAGCAGAACTCCTTATCATGGGACGGTTCGACCTTCACTACCCTACCTAAAACTATAGCAGTTTCTGATGCGGGAGTATTCTATTATTCCGAAGAATTGCTGCTACCTAATAAACATAAACTCGGCAAAGATATTATCCTAAAAATCTGTGAAGAAGGCGAAGCCCAAGAATATGAAGAAACAGACCCAGAGGCTGAACTGAAATATACCGTCAAAAAAAAGGAAGAAACTTACAAATGGGATGGTAAAGAATATGCAAAAACAATGGTGAAGGAATTAGAAAATTAAGATTGCAAGATGTAATAAAATAGGCTTACCAAATTTCTCTGGTAAGCCATTTTAGTCACACTACTATTATCAAAATAGTTTCTTAAATATTGTTGTTGTTCAATACCTCCAAAATCGTTTCGTAGGTATAGTCCAAATCTTCTTGTTGAATACAATACGGTGGAAGCAAATACAGTACATTCCCCATTGGCCTTAATATAATCCCCTTCTTTATAAACACAATAAAGAGCTTTTCCTGAATCTGATTAAAATATGAGGTTTCATTTTCAGTGACCCAATCAAAAGCTAAAATAGTCCCTGTTTGCCTTACATTTCTCACCTTTTCTGACTTCATCAATCTTTTCGCAAATGCTGCATGACTCTTGCAAATTCTTTCGATATTTGACCGGCAATCATCTTGCAGCAATAAATCCAAACTTGCTAATGATGCTGCACAGGCGATAGGACTGGCTGTAAATGAATGCCCATGAAACAATGCCTTCCGTTTTTCATCCGAATAAAAAGCCTGATAGATTTCCTCTGTACAGGTCGTTATCCCTAATGGCATCGTACCACCCGTCAACCCTTTTGAAAAACACATAACATCAGGTTTTTCCTCCAGCTGATCGGCAGCAAACAAGGTCCCTGTTCTTCCAAAACCAACAAAGATTTCATCTTGAATCAATAAAATCCCTTTTGATTTGCAGAACGACATGAGTTCGGATAAATCCTCTGCACGATGCATTAACATTCCGCCAGCGCCTTGAACCAACGGTTCATAGATAAAACAAGCCGTTTGTTCGGCGTGTTCCTGAACTATCTTTTTAATAGATTCAAGATTCTCTGCGGTGGGAGCATCAATAAATATTACCTCAAATAACAAATCAGCAAATGCTGCTGTCCACTGTCCACGCTCACTAACCGACATGGCCCCAAAAGTATCCCCGTGGTAACCATTCTTAAAAGCTATGATTTTAGTCTTCTGAACTCCATTGTTATATGCAAACTGAATACACATTTTCAGGGCAACCTCTACGGCGGTGGATCCATTATCGGTAAAAAATGCCTTCTTTTGATTCAATGGCAAAAGCTGAAGTAAACGCTCTGACAAGGTAATCGCAGGTAGATGTGTGAAACCAGCAAAAATAACTTGCTCTAAAGTGCTTAGCTGCTCATAAACTTTAGACGCAATATACGAATTTGCATGCCCATGAATGGTAACCCACCATGAACTTACCATATCTAGATACCGATTTCCTTGATAATCATACAGATTAGCACCCTCTCCTCTAGCAATTGGGAGGTGATTACTTGTTTTCATCTGTGAATAAGGATGCCAATTGACCGCTAAATCCCGATCTATAAGCTGCTGTTGCAAAATGCCTCCCGCTTAACAACCATCGGCCTCAAACCCAAATTACTCAACATCGACATATCTTCATCCACTCCTGGATTTGGAGTAACCAACAAGGTCTCCCGCTCACCCGTAAAAATTGAATTGGCACCTGCCATAAAACACCAAGCCTGTTCGACCTCACTCATTTCAATTCTTCCAGCACTCAGCCGAACCATTGAAGACGGAAGAACTATTCTTGCCGTAGCAATCATCCTCACCATCTCCCAAACATCAACCTTAGGCAAAAACTCCAATGGTGTACCCGCAACTCGCGCCAAGGCATTAATAGGGACAGATTCTGGGTGTTTCTCCATATTTGCCAAAGTCCGCAACATAGATATCCGGTCCTCAGGCTTCTCTCCTAGCCCGATTATTCCCCCAGAACAAACCGTTATCCCAGCCTTGCGTACATTTTTTATGGTTTCTATCCTATTATCAAATCTGCGTGTTGAAATGATCTCATCATAAAATTCCTCCGAAGTATCTAAATTATGGTTATAGGCATATAATCCTGCTTCTTGCAGACGCTGCGCTTGACTTTCAGTGAGCATCCCCAAAGTACAGCAAACTTCCAAACCCATCTCGTTCACACCTTTCACCATCTCTATAATACGGTCAAAATCTCGGTTATCACGAACTTCACGCCAAGCTGCCGCCATACAGAACCTTGAAGAACCACTGTCTTTAGCTTTTTGAGCATGTGCCAAAACAGTCTCGGTAGGTAATAAGGCCTGAACTTTAATATCTGTATGATACCGTGCAGCCTGCCCACAATAAGAACAATCTTCCGGACAGCCACCAGTCTTGACAGACAATAAGGTCGAAATTTGAACCTCCTCCGGATTGTGCCATTCACGATGAACACTTGCCGCCATATAAACCAATTCCAATAATGGCTTATTGTAAATTTCCAATAGCTCTTCTTTAGTCCAGTCGTGCCTTAATGCTTTCTTGTCTTTAATTTCCATCATGTATTTTCAAATTTTTCATGGCCTTCTCCAAGCCATTTGAACTTATGTCCTCTAACTCCGGGAATTCAATGACTTTACTTCCCTTTGGTTTATTTTTGATTAAAATTCGTTTAGTTGATTCTTTGAAACTCCCGTTCAAAAAAATGTATTCAACAGCAACACCTCGTTCTTCTAAACTATGAAAGGATAATAAACTATGATTTATGCTACCTAGGTAATCAGAACATACGAGGATAATAGGGAGATCTAAATGCTCCGCTAAATCAATGATAAATTCTTTGTCATTTATCGGAACAAACATTCCCCCAGCTCCCTCAACAATTAGATTTCCGATATCATCAGGCAATTTAAAATCGTTCAACTCTATTGACACCTCATCTATTTCAGCAGAATAATGCGGAGATACCGCAGTATTTAATTTATATCTTTCAGGATATATCAATACTTGATTATTTAGCAGAGAACTCATCATCATGCTGTCACTGCTTTCCAAATCACCAGATTGAATTGGTTTCCAATATGCCGCATCCCATAGCTTGACCAGGGCAGCACAAGCAATGGTCTTGCCTACTGACGTGCCAATGCCTGTCACAAAATATCTCTTACTCATCCATATATCTTTTTAAAATATCAGCCAATAAATCAATTTCCTTTTCCGAATTAAAAGAATGAACACATACACGTATCATTTCTTCACCCTTAGGTACGGTAGGTGTTTTAATACCATAACTTAAAAAACCATTATTTGTTAAGTCCCTTAATGCTTTTTCCATGATGCCAACATCTTTAAATCGAATAGGAAATATCGGACTTTGAAAGGATTCCATAGATAAACCCATCGCACGACCAAACCTCTTAATATTACCTTGTAATTTATTAACTATCAGGTCGTTTTCATCAAGGAAATGATATGATTCTTGAACACAAAGGGCTTGAAAATCTGGCATTCCTGTACTGTATATAAATCCTGGCGCATAATTGATCAAGTAATCTATAAGGACTTTTGAACCTAAAACAGCTGCTCCAGACTGACCCATAGCCTTTCCATAAGTAACTAGGGTTGCAAACACCTGTTTTGTAAGCCAAACATATTCACAAATCCTACCCCAAAGGTTCCAATAGCATGTGCCTCATCTACAATCAATGCTGCCGCGAATTTTTCACAGAGTGCCGCGATTTCAGGAAGTGGAGCAAAGTCACCATCCATCGAATAAAGACTTTCAACCCCAATCCAAACCTGCCCGTTGCTTTTTTTCAATAGATCTTCCAAATGGTTCAAATCATTGTGCCTGAATTTCCACCGATTTGAAAGCGACAACCTACAGCCGTCATATACAGACCTATGTACCTTTTCATCCAGAATTATCGTATCATTCTTGGCGGGAAGAATAGAAAAAAGAGTTTGGTTGGCAAGATATCCGGAAGGAAATAATAACGATGATTCAACCTGGTGTTTTGCAGCAATAAAGCCTTCAACCTCCATCGTAAAATCTGAGTTGCCTGAAATCAATCTTGAGCCCGTGGATCCTTGAATGGACTCCGCATGGCCATTCAGCAAATTCAGTATTCTAGAATTTAACTCCTTGCTCGTGGCAAATCCTAAATAATCATTTGAATAGATATCAATCCCATCCCTTTCTTTCTGTAACTGTCTTAATCCTCCTTCCTCCTGCCTTTTATTTAATTTATCACGAAGCCGGGATTGCAGAATATTCATTGAATCCAAGTTCTTTGGCGATTGAAATCAGCCAATTATCAAATAATTCTGATTCTATTAAAAGTATTTCTTTGGCATGCTTTTCCCATGATGGATCAAAATCATTCAATTGATTAATCATCTCCTCCAAATGACCTTCTTCTTCCAGAATAATAGATTTTACAACTACCTTTGAAGCATGCTCAGTTAATACATCTTGATAAATAGGATACAATTCATCTGCTCTCACTTCAATTGCGTAGGTAACAAATAAATACGCTGCATACTTGAGTTCCTGTCCATAAAGATTGAAATGTTCTTTTATATATCGGGATGTTTTTACATCTAGTCGATGTAAATATTGTTGAGAGGATTGACCTCCTATCAAACTGGAAGGTTCATAATAGTCAAATCCAGAACAGTCCAGTTTAGCAATTTGTTTCTTCAGATAATAGGCATGACGATGTTCCTCTGCGGCATGCTTCAATTGTATAATGCCTGTTTTCACCTTGTCCTCGCATGCTGAAATCTTTCTTGCACCAGCATTCTCCATAAAGGATAAAGTGTTTAGCCATTTGCAGTGTGTAATTTGATCTGCTACAATTTTATTTAGAATTGTTTTCATCTTTTCTACTTTCGCCCAAAAATACTACCTTGCCGGCAGGTACAAGGGTGCCAGATTGAAGAATATGAATAGTCCGGTTGAAATACCATTTAAAAGTTTTATTGAAATAGACAGGGAAAATACATCGCCTATCTATCTTCAGATAGTTAATCAATTTGTTCAAGCCATTTCGAAGGGAAATCTTTCACCTGGAACAAAACTACTGGGAAGCAGAGCTTTAGGAGAATTGCTACAAGTACACAGAAACACTATTACTGCAGCATACGAGGAACTATTTGCTCAAGGGTGGGTTGAAGTAAAACCCAATAAAGGAACATACGTTACTTCCGAATTACCGAGCTTAAAAAACTTGGAAGCTTCAAATTCGTCCTACCCTATTAAAACCGGGTATGAATTCAAGAAATCAATTCTTTTAGACAGCCCTTTTGAACATACCGATTGCGAATATATCCTGAATGATGGCTCACCTGATATTTGGCTGACGCAAATTGAAGACCATTCCAGATTCTATAGGACCAATGTGAGAAGAAAGAGCAATAGGGAAAAAATGGGGTATTACAACCAAGAAGGATCGGAGTTTTTCAAAGAGCAGATGGTAGATTATCTACATGGATCAAGAGCACTCAAAATCAACAAAAACAATCTCCTCATCAGTAGAAGCATTGAGATGAGTCTCTTTATAATTTCGGAGATTTTGCTTTCTGAGAATGACTATGTTGTTGTGGCTGACCTGAGTTATTTCGCTGCAAATATGATTTTCCAAAAATCAGGAAGTAAAATTCTCACAGTACCTATTGAAGATGATGGCATTGACCTTGATGCCTTGGAAATGCTCTGCAAATCAAGACCCATCCGAATGGTCTACATCACCGCCCAGCAACATTATCCAACTACCGTTAGCCTGAGTGCACAAAAACGAATGCGTCTTTTGCAATTAGCACAGCGATACGGATTTGTTATCGTAGAAGATGACCATGATTATGACTTTCAATTTGACAAACAACCCTTGCTCCCATTGGCAACTGCTGACCGGAATGGAATGGTAATTTATGTAGGATCATTCGGCAAATCTTTAGCTCCAGGGTTCCGGACGGGTTTTATAGTCGCTCCTGAAAACCTCATGATTGAAATGAGAAAATTATTGGGAATAATAGATCGACAAGGAGATGTTTTAATGGAGCAAGCATTAGGAGAAATGATCGAAGAAGGCGCAATTCACAGGCATTTAAAAAAATCATTGAAGGTATACAAAGAAAGAAGAGACTTTATGGCTGTTCAGCTGAGCAAAGAATTGGGCAACGTGATCGATTTCCAAATACCAAATGGAGGTCTAGCATTTTGGATTCGCTGGCGCAATAAGATAAACCTCTTCAGATTGAGTCAACAAGCTGCAAGAAACAACCTCTTTATACCAAAAACCTTACTTTACCAGCACAAGAACATTCAGGCCATGCGAATTGGCTTTGGTAATCTAAATCTAATGGAGATAGAAAAAATAATAAAGATTCTTAAATTATCAGCAGAACAAATACAGGCTTAATCGGCAAATAATGTACTATTTTTAGAGGAAGAAAATTGGTCAGTATAGTGAATATACAATCTCTTATATTTGACCATTTCTCTTGAATCAGCTAAAAAGTTTACCTTGACATCCCTAAATACCAAACGTGCAGCTTTCTTTTCCATTTTGGTGGCATAATCAAGAAATTCTTTGAAGAGCGTCCTTTTCTCCATAGTGGAGAACCGGCTTTGCTGACAGATATATAAAATAATGTCTTCATCAAAATGAAGCGTAACTTTATTTCCTTGTCTATTCAAAAGATAACAAATGGGACGTGCCCCATCATTGGGAAATAATCCAAAACCTATAACACCATCATCAGTATTGAATACATAGGCATAAAAGTGGACAGTTCCAATTAAGGCAGAATCAACTAGTATGTTCTTAGTAATCATAATTTCACAATTTACGACATTCACGATATTAATCAATAATTAACCAAAACTAAGGAATAATTATTTATTTATAATTGGCTTAATATAATAATTAGGTTAAAAAGAGTTAGTAACATCAATATTAATTAATTATTAAATATAATACTAACTCTTGAAAATATGTTGAAAACAGTTTTAAGCGACTAATTTCCTACAAGCATCGGCACATTTTCTACACGCTTCAGCACATTTTCTACAATGCTCCATTCCATGTTCAGCATGTTTTTCGCATTCAGCAGCACATGCTTCACAAATGGATAAGCATATTTTAACAAGTTCTTTACTGGAGCTACTATCCATAATTAAAAGTTTAGACGTCGCCTCGCAAATTTCAGCGCATTCTAAATCGGTCTTGATACATTCGCGTAGCATCTCTAAATCTTTTTCGTTTAAACATGTCTGTGCACATTCCAAACATGCAACTGCACATTTCTGGGTTTCATCAATACATGCCTTTACTAATGAGTCTTGATTCATCAGATTCTCCTTTCTATTAATGGTTAAACAATAAAGTGAAAAAACGGCTTTTCGTGATTCACTATTAAAATAACAAATAGAAGAGTAAATCGTGCGAACTTTATTTAAATTTTAAAAATAATTGGTTTTTGTATTAACAAAATTACATATCATAACAAACTTTTTCCAAGAATTAGAACAAACATTAAAAGTTTAAACATATTTTTTAAATTAAATAACCATCAAGAAACTTTTAAGATTTAAAAATAAATCAATCCCATTAACTTTTTTCCTATTTTTTTTGAAGAGAATTCATTTCTCACATCTCATTTCTCATATCTCATATCTCATATCCAACTCTTGTTCCACTCTCATTCGTCTTTTCTTCGCACCTTCTTCGGACCTCGTTCGGACCTTGTTCGGAAAACATCCGAACAAGGTCCGAACGAGGTCCGAACGAAAGAGGACGGAGAGTGGAACAAGTCCCCTACCTGCCCAAGTAGAAAGTATTACGAACGAAGACAAATCGACTTCTCCATAAATAAATTTTTTCCATTACATTTATATTGTAATTACCCAATATTAATCCATTATGAATAAGCACTATAAAGAAATAATTTCATTGTTTTTAGCGATAGGAATTGCTCTTACGACCTTTGCTCAAGATCCTACCACAAAAGAAATTGACGATTTGGTTCAAAAAACAATGACAGCATTTAATGTTCCTGGAATTGCAGTTGGAATTATAAAAGATGGAAAAGTAATCCATTCAAAAGGTTATGGAATAAGATCAATCAACACAGAAAAACCTGTTGATTCAAACACTTCATTTGCCATTGCTTCTAATAGCAAAGCATTCACTGCATTTGCGCTAGGTATGTTGGTGGATGAAGGAAAGTTAACATGGGATAGCAAAGTCGTTGATTTCATACCTGAGTTCAGGATGTATGACCCTTATGTCACATCAGAATTTACTGTTCGCGACTTGTTGACTCACCGATCAGGACTTGGATTGGGCGCTGGAGATCTGATGTTTTGGCCGGATTCAGCCAATTTCAGTACAGTGGAAGTAATCCATAATCTTAGGTATCTAAAGCCCGTTTCCAGCTTCAGAACAAAATTTGACTATGACAACTTACTATACATTGTTGCTGGCGAGGTTTTGAAGAGAGCCTCAGGAATGTCTTGGGAAGAATTTATCGAACAAAAAATAATGAATGTTTTGGGCATGACCAACTCTGCTGCATCATTGAGCAGATTGAAATCCAAGGAGAATATTATTGACGCACATGTTCCTGTAGACGGAAAATTGCAGACTATCGCCAGGAGCCTCAGCGAAACAACAAATGCAGCGGGAGGCATAAACAGCAGTGTGGAAGATATGAGCAAATGGGTAACCATGATATTAAACGAAGGAAAATACGTCGACAATTTGGAGAAACAACTCATATCCAAGAAGACCTTAAGAGAATTGATGACTCTACAAACAGTTATAAAAGGCTCAACACCCTATAACACACATTTTTTTGGTTATGGACTAGGATTTTTTCTCAGCGATCAGAAAGGATATTTTGTAGCCGAGCACACGGGTGGTTTGGGAGGAATGGTAACACAGGTAACAATGATCCCAGAGATGAAAATTGGCATAATCGTATTGACAAACCAACAAAGCGGGTATGCATTTACAACGATCACCAACCAGCTCAAGGATTCTTATTTTGGAATCAAGGGAACTGACAGGCTAAAAGAATATTCTGCGATGGAAAAATCCAACCAAGGAGAAGGTGATGAGGTTACTGACAAGGTTTGGGCAAAAATTAAAAATCAAAAGCAAAAAATTGACTTCTCTCCATACTTGGGAAAATATAAAGACCCATGGTTTGGCGAAATTGAGGTAATGGAAAGAACTGGGCAATTATATTTTAAATCTGCGAGATCACCGCAGCTGCAGGGAAAGATGCATTATTTAGAGGGCAATACATTTGTCGCTGCCTGGAATGACCGAAGCATGAATGCAGACTCTTATGTAAACTTCAGTTTGGATGAACAAGGAAAAGCAAATAGTATCAAAATGAAAGCAGTATCCCCATTGACGGATTTTTCTTTTGATTTCCATGATTTGGACCTGAAAAGAGTAAAAGAGCAAGAGGAATAACCCTGTGGTGAACGTAATTTGCAGGCAGAAACCACGCTTTTCCGTTAACGTATAAAAATATCTTGTTAGAAATGAGCTTTTTCGCTAATTAAAACCTCCAATACATCAAAAATATTTGGAGTATAACTAGAATAGTTATACTTTTGTATCACAAAATCACGGTAGGTATAGCTCAGTTGGTTAGAGCACTAGATTGTGGTTCTAGGGGTCGTGGGTTCGAGCCCCATTACTTACCCGGTTAAAGGAGGTCATTTTGACCTCCTTTTTTTGTGCGGTTAATTCTTTACGGCACGTCCATCATCCAACTGGGCAAATTCAAAATTCTCTTAAAACATAATATTCAATAGCATTGAATTTCATACCAGGTATATTTATTTGTTCGCCAACTGCGAGTTGAACGAAGTTCGCTTAAGAGAAATGCGCAAGCATGATTCAATTATATCTATGAAATAGACGAAGACCGTAGGCTGTATTTTTGAAAAAGATTGTGAGATTGAAATATCAAGAATAGTGACAATAATGAAGCCTGAATGATCCGCAGGCGAGCCAAACTTGAAAAGTTGTTGGATTTTACCAGGTATGCAAAACCTAGTTAAATGACAAAGAAACTTTTATGAAACGAATTATTATAGAAGTAATAAGTATGACAAACTGCGAAGCAAAATAAATAGATTGTGTAAGTACACAATTTATTTATATCTTGGTTTGGCGCATCTTATTCCCCTATAATGGTGAGTGGAATGCCTTATTTCCACTTTACTAACATTTTCCTTACTATCCAAAAATGAAGGATCATTGATATAAATCATTATATTTACAAGAAAAAACAAAAAATGGTTATTGACTTTAGTGTTCAAAATTTTAGGTCCATAAATGAAATACAAACGATTAGTTTTAGTGATAAATTAAAAGTCAGAAATAAAAATTCAATTTTTACTTCTGTAGGAATTTTTGGACCCAACGGCTCTGGAAAAACTAACATTATGAAGGCGTTTAATTTATTTCTTCAAGCTATGAGACAAGAGCCTAAAACATTTCCCTCTCTTTTTGAATTACATCAACCATTCGCTTTTTCAGAAAATAGTTGGAATGAACCTTCGTTTTTTCAAATAATTTTCATCATAGATAAGGTAAAATATAGGTATGGATTTACTGTAAAAAATTATATGAATGATTCTGTACAAATGCAGAAAATTCAAGAAGAATGGTTGTTTTTTTATGACAATGATAAATCATATCCTATTTTTCTTCGGGAAAATAATATTCTTAAAACATACAACAATCTTAACTCTAACAATTATCCCCCTATTGCGCACGAACATATCTTATATTTAAGCCATGTTTCAGCATATGATAAAAGTTCAATTTGTTATCGAATTTTAAAATATTTTAATTCAAATACTTATTATAATGATGCCACTACAAATGAAAATTTAAGAATTTTTACGCTTCAGTTAATTGAGAAAGGCGAAAAGTTGGGTGTTTTAAATATGTTAGAAGACTTTGGAATAAACTTTCATGATATTGATTTAGATAGAGATACCCCATTAGTTTATAATCAAATATATCCAGCAAGTAAAATTGAAACCATACAAAAGCTTTCAAATCGAATTGTTAAAATGAATCTTGAAAACAATGAATCTTCTGGAACAATCAGGTTGTTTGACATTATTGGTGTTTTATATAAAATTTTCAATAATAAAGAAGAATCTTCCTTGTTAATTTTGGATGAGATTGATAATGATTTTCATCCATTTTTAGTTTTAAAATTCATCAACATGTTCAATTCACCTCATCTTAATAAAACTAATTCACAAATTTTATTTAGCAGTCATGAGACTCACATAATGACTGAAGGAAAAATGTCAAAATATCAATTCTATTTAACTGAAAAAAATAATTACACATATTCCACAAAATATTATTCCCTTGGCGCATTTAAGGGAATAAAGGATTACGGTGATTTTACAAGAAAATATTTATTAGGGTTATTTGGAGGCTTACCATTTTTAAGAAATTCTTCAGATGAAAATTAAACCGTGGGAAATAAAAGAGACTGATTCAAGACCATTAAATAATTTAATAAATGTTTTAATTTTCACTGAAGATGAGGTTAGTGAAAAGTATTATTTTGAATGGTTTCAAAACAATGATTTAAAAGTTACTGTTTTTCCAAACCAAAAATCAGGAATTAAAAACATTATCAATATAATTAGTCATTGTGAAAAGGAGGAAATTATTTATAAGTCTAGTCGTAATGGCAGTTATAAAATTAAAGATGGTTTTGAAATTTGGAGTGTATTTGATAAGGATTCGTATAGAGAAAGTCCAAATCGCGACTCTGATATTAGCTATAATATAGCAATAGATTATGCAATAAAATCAGGATTTAATGTTGCTTGGAGTAATGACTGCTTTGAATTATGGATATTATTGCACTTTTTTGATGAGGAGAATGTTCTTGATTTAATGCATAGAGATCAAATTTATGATGAATTATCAAAAATATTTTTTGAATATAGAGAAAATAAAGAAATCCCTTTAGAATCTTTTAGGTATAACGAATATTTTAAAAAGCAGGTAAGGTTTATCAATATTGTTAGATTTAATATTTTGCCAAATACAGAGTTAGCGATAAACAGGGCAGAGAGGTTATTTTCTAAGTTTGAAGAAAAGAAATCATTTTCAGAGATTAATCCATGTACCACAGTATTTGAGTTGGTTAAAAAATTGTTATCTTTAGGTCAGAAAGAGTTACCATAAAAATGAACGAAAAATTAATTGAAATAATTGACTTATTGGTCAGTAAAAGTGAGGATAAGTTGGCGGAATGGGATAAGCTAGATGATGTAACTTTTAGAATTGACTTCGGTCAAAACTATGTTATTGTAAAAAAAATTTTAAATCCATTTGGTGATGACTTATATCGCTTAGAGATATTAAATCTAAGGGGTGAAGTAATAATATCCTCTGATACTGAAGAGTATTATGAGATTGAAAACTTATATAATATTGCTAAAGATTCTTATTATAATATCACAGACACTTTAGAAAATTTACTAGAACAGTTGAGAAAACCAAATTCTTCAGTTGGAGGTGGTGAGCCATTTTAAATTATTGAATTTTTATTAAATTTTCAGTTAATTTTTTAATCAATGTTACTTAGGATTTTAATATGGTTAAATGAAAAAATTGTTTAAAAACAATTGCATTGCTAAGCGTGGCTAAATAGAGTTTGCCAATTTCACTTGTATGATGCATGGTAAACAAAAATAGAAATAATCCATTAAATTTTACGAATTTATACCTTGGTAATTTTATTGTAGGAAGACCTGCTATACAATCGTATGATTTTCTATTGAATAAAAATTCATCTTCTGGCTTACTTATTAAGTCATAGCCAGATGTATGGTAATCAAAATCTTAAGTATACATAATGATAGTTTAATTAAAAAATAAACTATAACAGATTGATTGAGATTCTAATCAATCTGTTATTTAACGTATTGCCGTGAAATAATAGAACTAGAACTTATTTTATTCTATTTCCTATAAATGTACCTCCTAAAGCATACGATTCAAGGAAAAACATAATTACATCCGATGTCGCCAATAAAGAGAATATCGTACCATTTTCAGTATAATATTTTACTTCCAAATCTGTATTTTCCCTTTTGGTTGTCTTGATTACCCTAGTTTTAGTATATCTGTTCGAAAGTATTATTACTCCATCTCTGATAGTTAAATATAAATTACTTTCATTTAGCAAATATTTCTTTGGGTTATCTGGTAAAATAGTATGTGCTTCTGAACTCCCTAAATGTGAAATGCCAAATAATGTTGATAAGGTCAAATATTTAAATGTTAACATCATTAAAGATATTTAGGTTAATATCTGTATTTAATAATAATATCGTTACGTCTCTGTCCTTCGTTTAATTCTGATAAAACACCATTAACAAAGTAGTAGAACCATGTTTAACCTTGAGTTTCACCACACCCTCCTTTTATTGTGCCGAAAAAATGGTCTGAAAAAGGCTTAGAGGGCGATTATTGACCAGAGTAATAACCCCCCCTGTGAAACACTCCTTCAAATCCTTCCAAATTTGTCTCTAAAACTGACGCACTTTTAAAACGCCCACAGAAGCAACAAACCTAGAAACGGCTTTTACGGCTCAAAACTGACGCATTTTTAGCTGACGCACTGACGCACTTTTTTGCACTAAAATCGAAAATTCTGATCCTAAAATCAATTATTGAAAAGTGACGCACGAGTACTAATTTCAACACTGAGTTAGATACCAAATTCCTCTGCATCTACCCCGCGGAGGAATATGAAGAATTTTGGAAACCCATGAATGCATCTACCATTCGACATACTAAGGTCCACTATTTTCAATTAAATTTTTATTAAAATTTTTTTACAAATTGTTTTATATTTTAATTAAATATATTTACCTTGGTGTAATAAATGTTAATTTAAAATATATTTAATTATCTGAGGTAAGGCGCAATATTTATTATTTCAGGCAATCCAATTAAGTTAACAAAGAAATTGAATAGAATTATAGGACCTTGATTTCATTTATTAACTCATTAATTGAAAGATTTTGGAAACTATTATTTCAGCTAAAAGTATAAATCCAAAGGATAATCAAATTAGATTGATACTAAAGATCCATACCCCATATTTTTAAGATCCACCATTTCCTTCTGTACAAAAAGTCAAGTCCCTTTCAGAACCGATTATTGTTAATGGACCCCAATTACTTTAACTCTAAATTTTACACAATTAAAATTTAGAAATAAACAAAATCTTCCAATTCAAGATGCCATGCAGCTCTTAAATAATTTAATAAATAGCACCCTAATTGAGCTCCATTAAGCGACAAAATCAATATGTACAGTTCTGGAAAACTTCCCATTGCCCAATTCACACTACTATACTCTGCTGACACAGGGGTTTTCGCCCTAAGCATTATTTTTAAAGAATAAGCTTAGGGCTCTTTTAAAGTAACTGTAAATAAACTAAATCTCTGTAGATTTCTCCTTTATAAAGTGATTCTTTTTGATGGCATTCCTTCGCAGTCCTAAATGAAATTTCTCTTCACTTTTAAATACCACTCCACGTTCGAGCAACTTGGTACCAACAAAATTTTGGTCGGTCTTAAATATTGAAACATATACCAAATGTTTCGTCTTTGTCGTAATGACGAGATAACATTGTCCATATATTTTTAATGCAGTCTGCATTTTTTATAATTGAAAGGTTACGGTTAGCATTTCTAATTCCTGTTGATTGTTATTCCATCAACCAGCTCATCCCCTCTTTCCAGTCCTCAAATTCCTTCAAGACTATTAAATTATGGTCTACTCCTCTTAAATTGATCAAGGATTCAATTATAGCTTGAAATAAATTCTCACCACTTATCCTCAAAATCCTATCCTCAACTACTGAAACCAAAAATGGCCCAAATTCGGATGTTCTAACGATATATTTTGAATGATTACCTGCTTTTATAAACACTGTGGAATTCATGATAAAATTTTTGAAATAGTATCCCTATTTATACCTTTTGGAATAAAATTTATTACTAGTTAGTTGTTGTGTGGTCAAAGTTAACTAATAATTCATTTTATTTTGAAACAAACAAGTATCTGTATTCGGTAAGTGAAAGAGAAAAACAAAAAAAGAGAGAATCTCACGATTCTCTCTCCAGGTTAAACCTAATCTATTATTATTTAATTGTTTGCAAAATCGACATTCATTTTCTACTTACATTTGTATAGCAGTTCAATAGACTTATTGTTACCAATGATATAATTCGTTGCTTTACGATTCGTATGTACATATGCAAGTTTTGTATCTGTTCCCATTTGTATGACAGTAGAAATGGCATATTTTATTTTCTCTCCTAAAAAGCCAGAGGTATACAAAACATGAGCTGTTTCAATACCATTTTCACTGAACATTTCATTAAATGGCTCTATTGAAATTGTTCCAAAAGATGGGAAATCGATATACTCATCATATTTAAAGGAATACCTCGTTTCATTAACGGATGCTTTTGTAAGGTTACCTTCAATATACTCAAGGTTGAATTTACGGTTATTGGTGAGATTGTGAGCCGAAACCAATTGCTTGTTGGAATTATAAACAAATTGAAGCTTTTTGACTTCATTTACTACAGCACTTTCGATCAATTTATCCTTGTTAAGATTATATACTATTTTTAATCCTGGTGCAGCAACATTGATTTGATTTTCAGAATAACTATAAGTGGTCACTAAAGTTTTATCCTCAGTTATCGTTTCAACTTTAGAAATTCTTTCTAAGTTATCGTATTTGAAATGTTCTACTATTTTTCCTTCTTTACCATTGTCTAAAGTTTCATTTTCTCTTCTTTCAATAACTTTACAATCATTACTATCTATTAAAGTCAACTCATGTTTTGTGCAACCTGAGAATATGCCTAGGCCAAGAAGAATTAATAATATTTTTTTCATAAAATGTTTAAACTGTTAACGTGTACGAAAGTAATACAATTTTACCACAAAAAAGCAGTCTTAAAAAAAGAAACTATAATGCCAAATGTAATTTATTGATACAGCGCTTAATAGTAGAGAAAATAAAGTATATTTAGGACAATTAATTAATCCAAATATGAAATCACTCCTCACGATCCTATTGTTTTTTATCATTCCTGTCATTGGCTTTTCTCAAGAACTTGACTATATCGCCGAACTGACAAAAACCCTTAAATCAGAAAGTATTATAGATAGTACAGATAAACAGATTTATTCTTTGATGGATGATTTTTTTAATGAAAACTTACAAACCAACAATCCCACTTTAAGCGAAAATACCATCAAAAAATTCCAGAGTTTATTAATGAATGAGAAATCTAAAAATCACCATTTATTAGGTTTATTTGCGATCTATCAAAAACATATTTCTGAATCTATTGAAACTGGAAAAACAATTCCAAATTTACAGGTGAAATTGATGGAAACCTTGGCTAATGAATACAAAGCAATATACAATAGTGTTCCAGTCTTAATATACATCTATCTGATTGAAGCTTATAATGCATCAAAACAAATTGATCAAGCAGCATTGGTATTGGAAGAATCAAGGCAACTATACCCAGATGCCATACCTTTAAAAGTATATCAATATATGTCGACCAAAGATGAGAATTTAAAGGAAGATATTGTTCAAAATCATGCTGACCATTGGTTAGTAAAGAGATTTAACATCAATTAGGAATTATTTGTATTTTGGGGTTTCAATGTAAACCTAACCTATGACAAAGAATTTCTTGATCACCTTAGTAATTGTGCTTTGCTCCTCTTTATGTTGTGGCCAAACTTTGCCAACAGATATCCAATTCGTGCGTCAAGCCTCCAAGCGTATTATTTTTGATTCCAATCAAAGTATTCCTTTAGCTTCTTTTTCCCCTTCACAAACAATTGGAATGCCTATTATGAATCCTATTACTCAACTTGGTAAGGACTCAGTTGACTTTAAGATTCATGAAGGAACATTGCAAATAGACTCTAAAAATAATGCAGCAGCATTGATGTGGCTTGCAGGATTTAATCCATTTGCAACCTATAGCATTGACCTGGGCGAAATCAGTGGCAAAGGGAAACTGGGGTTTCAATTTTCTGATCCAAATAGAAAGGAAGTAGTTTTGGTAACAGTTTCTTACGAGAATGCAGTATTGGTAGATGCTGAATACAATTTGATAATTGATGGGGAAAATGTTTCCAAACAGTCTATGATGATTCAAGGAATTGGCAAACCATTCCTTCAAGGCAAATTAATTTTTCAAATGTTAGGGAGCGGATTGAATCTATTTTTGCAAGATAAAGAATATCCCAAGGTTATAGGACAATTTGAATTCAGTGAACTTCTTGATTTAAGAGAAACCAAAAGGATTCAAAAGTTTCAGTCTTTATTGTATACGGAGGCAGAACTTGGGACCATAAAAATTAAGGACATTTCCGTTGATATCAATGCAGGGATGGGATTGGCAGATATTCGAGCGATGACTTATGAAAATGGGGAGCCTATACTGGATGGCGGTCGAATATGGTATACGATGAGTATTCGAGGTCGTGGACTTCCAAACCCATTACAGGGAGTATTCAGTATGAATCCTTCGGTATTTGATATAAAATTCGAAGGGATTATTGTGTTTGACCGTGAAGATGGACTTTGGCACAATGAAGTCGCTTCCCATATTTTTTACGATCGCAGGGATTCGACTTGGAAAGGGATCACGACGGGTTTCAGTGCTTACGCTAAAAAAGGCGAAAAGAAACAACTTTTAGCTGTTGAGAGCAAAAAGGATCCAAGGTTTGGATTTTCAATAATGAAAGCCAGACCTATGGGTCAAGTTGGAGATATTGAAGATCCACATATTATTTTTGATGAAAAAGATGGAAAATACAGAATCTTAACCTGTGAAAATTCAGATGGATATAAAGCTATTATTTTGGAATCTGAAGATTGGGACCAGGGTTATAAAAAGATTGCAGGACCGGTGAAGCAGAATTCCACAGGCACTTCTATTCAAAGAATAGACGGTAAATTATACTGCTTTTCGGGGAGTTCTGAGCGGGAGATATATATCTATTCCTACCCAGATTTGAAAGAATTGGGAACCATGAAGATGGATTTACCGCCATGGGACAAACAGGCAAATACGAGGGTATGGCCAAATGTAGTGGAGTTACCTGATGGGTACCCCGCCAAATATATTGCATTGATGATGGATAGAATCAATTACCCTGGCATACAAGGCCCACAATGGACTTATGGAGCTTTGTATCTGTACCATGGACATTAAAAACTATTTTCCTAATTAGTCTTTGTTTTGACCTTTGTTATGAAAGGAATGAATTAGTTTACTGATTTGTACAATGGTTCGAACGATATTATTTTTGGTATTAGCCATTGCTTCCTTTATTTCTTCAGGTTGGTTACCAATAGGCATGAGCATCGTAAAATATTGTTGCAATTCATCCGGTATTTCCAGAGGTATTTTTCCAGCGATGCCTATGCAAGAGATCTTTTTCTGTATAGCTAATTTTGCAACTGTGATTGGAGCCTTTCCTTCTAACGATTGACTATCCATGCTTCCTTCGCCCGTAATCAAAATATCGGCCTTTTGAAGCGATTTTTCAAAATCAGTAATTTCACAGAAATATTCAGCGCCTTTCTTTAGATCCGCATTCAAAAAAACAGAAAAAGCTGCTGCAAGTCCTCCTGCTGCACCGCCCCCCAGCACCTTGTTTAATGATTTTTTAGAACAATTGAAGGTCAATGATTCAAAATGTTGCAAAAATTCCTCAAGGTTTCTGATGTCATCTGGAGAAGCTCCTTTTTGCGGACCAAAAACATGAGCAGCACCTTCTTTTCCCAACAACGGATTATTAACATCACATAAAACCGTAAACTTACATTTTGATGTTTGCTCTTTCAGTTTACCTAGGTCCATAGCATCTACCTTGTCAAAATCTTTAGGCAATGGCCGGACTAATTTTTTATTACCATCAAAAAATTCTAACCCTAATTCTTGGAGCATCCCAATTCCACCGTCTACAGTTACGGATCCACCTAGACAGATGATAAAATCTGCGATTCCTGATATAATGCATGTATTGATAAGTTCCCCCAACCCTTTGGTACTTGATTCGAGGGGACTTTTCAATTTCTGTTTTATGGATTTAAAGCCGGATGTTTCTGCAACTTCGATGATGGCAGTTTTTCCATTGTTGATCAATCCATAAGAGGCTTGGGTAGGTTTTAAATAAGCACCTTTAACCTTGGCGGTATGCATAGCCCCATTCCGTAATTTGGTGAGCAAAAAAGAGGTATGGTCACCTCCATCAGCTATGGGATGCATTAAGACTTTCGCCTTGATGCCGCTATTTTGAATTCCCTGCGCTATTGCATCAGCAACCTCTTCGGCAGTCAAGCTATTCTTAAAGCTATTTGGTGCGATGAGAATATTCAACATTATTTATAAACCTCAGGGTTCAAACAGGTTTTTAATTGTTTACCTTCCACAAAGGCTACCACATTTTCTGCAGCTATCCTTGCCATTCCAGACCTAGCTTCAATGGTTGCCGATCCGATATGTGGCAAAACACAAACCCTTTCATGTTTCAATAATGGGTTATCGGGCAGCATAGGTTCTGGATTGGTCACATCTAATCCGGCGCCCCAAACCATGCCATCACTTAATGCTTGGTTCAAATCATCTTCATCGATAAATCCTCCCCTTGCTGTATTGATAAGGATAGAATTTGGTTTCATCTGATTGAATGCCTTGGCATCAAAATGCCCTAAATATTCGGGGGAATAGTTAGCATGGATAGATAGGACATCCGATTGGGCAAGCAATTCCTCAAAGCTCACATATTTAGCATTTAATTTTTCCTCCATTTCTTCATTTCGGTTCCTATTATGATAAATTATCGGCATCTGATATGCTGCCTGACATTTTATTGCCATTTCATAACCTATCCTACCCAAACCAAATATGCCCAAGGTTTTGCCATATAGTTCCTGCCCGAGATTGGCAACAGGATTGAAATACTTAAACCGCACTCCTAATCGAATCTGATTTGTATTGAAAGATGCTAACCTAGAAACCATTAGCATCAGCATAAATGAAATATCCGATGTTGCCTTGCTGAGTACGTCTGGTGTATTGGAGACCGGGATTCCTCTTTTAGTAGCTTCCTCCAGATCAACCTGATCATATCCAACTGAAAACAGACATACCGCTTTTACAGAAGGACACAAATCAAAAAATTTAGCATCTATTTTATAGGCACCAATATTTAATATAGCGTCACACTGTTGACAATAAGAGATCCATTCATCATAAGGAATTTCAGGATTTTCAGGCATTAAGAGATCAATGTCTGGATGTTCCAATATTTCCATCCCTGCTTTTGGAATCAATTTATTGATAAAAATTTTCATGTCAAGGTTATTTTATGTGAATGTATTAATATACTAAAAATGTATGGTTTACCTATTGTTGATGTTCAAATACAGACGGTGTCAATAAAAAACTTTAAATTGAATGCTGTAAGAACAAAATGACAACCCATGGAAAAAGCATACGAAATTCTACAACGAGAAAAGTTAAACAGAAGTTACAAAACCTTAAGAGCGCTATGGATTGTTCAATTGATAGCATTTATAATTGTGGTAGCTGTGAATGTAGCCATGGGTTGGTACAGCTTCAATAACTGGGTGGTGATCGCTATTATCGGAGGGTCTTTATACATGAACTTCAAGAATCAAAAAGGGATAAAAACAAGATTGGAAGAGGTGGAAAGGAAATTAGCAGACCGCTAATATTATCCAATCATTAAGGTTCTATTAAGTTTTGAATACGGCAGAAATTGTTGACAATCTATTGATAAATTTACACTAGTAATCAAATAGATACGATCATCACATGACAAATAAGATTCAAGAATTAAGCGAGGCCGAATTGATAAAGAAGCTGAGCAGATTAAGGACCTTAACCGTAATTCATGTTTTTGCACTAGGTCTTTATTGGGTTTCATCAATAGCAATGGGGATTGTAGTTGACCATATGTACGTCTGGTTATTCACAATCATCTCCTTTCCTATTCTCATCCTTAATTTCAAAACTATGAATGAAATTAAAGAAGAATTTGAAATCAGGAAAAATGTAATATAATACCCTCATCTTAGCCTGATGTTCCTAGCAATCAAAGTATTGCCAAGAACCTCATCGCCTCAGCATTCCTTCCAATGCTTAAAAACATCATATAAAAGCATCCCAGGGCATGTTTTTTATCTAAGGAATTTTTAAAATCATAAATTATATTGAGTTTGTTACAAATATCTGGTTGAAATCGACTTTTATTGATTCTCAACACAGTTGAACATGTTAAGAAAAGTTAAGAGTATGGTTTTTGTTTGTTAATGTTATAGTTTTGTTACAATGATTAACATGATAAAAAGACATATGTATTTAAAATTATCTGCCGTATTATTAGGATTAAGCTTGACAACAACAGCATTCGCACAGGAATCTGATTCAGTAGAATATAAAGAGACAAAAGAAAAGGCTATTAAATTAGCTGTTAATAAAAATGTGACCGAGGCCCTTCCCCTATTGACTTCATGCTATGCTAAAAACATGGATGACAAGGAAGTTCAAACTATGATTTCTGCATCGTTGATTTCATTAGTATCGGACAAGAATAACCTTCAGGGTTCATTAGATACCATTGATTCTTGGACTGCTAAATTTCCATTTTTACAGGATGATAAGCAAGTTCGTAAAATTTACACGATCAATGCGAATCAATTGGCATTCTTAAGTTTCCAAGAGAAGAATATCGAAAAGTCTTTAGCATACCATGACCTGGTTATCGAAGAGCTTTCGAAAAATGAGGGTTTGGGGTTAAAGGATAACAAAGACTTGATTTCTATGGCTGTTAATTTAGCTGCAGACCAACTGGAAAAGAAAGAATTCAGGACAGCTCGAAAAATTGCTAGCGAGAGCTTAGCTTATTTCAATGACCCGGAATTGAAGAAGATGTTGAAATATATGGATGATAAACAACTGGGCCTTAATTAATAACTGTGATTAAACTGATTATCAGTCTTAAACTGTGATTAATCTGATTTACATGATGAACTATGATTTTAATGATGGAAAGGTAAATTGGATAGAAGGCAGAAATAAAACTGGATGGTAGGCTGAAAAATTGCTTTGAAGAATATTGAAAATAAAAAAGAGTTGCAAAATGCAACTCTTTTTTTGATATATGATATTTGATAATGTATTTATTAGATCAAATCTACGCTTCTTTTTACGAAGGCAGTTAGTTCTGCGCCAGTCAGAAGGCCTCTAGAAAGTAGTGCAAGGTCGAATGCTTGTTTTGCAAGTTTTTCGCCGTCTTCTTCTGGGGATTCTACGATGCGTTTGATTAATGGGTGATTACCGTTGACTGTTACTTTGTAGTTGTCTGGTAATGTTCCATAGAAGCCCATGCCGCCGCCAGTTTTGGCCATATCTTTCATGCGACGCATAAATTCGTCGATTGTAACGGATACAGGTAAGTCTGAAGCGTTCAATGCGTCTACTTCGACCTTCATGTCAGGACGTGAAATTGCTTTTTCGAATACTTCTGTGGCTTTTTTGCTTTCGTCTTCTGACAATGTTTGCTCGATTTGTTCGTCTTTAGGGATCAACTTATCGATAACATCAGAGTCTACGCGTTTCATTTGGATTTTCTCGCCGCCGTGTTGTTCTACATAGCCTGCGAAGTGGGTATCCAAAGGTCCATCAAAGTTTAAAACATCATATCCTTTTGCCAAGGCAGCTGAAATATATCCGTCTTGTAAAGATTTGTCTTGGGTATATAGGTAGACAATATTTCCGTCTTTGTCTACTTGGATGTCTTTTACCTTTTCGTAGTACTCCTTGAATGTATAGTATTCTTTATTTACATTCTGTAATAAACAGAAGTCATTTGCTTTTTCTGCGAATTTCTCATCGCTCAGCATTCCATATTTAATGAATAAGCTGATGTCTGGCCATTTTTCTTCAAATCCTTTACGGTCAGACTTGAAGATTTCATTCAACTTATCAGCCACTTTTTTGGTGATATAGTTGTTGATCTTCTTCACGTTGCTGTCCGCTTGAAGGAAAGATCTTGAGACGTTCAATGGAATATCTGGTGAATCAATAACCCCTTGAAGCAACATCAGGAATTCAGGAACAATATCCTTTACTTCATCCGTAATAAATACCTGACGTGAGTAAAGTTGGATTTTGTTGCGTTGGATTTCTAACTCGTTCTTCACTTTCGGGAAGTATAGAATACCAGTTAGATTAAATGGATAATCTACATTTAAGTGGATCCAGAACAATGGCTCATCCATAGTATGTGGATATAGCTCATGGTAGAATTTAATATAATCTTCATCAGTTAATTCAGATGGAGATTTCGTCCAAGCTGGATGCGTGATGTTGATAATATTAGGGACTTCAATTGTTTTATATTTCGGTTTACCGTCTGCATCTTCCCCATCAGGTTCAGATTCTGATTTCGTTCCAAATTGAATTGGAATTGGTAAGAACTTACAGTATTTGTTCAGGATTTGTTGGATTCTTTGTTTTTGAAGGAATTCCAATGATTCTTCATTGATATGAAGGATTACATCAGTTCCTCTAGTTGTTCTTTGTCCTGCTGAGATTTCATAAGAAGTAGATCCATCACATACCCAATGAGCAGGTTCTGCACCTTCTTGGTATGATAAAGAATCGATCTCAACCTGGTCTGCTACCATAAATGCAGAATAGAATCCTAATCCAAAGCGGCCGATAATTTCATTTGCATCATTTGCTTCCTTGAATTTTTCCATGAATTCGGTAGCTCCTGAGAATGCGATCAGGTTGATGTATTTTTTGATCTCTTCAGCTGTCATACCAATACCATTATCAGAAATGGTAATTGTCTTCACAGCTTCATCGACTTTTACTTGAATGGTCAGATCTCCAACCTCGCCATTGTACTGGCCAAGAGATGCTAATCTTTTGATTTTTTGTGAAGCATCAACGGCATTGGATACCAATTCGCGTAAAAATATTTCGTTGTCTGAGTATAAGAACTTCTTAATCACCGGGAAGATATTCTCGGTGTGGATTGAAATAGTACCTTTCTCTTCTTGCATATGTTTGAATTTATAATTTTTAAGATTTTATACGTTAACAGTTTATCAACTAATATTCCAATGTTATATTTAAGTCAATTTGACAGCTTTCGCTGAAAATTTTACATAATTACCTACTTTAGCCTTATAAAACAGGATAATTCTTCAGATGATTTTAAAAAAACCAGATTTTCTTAAGTCACCCTTGGAACATTATAGGTCTCACTTGGAAGAGATATTTCAGGATAAATCCTCGGTTTTCCGGGAGAAAAGTGTCAAGAAAAAGCTTCCATTTGTCTACACTATAGTTTTTCCTAAGACTGAGGGACGACCATTACTGAGTTTTTCCTATGGTTTATCCTTTGCTCCACATCCAGACCAACACAATAAAATTGAATTATTCCTCCAGATGAATTCTGAAGATATGGCATGGGCGCATATTGTTGGATATTTATCTAATCAATTGCGTGGGGATTGCCCTTTTAATACGGGAGAAATCATTAGAATAGGACAAAAGATCAGTTCGGAATCTTCTTTAAATGCATTTGTTGTCATTAATCCAGATTCTACCATTTTACAGGAACGCATAAAAGATGGTCGGAAGTCCAATGGAATCCAATTGGTAGAACTGCTTCCGATTTATGAGGAGGAAGTTTTGACCATCCAAAGGTTAGGATTGGCGGAATTTATAAATCGTTTAAAACCCAATAAGTTAAATCCTTTCAGGGAGAAAATTTAAATTTTTTCAATATAGCTGTAGCGATAGTGTTAACATCACCGTTTTTTGTATTGAACGTTCAAAATTTGATATTCAATAGAATTTACTGGACAAATGAAAAAATTTAGCTTATTATTAGTCATTGCACTAAGTTTATTTACCTTAAGTAGTTGTTTGAAGGATAATGATGATTATCCAGATTTAAACTACCCTGCAGTATCCTTATTTAATTTTTATCCAAAAAATACAGGGGTTTTATATGCGGTGAATGGTAATCTCCTGAATCGTATTAATCCTGCGTATGGAGGGGTTTCCTTCTTCTATGCTATTCCTGGGAACAAGAAACTGCAAGTGATTGACCGATCGAACAATAATGCCATAATTGACACGACCTTAACCTTTGCTGACAGTGTTGTTTACAGTTGTATGGTTTATGGCACTGCCACTGAACCGGAATTTATCCGTGTACCTGATGTTGAGATCGAAAACGCAGGAACAAAGACTGGAGTAAGATTTTTTCACTTAGCGAACGGTGTTGGAAAGGTAAATTTTAAAATTGGCGATCAAGAAATCACAGGATCGACAAATCGTTCGAAAGAGAATCCATCCACATTGGCACAAACTCAGATTTTCAGACCTGCAAATAGTGGCAAAACCTCTGTTACAGTTACTGATGACAAAGGTACAGTTTTGGGCAAGATTGATGAGGTTGAACTAAAAAATACAGAACATTATAATTTTATGTTAATCGGAACAAAAGGAGATTCAGAATATCCTTTGCAATTGAGGTACAGCATTTATACCATTACAGATTAATATTTCAACATAGGCAGCTTTACAATACATCCATAAAAACAGAAAGGCCCGATTTATTTGGGCTTTTCTTATTTTAAGGGTTTTGCTATATTTATGACCTTATGAGCCTTGAAAAACCCAAGATAGATGATTCTTTTCGTGTTCTGCATGAAAAGGCGCATGAATATATTACAGACCAACAGGAAACATTGGAGGATGATTTTGGATTTGGTCAATTTTCAAATTACAGCGTGGATTGGGATGAATCTTCGATTACCTTTCACAATGAAGACAATTCGAGTCTAAAAATGACGTTCCAAGTAGTAGGAACTTTGGAAACAGATACCTCAAAATGGTCTTGGAAATGGAATGACCCTTCCATTAGTGCTGAAGAACGTGAAGAACTAGAGATTATTAAGAACTATGGTGACTTTTATGATTTCAGTTATCTGACGATCCCTTCGCTTGAGGTAACCACTCCAATAGCATGGGCACTCACTGCCATATCTGGATATCTACGGATATCTAAGGGTATTTTCAGGATCCAACAAGATACAAATGCACATTTTGTGTACTTTAAGGAAGTACTGACTTAGGCTATCTTACTCAAAACGAGCACCATCATTTTAAGGTATTTCATTCATAGATGAAAATCCTTAATTTCGCACACATTTTTTACGAATTCAAGCTAATGCAGTTAACAAAGTTAGAGATCAAAGGATTTAAAAGTTTTGGCGATAAAGTAACGATCAATTTTAATGAGGGAGTCACCGCAATTGTGGGTCCCAATGGTTGTGGAAAATCTAATGTTGTTGATGCCATGCGCTGGGTATTGGGAGAACAGAGCACCAAGAACCTACGTTCTGACAAAATGGAGAACATTATCTTCAATGGCACTAAAAATCGTAAAGCCGCGAACCTAGCTGAGGTATCTTTGACTTTCGACAATACCAAAAATATCCTGCCGACTGAATTTGCTACCGTTACCATCACCAGGAAACTTTTCAGAACTGGCGAAAGCGAATATCGTTTAAATGATGTAAAATGTAGGCTAAAAGATATTACAGATCTTTTCCTTGACACTGGAATCGGTTCGGACACCTACTCTATTATCGAATTAAAGATGATCGATGAGATCATTGCAAATAAAGACAACTCCAGAAGAAACTTATTTGAAGAAGCATCTGGAATTTCCAAATATAAGGTTCGTAAGAAACAAACCCTGTCTAAATTAAAAGATACCGAGGCTGACCTTTCAAGGGTAGATGACCTTCTATTTGAAATCAACAAGAACCTTAAATCTCTTGAAAACCAAGCTAAGAAAGCTGATAAATACTTTAAACTTAAGGATGAATATAAAGAGGCAAGTATTGGACTAGCTTATTATAAACTTGAGGGTTTTCAAACGGATTTAGAGCGAATCACTGATCAAGAAGAGGAACAACAATCTCGATTGAGAGATGTTCTTTCGAAGATGGAACAAAAGGAAAAGACTCTTCAGGAGTCAAAAACCGAGATTTTATCTAAGGAACAAAACCTTTCTGCACAACAGAAAGCGACAAATGAATATATCAACAAGATCAGGTCTTATGAATCTGAGAAAAAGATTAAGAATGCTCAGTTACTTCATCTTCAAGAGAAGGAAACTCGTTTGACCAATGATCTTCAAAATGATAAGCAGCAATTAAACCACGTTGAATATCAAATAAAGAGGCTCAATGAGGAGTTATTTGAAGAACAAAATACTCTTGACGCTGTAAAGCATGATTTGGATGGCAATAAGACGGAGGTTGAGGAACTTAGAGCACAGCAGTTATCTGCGAAAGCAAAACTAGATGAATTCTCTAAAAACAGTCAAGCACTTCAAAGCCAAATCTATGCTTTGGAAAAGGAATTGGCCGTCTTGGGAATTCAAAAAGAAGCATTAGAGCAGGAATCTTTAAGAACTAGTAATGACACTGCATCTAAGGAACAAGAATTGGGGGAATTCAATCAAGTTGTTGCAGAGCTTGAGGAACGGGTTAATATCCAACAAGAACAATTTGATGAAGCATTACGGACTGAAGAGGAAATTCAGCGCCAGATACAGCAATGTGAGCAAAAATTGCGAGATGCCTCTGAAGACCTGAGCAAGAAAGCTCGTATTGTTGATGCTAAACAAAATGAATATAACTTAACGAAATCATTAGTTGATAATCTTGAAGGATTTCCAGAATCTATCAAGTTCTTAAGAAAGCATGCCGGTTGGAAGAAGAACCCACCCCTATTCTCAGATATACTTTTCTGTAAAGAGGATTATCGAGTAGCTGTAGAAAATTTCTTGGAACCTATCATGAACCATTATGTGGTTGAGTCAAAAGAGGACGCCGTTCAAGCGATAAAATTGTTAAGTGATTCTTCACGAGGAAGGGCTAATTTCTTTGTTCTTGAAGCTGTTAAGGATAATCAACCGGAATTATCCAATCAAGTTCAATCCGGTTTGATTCCTGCCATGGATATCATTACCGTTGATGAAAAATACAAGACTCTTTGTCAAATCCTATTAAAAGATGTTTACCTATTGGATTCAGAATCTGACGTTGATTTAGATGCTGATCTGCCATCCGAAAATATGGTTATACTCCAAAAAGGAGGAAAATATGCCAAAAATAAATTGGGAATCAGTGGAGGTTCAGTAGGGTTATTTGAAGGAAAAAGAATTGGTCGTGCAAAAAACCTGGAAATCTTAGCCAAAGAAATTAAAGAACTAAACCTACAAATTGACTTAATCCAAGAGAACCAAGAAGAACTAAATGGTCAATTGATTGGGTTGAAAGGTAGCTCGCAAAAAGAATTCATTGATGAGCAGCGACTGCAGCTCAATAGATTGAGCAATGAGTTGATTTCTGTAAAAACTAAACAGGAACAATACCAAACTTTCATCAATAACAGTCAAACTAGAAGGCTTGATATTGCCGAAAAGGTATCAAATATTCTGATTCAATTGGAAAAATCAGAACCAGAATTGATCAATTTTAAGGAAACTGCTAAGGAAAATCAAACTGTTCTTAGCGAACTGGAAGATGCTTACCACGATTTGACCGAGATTTTGAGTGAAAAATCAAATGTCTACAATCAAGAAAACATTAAATTTCACCAACAACAAAATAAGGTTAATACCATCCAAAGGGATTTAGAATTCCGTGAGACTCAACGTGAGAATTTCGAGGAAAGAATCGAGAAATTCAATGCTGAATTTGAAAAGGTGAAGGAAGACTTGAAAGAGGCTTTGAGTTATGTTGACCATAACGACACCGACTTGAGTGGCATGTATGAACAAAAGGAGCTGCTGGAGAAGGGTTTACAGGAAGTTGAAGAAGATTTCTTTAAATCAAGGAAAGTAATCAATGACTTGGAAGACGAAATCAATCAATTGAGAAAATCGAAAGATATTTCTGATTCCCTAATTTCAGAATTAAAGGACAAGAAAACGACTTTGCAGATTGATTTAAATGCGCTCAAGGAGCGTCTTTCTGTAGAATTCAATATTGAACTTCAAGATTTATTAGAGTCTGAAATTCCGGAGGAACGTCCTGCTATGGCTGATCTGGAGACTTCCTGCCGGAAACTTAAAAAGCAATTGGATGACTATGGCAGCATTAACCCGATGGCAAAAGAAGCTTATGATGAAATGGATGAACGTCATGGATTTATTCAGAAAGAGAAAACTGATTTGATGGAAGCCAAGGCTTCATTGCTAAGCACTATTCAAGAAATCGATCAGTCTGCCAATGATAAGTTTATGTATGCCTTCACGACTGTTCGTGAAAACTTTATCAAGGTATTCCGTTCATTATTCAATGAAGAAGATTCTTGTGACATCGTATTGAGTGATCCAAACAATCCATTGGAATCCGATATAGATATTATTGCACGTCCTAAAGGGAAACGACCATTATCCATCAATCAACTATCAGGTGGAGAGAAAACTTTGACTTCTACTGCCCTACTGTTCTCATTATACCTATTGAAGCCAGCACCATTCTGTATTTTCGATGAGGTAGATGCTCCATTGGATGATACCAACATCGATAAATTCAACAATATTATCCGTGAGTTCTCTAATCAATCGCAGTTTATTGTTGTATCACATAATAAACGTACGATTGCCAGCACAGATATTATCTATGGCGTAACGATGGTTGAGCAAGGAGTTTCTAGAGTAGTAGCAGTGGATTTTGAGGGATGTAGCGTAGGGAGATATGAGATATGAGATGTGAGATGTGAGAGCCTATCAAATTTCAAAACAGAAATCTCAAAAAGCCCCATCGGGGTAAAATGCCGTAGGCATGAAATATCTCTTAAATGCCGTAGGCATGCCATATCTATAGATATTGAAATAATCACAAAAACCAACGCCATCGGCGTGGCATGTTTGTTAAGCGGATGCAAAGCAACCAAAACAAGCCACCTTAAGTGATGGTTGGTGAGGACACCAACCATGGCGACAAGTAATCTTCGCTTATTCAAATAAGCCGTGATTAGTTCACTAAATAGTTTCCCTCTCTTACGAGAGAGAATGACAAAATCGTTCGTTTAGTGAAGAGGTTTGGATAGTGATTATTATTTAATAGTAATTTATAGTGACACCCCTACAGGGTTGCATGGCGTCGTATAACCTTTTCTAGAATAGTTTCACCCCTCTGGGGTTGGATGACGCCAAATAACCCTTTCTAGAATAGTTTCACCCCTCTGGGGTTAACAAACATGCCACACCTACGGCGTTGGTTTTTGAGGCGATATACATTTCTATAGATATTACATGCCGATGGCATTTAAGAGATATTTCATGCCTACGGCATTTTACCCCGATGGGGTTTTTGCGTGTATGGCCGTATTTTTTTTCTATAATAGTGACACCCCTACAGGGTTACATGGCGCCGTATAAACATTTTGCTATAATAGTTTCACCCCTCTGGGGTTGAATAACCGGATAACATTTTGCTATAATAGTTGCACCACACTGGGGTTGAATAACCGGATAACATTTTGCTATAATAGTTGCACCACACTGGGGTGGTATGGTGCTGTCTCAAATCTCACATCTCAAATCTCATATCTCATACCTACCTCATCCAATCTTTTGAATACAGGAAATAGATAGCATTTGTTCCTATTAAAATAAGCATGGCGAGATAACCAATGGCTTTGTTTTGTTGGTCTGGGCCAAAGAGGAAATAGAACATGGTGATGCATGCTGCGATTGATATAATCAACAGCAGGAGTCGATTATAATTCATAACAAGTTGGTTAATTGGTGAATAACCTTATTAAGTTACGAATTAATTTTCATGAATTTATTTCTTTAGTGTATTTTCAAAAAGCTTAAATATCCTTTTATATTCATCTGTCCAACTGCTTGGCTGTACGAAACCATGATCTTCCACTGGGTAGACTGCAAGTTCCCAATTTTCTTTTCCTAACTCAATCAAACGTTGGTTTAATCGTACGATATCCTGGAATTGAACGTTGACATCTACCATTCCATGCAACATCAATAAATTCCCTTTGAGCTTATCAGCAAAATAAATTGGTGAACTTCTTTTGAATGCGATAGGATCTTCTACTGGTGTATTTAGAATATTGGCAGTATAACCATGGTTATAATGTGCCCAATCTGTCACAGAACGTAACGCAGCACCTGATTTAAATACATCTGGTTCGGTAAACAATCCCATTAAGGTAATAAAACCTCCATATGAGCCACCGTAGATACCCACATTGGCAGGGTTGACTCCATAATGATCTACTAAATATTTTACACCATCAACTTGGTCCGTTAAATCCTTTCCACCCATATGGCGATATATTCCAGTTCTATGGTTTCTTCCATAGCCAGAACTTGCCGTATAATCAATATCTATTACCGTATAACCATTATCGGCCAACATATTATTGAACATGTACTCCCTGAAATATTGACTCCACCAAAAGTGTACATTTTGAAGATATCCAGCACCATGGACAAAAACTACAGCTGGTTTATTCGGGTGAGGATTTTTTGCAGGATAAACTCTAGCATAGACATCATCTCCATGTCTATTTTGGAATTTGATCATATCAGGTTCGCGCCAATCGTAGCTCTTAAACTCTTCACTTACAGATTCTGTAATTTGATTAGCCTTCGCATTAGCTTTATTGTTCTGTAGATAAAGCTCCCAAGGCGTATTCATGGTTGAATGATTGATGGCTAACCATTGTTCATCTGGGGACAATGTAACTTCATTTCCCCCCTTCATAGAAGTAATCTGTTGAAGGCTACCTCCTTTTACAGGTAGTGAATAAAAATGTGTAATTCCAGGGTGTTCTTTATTCCCTGAAATATAGAAATTCTTCCCATCCTTGGCTAATTGAACCGATTGAACCTCCCAATTACCTTCTGTAAGCTGTTTTTTACTGTTTTCCCTGATATTATAAGTATAAAGATGAGAGTACCCACTGGCTTCACTTTGGAAATAGAATGTTTGGTCATCTAGCCACTTCACATCTCTACCTATCCCTGGACCAGATATCCACGCATCATCATGTTGCCTATCCAATTGAACTAAACTAGCATCTTCAGGATTTATTTTTAAAATCCAAAAATCCTTGTTGTCTTGAGATTTCGCAGTGATTACCGATGTTTTACCATCCGGAGACCATGACGCAATTCCCCAATTCACATTCCTATCTTTATTTTCCTTTTTCTTTTCTTCCAACCTTTCGGGATAATCACTTAAATATGCTGGAAGATCTTTGATTCCAGGTATAGTAGCCGCTTTTAACTCTAGTGCCGTATCCGCTTGAACATGGTAGATATAAGATTTGAACTGCATCAGGGCATTTCCTACTTTTGTTCGCATATTTAGATCTTCAACATATCCAGAACGAGTAATAAAATCTGGCACTATGGTGTTTCTATTGCCTTTGGCAGGATAAATTAATCTGTAGCTCACATATTTTCCATCTGGACTCACCGATACCCCTCCTAAAAAAGCATCTTCTAAATAAATCGCTTTATTCTTCTTTTCATTTTTGGGTTTTTCTTTTTTACGGTCTTCTTCCTTGAAAACCTCAAAGAGTTCTTCTTGATCCTTTTTCAACCATTCATCTTGTTGACTCAATTTAGCTGGATCCTTTGGAGCAGATCCTTTTTGGAAATTTGTCAATTGACGTAATGAATTGTTATTTAAATCCAGGCTATATACATTTTCATTTCTTTGAAAAACCAATTCATTGTTGATCAAAAATGAAAGCGGATTTTCCCTTTCAACAGTTTCTGTCAGTCGAATGATTTTGTTTTGTTTGTTTTTCAAATAAAGATCACCTTCTCTTTCGTATACTGTCAATGACTTGTCATTGTTAAAGATATAATCTGGAGTTTCTTCCAATTTCGCGATGCTATCTGTACTCAGCTTATATTTTTTGGTATTGATGTCCAGTTGATACACCAATGGTTTATCGTTGCTATCCAGAGTCCAATCAAAGAACAAGGATTTACTGTCGGCAGACCACCTATAATTGGAAGGAGATGTACCCATCCACTTTGGGTCCCGCATGATTTTCTCAACTGTCAAAGGCGACAATTGGGCAAAGCTAGTACCTATCGGTGCAATACATAAAAAAGAGATAAGAAGGTTAATCTTACGCATGGAAAATAGATTTTTGATTATAACAGCAAGTATACGAGAATCCATAAGAATAAAGGTTTATGTCAGTTATTTTTTACGATTTAGGCATAAAAAAAGCGCCAGTAAAACCGGCGCTTCTACTATTTATAGAATTAATTACAATCTTTTCACTCTGATATTTCTGAAGAACACTTCTGTTCCATGTCCTAAGAAACCGATATGACCTGATTTGTTGTCTAATCCAGGATGATTCTTGCCATCAGCAGCACCATTTTTAGTGGCTTGTTTCAAATCGCCGTCAACAATAACTTTTCCATTGACAGTGATCTTGATTTTATCACCTTGAACACGGATTTCCTCGGTATTCCACTCTCCTACAGGATTTAATGAACCACGCTTTGCAGCGATGATACCATAAACTGATCCATGGTACTGATAAGGTTTCAAATCTTTGTACACATCTGCACCATCATCCAATACTTGGATTTCCATACCTGCATATGCAGCATCCCCTTCTAATGGTGTACGGATTCCTACGCCATTGTTAGCGCCAGGAGTTAGTTTGAAATCAAAACGGTATACAAAATCTCCATATTCTTCTTTTGTATAAAGGTTCTTACCAAATTTAGCATCTGGATTAGAACGGATATAACCTTCTTGGGTGATTTCATATGCCGGAGTATTAGTCCACTTATCTAGGTTTGTACCATCAAACAACACTTCGAAACCTTCTTGTTTCTCTTGATTGCTCAATTGGAAGACTTCCTTACGAGGGATTTCTTTGATATACAAATCACGGTACCATACTCTTGATCCATGAGCTTGAAGTTCGATTTGTTCCGTTGGGAAAATAGATTGATTGCGGTCCCAATAGTTTTCCAAAGGAATGTTGTCAACCACTAATTCGCCATTTAACCAAACGGATACATTCTCACCGATCATTTTTATTTTGAATGAGTTCCATTCTCCAAGAGCATTATCAGCTACTTTAGACGGGTCTTTCGGATTTTTAGCATTATTGTAAAGTCCACCAGAACCTACTTGAGCACCAACATCAACACGTGAGATATCCCAAATTTGAACTTGAGGCGTTCCTCTTAAATAAATACCTGCATCAGGTTCTTTACCATTAGGGTCTAACTTCCAATCTACTAACATCTCAAAGTCACCATATTTCTTGATGGTTGCGATGTTATCACCATGTCCACTGAATACTAAATCTCCATCTTGTGCAGACCAACTTTCACGCATTTTCTTATCAGCTTCTACTTGTTTTTTAGCAAGTTCAGCTTTAGACATTTTAGCACGTTTGATTGGGTTTTCAACTAGACCTTGCCAACCTGAAAGATCTTTACCATTGAACATGGAAACAAAACCTTGTTCATTCGGCATTTCTGCTAAATGGCGTACGATAGCTTCTTTCAAATACGAACTTTCACTGCCTGACAATTTACCAGCAGCTGCATTTAAGATATTGCGAACATCTTCACCAACGAATTCTTTGTTGTCCATAGCAATATTCATCGCTACGTTGCTTGCTGTTCCGCCCAATTCTTGGTCGTTCATATATTTAGCAGCAAACATCAAAGCTTGGTAAGTACCTGTGGATTGAAGATTATTAAGTGCTGATTTTTTTTGTTTAGCATCTTGAGCTAAAGCAAAAGCATCTTTTAGATACAAGGTTTTTTTGCTCAGGATTTACATCACTAGCGTTCAATTGTTTGATCAATCCATTGAAAACTGTATTAAAAACAGCTGGGTCTTTTTCAGTTTTTGAAAGTCTAATTAAGATTGGAAGAGATTCTGCATTTGACCAATTTGCCAATGCTTGAATTGCTTCTGCCTTTAATGGGCCATCGCTTCCCACATAGTTTTCAACGGCTTTTAGAGCGTCTGATCCACCCACTCCGGCAAATATAGGGAAATACTTCCCTGCCGAAGGAGCTGCCGAACGTGAGATATTCGCAGCCAAACGTTGGATTTTAGCATCTTTGTCTGGGCTAGCATTGATAGCAAGAATTGCAGCTTGTTGAGCATAAGCAGCCTCTTCACCTGTAGCTTTGTCTAATAATTGTATGATCGCTTCAAGATTGTCAGGATTTACTGTTGTCGGCAAAGCCTTAAAAGCTGCCAATCTCACAGCTGCATCAGCAGAAGCTGTCAAAGGTAAAACCGCAGCTGCAGAAGCCGCATTTGTACGTTGTGACAAGACCTCCAATAATGCTACTTGCGTTTTAACGTCTGCATTCGCCAATGCTGCATTCACAGCATCAATAGTACCAGTATCTTTTGATGAAAGTAAAAGAGTTTTTATAACTGCTAGTTCTTTTTCTGAAGCTGTAGGGATTTGCTTGATTAAGAAATCTGCGTTTTGACCTTTGGTAAGTACTGAAAGAGCATTTAAAGCTGCTATTTTAGCTTCTTCATCTTTCAATGCCGGGAAACTTTTCTCGATAGCCTTTACTGAACCTGTAGCATCTTCAGTTGCTAAAAAGTTCAAAATGCTTTCCTGAGCATCACCGTCTAATTTCCTAATAGAACCAGCCAATTTCACAAGATCTCCCGCCTTAGCATCTTCAGCCAATAATCCTAAAGCTACATTACGAAGTAATTTATCTTCATTAGAAGCCAATTTGATTAATTGTTTCTTTTGTTTGGCAGGGTTTATTGAGGTTAAGACCGAAATGGCCCCTGCTTGGATAGTTGGTGCTTTGAAGGCAGCAGCGTTTTTGTAAAGAGTTGTAGCAAATCTTGTTGCTTCGGCATCTTTATCTTTCTTAGCTAATCCTTCAGCATAATCTACGGCTAAACTAGCTGCATTTGTTCTATCATATTGGTAGCTTTTCTCCTCAGCTTTAGTCAAGAACAATTCAGCTGAATTAGGTCCGGCAATTTTACTCCAATGCTGTAAGACCTGCTAACTGGAAGTTATCGGAAGTATATTTTCCGATCAGTTCAATAATTTTTGCTTCGGCTTCCGCAGATTCAATTTCTCCTAACGCAGTAACGATAGCTGTTGCAGTTTTTTCAGTTGATGAACTGTTCAAAGCATTGTTAAGAGCTGTTGCTGCTTCTGGAGTATGAATAGCGTTCAATACGCGAGCTGCTTTTTCAGCAAGTTCTTCATCTGCTAAGTAAGGAGCAACTTTCTCGATGGCATCATTCTTAGCACAGAATTTCAACACTTCAAAAACATATCCTTTGTTGTTTTTATCTGTCAATTTATCCAATGCATCTAATAGGCCTTTTACATATGTAGCTCTTTGAGCTTCCATATTGGGTTGCATAACAAAAAATGCATAAGAATTAGTTGCATACTCTACCCGGTGCATTATTTCCACCTTGAGGTTTTAATCCTAGTAAAAGAGCAGAAACATCTTCGGAAGTGAATCCTTCCAATTCTTTCATTGCCATTAGGAATTTGGCTTGCTCTTCAGCAGGTTGTTGAGCTAACACATCAGCAATCTTAGTCGCCGTTGTACGGCCAGTAGGTTGTTGAGCATAAGCAGCAACTTGTAAAAATAATAATGCGGCTATGGTGTTAAATACTTTTTTCATTTCTCGGGGTTTTAGAAAGACCAAGGGCCTCTCATCGGCTGGTTAATTAATCTGTTAGCTGCTTCATCATTGACGAACTCTTGTTTTGCGGAATCGTAATGAAGGGTTCTGTTTAGGCGAAGCGCCGCTAACCCTAGGTTAACCAAAGTACAAGAGTAATAACCATTTTCCTCATTCAAGGCGAATTTCTGACGCGTACGAACTGCATCTACGAAATCAGTTACCTGAGGTGCAGGTTCTGGATATTGCGCTAATTTGCGCTCCAAGTCTGGAATATCAGAAACAAAACCTTTGTATAATTTTCCGTTAGGACCTTCGATATAAGCCTTACCTTCTTCCGTTCCTTCACCATCTAAGATGATTTGGCAACCATCAGCATAGGTATATGTGATTTTTCTCCAGGTACCTACCGCATCAGAATGTTGTTGCGGAGCATCCACTTCAATCTTGATTGGGCTCTCGTTGTCTTTGCCTAAGAAATATTGAACTGGATCCATGTAATGCTGTCCCATATCTCCTAATCCACCACCATCATAATCCCAGTATCCTCTAAAGGTTAAATGAGTACGGTGAGCACTATAAGGTTTGTGGGGAGCTGGACCTAACCACATTTCATAATCAAGTTCTTTTGGAACTTCTTGAACAGGTAGATTAGTTTTTCCTACCCAATAGAACTTCCAGTCGAATCCTGTATGTTTACTGATAGTCACTTTCAAAGGCCATCCTAACATACCCGTATCGACTAATTTTTTGATTTTTTTAACCGGTACATTCATGCCGTAAAAATTGGCATCAAAGCGGAACCAGGTATTCAATCTAAAAATATTACCATGCTGTTTTACAGCTTCTTTTACTTTTTTACCTTCACCAATAGTTCTAGTCATTGGTTTTTCACACCAGATATCTTTTCCAGAGCGAGCAGCTTCTACAGCCATAAGACCATGCCAATGTGGAGGCGTGGCAATATGTACTATATCCACTTCAGGATTGTTGATCAAATCACGGAAGTCATGGTGCTCTTTAACACCACCACCCAATGCTTTTTGAGCCAATGCCAAATGTCTGGTATCGACATCACAGATGGCAACAGTTTTCGTACCTGCATATCCGAAGTGACCTCTACCCATAGACCCAACACCAATGACACCTTTGGTCAAATGGTCACTAGGTGCTAGATAGCCCTTTCCAAGTACAAAACGAGGAACAATCGTGAAAGCGGCTGCCCCAATCAACGATTTCTTGATGAAATCGCGCCTAGAATTATTATTATTTTCTTTCATAAAATTTATGATTCAACAGGATATAACAAACTAATTGATTGCGAATATTCACCTTCTGAAAGGTGGGGTATTATAGCAAGCATTAGATTATTGTATCATAAAAATTGTATAAATAGATTTAGTTTCACAAGTGTAGGAAATCTTTTCATTTTTAGGTTATTACATTCGGTCATATCTTTATTATTTTAAGCCATCTAAAGCCATTTTTACCAAATAGAACCAAATCAATCGTTTGCGTAAATGAATTATTACCTAATGAATATGTATGATTTAATACATATTCTTTGGAAAACAATATTAAAGAAAATTTAAGGAAAATAAAGTTTAATGTCAAATTACTCCAATAATATAATTATTAATGTATGTAAAAGATTATGAATTATTGGGTAAAAATGAGTTGATTATGTTCTCCTAGGTATCAATAACGAGGTTTTAAATTAAGATGAATTATACCAAATCAATTTATTTTCTACTTAATTATGCTTACATTTAGCATAAAACACATTTACATGCTCACTGAAATCAACAGATCAGATCAACTCAATAAACTTCGTGAATCTATTATTTGGGACATGGTTGTCATCGGAGGTGGCGCTACGGGTCTAGGAACTGCAGTTGATGCTGCAAGCCGGGGCTTTAAAGTCCTATTAATAGAAAAATATGATTTTGCCAAAGGAACCTCCAGCAAGAGTACCAAATTAGTGCATGGTGGGGTCCGGTATTTAGCCAATGGCGACATCAAACTAGTGATGGGTGCCTTGCGTGAAAGAGGATTGATATTTAAAAATGCTCCACACGTTTCTTCAGTCCAATCCTTTATCATTCCGGTTTATACTCTATTTGATAAGATAAAATATTTGGTCGGGCTTAAAATGTACGATTGGCTAGCAGGAAGCCTACGGATAGGTAATTCTCAATCTTTATCAAAAGCTGAAGTAATCGAAAAACTCCCGCACATCAATCCTAAAGGATTAAAAGGTGGGATATTATATTATGACGGTCAATTCGACGATGCAAGGCTAGCTGTTAACCTTGGACAGACGGCGGTCGAATATGGAGCAACCGTATTGAATTACATGGAAGCTATAGGTTTTCATAAAAATGAAGCAGGGAAAGTCAACGGCATTAGCATAAGAGATACTGAAACTCAAGAGACCTATAAAATTAAAGCTAAGACTGTTATCAATGCAACAGGAGTCTTTGTTGATGATATTTTGAAATTAGACTCTCCTACTCATAAAAATCTAGTTAGACCTAGCCAGGGTTCTCATATAGTGATTGATCAGAAATTCTTGGATGGAATAGATGCATTGATGATTCCTGAAACAAGCGATGGACGTGTGTTGTTTGGTGTTCCTTGGCATGGGAAAGTTTTATTGGGAACGACTGATATTCCTATCAATGAGCATATGATTGAGCCTCGTCCAATGGAGGATGAAATCGAATTTATTCTAAAGACTGCTGACAGTTATTTAAATCCTGCTCCTAAGCGTGAGGACATCTTGGCTATTTATGCTGGATTGAGGCCATTAGCTGCTCCAAAGGACAACGATGAGAGCACCAAAGAAATTTCCAGGGACCATAAGCTTATTCATAGTGAATCCGATTTAATCACAATTACCGGTGGCAAGTGGACTACCTATCGCAAAATGGCTGAGGATACCGTTAATATGGCCATAAGAATCGGTGGGTTGAAGGATGTCCCTTGTAAGACAAAAACATTGGCTATTCACGGATCTACTCCAGATGTATACCATGCACATTGGAATTTATATGGAAAAGATTACCAAGCAATTCAGCAATTGATTCAAGAGGATGAGTCTTTAAGAGAATTGCTTGTTGAAGGATATGAATATAATGCTGCAGAAGTTGTATGGGCATGTCGTTACGAAATGGTTAGAAAGGTAGAGGACTTTCTGGCTAGGCGTTGTCGAATTTTGCTTCTAGATGCTAAAGCATCGATGGCTGCAGCTCCTAAAGTTGCACAAATAATGGCAAAAGAGCTCGGTAAAACAGATGAATGGGCTCAAAATGAAGTTAACCAATACATTGAATTAGCAAAACGCTACACTTTGTAATTCAATAAATTATAAAACTATTTAGAATGAAGGAATATATTATTGCATTAGATCAGGGTACGACAAGTTCAAGAGCAATCTTGTTCAATAAAAAAGGTGACATCGTTAATATTGCGCAGAAGGAATTTCAACAAATCTATCCTAAATCTGGCTGGGTTGAACATGATCCCCAGGAGATTTGGTCTAGCCAATTAGCAGTTTTCACTGAGGTATTAGCGAAGTCAAAAACAAAGCTTGAATCCATTAAAGGTATCGGAATTACCAACCAAAGGGAAACTACAGTAGTATGGAACCGAAGAACTGGTGAACCAATTTATAATGCAATTGTATGGCAAGATCGTCGAACTGCTGATTATTGTGCAAAACTAATCAAGGATGGTCATTTGGAAAAAGTGCAGCAAAAAACAGGCTTGTTGATAGATTCTTACTTTTCTGCGACAAAGATCAAGTGGATCTTGGATAATGTAAAAGGTTCAAGAAAATTGGCTGAACGAGGGGAATTAGCTTTTGGTACCATTGACTCGTGGTTAATCTGGAACTTAACGAACGGCGAAAAGCATGTTACCGATGTAACCAATGCATCAAGAACCATGCTTTACAATATCAATGATCTGAAATGGGACAAAGATCTGTTGGAATTATTTGATATTCCAGAATCTATGTTGCCAGAGGTTAAGAGTAGCTCGGAGGTTTATGGGGAAACCTCTACAGAATTGGGTAGCCGAAGAATCCCAATTGCGGGAATTGCTGGCGATCAGCAAGCAGCACTTTTTGGACAGATGTGTACCAAAAAGGGTATGGCTAAAAACACGTATGGTACTGGATGTTTCTTACTGATGAACATTGGAAATAAACCTGTTAAATCTGAAAACAAATTAGTTACTACAATCGGATGGCAGATTGGTAAAGAAGTGGTTTATGCCCTTGAAGGCAGTATTTTCATAGGTGGTGCAGTTGTGCAATGGTTACGCGATGAATTGAAAATCATTAAGAAATCTAGCGAAGTAGAGGCTTTGGCAACTAGCGTAGACACTACTGATGGCGTTTATTTAGTTCCTGCTTTTGCTGGCTTGGGAGCGCCGCATTGGGATCCAAATGCTAGAGGTACGCTGTTTGGTATTTCAAGAGGAACTACAGACGCACATATTGCAAGAGCAGCTCTGGAGAGCATTGCTTATCAGACCCATGATATTTTAAAGGCAATGGAAGCTGATTCGAAGACAAAAATCAAGGAATTACGTGTTGATGGAGGAGCGACAGAAAATCAATTCCTGTTGCAATTTCAGGCAGATATGTTGAAATCTACAGTTGTAAAGCCTAAAGTTACTGAAACAACAGCAATGGGTGCAGCATTTCTCGCAGGATTGGCAGTTGGATTTTGGAAAGACTTAAATGAACTACAAGCCATTTGGCAAGAAGATAAACAAATAGCACCTAGCAAAACATTAAAACTGAGTAAAAACCTTGAGGAGTGGAATCGAGCAGTAAAAGCTGTTATCTACTGGGCAAATAACAAATAACCTATTTATAAAAACATAAACCTAATATGACGCCATTTATAGCAGAACTTGTCGGCACTGCAGTTATGATCCTTCTGGGAGGAGGAGTAGTTGCCAATGTTGTACTTAATAAAACTAAAGGAAATGATTCAGGATGGATTGTAATATCAACAGCTTGGGCTTTAGCCGTATTTGTTGGAGTTAATATTGCGGCACCTTACAGTGGTGCTCACTTGAACTGTGCGGTTACTATTGCAAACCTCGCTTTAGGAAAAATGGACCTGGCCACTTCCCTATCTTATATCTCAGCTCAATTCTTGGGTGCGATGATTGGGGCCACGGTAGTTTGGTTGGTTTACAAGAACCATTTTGATGCGACAGAAGATCCAAATGCAAAGCGCGCAGTTTTTTGTACTGAACCTGCCATTAGAGATCTTCCTATAAACTTGATTTCTGAAGTCGTAGGAACATTTGTATTGATTTTTACAATCCTACATTTTACAGATGCAAAGCTTCCTGATGAAGGCATCGTAGGATTGGGATCGATTGGTGCTATACCTGTTGCATTTCTAGTTTGGGCAATTGGTCTATCTCTTGGTGGAACTACTGGCTATGCTATCAACCCTGCCAGAGATTTGGGACCGCGAATCATGCATTCAATTCTTCCAATTAAAAATAAAGCAGGATTTGATGCTGGCTATGCTTGGGTACCTGTTCTTGGTCCAATTATTGGGGCTTTATTAGCCGTAGGACTGAATTTGTTAATACATTAAACAATATGAAAAAGGGATTTTTTAAATTACTCAATAAGATTAATCAGAAAATACTACCTAAATACAGTAAGGAAGACCCTTCAAAACTAAGTAAGCTACAACAGGCCGTTGTAGCTTACCGATATTTCGTTTTAAAGAATTCTCTGGATTAGGCTTGAGTCTTTTCAGGCTCGCCTGATTCTGGAGTTTCATCAATGATCTTAACAATGTTTGAAGGGAAAACAACATTATTTCCAGACAATACATTTTTCATTTCCTCACCTATTTCATTTTTTGTTGCCCAAAACACTTCTCTGTTAGCCCAGGCACGAACAACCAATGTAATTCCAGCTTATTTTAAATCGCTCACAATGACTTCTTTTTTCGGTGTATCCAAAATTCTTTGATCAGCATTCAAAATGGCTAATATTGCTTCCCTAGCCTGTTTTATATTGGTATCATAAGAAATAGTAAAAGAAAATTGCATTCGTCTTGCGGTGATTTTGGAAAAGTTCTTGATTACAGAGTTTGCCAACGTGCCGTTAGGACTAAATACACGGATTCCATCATCATCAATGATTGTAGTATATAGTAAGTCTATTCTTTCTACAGAACCAGAGGAACCATTTGCACTTGAGATATAGTCGCCAACATCAAAAGGTCTGAAAACTAAAATCAGTACACCTCCCGCAAAGTTTGACAAACTTCCTTGCAAAGCCATACCTACAGCCAAACCAAATGCTGATAATGCAGCAATAAATGAAGTGGTTTCGATACCCATTGTATTTGCCACTGTCAAAATCAACAATGCGTACATTGCAAATTTCAAAAGGCTCTTGACAAATGAACGAATGGAAACATCCACATCCCTTTTAATAAACCTTTTGTCAACAAATTTCAGGACATATTTGATTACAAATCTGCCAATAAACAATATTGCAAATCCTACTGCAATACTTGGGATCTTTAATAAAACAAGATCAAATAACTTTTCTAAACTGGTTTCAATGTTTGCAAAGCTCATTAGTCGATGTGATTAAAATTAGCGCAAATTTAAAAAAATACTTATCTAAACAACGAAAGGACTATTATTTTAAATAACTTTAACAAATGGATTACTGCTATTTCGACAACAATGCCACGACAAAAATAGACGAAAAGGTCTTAGAAATCATGCTGCCATATCTAAAAGAACATTATGGCAATGCTTCCAGTATCCAACATAAACTTGGTAGGCAATCTAGCCATGCCATCGAAAAGGCGCGAATCCAGGTTGCAGAATCATTAAATGCAAATCCAAAGGAGATTTATTTCACATCAGGCTCCACTGAGGCTATAAATACAGTTATCAAAGGAGTTAGCAAAACTTATAAATCAAAAGGTAACCATATCATAACCTCATCTTCAGAGCATAAAGCTGTGATCAATGCTTGTGAATCTGTTGAAAAGGAAGGCATGACTACAACATACTTACCTGTCAATAAGTTTGGTTTAATTGATTTGGAAAAGTTGAAGAATGAAATCAATGACAAAACTGTCCTGGTAAGCATTATGGCTGCTAACAATGAAACTGGTGTGCTCCAGCCAATCGAAGAGATAGCTAGAATCTGCCAGGAGAAAGACGTTTTATTCTTCTGCGATGCTACCCAATGGTATGGAAAACTTCCATTGGACGTTCAAAAAATCCCTATTGATATATTATGTGTGAGTGCACATAAAATCCATGGCCCAAAGGGTGTTGGAGCCTTGTACATTCGCCGTAAATCCAAACCTATTCAGATACCAGCATTTATAGTTGGTGGTAAACAAGAAGGCGGATTCAGAGGTGGAACGTATGCTGTTCATCAAATTGCAGGTTTAGGTGAAGCTGCTGCCCAAATTGAATATGACCAAGCCCTAGAAGATTTAAGAAATTATTTTGAAAAAATACTTTTGGAAACTATTGAAGAAGTAGAAATCAAAACTCAATCTGCAGACAGGTTACCAAACACAAGTAACATTCATTTCAAACATGTAAAAGGTTCCGAATTAATGACCAAATTGCCTAATATTGCGGTTTCCTCTGGATCTGCATGTGTATCAGGTGATAGGGACCCCTCCCATGTATTAAAAGCCATGGGATATTCAGATGATGAGGCTTTCTGTAGCTTGAGGTTCAGCTTCAGCAAATACAATAGCAAAGAAGAAATAGATTATGCTATCGGCCAAATTAAATCTGCAGTAGATCAAATCAGAAAGAACTCTCCAATCTGGGAGATGTATAAGGAAGGATTAATATGACAGAAGTCAGATGATTAAGTTCATTTATGAATTTAGTTTTATGTAATTTTGTAAATAATTAAAGAAGGAAATCATGGTTACCATAACAGATAAAGCAAAACAACGTATAGATTCGATAATGAAGGATGAGAATTACGATGACACTTATTTCGTGCGCGTAGCTGTTGAAAGTGGAGGTTGTTCAGGTCTTTCTTATAAATTGAATTTTGACAACGAAGAGAAAAAAGGCGATCAGTTTTTTGAAGATAAAGGCGTTAAAATCTGTTTAGATATCAAGTCATACCTTTATTTGGCAGGTACTGAATTAGATTATTCTGACGGATTAAATGGTAAAGGTTTTGAATTCCATAATCCGAATGCTTCAAGAACTTGTGCTTGTGGAGAAAGTTTCTCCGTTTAAAGATAATTGAATACATACAATAGGCAATCTATTTAGGTTGCCTATTTTTTTGTTCCCAAGCGATAATCAATCGGCTTACCATGCCATATCTTGCCATTCCTTCGGCTTGATTATTATGCTTCAAATATTGGTTGTAGAACAATCCGGACGCATCTGCTAACCAACCAGTATATCTCTTCCAGTATTCTTGGTCAGTTTTTATATCCATTATTACTTTAGGAGAAAGCTTCGATTTATAGGTTTCAAATGCTGTGCTATCCACCAAATACAAAGTCCTTAAAAGATAGGTGGTGCTTTCATAATATGCTGAATATTGAAACCAGGGATCCTCATTTTCCTTTAATTTCACGAAAGCAATAAAATTACATTCATCCTCAAAGCCTATTCCCATTTGGTGGGACAACTCATGTGCTACTGTAAAAGGATAGCTTGTTAATGGCATCTGTCCATTGACATGGGCTTCATTGCTGAAGGGATTAAAATAACCCGATACTCCAAAATAAGATGCCATGGACCCTATTATTGGTGTCTTAATCTTTACTTGGGTTTTTGAAAGCATCTGAAAGAGGCTGTCGGATTTCATCAATTTCTCAATCCTGTGGTCTGCCTCACTCCTATTTTTGTCTGTAAAAATCAAACCTTCCCTAAGCGTATTTGCTTTTTGTATATGTTCATCTAAAACAGCCAGATGGTCCTCCAGCAAGATAGTATCTACTTTAAGTTCCATCTGCTTGCTGATAGGAATACGAAAATAATTCATTGCCCAAGCTGCATAGAAGAAAATATACACAGTCAACAAAAAACCTATGAAACGTAATACTTGAATTCCAGATTTTCTAAACTGCTTTTTAAAAAGTAAAATGAATGACTTTATCAGGATATACCCCAGTACAACAAAAATAACAGCATACAATATGTCACCTATGCTAAATGGTAACCATCCAAAAAGTAGTTTCGGTAGGTAAGCGTAGATTGGGTAGAATCCCCTACTATAAAAGTGCTCTACCCATTGAGGGTTCGATTGGAAAACCTGAAGCCCAATAATTAGCAATATACATATGCCAATCCATTTGAAATACCAATTTTTAGACTTCTTGGCCATATTATTCTTCGTTCTCGAAATATAACTTATAATAGTTCATTCCTTTATCCTCATCATATCCTTTCTCCAAAAGCTCACGTTTCCCATGTACATAGATATGGAAATTTTTATCAAGCTTTAACACTGACTTATAGCTACTAGCCATTTTTTTTACTGCCGGAGCAGCGATATCAAAATTAGACTGGAATGGAGTTTCAAACTCATCTTCAAAATTACTTTTATAATCTTTGAACAATGAAATAGCATCAGGGTTACCAATTACCTCTTCATTAAATTCATTTTCATCAAAGGTCTCTTTAGTTTTGAAATAATTCATTGACCTATTCATCAGGTCAATTTTGTCGGCTTTATCCATTTCAAAAACTTCATCGATCTTTTCAGCAACAAAGTTTTTGTATACCTTCATCAGGTTTCCAGTTTGTTGGAAATTGTCGTTTCGAGTTTTAAGCTTCAAGAAATCATCCTTCCAATAAACTGCTTCTGAACCATTTGTTTGGTCTACACATAGTACTTTGTAGCCTTGCTCCTCTTCGACGTTCACAATCACGACGCCTTTATCCAGCTTATTGATATTGATCGCTTTCTCCTCGTAGTTTACGCCTAATCCTGATGCTTCAGTATATACTTTTAAGTAAGCTTCTTTGTTTTCAGATTTAAAAATCCCAATGGCTTTATGTTCTTCCCCTTCCAATTGCACATTATCCAAAGCCACTACATAAAGTTCACCAGATTTGATTTTCGGATGTTCGGTAACCTCATATAAAAACTTGGCAATGGATTTAGAGAATTCCAAGAACGGTAATTCCCCTTTAAAATATTGCCTAGAGAAGTAAAATACTTCATTTAATTCAAGAGTATAATTGGGATGATAAAATCTATATACTTCATTTGCCTTTGCAAAAGGCTTCATAAAGTATTGCATCAGTAAATCTGCCAAGGTTTCATCAGATCTCACGTCAACTTCTTCTTCAGATAATGTAAAATACTCGTCTTGGCTTTTTGTTTCCTACATGATGGATAATCAAATTCAGAAAACTAGCATCTTGGTGAAAAAACATATATTTTTTATAAATCGTAAATGTCTATTGCTGTTCTGTAAGTGTTCACATGCGCATTAACTATATCCTTTATATGGTAAGAATATCCGCCACCCATACTTACTTCTACAGGTACTTTATATTTTTTTGCAATTTTGGAAAACTATTGAGTCTCTTAACCGACAACCCTCAAGGGTCATATTGAATTTTCCAAGTTTATCGGTCCCTAGGACATCAACGCCGGATTGAAAATACACAAATTCAGGCTCAACTCTATCCAATAACTTTGGAAGGGTATCATTCAAGATATTCAAATACTCTTCATCTTCAATACCATCATGCAGGGCAATATCGAAATGAGATTTCTCCTTTTTAAAAGGGAAATTCTTCTCGCCATGAATAGAAAAGGTGATGATCTGGTCATGATCCTCAAAGATATGGGCAGTTCCGTTTCCTTGGTGCACATCAAGGTCAATTATCAATATTTTTTTTGCTAATTTTTCATGAAATAAATATGCAGAAGCAACTGCTTGGTCATTAAGCAAACAAAAACCTTCTCCAAAGTCTTTACCAGCATGATGTGTGCCACCGGCGGTATTAAATGAAACTCCGGTCTTTATTGCTTCTAAGGATGATTTGATGCTACCATCAATCAAATACAGCTCACGGTTTACCAGAGATTCTGACATAGGAAATCCTATCCTCCTGATCATTTTAGGGTCTAAACGAAGGTTTAAGAGATCATCCGTATACTGTTTATCATGAGCCAAATAGACAATTTGTCTATCGACCAATTCAGGCTCGAAAAAATTGTCAATCTTCACCAATCCCTCATATAATAATTGTTCTGGAATCAGCTCATATTTCATCATTGGAAAACGATGCCCCTCGGGCAAAGGATGGATATAAGCAGTATGATGGGCGATTTTCAGCAATTCTTAAAATTTGTAACGAAGATATGGAATCCAAAATCAAATCGGAATCCTTGTCTAAAAATCTTCTCAGCTCTTGACAATCTCATTGCATTGAGTTAACTTTAGTATAAGTCCTAATGATCTAGTACCTACAAGATTAGACGGATGTAACCAATATAAACGAAATAAAGGAGGCAAAATGTTCAACAAAAAAAACAACACCTCTAAGGAAGATTCACAGAATCCAGGGAAACAGCACCCATTTATTAGAAAAATCAAAGACAAATTAATTGCTGACAATTCTAAGAATTATATGAAACTTATCATGGAGGATTTGAAATCCAAAAACTATGTTTTCAGCAACAATTAAAATATTTTAAAAACGAAATATCCTTATTGCTGTTATTAAGGTAGTTATACCTAGATATTTTAGCATTATGGTAATTGACATTGATTCCCTTTTAGGCGCAGAAATTGTAAAAACAGAGGAAGATTCCAAAACCCAAACTCTTCTGGTAACTCTATTGTTGGATGGAGAATCTGATCAGCATGAATTTGAAAAGGTTATGCGGTTTGATCAGGTAACCCATTATTCGCGCTCAGAAATCGCTCATGAAGGGTATCCTGTCATCCTTGAAATTTCTGAAACTGTGCCAGAAATTGAAAAGACATTTGACAATGACCACTCTCGAAAAAGATTTAAAATCGACACCACCTCAGGAATTATTATTCTTGAATTCGAAAGCTGTGAATTCGTAAATTAATTTTTGTAAAAAATATCATTAGTTTAGTAAAAATATCTACGAAATGCTAATTGATATTCATACCCACAAACATGCAGAATCGGACCAAGGCTCTTTGGCAATCCCGAATGTAATAGTTTCTAAAGACTCCGTTTACAGAACTCCTTGTAGCGCCGGAATTCATCCTTGGTATATCGATTCGGATTTTGATCTACAGTTTGAAACACTCAGACAATACCAATCAAAGGATGGAGTTATTGCCGTTGGAGAATGTGGATTAGACAAGATGACTTCTACTCCTTGGGAAAAACAAGTATATGCATTTGAAAAGCAAATTGAATTAGCTAACCAGGTCAACAAGCCATTGATAATACATTGTGTAAGAGCATATTCTGAGGTTTTCACTTCCTTAACAGCCAAACAAAATAAAGTTCCTGTACTAATCCATGGTTTTGCCAAAAACTGGGAGTTAGCCAAAACACTTCTAAAACATGGTTACTACTTTTCCTTAGGACCTAATATTTTAAAAGGTGCTATGACTGAAGTTATTCAAAACATTCCACTAGACCGTCTTTTCTTAGAAACTGACGATAAGGATACAAAAATCTCTGAAATTTATGCTTATTTTTGCCGCGCCAGAAAATTGCCTTTGGAGCAACTGGAGCAGCAGATCATGCTGAATTTCAAGAAGGTTTTTAATTATACAATATAGGAATGATGGATATATCATGGCTCTCACGCACCGAAGCTCTTGTCGGTAGAGAAGCACTGGAAAAATTAGCAAACTCGCACGTGATGGTTCTGGGTTTAGGAGGTGTTGGATCCTTCGCAGCTGAGTTTATTGCAAGGTCAGGAGTTGGTAAAATGACAATTATTGATGGTGACACCGTTGATCCAAGCAATAGGAACAGACAGTTACCAGCATTAGCCACCAACCATGGCGAACCAAAGGCACAGATTATGAAAGAACGTCTATTGGCAATAAACCCTGAACTTGAGCTAAATGTTATCCAAGAATTTATTCTTCCTCAAACTATTCCTGGTTTACTTGAATTGAAACCTGACTATTGTGTGGAAGCTATTGATAGTATCACCCCTAAATTGTTTTTTATTCGATTAGCACTTGATGCTAAAATTCCATTTGTAAGTTCAATGGGAGCTGGAGGTAAAGTTGACCCTACTAAAATCAAGGTAGCTGACATCGGAAAAACATTTAACTGTAAACTGGCTCAACATATCCGTAAGAAACTTAAAAAACATGGAATCAAAAAAGGTGTAAAAGTCGTATTCTCAACTGAACTACCTGACAAAGATTCTTTGCTATATACTGATGGTAGTAACTTTAAGAAATCGGCTTATGGGACCATGTCATATCTTCCAGCAGCATTTGGTGGAACATTGGCTTCAGTGGTAATCAGAGATTTGATGGAATAATTAGGTCTGAAGCAGCATTAACCAACGCCTTAATCTACAGGTCCCAAATTCGTATAAACAGTCTCATAAACAATGACTGATTGAACCTCACTGGTTTTTCTTTTTAGTTCAGCAATTTGTGCGTTGGTAAGTTCAACAAATTCAACACTTACCAGCCACTTTCCATTAATATTTTGACCCTCAAAATTAGGAGGAGCTTCTCTACTAAAGGTTTCTATTTTCCACTTATAAACCGTTGGATCAGAGAGATCTAATTCATCTTTTGAACAAGAGATCGAGAGCACGAACATAGTAACTAAAACTGCGAGCTTTTTCATCCTTTAGGTGTTTAAAATTAGTTCAATAAAATATCCTAATTTAATTAATTGGCGGTGCTGTTAACAAACTTTCACTTAAATAAAAATACAAATAAAATTTATTTAAATAAAACCTCAAATTCAAAGCATAAAAAAAGTTCCATCTAATTAACAAATGGAACTTTTTAAAGTTAAGCTCTTATTTAAATTTAAATTTTATTAAAAGAATTCCCCACGACTACCTTCACCATTTCATCCATTCCTAAATATTTCTGTGCAATATCCTGCACCTGGTCAGCAGTTATGCCCCTCACCACATTGCTGTAATATGTATAGTAATCTAAATTCAACCCCGAATAGTATACCGATTTGAATTTATCAACGTGAGAAAAAATGGACTCTAAACTGCCAAGCATAGAGCCTAACATATAGTTTCTAACTAATTCCAATTCTTCTTCGTTAACCTTTTCATCTTGCAATCTTTTTGACTCCAGTCCTATTTGTTTAAGGGTATCTTCAGTATATTCTGAGCCTACATCCGTGGCAATAGAAATAAAACCAGCATGATTCAGGTTTGCAACCATAGAACCGATGCTATAGGTATAGCCTTTATCCTCACGGATATTACTCATTAACCTCGATCCAAAGAATCCACCAAACAAAGTATTCACAAATTGAAGTGCTGGATAATCAGCATGTGCTCTCTGGATTCCGATTTTCCCTAGTCTGATTGAGGACTGCAATGCTCCCTTCTTTTCAATCTGTAGGATTTCTGGCGAATGGTCTAACTTTTGAACAAATGGTAGTTTCTCTATTTGCACATCTCCTGTCCATTGCTCTTCAAAATAGTTCCTAAAACTCTTCAAAACCTCAGTGGTGATGTTACCTGACAGAAACAAAGTTGCATTCTTAGGCTGGATTTGCTGTTTGTATAAACGAATTAAATCTGCTCTATCCAAATCCTGCAAGAGCTGTTCAGTAACCGCGTTACCATACCGAGTATCACCGAATAATTGTTTATAGAATCTTCTGCGAGCTACAAAATCTGTCTTCTCCATAGAGATCTGTAAACTCTGCTTATTATTCCTGATATAAGTATCAAGTTCCTGTTGAGGAAATATGGAATTGTTTAGTATGTCGTTGACAATAGGTAATACCGCGTCTATATGCTTTCCTAAAGTGTATAAGGTAAGTGCATTTTGATCAAAACTAAATTCCGGTACCAGATATGCACCATAAAAAATCAATGTTCTCAGCTATCTGCGCACTATTGAGAGTCGAGGTACCTTCCTTCAACATTGAACTCAAAGCAGTATTGCGTACAGGGTTTTCAGCACCCTCAAATATATTGTTAAAAACAAATTCTGCTTTAATCAATTCTTGTTCAGGGGCATTGAAAACAAAAACTTTCAATCCATTGGAAAAATTGATTTCTTCAGGCTTTTCAAGACTGATGTTACCAATCCCATTAATCGATGGGGCGTCTAATCTATTCAGCATGAGCAACCTCCTTTTTTCTTGCATTATACAACAACGTAGATGAATTTTCTTTTCTAAAAGTCTCTTGAGAAACTCTGATGATATCCTCTGCAGTAATTCTCAAATATTTATCTACTTCCTGATTATATAATTCTGCATTTCCCAACAATTCATAATAAGATAAATTCATTGCTTTGTCCAATATAGACAACTCTGCAAATACCAATGTAGATTCTATCTTATTCTTTACCTTTGTGAGCTCTTCTATCGATACGGGTTCATTTTTCAGTTTATTCAATTCTTCCCATATTGCTTTTTCAGCATCCTGCAGACTTATTTCCTCAATAGGCTTACCTTCAACAACCACTAAATTGCTGTCTAAACTTCCCAAGACATAAGCATTGATTTCACTGAATAGTTTCCTGTCTTTCACCAATCTTCTATATAGTCTTGAAGACGTACCTCTGGCTAGGATATCAGTGATAAGATCTATAACTTGATAATTTGGATCTAAGCGGTCTACGGAATGAAATGCAATATAAATACTACTTACAGGAACATCAGCAGTTACTTCCTCAACCCTAGCTTCAAATTGAGCAGGTTCTTCAGGAAGATTGCGAAGATTTGGTTCTCCAACTGGAATGTCCGCAAACCATTTCTCAGAAAGTCTTTTTATTTCATCAAGTTTTACATTTCCAGTTATAGCAACAATAGCATTATTGGGAGTATAGAATTTTTTAAAGAAAGCTTTTACATCCTCCATTTTAGCATCTTCAATATGTTTGATCTCTTTTCCAATAGTTGCCCATTTATAAGGATGAACTTTGTAAGCAAGATCTCTCAACTTCAACCAAACATCTCCATAAGGTTGATTAAGATACCTTTGTTTAAACTCTTCTATCACCACATTTCGTTGAACTTCTAATCCCTGCTCATTAAAAGCAAGACCCATCATTCGGTCAGACTCTAACCAGAATGCAGTTTCAATATTATTTGCTGGTAATGTGATATAATAATTAGTGATATCGTTGGATGTAAAAGCATTGTTTTCGCCCCCAACCCTTTGCAAAGGCTGATCATAGTTCGGAATATTGACCGAACCACTGAACATCAAATGCTCAAAAAGATGCGCAAAGCCCGTTTTGTCCTCCTGCTCATCTCTAGCACCAACATTATATAGGATATTCATACATGCCATCGGACTATGTGGATCCTCATGAACAAGTACTTTCAACCCGTTTTTAAGAGTGAATCTCTCGAATTTTATCATTGATTATATTACTTTATACCCAGTTTATACCTTTTTTCAATAATGACAAAGTTCTCTCTTCCTTAGAATCAGCTTCTGTCTGAAAATTATAAAACCAATTAGCCTGCTCTGGTAGGCTCATCAGGATAGACTCAATTCTTCCATTGGTTTCCAATCCGAATTTCGTTCCTGCATCATATACCAAATTAAACTCTACATAACGTCCACGACGCAGTAATTGCCAGTTCTTTTCAGCTTCAGTAAATTGTTTATGCCTGCTCCTATTCACCAACTCACTATATACCTTCGGAAATAAATGCCCTAAATCGCACGAAAAATCAAAGATTTCCTGATCCGAAACACCTGCTTTTTCAGGAGTTAACTTATCATAGAAAATACCTCCGATACCTCGTGTTTCATCTCTATGCTTAATGAAGAAATAATTGTCTGCCCATTCCTTGAATTTTGGATAAAATGCTTCAGAATATTGATCGCAAACTTTTTTTAATTCACCATGGAAATATTGAGCATCATCTTCATCTACATAGTGCGGAGTTAGATCTATTCCTCCACCGAACCAACGAATTTTCTCATTTAATTCAAAATATCTGATATTCATGTGGATAATAGGAACCCACGGATTGTTCGGATGGATTACAATTGAAACTCCTGTTGCGAAGAACTCATCCTCATCAACACCAAAAGCCTTTTTTATCTGCTCTGGAAGTTTGCCATGGACTGCAGAAAAATTAACTCCACCCTTTTCAAGAATATCACCATGTTGGATAACTCGAGTACGGCCGCCACCGCCACCATCTCGTTCCCACAATTCTTCCTCAAAACGAGCCTTACCATCTAATGCCTCCAAGGCTTGGGTGATCTCGTCCTGAATTTCTTTATATTTTTCGGCAATCTCTTCTTTACTAATCATTATGTTAATTTATCTGCTAAGTTTTTGACAGCCACAGTAGCTATTTGATTTTTATATAAAATATTGTAAACAGTATTACAGATTGGCATTTCTAATTGATGATCAAGAATTATATCCTGAATACAATCTGATGCAAAGTAACCTTCGGCAACCATATTCATTTCCAATTGTGCAGATTTCACGCTGTAGCCTTTGCCTATCATGTTTCCAAATGTACGGTTCCTACTAAACTGAGAATAAGCAGTTACCAATAAATCACCTAAATATGCAGATTGATTGATTTCTCTAGGTTGAGGATCTATGGCATTCACAAAATATTCCATTTCGCGAATTGCATTCGAAATTAATACTGCCTGAAAATTATCACCATACCCTAGTCCATGGCAGATGCCACAAGCTAAGGCGTAGATATTTTTCAATACTGCTCCATACTCTACTCCAAGAATATCATTGGAAACTACTGTTTTTATATAATGAGTTTGGAAATATTGAGCTACGATCGCCGCATTAGCAGTATTCTTGGAAGCAAATGTCAAATAAGAAAGTTTCTCCAAAGAAACCTCTTCAGCATGACATGGACCGCCTACAACAACAATATCCTCAAAAGGAACGTCAAACTTAGTGTTTAAGAATTCACCAACGATTAATTTAATCGATGGAACAATACCTTTGATAGCCGATACTAAGAGTTTGTTTTTAAAATCAGATTGTTGTAGATCCTTTAACGCGTCTTCTAGATATGCAGCCGGAGTATTTAAAATAATAATATCTGAATTTTTTATAACTTCCTTTGGATCATGGTACAAACTAATATGGTCCAATTTGACTTCCACAGCACTTAGATACGATGGGTTGTGGTGATACTGTTCAATGTAGTCAATATCTTCTTGCCTGCGAACCCACCAATTTACATGTTTACTTTGCTGATTGTCAGTCAACATTTTGATCATTGCAGTTGCCCAACTTCCGCTACCTATCACTCCAATATTTGCCAATGCTCTCCTCCTTTGTTTAATTAATCTTCAAAGATACCAATAAAAAGGCTGTTAGAACGGTATTTATAGGTGAAAATTACTCCTTTTGATTAAACAGAAATAAAAAAGTGACGAATTTTTCTAAAAATCAATATATCCAACAATTATTAAAAGACACTATTGGTTTATTTTTTTAATCTGTAATTATAAAATCTTTACTAAAATTGATAATTTTGTGTAGCTGCAAGCTGACATATCATAAATAAATGCGTAATTTACTTAAACAAACCTCATTAGATTATTTTATATATTATCTAGAATCTAATAAACTGGAGATAAAATCTGAAAAGATAAAAGATGGATATGGTAATCCAATTCTTAAATCTCGAATTTTCAACCACAATGCACCTCAGGGAAAAATAAAAATCGGCATTATATCTCATTGGGGAGGTTTAGTTTCAGATTCATTTCATATCGAGAACCAATATTTAGATTTAAACTCCAACAATTACTATTTCAACGGCTTGGAAATCATTAATAATCAAGAATCATTTATTCATAGATTGAGCTTTATAGATTTTGAGGAAGATGATGGTATATTACCATTGAAACTAACCAGACTAAACTCTTCAATAGAGATTTTAATCAAAGATAAAATACCAAATAATATTGGTTATATTCTTTTTGGAGGCAATCTCCCTTCAAAAATATATCCATTTAAAACTACTTATTCTCTTGATTACAGCAGCCCAAAATTTCTTATGTTCAAAGCGCTAAGCTTCACAAAGAAATCTGGCAATATTTTGAAATCTGTAATCTATGCGGACAACAATATAAGTCAAGATTTTGAAATTCGAGCCTATGATTTCAACCATAAATTAATCGCATCTAAAGTCGTTAGCAATGTGAATTTTAAAGAAAATCACATAACTCGATTATCGATTAACCTATTTGACCAGCAAAAAGAAGTCGGATTTAAAATTCAATTTCCGGGCGATTATTCCAAAAACATAATTACAAAAGATTATTAAAAACCACAGTTTTTGGAATAATATTTAGGTTTATTATCAGTGCTATATCAAGTATTATTTTACAGACACATAAATATCAACAGAAGGATTTTCAGATTGGCATTGTTCTGCAGAATACACTTCAAAATCCGCCAAATAACTTCTATTCAAATCAGATGCCCATATTTTTGTCCAAGCGTCATAAATAACATCGCCAGAGATATTACCTTCCAATTTAATCTTCTCATATTTTGATGTTGGAATAAATTTAGAAATCATCCCTTCTGGAACTTCATCAAAAGAACTCACCTTACAACCTAAAATAGTAACATAGGGATGCTGAAAATCTCCTTCATAATCAGTATAAATGCAATACACGGCATCATCCATCCTATTTGGGATCTTTTCATCTAATCTTTCTCCAGCAAATTTTTCCCATAATGCTGGAATATCCTTCGCGGCACTGCCATCGGTATTACAAGTTTTTACTGAAATACCAATTACATTAAATGATTCAATGAATTCTTTCATCTGGTTGAATTATTATTTTAAGCAAAGAAAAAAAGTTTTTTGACAGCCTATTGTCAACAAGAATTTATCGACCCATCCGATCTTCAATCCACTTTAATATTTCTTTGTAAACTTCTTCTTTAATGTCCTCATTCAATATTTCATGCCTAAGTTTTGGGTATAAGTGATATTTTATATCCTTGTTCCCATGTTTTATCAACTCTTCTGCCGATGTTATTACTCCTTTTCCAAAATCTCCAATTGGATCATCTTCGCCACTTATCAATAAAAAAGGCAACTTATTAGGAACTTTCTTATACCACCCACTCCCACTACCCCACAGCATCAATTGTGCCGCTCCATAAAATGCATTATCCGTGAAATCAATCCCACTCAATTCATCAGAAAGGTAAGAGTCGCGATTCTCCTTGCTCAAACTTAACCAATTCAGGTTTTCGTGATTTGCCTCATCTTTGAATTTTCTATTATTAATCTCACCAAATTTATCATTCATAAACCTAGATCTTGTTTTAGGAACAACCTTATTCAGCAATCCCAAAAACATTGTTCCCAAAGCACTCCCTTTCATAGCATGTCCCGTACCGATCAATACTACACCATGGAATTGTTCCCCTATCCGCTGAACAACATTCCTTGTAACAAAGGATCCCAAAGAATGACCAATAATAAAATGTGGTAATTCAGGATGCTTTCCATTCAAAAATTCTGACATCACAATACCTGTGTGAATCATTAATTCGCCTGGTTGATTCGCATGGAAAAAACCTAGATCGTCCTTTTCCTTTGCAGTTTTTCCATGCCCAGGATGATCATAGGTCAGAACCGCAAAGCCAGAATTAGAAAGAAAATCCGCAAACTTATGATATCTACCACTATGCTCCTGCATTCCATGAAGAATAATAATAGTACCCCTTAGGTAATCAGAATCTGGTAGATATAAATTGTAGAAAATATCTAACGATGTATTATCAAATTTTACTTGATGAAAGCTTGAATTCTTGATTGCCATAAACTAAATATTGTTGTTAAGTCCAAATTCAATAATTTTATTAATTATCGGAAGTAATTTCTTCCCCATTTCTGTTAATGTATACTCCACACGTGGAGGTATTTCAGGGTAAGATTTTTTGTTAACAATTCCTTTTTCCGTTAAAAACTTCAACTGGCTGATCAACATTTTCTCGCTGATTCCAACAACACTCCTTTTAAGTTCTCCGTATCTTATGGTACGCTCATTTATTTGATATATGATAAGCATGGTCCACTTCCCTCCAATCACTTCCAGAGATTTTCTTAATGGGCAGTTTTCATCCGAAATATTTATTTCCATTTTAATAACCTGAATATCAATATTTATTTACTTTATGTAAGTACCATACTTTTAGGTAGGTACTTGACAATAGTATAGTAAAGATAGACATTTGTATTAAACAATTGATAATTAAAAAAATAAGATATGTCAAAAAACTTAAAGATTGTTCAGGATTATTTTAATGCAGTAGCTATTGGAGATTTTGAAACCGTAGGAAATCTATTTGCAGATGATGCGGTCTGGCATCAACCAGGTAAAGGAGTCCAATCTGGCACCTATAACGGAAAGATGGAATTATTTGGTCATCTGGGAAATTTCGGAAAATGGAGCGACGGAACCTTTGCTATGGATGAAATAAAATTCATTTCAGAAAATCAGGATTTGGTTGCTGTATCCATACATTTCAAAGCTGAAAAAGACGGAAAGTCATTATCCATGAATGGAATAGACCTACTTAGGATTGTAGATGATAAAATCAAAGAAGTTTGGTTGTTTTCTGAAAGAATTGATGAAGAAGATGAATTCTGGAACTTTGCCTCCAAATAATTAAAGTTAAACTGGCATATTGTATTAGATTGAACAATATGCCAGTTCTGTTTGTTGCTTTGAAAAACAAACATCATGAAATCTTCAGTGATATGGGCAAACTTCAGCGTTAAAAACGCCGACCGCTCGAGGGAATTTTACTATAAACTAGGTCTTACGCCAAATGGACCAAATAACAACCCTAACTTAGCTAGTTTCAAATTTGGAAAGGACAATTTTGTAATCCACTTTTTCCAAGAAGAATCAATTAAAGAATATCTCCCTCCTTGGGAAAATTCCAATAATGAGATAATATTTACCCTGTCAGCAGAGACACAAAATGAGGTTGAGGAATGGTATAAAAAAGTCGTTGATGCTGGAGGAATAATTATTAAAGAACTTATTAGAGACAAAGAAGGTTATTTTGGATTTGTGTTCTCAGACCCTGATGGACATAGATTTAATGTGCTTTTGATGGATAATATGTAGTGTTTTGAGTATCTTATAAAAAATAAATTTCATAAAAACACCTTAATAAGATTATAAGTAAATATGGATTTAAAAGAACTGGGATTATTGAATTTAAGACAATTAGGGATTAATAATTATGAGAATTGGTATGATGAATTTCCAATATATATAGATAATTTTCCTGATTTAATGTATTGGAATATTTTGCCAACTAAAGATTTAGGGATTGTTGAAGTCCCTTTAAAAAACGTAATTGGAACTGACCATATTTCCTATGGAAAGGGTTATACCTGGTTAGAAAATTTAGGAAATCTTAAAAAATTTAAAAAATGGTATACTAAAAAGTCGTTTTTAGATTATTTTAATTCAAATATTAATCAAGGTCTCGGAATATATTTATACAAATTTGGAAACAAATATATTATAGGAGGAGGAAATAATAGAATTCATATTGCCAAATTTTTGAACATTCCCTATTTAAATCTTCCTGTTCACGAGCATTTTTTTGACGAAGAGTTTTTTAATCTTATTAATAGGTACATAGAACTAGGTATCCCTTTGAATATTCCAGAAAAAAATCTAACTAGGGTTTATACTTGGATAATAAATTTTAAAGACATTTTAACTATCGGGTTACACGGATTCGATACTTTAAAAAAATTTTTAGAAATATATGAAAGTATATCTCTTGATTGGAGTACCTCATTTAAAACAAAGATATTTTTGTTATTTAATAGTGATTCTAATAAATTTAAACACATTTATGCGAATAACGATTTTGATCTTCAAACAATATCACTTATCAGAATATTAAAATTTAACATCTTTAATAATGCAAAATTATAAACTTAAAAATCTTTAATTCCTATGAGCTAATAAGATTTAGAATATTTTATTGAATGTTCAAGACTAAATTTTAAAAACCTTCCAATTCAACAAGAATCTGTAAATAAATCATTCATAATCAAATAATTGATTTATAAATTTCTTTTTTTGCTTTCAATGGCAATAAATTCTGGCAAATAATCAGGGGTACAACCTTTTGAAACCATTTGCCCTTTATAAAGCTCCGTTCTCTCACCAAGAGCAATACATCGATTGCGTAATAATCCTTCAAATACACCTATCCAAGCTGCTGTAAAATTCATTGCCCACTGCACTTCCGGTTCTTCATGCTCGATTTGTTTTTCAATGGTAGAAAGTAGTTTTTCGCTATCTGGCTGAATTTGTCCCATCCAGCGTAACCTAGCTTTATGATACCAAAAAACCCTTCTTTGAAGTGAAAAAGTACTATTTTCCCAACTATCTAACAATGAAATTGTTTTTTTGTCTTTGGTGAGTTGATTTGCCATTAACCAATCAATAAGTTGAAGCTTTTCTTTTTCGTTATGTTGATTAATGTCTGCTACCAATTTATCAATCAAGTCTTCTGTAAGATGTTTTTTGTCAAATATTAGGATTGCCAATTGTCGAGCAAAAAACTGCTTGGTTGACCAAAGTTCCATTGCCAATAGATGATCTTTATTAATCTGTTTTGCAATTTCCCGAATGTCGCCAAGTTTTGTATTCTTGTCGCTTATTTGTGATAAAATATTTTGTAATGTCATCAATATTCAAATTTCTAAATTATAATTAGTTCTATATAGCCATGAATTGAATTATACTCATAAAATACATTATTGATATTTTCCCGAAGATGATAAATCGGGGCAAAATAACTCATTGTTGCTCCCGAACTAGCCAAAACTAATTTTTCAGAGTTAAATTACAATTTAAATACGAATAAATTTCTTTCGGTCGTAGAGCCTCCGTACCCAAACCATGAACCATCCCTTTCTGAGGACAGCTTTAAATAAATAAACTCAGTTTGTGGCGCTTTCGGTTGCGTTGTTTCAGGTTGTTTAGGATAAGAATTTCTAGGATGAGATGATAAAAAAAATCAAACAAGAATTATTTGACTACATAAATCCAAATACTAAATACACTAAAAATAAAAGCTTTTTGAAGTTTACTATTGAGTAGAAATTCAGACGTTCGTAGCGCTATTGCTTTTACTAAAACTAATTGAGAAAAACCCCAGAAACAACAAAACCCGACTGACGTCGGGCTTTGAATTATTTGGCGGAGAGTGAGGGATTCGAACCCCCGAACCTGTGACAGTTAACGGTTTTCAAGACCGCCGCATTCGACCACTCTGCCAACTCTCCGCGACAAAAGTACAAATTCTGACTTGATCTCCAAATAAAAAGTGAAAATAAAACCAATTGAAAAACCCCTCCTATGCCCAATGAAGCTGATTTTTAACACATTAAACCTCAAAAAAATTTTATCCAAAAGATCTTTTAGAATTCCACAAGCTGTTAATAAGCTGCAAACCGCACCACCCTGAAAAATATGTGTTTGAAAGGCAATCAGTTAATGATTATTGTACCAAAAAAACATATTTTATTTTGCATTTATCAACCAAATACCTACTTTTGCTTCACAAAATAAGCGCCAATAGCTCAGCTGGATAGAGCAACGGTTTTCTAAACCGTAGGTCTTAGGTTCGAACCCTAATTGGCGTACATAAAACCCGCACTAATTATTTAAGGCGGGTTTTTTTATTTCCGTATCGGCAAACCTAAACAAAAAAGGATCTATTTTAAGGTAAAGTAGGAGAAGATCAGCAGCTTTTAAGGAATGGTTTCAATAGCTGTAAATTTTAAATTTTCATCTGATCTTAGCCATATCCCAAAAGATACACCTTCGTGTTGAGGTGCAATTTCGCCTTTCTCAAAAATCTCATAAAATACTACATAAGCTGGATAAGGTGAGCTTTGTAAAACAACCATCTTTTTAGAACGCTTAAGTCTAGATATCAATTCTGAGGTAAATATTCCCTTCATCCTTTCGGAGAAAAATACTTTTTTAGGAATATACTTATTTTTACCAAATTCATTACATGGTATACATCTAATTGAATCTGTACTATTGATCAACAAAGAATCAATTTTTTCACCCTCTATCAACTTTATTATATTCTCAGCTTTATGGTAAATTAGATTGGTATCAATTTGAGCGCATAATTTTGAACTTAGAAAAATAAATAGAAGTAATGTTAGATTTTTCATAACTGTTATTATTTATTGTTTAAGCCATTAATTAATAACACTCAATTTCCTAAGTAAATAAATTACGTTATTTTATAGATTTAGGTTATCATATTAGCACATTAATTTGTTTTTATCTTTCTGTTGTGAATTAACAAATAAATGATACTGCCAATTATGTTAAATAAAAAGATTACTAAAACCCAAACAATTTTTTGATTCCTCTCTATCTTATTGTTTGTCATTAAATGATATAAAGAAAAAACATAATATATAGATTGGTATTAATATTAATAATATTTTAAATAGATTATGATCACGAAAAAATTGCTCCATAGTTAGGCTTTCAAATTGAAGTTTTCATATAATATTGTCCTACACTAAATCTAAAAACGAGAAGAGCCAACACGTTTTTTATTATTTCCCCAAATCCAATACGCAATAGCTCCAATTAAGTTAAATATCAGAATAACTATAATCCACATAAGGCGCTCATTTGGTGATAGGTATTTATCAACAATAACTTTGTAGAAAGAGTATAGATAAAAAATTGACGGAATTAATAATACAATAAATTCAAGTCCTCCGATATTTATAAATAATAGGTTCATAATCCTTAGATTTTATCTAAAATAATAAAATAACATTAAACAATCCTTAACATTATATGAAATTAACAGATATAATATTTAGAGAAGAAATGTCCAGTTTATTTACTCTAAAAACTGGTAAAAACCCGTATTAAATAACAAACTTAAATTTTGATGTATTTGCTTTACAACTCCATTAACCTAAAATTCGGAACTTCTTTTCTAATATGCTTTGAAGGACTCCCATTGACTTTTTGCCACTTCCCTATTCCCTAAAGAAGAATCTAACAACAGATTTTCAGAATTCTTGATCTGATAGCTTAGCTGTTTCATTTTTAAAATCCGGTAATATTCATTTGGCGAGCAGCCTATATATTCATAAAAATGGTCCCGAAGTGTTCGATCCTTCACACCTAGATAACTGGCCAAATCTGCCAATTCAATTTTCCCAAAATTCTCCTCTGTCAGTTCAATGGCTCTTGCGATCAAGCTTAGGTCTCGATCCCTGAAATTCAACATCAATAGATTTTCAATGGCATTGACCCTCTTTTCAAGCTCATTACTACCCTGAATTTGCTTTAAAAATGGATCCATCCCATTGCCTACCATCTTTTCTACATCTATCAACCAATTAAATGAACTTATTGGTTTACTATTGAAAAAAGCCAAGGCATATGGCTTCAATACGGCAGCAAACACTTTGATTTTATCAGTATAAGGCCGTAAGCAGATTTTCTGTGTCGAAATTTTTGATAATATGATATTAACCTGGATTGATTTATTGATCGAGTGATTATTAAGTACAAATGGATGGTCAAAGAAATAAGCAAAGGTAATCCGCGGAAAAGGAAAATGATTTCTGATTTTTCGCGCAATTCAAGAACTGTAGTATCGATATAAAAATAATAATCCACGATTGGGGACAGAATTGAATTTTTTGGTCTTTCAATCGTAATAAAGGAATTATTTTTCATCTTTAGATATACAGAAAATCAATAACTGTTATCTAAATTATACATTCTGTCACATACAACACTAAAAAAATTGAAATAACATTAATAATTGTTGGTTTTCAATAAAATCACAAACTAATTGATTTCTAATCGAATAGAAAAAACTATTTGTCATGAAAATGAAACAACCGTTAAAAGATGTTAATACGACATTTCTAATATACCTTGGGCATAAGGTTTGCGTTTAATATAGTACAAACAGAGTAAAAAAAAGTAAAGAGTAAATAATTTCATAATTTAGGTTAATAATTGGTTTAGTTAGAAAAACCTGAGTCTCCCCGACTCAGGTTTTTTTCATTTCAGAATTATTATAAATTTTATTGAACCAATATATCATCCCAAATGTTAATATTATATGTTAGAAGATAAAAAATTCAGAAATACATGGATATGGATAATAGTATTGATCCTGTCATTAGTCATAGTCTATTTTATTTGGCAATTCTTATTTTCTTCTGTAGCTGAAGTGTCTGAAGAATTTCCAAAATAAGATATTAACTAAAAGTCTAACTTATTCCCCTTCCTCCTTAAAATTCTTGATTGCTATCTGAAATTATGCTATTTTTAGTTATAAGCCAGTACAGATAAATTATGAAGATTAAACAAATATATACTTCTTCGTATTTTGGGATTTTATTTGCCGCAATCTACGGACTAGCAGTAAGAATATTTGTTGATAATTCTCATTTTAAAGAAGATAATGATGTCTTTACAATCACCTTCTTTTTAATTACACCAATTATTATTTCCATAATTCCGATTATATTTTCCAAAGAAATCCGACAGTCTACAATAAAAATCATTTTTCTTTCCATTTTTATCGATATTTCTCTTCTATATACTAGCTTTCGTCACAAAACTTGAAGATACATTGTGTCTACTAATCCTAGGCATTCCATATTTATTAATCACTGGAACAGTTGCATTATTAGTAAATTATTTCCTGAAAAAACAAGATAAAAACAATAAGCTTTTTTCTCTCCTCCTGCTCCCATTGATCACTTTGCCAATAGAAAATTCTGTACCCGATAAATCTGAAAATTACAAAGTTTCATTCAACATTATTATTGATAAAACACCACAAGAGATCTTCCCAAATCTTATAGAGGTACCTCGATTATCAAACACTGATTACCAAGAAGGTTTCTTTCAACTTATAGGAATCCCAAGACCTATTGAATCCAAGCTTTATAATGATGGATATAATTCTTACAGGATTGGTAGTTTTACGGATGGACTTGAATTATATGAAATCATAACTCATAATAAGAAAAATGAATTTGTGAATTTTAAAATTGATCTCTCAAAATCAAAATTGAGAAATAAACCCACTGATAACCACATCTTAAAAGGTGATTATTTTAAGTTTCAAAACATCAATTATACGCTTACGCCTTTATCTAATAATCAAACAAATGTTGAACTAAGTTGTGATTATATTATTAGTTCGAAAATGAATTTATATGCCAATTTATGGGCAGAAAATATCATTCTAGACTTTGAAAAAAGACTATTAAAAGGTATAAAAACTAATCTTGAGAAAAAATAATCTATGCTAATTCCACCCCAAAAACAAAAAACTTTGGATTTAATCATTGCAGATTTGCAACAAGTTTCAAATGTATCCGCTATTGTTTTGGGAGGATCCTATGCAACCGGAAGGGCAAATGCAGAATCTGACATAGACTTAGGTATCTATTATCATGAAAGCCATCCATTCGCGATTGAAGACATGCAGAAAATAGCTCAAAAATACGACATCCAACAAAACCCAACAGTAACAGATTTCTATCAATGGGGACCTTGGGTGAATGGTGGCGCCTGGATACACACCGAATCCGGCAAGGTAGATTTCTTATATCGAAATATTAATCAAGTCAGGAGAACCATTCAAGAATCTGTCGAAGGCAAATGGGAAAACCATTTTGAACAACAACCTCCTTATGGTTTTTCATCAATATTCTATTTAGCAGAAATCGAAGCCTGCATCCCGATTTATGACCCTCAAAATATGATGTCATATCTTAAATCTTTAATCAAGATTTATCCTGAACCATTAAAAAACACCATTACTCAGGATTCTCTATGGTCGGCAGAATTCACCATTTTAAATACCTCAGAATATATCGAAAAAAATGACTTTTATAATGCGTATGGATGTATAACTAGAGCTATAAAAGCGATGGTCCAAGCCTTATTCGCACTCAATGAAACATATCCCATTGGAGATAAAAATGCACTGGAAATCTTGGAAAAAGCAAAACTGTCTCCTAAAAAATTAAAAGAAAAAGTAAATGAAATCCTTAAAACAAAACATACATTGGCTCAAAACTTTAACCTACTTAAATCTCTATTCCAAGAAATTGTAATACTTTCGGATGGAAAATATAAACCTTTGTACAATTACAAATAATCATAATCCGTTTGAACTATTCACTACACTTATAAATCCTTATGTTAAGAAAATCCGAAAGATTAATTTTTGAAAAACCCACTCTTAGAGATTTTGAAAGATATTATGAAATCCATTCAGATCCTGAAACAAATTTATACAACCCTTACGGACCAATGAAATTTGATAGAGCCAAGGTACTTTTTCATGAAATTCTAGACCATTGGGAAGAACATGAGTTTGGAATATGGAAAATCATGGAAAACTCAAATCCACACAAAATTATAGGTTTCGGTGGTTTATCAATCAAAACTTACGTGTCCGATGTTAGATTAAATTTAGGTTATAGGTTCGATACAAATGCCTGGGGAAAAGGATATGCAACTGAATTAGCAAAAGATGCTATTCAATATGGATTCAACGATTTAGGAAAAGATGAAATATATGCTATAGTACGACCAAAAAACAAACCTTCCATTAAAGTACTTGAAAAATGCAATATGAATCATATCGGTTATCTCGACGATTTCCCAGGACTTGAGCATACCTTGATATATAAAATTAGTAACAATTAAATCCATAAGCCCTATTTTTTATGCCGACTATAGACACTTATTTAGAAAATCATTATATCCATCGCAGCAATTGGCTCCGAGCCGCTGTTTTAGGTGCCAATGACGGAATTATTTCTGTATCGAGTTTAGCTATCGGTATTGCCACGGCAAGTACTACCCGTGACCCTATTCTGCTCGCTACCATTGCAAGTTTAGTAGCAGGTGCATTGTCAATGGCTGCAGGTGAATATGTTTCTGTCAGTTCCCAAACTGATATTGAAAAAGCAGATATCAAAAGGGAAGCTAAAGAACTCAAAGAAATGCCAGAAATGGAAATGCAGATGCTAGCACAGATCTATGAACAAAGGGGATTGAAAAAGGAAACTGCAATGTTAGTAGCCAAAGAGCTGACCGAGCATGACCCATTGGCAGCACATGTTAGAGATGAACTGGAAATAACAGATACCAATCAAGCCAATCCCATACAAGCAGCGTTAGCTTCCGGAGGAGCATTTACCGTTGGTGGAATCCTTCCACTTTTGGTCGTTCTGTTTGCCCCAATTGAAAATATGGAGTACTACTTGTACGGCTTCACCATAATCTCACTGATAATATTAGGTGCTGTCTCCGCGAAAACTGGAGGTTCTAGCATTTCTAAAGCCATCGTAAGAATTGTAATCTGGGGAACCATCGCAATGGGACTTTCAGCATTTGTAGGCTATATTTTTGGTGTAAATGTATAGCTGAAAATAAATCAATTCCTATATTAAAACAATTGCCATAGGTTTGGTTGTTATACTACTATGCTAAATCAACCAAACTTTGAAAAGGAAAATCCAACCTCAATAAATCCAGAACTGAGAATGAGAAATTCTGGATCTATTGAAGATCAAATTGATTGGAAAATAATCGATCAGCTTCATGCTGAAACCATGAATTTTTCCAAAACAAGTCTAGAGCTCAAAAAACTGTTTTTCCTGTTGATCAGTATTGCAGTACCCTCATTATTCAAAATTTCCGGAGACAGAGTTGAATTGTCTCTATTTATCACACTCTACCTCCTATCCATAACGTTCTGGTCTCTGGACAGCTTTACCTATTTCTATCAGGAAAAATTAAGGCTAAAAATGGATCGACACTTTACAAGAATAAGAAACCGTAATGCCGACGTGCCTATTTTGTCAGAAACTAGTGTAGATCAATTCAGCATATCCAACGACTCTTCTCCATTTAAGAAAATTAAAAAATCTGTTTTTAACCCCTCAGTTCAACTTTATTTAGTAGTGGTAGTGCTCAATACCATCGCAACACTTGTCTATCTGCTTATCGAATTTTAAATAAACTAAGTTTCAGTTGTTACTCACACATTCAACAAATATTTTATTATCAGGATAAAATTTTGGCTAATCCTAATATTCCACAAGACCAATAATCCGATTTCGCCAAAAAATGTAGCGAAAAGACTAATAATTTTTATTTTTTGGAAAAATTTGCCTACACTTATTTACCCGTTATCTATATTTATTGTTTAAACATTAATTTTGTTTAAAGCGTAATTATCACACAACTATTTATTGAAATGAGTAACAGGAAATTTGATTTTCTTCTTGAAAAAGGAATTAGAGAAGAATTTGATGAGGTGGGAAGTAGCCTTGAATTCAATGCTGGAGATATTATTGTTGAACCAAATAAATATATAAAAGTAATTCCTCTAGTATTAAAAGGCACCATTAAGGTTATTAGGGAAACCAATGGAGGAAACGAATTAATCCTCTATTACATTAGGTCGGGGGAAAGTTGCGCTGTCTCATTATCAACCTCATTAATGAACAAACTTAGTAATATCAAGGCGGTGGCTGAAGAAAATGTCGAATTGATCGCAATACCCTCTTCGGTATCTTCAAAATGGTATGAAATATACTCCAGTTGGAGAATGTTTGTGTTAAAAACAATGGACAATCGCTATGATGAAATCATAAATGCGTTGGATAGCGTCGCATTCAAGAAAATTGATGAAAGACTAGTTGATTATCTAAAATCAAAATCAGAAGCACTCCAAAGCAATATCTTGAACATAACCCATCAGGAGATTGCAAATGAGCTCTCAACTTCACGAGAAGTTATATCTAGGTTGTTAAAACAGCTTGAACAAAAAGGTGTTTTGAAACTTTTTCGAAATAAAGTTGAAATTTTATCGCTAGTGTGATAAAAGTCACTGACAAACAACAATATAGTTGCCATATTTGTCTTAGTGTTCACCTAAAACCATTTACAAAATGAAAACAAACATGGGACCACAAGACAAGACTATTAGAATAATTATCGCTCTAATTATTGCCGTGTTATTCTTCACAAAAGTAATAACAGGTACTTTGGCAATAGTCCTTTTAGTTGTAACTGGAATATTCATCCTCACTAGTTTAATTGGGTACTGCCCTATCTACAGTATTTTCGGTATTTCTACTTGCAAAAAGAAAGCTGCACAACCATAAAAATGTAAATCACAATAACTATTATCTTTATACCTTACCCCGCCCAGATCCCTTGGGCGGGGTTTCTTTTACTACTTATTAGGAATTATCAATTGCTGAGAAATAAATGATAACTCAAAGAGATTTATTAAGTTTAGTAAAAAATTACACAGCTAAATCAATGGAAATAATTAAGCACACTACTAATAATCAACCAGTTGCAGAAATAATTGCAGATGATTACATATGGACTACAATTGAAGATGGAAAGGATATAATGGGAGATATTTATTACCAAGGATATGATAAATTAATCGTTCATGAAAAAAATATCCATCCAGACTTCTTTGATCTCAAGACTAAAATAGCAGGAGAAATCCTTCAGAAATTCTCGACCTATAGAGTAAGGCTGGTGATAGTGGGTAATTTTTCAACCTATGAAAGTAGGAGCCTCAAAGATTTTTTTTTCGAAAGCAATAAAGGAAAAGCGGTTAATTTTTTATCCTCATTAGAGGAGGCTTTAGCTAAACTTTCACAATAAACCCACGATTCGCGATTTAAATGGTTCATTAAATACGAGACTTCTTATCGTAAATAATTACTTTAAATAAATATCTCAATACAACTATTTTTAATCAGTTTTTGAGCTACATTTGCATCAAAATCTAATAATATTTAATTCCAAAAATGAATCCCATCTTTAAAAAAATCCTAGCTGTCATATTAGGGATAGTAATCGGTAGTGTGGTCAATATGGCATTAGTTTCTATCAGTGGATCTATCATCCCTCCACCAGATGGAGTTGATGTAACTACTTCCGAAGGACTACAGGCGGGAATGCACTTATTTCAACCAAAACATTTTATTTTTCCATTTCTAGCACATGCTCTTGGAACTTTCGTCGGTGCTTTGGTAGCAGCTAAGATAGCTCCATCTAGCAAACTGACGTTTGCAATGATTATAGCTGTATTTTTCTTCATCGGCGGTTTGGCATCAATAATTATGTTGCCATCTCCTATTTGGTTTACGTTCGTTGACTTGGTTTTCGCTTATTTCCCTATGGCATATCTAGCAAAATCAATAGTCACTAAAAAATAAAACAAAGTATTTAATACCCATTATTATTGAATTACAACAACTCTTTGTTAAAAGATGTTAATCGATATCTTGTCTGACACGAAAACTCTACCCGTTGCGTTATAGTATTAAAGAAAAGCAAAAGAGTAATAAAGAGTAATTTCATAATTTAGGTTAATAATTGGTTTGGTAAAATCCTGAGCTTCCCCAGCTCAGGATTTTTTTTAATCACACACAAAACCTTCTTTGGCACAGTAAATGCAATAAAACAATTGTAACATCGTTATTACAATAGTAATATCAAATAGATTTAAACATAAAATAAAAACACTATTAATATGAATGAACTATTTTTTTCAGCAATGTTTATTGGAAGTTTACTTTTTGGAAACCCTGAAACCAAAGAAATTCCTTCAGAATTCAATATAACTCAAACAGAATTATCACAAGAAAATCCCATTGGCAAAATTTCCTTAGTGTCAAATAACGGGATGACTTATACTTTTAAAGTTACTGGAGATCCAATTAAGGATCATTTGAATATTTACGTAAATGGCCAATTACAAGGATCTACCAATGTTGGCCAAGAATTTAATGTTAAAAGACCTGTAAGAACTGGCGACGAAAATTCTATTTTAGTAGAATTAAAACATATTCATCAAAACTCAGAAAACACTTATGCAAGCTATTTAATTAGCTTCTAATCTCAATTAAATATTAGTCCAGCAGTCTAAGAATATTCTTAGACTGCTTTTTTTTGAACTTAAAACCTAAATTTAATTATGGAAGTAAATTTTAAGATTAAAAATTTAATAAAAGTAATCTATAACGGGAATGAAATTGACCTCCACAACTGTTATTACTTTTCTAATAATGAGTTTAAAATTGATGAAAAGAATATTGTTATTCCAATTTTTAGGTATAAAGATATTCATGTCACCCCAAACTCACCTTATGATAAATTGATATTTAAAGCATTCAATTATAGTTTCTTTGAGAACAATGTTAACGAATTAGAGGAATTGGATGAGTATGAAGGAATCTCAGAAATTACATTCTTTCCTTCAGATGATCGTGATAATCTATTCAGCCTTATTGATCAAGAAGACCCAAAAACCAACTGACGACTTAAAAATAGTATTTTTGAGTGGCCGTGTGATCACATTAGCAGCGGAGAAGGTTTTATTAACCACTGAAAATTATTAAAAATTCCTTCCTAAATTTCGATGTTAATCTTTCGGAATGAAATGAACTTACGTTTGGAAACCTAACAAGTTTTAAATAAATTGTATACATGAAAACCGATTAATAATTTCGAAAAAATATTTCACATGAAAGCACTTAAGAACGATCCACCTACTTGTACAGAAAACCTCCTTGCAATGCGCGATACATTAGATATACTAGGTGGCAAATGGAAACTATTGATCCTTCATTACTTAATTACCCGTGAAAGTCAAACCAATACATTTAAGAAAATCCAACGTGAAGTTTTAGGGATCTCTGCCAAAGTCCTCACCAAAGAACTCAAAGACCTGGAAGAAAATAAATTGGTAGAAAGAGAAGAGCTGGATACCAAACCAAAAATGGTAGAATACAGAATCACTGATTATGGGAAATCTTCAAAACAGCTTATTCAACAATTAGTGTATTGGGGAAAAAACCATAGATATAAAATGCTGCAATCTTAAAAACAAGAATTGACCCTGCGAATACATCGGTGAAAATTCCTCATCCAACAGCAAGAATTTTCACCGAATTATCCCCTTCTTTTACCGAGAAAGATTTCGAATTGACCTATTTCGCCTGTTACAGCGTGTTTTTTGACCATACCTTTGGAGTATCAAATAACAAATAACACACAGAAAAAATTAAACAGGTATTAATCATTAAAAAATAAAGACATGAAAAATCTAGTAAAAACATTCGCAATCGCAGGTCTATTATTCGCTTCAACAGTTACAGCTTTCGCAGTAGATAATGACAAAGACAAATTAAACAAAGCAGTAGTTGAAAATGTAGTTGATGCTTATATCAACAGCACCGTAAAAGGTGATGTCGAACATGTAGATGATCTTTTTGGAAAAAATTTCACTCAAAAATTCAACACAGAATACAATCAAGCTCCTCTTTCTAGAGAATCATTCATCAAACAGATCAAAGATCAAGAGGGAATTACATTCAACTGTGATACAGACTATCAATTGGTAGAAAAAGAAGGAAAATACAGTTTAGCAAAAGTAACTTTAAACTTTGCTAACTTCAAACGCACAGATTACTTAACCATGATCCAAGACAACAATGGTTGGAAAATCACAGAAGTAAACTCGGTATACAGCGAAAAATAATTGGATACTACATATATAAATTAAGGGGCTGTCTAAAAAGGTCTCTTAAAAAAATAACCCCGTCATTAAAAAATGGCGGGGTTTTTCTGTTTTTTGTCCTCAAGATTTTGTATCTTAAGGTGCACCCAAAAAACAATATGGCAAACATACAATTCAAAGCTCTTCCATCCAATAGTCCGAGTCTTTTTCCTGAGAATATTTTAGACCGTATCCCCTTGAACCATCCGGTTCGTTTGGTGAGTCAGGTTGTTGACCAGTTGGATCTGGAACATATCATCCGTCAGTATAAAGGCGGAGGCACGACCAGTTTCCATCCCAGGATGCTCATCAAGGTACTGTTCTACGCGTATCTGAGCAATATCTATTCTTGCCGCAAGATCGAGCGCGCCCTGCACGAGAACATCCATTTCATGTGGCTTTCGGGCAACAGTACGCCGGATTACCGTACGATCAATTATTTCAGGGGAAAGCGTCTTAAGGGACAGATACAGGAGCTGTTTGCCAGTATCGTTCGGATGCTGCATGAAATGGAGTATGTCAGCCTGAAAGTCCAGTATGTAGATGGTACCAAGATCGAATCGGCCGCCGGTCGCTATACCTTCGTTTGGAAGAGATCGATCGAGAAGAACAAGGTAAAGCTGGAGGCGAACATCGCTTCGGTCCTTTCGGATATCGATGCACAGATCAGCCAGGACCAATCTTCATTAGGGGATCAGCAAGTCAGCAAGGCCATCGATAGTGCCCAGCTGAAGGAAAAGATCAGAGCGATCAATGCCAAGCTCAAAGGAGTGGATAGATCCACCGATAGGCAGCTGAGGAAGCTTGAAGACGACTATCTGCCCCGATTGCAGAAATATGAGGAGCAACTGGAAGTACTGGGAGATCGCAACAGTTATAGCAAGACCGATACCGATGCCGTGTTTATGCGGATGAAAGAGGACCACATGAAAAATGGCCAGCTTAAACCGGCCTACAATACCCAGATCAGCACCGAAGACCAGTTCATCACCCATTATAGCATCCATCAAACGGCCGCAGATACCACAACCCTGCCCGAACACCTGGAAGGCTTTGAGTCCCATTACGGAAAACAGAGTGAATCCATCGTCGCAGATGCCGGATATGGTAGCGAGCAGAACTACGAGCTGATGGAAGGACAGGGTATAACCGCTTTTGTGAAGTACAATTACTTCCATATGGAACAGAAGCGCAAGCATAAACAGGATCCTTTCTCGGTACAGAACCTATATTACAACCAGCAGGATGACTATTATGTATGTCCGGCCGGACAGAAGCTCAGCTTTATCGGTCATGCAACCAGAGTCAGTGCCAACGGATACACTGCCCGGGTCAGCTGTTACCAGGCTCGGCGATGCGAAGGCTGCCCGATGCGGAGTGGGTGCCATAAAGCTACAGGCGATCGGCTCATTGAAGTGAACCACAGGCTCAATAAGCTCAAGGCTAAAGCCCGGGAAAGACTGCTGTCGGAAGAGGGAATGTACCATCGGAGCAAGCGACCCATAGAAGTGGAAGCCGTTTTCGGTCAGATGAAAAGCAACAACAGGTTTACCCGGTTCACAATGAAAGGTCTGGAGAAGGTCGCTGTGGAATTCGGTTTGATGGCCATTGCCCATAACCTCAGAAAATGGGCAAAAAAGTGGAAAGACAAAGCTTTTATCGGTAAACCAGTTGGCAAAAACTCCCTATTTGCGATAAATCAAGCCATCAACATGCTGAAAAGCACAAAACATCGACTTGCAGCCTAATATTGCTCATGAAATTATAATGGAGCTCCAGAAAGCTATAAAGCAGAAGAAGGTGCCTTTTTAGACACCTTCTTTTCTATTTTAAAAATGATTTAGTATCGATCCCAGAACATTGGAGGTTCAATTCCCAATGACCTCAAATAAACATACCCCTGTGCGCGGTGATGAATCTCATTGTCCAAAAAATAAACCATATTTTGATTAATCGGAAAGTTGAACTCCCCAAAAAGATTGAAATCTTCTTTCATACGATCCTCAGATATTTTATTAAAATATTCTGAAATCAAAGGGGTTTGTCTATCCCACTCCGCCAACAATGCCTCTTTCGTATTAAAAGGTAAATCATGATTGTATTTACTGATATTATTGTTCACAATATCCTCTAATCCTGGAAGTCCTATACTCAACAATTCCTTGATCAAATCACTAAATGTCCGCATTCCACCAATGCTGAATTCAAATAGTTCCTTCTCAGGAAATTTCTCAATTGTTTTTCTTGTTAAAGTTCTATGGCCTTGCCAATTATTTAAAAACTGCTCCTTTGTCAAAAATGCTGCTGTGCTCATAATGTTTTCTTTTTTGTTATTGAATACTCAAATTTACAAGCAGATTATGACAGCCTTTTGTCAACAGCTTTCAACTTAAAAATTACCTAGCTCGAGCAATCGGATAAAGTCCATAATCATACTCATAATGATGCGTTCTTTTATAAATCCACTCTAACTGAGCCCTACCATCGGCAGCAAAGATTGGATCGTTCTTTTTCGCATCTTCAAATTCTTGCTTCAGCTTTGGGTCTTTCCTCAATAAATCAGCGGCAGTATCTTCAAAAATATAGGCTGAAAAATATTCCTTTTGGGATAATATTGCATCAAAGAAATTCCAAGAAAAAAACGAATCCATCCCTTGTGGCTCCAATGTTTCAACAATATATCTGTTCATAGGCTGATCAGTCTCAACTACCCAATCTCCAGCATAAAACTGAACCTTCATCATCTTAGGACTAACTTCAACAGAATGATGTGGATAATGTCCCTCATAAGGATGACTCTGGGTTTTATATGATGAAATGTAATACATCTCAACCTCCATTAACTCATCCTTCTCAAGTTGCTTCATCTGAACTCCATTGATCTTCATTAATTCTACCAATTTATCATAAGCCTGAGGAATAATGTATGCCTTAGGTTTTGTAATGATCACTGATGGTTTATAATGACTATAATAGGGAACCTGTTTTTTGAATGGTTTACTCCTATCATAATAAAGCCTCTGCTGACCAGAAACATCACTTTTCTTCTTACCAGATTCAAAACCCATAAAATCTATCGTATCGACATGCTCCGTATCCAATTTCCAACTAACAGGAAATTCCATCTGTTTGGAAACAGATTCTTTTATTTTTTGACGCAATGCCACCAATTCTTTTGATTCCTGAACAGCTACCTCATACAAACTTTTCATGAGCGTGTAAGTAGATTCTACTCTATGTTTGTATGGCTTCCACATATGTGTTTCAGGCATATATCCAATGGTATTATGCAGGGCCGCATATCCTGTTGAATACCTAGGACTTTCCAAAAAAGAAACCAATCCTGACTCCGGCGTTTCTCCCTTTGGATTCACATAAGGAACCATTGGAAACCCAGCCTTTTCCATCCGATGATACAACTCATCTGTAAATCTAGATTTCATAAATGGAGCCAGTTCGGGATGAAGCTTATCTTTATGCGTTTCAATTAAGGTCATTACATATTGGTAATCCGCACCGTTGCTAGTATGAGTATCAAAGAAAACATCGGGATCCCATGTGCTAAAGATCTTCTGAAACAACCTGGAATTCCTTGTGTCGCCCTTGATAAAATCTCTATTCAAATCATAATGCTGCCTTGATCCTCGAAAACCATACTCATTTGGACCATTCTGATTCACCCTAGATTCACCTCGATTCAACATCCCAGCAATATTGTAAACCGGAATAACGCACAGCACCAAATTATCTGGCAATTTATTCTCCTTCAGCAATTCTCTGATAAACATCATCGAAGCATCAATACCTTCAGGCTCACCAGGATGAATCCCATTATTGATCAACATCACAGCCTTCCCCTTAGATTTGATACTAACCGGATCAAAATCGCCATCCTTCGAAAGAACAATCAATTGCAACGGTTTCCCAACATCAGTAGACCCAACATCAATTAATTTAACATCCTTCCTACCCTCAAGTAGCGAAGCATAATAATCCGTCATCTCCTCATAAGTAACCGTAGTATTCTTATTGGGATCCAATTCATAAGGAGTTTTCTGAGCGTTTACCATAATTCCAGAGCTTAGTAAAATAGCCGTTAAAGCCAATGTTTTCAATAGATTTTTACTCATTACCGTTTTAGGATTAAAAGGGAAATTAAAGGTAGGGAATAGATTTGAGATGTGAGATATGAGATTTGAGATAGCAACCTCGAATAGAGGATTATTATTTTATAGACAATAGACATAAGACATAAGACATTAGAAAGTGCAAGGCGGTAGAGATGCCGTGATAGTGTGTCTCTACCAACCACCTAGAATGGCAAATTTGCCGTGGTTGGTGTCCCCACCAACCACCTAGAATAGTGAATTAATATTTTATAGACAATAGACATAAGACATTAGACAATGCAAGGCGACAGAAATGCCGTGGTTGGTGTCCCCACCAACCACCTAGAATGGCAAATTTGCCGTGGTTGGTTTCCCCACCAACCACCTAGAATAACGAATATGCCGTGGTTGGTGTCCTCACCAACCACCTAGAATAGTGAATTAATATTTTATAGACAATAGACTTTAGACATTAGAAAGTGCAAGGCGGTGGAAATGCCGTGGTTGGTGTCCCCACCAACCACGAAATAGATCCAGTAAAATTTAAATCAACCCTATTTAGGCAATGTCAATAAGATTAGAAAAAAACAAGGCTATAAATAGGATTAACCCCCTGGGATTAATATGCCATAGAAAAGTATTCAGTGGCAGGTGGGGACACCTGCCACGGCGAACTAACCCTATCGGGGTTAAATGCCGGAGGCATGAAATATTTCTTAAATGCCATCGGCATGCAATGTCTATAGAAATGTAAATCGCATCAAACACCAACGCCGTAGGTGTGGCATGTTTGTTTAACTCCAGCTATAATAGTGTCACCCCGATGGAGTTTTGCTCTTTTCAAAATCACATTTCACCCCACACAACCCCGCTAGGGGTGTCACTATAACCCCTTTCCCACGGCATGCCTGAAATCCCTAATCGCAAGATTAGGAAACTATTTTTATGATTTAGAAACAATAATGGTCGGTGAAGATACCGACCACGGTGAACCACGTCCAACACAACGCCATCGCCTTGGCATGTTTGTTAAACTCCAGCTATAATAGTGTCACCCCGATGGGGTTTTGCTCTTTTCGAAAATCACATTTCACGCCACACAACCCCGCTAGGGGTGCAACTATTCTAGAAATGATTATTCGATGCCATCCAACCCTGTAGGGGTGTCACTATAACCCCTTTCCCACGACATGCCTGAAATCCCTAATCTCAAGATTAGGAAATTATTTTTATGACTTAGAAACAATAGTGGTTGGAGTCTTCACCGACCACGGCGAACCACGTCCAACACAACGCCATAGCCTTGGCATGTTTGTTAGATTCTCTTAACTTAATGACATTGCCAATTTAGGATTGGACACAAGCCTAAGTCTTTTGTCTTATGACTTATGTCTACTGTCTAAAAAAAAGTGCTGCCCCATCGGAACAGCACTTTTATCAGCAAGCATACAGTCTTACTACTAAATACTAACTACTAAATACTCTATTTACTCTGATTCGCGCGAATAATATTCAATGCACCACCTGCTTTGAACCAACCGATCTGTTGTTCATTGTAGGTATGGTTTGCAAGAATTTCTTCTGACGTACCGTCTGCATGGTGCAATACCAGCGTTAGCGGTTTGTTAGGAGCGAATTCAGTTAATCCGATGATATCGATGGTATCGTCTTCTTGGATTTTATCGTAATCATCTTTATTATCGAAGGTAAGACCAAGCATACCTTGTTTCTTCAAGTTTGTTTCGTGAATACGAGCGAATGATTTAACCAATACAGCACGAACACCTAAATGACGAGGCTCCATAGCTGCGTGCTCACGAGACGAACCTTCACCATAGTTTTCGTCACCTACAACGATTGAACCAATTCCCTCAGCTTTGTAATCACGTTGTGTTGCTGGAACTGGACCATACTCGCCAGTCAATTGGTTCTTCACGTTATCAGTTTTTTCGTTGAAGTAGTTCACCGCACCGATCAACATATTGTTGGAAATGTTGTCCAAGTGACCACGGTATTTCAACCATGGACCAGCCATAGAAATGTGGTCAGTTGTACATTTACCTTTAGCTTTGATCAATAATTTCAAACCTTTAAGGTCCGTACCTTCCCATGCTGCGAAAGGCTCCAATAATTGAAGACGATCAGAATTAGGATCTACATCAACTTCAACTTTTGATCCATCTTCCGCTGGAGCTTGGTATCCTGGATCATCAACTGCAAATCCTTTTTCTGGCAATTCATCACCTGTAGGAGGATCTAACTTGATTTGTTCGCCGTCTTTGTTTGTCAAGGTATCAACCAATGGGTTAAATCCTAAATCACCGGAGATCGCAATTGCTGCAACCATCTCTGGAGAGGTAACAAATGCAAAAAGTATTAGGGTTACCGTCAGCACGTTTCGCAAAGTTACGGTTGAATGAGTGAACGATTGTATTCTTCTCTTGTTTCTCAGCACCTGCACGGTCCCCACATACCGATACATGGTCCACATGCATTGGTAAAGATCGTAGCATTAAGGTCTTCAAAAGTCTTTAATAAACCATCACGGTCAGCAGTAAAACGTACTTGCTCTGAACCTGGATTAATACCGAATTCAGCTTTAGTAACTAAACCTTTTTCAACAGCCTGACGAGCAATTGATGCAGCGCGTGACAAATCTTCGTAAGAAGAGTTTGTACATGAACCAATTAATCCCCACTCTACTTTTGTAGGCCATCCGTTTTTACCGGCTTCCTCACGCATGCGAGAAATTGGCGTATACAAGTCTGGAGTAAATGGACCATTCAAGGATGGTTCCAATTCAGACAAGTTGATTTCAATCAATTGATCGAAGTATTGTTCAGGATTAGCATAAACTTCAGGGTCAGCTGTCAAGTGTTCTTTGATTGCGTTTGCCGCATCTGCAACTTCTGCACGGTCAGTAGCACGTAAATAACGTTCCATTGACGCATCGTACCCGAATGTTGAAGTGGTAGCACCAATTTCAGCACCCATATTACAGATTGTTCCCTTACCAGTACATGATAATGACTCAGCACCCTCACCGAAATATTCTACGATAGCTCCAGTACCACCTTTTACAGTTAAGATACCAGCAACCTTCAAGATCACATCTTTTGGCGCAGCCCATCCCGATAATTTACCAGTCAATTTAACACCAATAAGTTTAGGGAATTTAAGCTCCCAAGGTAATCCTGCCATCACATCACACGCATCAGCACCACCAACACCGATAGCAACCATACCTAAACCACCTGCATTTACAGTATGAGAGTCGGTACCGATCATCATACCACCTGGAAATGCATAATTCTCTAATACAACCTGGTGAATAATACCAGCTCCTGGTTTCCAGAAACCAATACCATATTTGTTAGAAACTGAGCTTAAGAAGTTAAATACTTCTGAACTTTCATTTTTTGCACGATTTAAATCCTCTGCAGCACCATCACGAGCTTGAATCAAGTGATCACAGTGTACAGTAGAAGGAACCGCAACCTTAGGACGACCTGCTTGCATAAACTGCAACAACGCCATTTGAGCCGTAGCATCTTGCATCGCAACGCGGTCTGGTGCAAAATCAACGTATGATTTTCCACGCTCATAGGCCTCTGTAGCGTTTCCGTCCCAAAGGTGAGTATATAAAATTTTCTCAGATAAAGTCAAAGGCTTATTAACAACTTGACGAGCAGCCTTTACACGCTCATCATATTGTGAATAAACTTTCTTGATCATGTCTATATCAAATGCCATAACATTAGTGTTTTTATATTTTTTTGATTGCTTTTGTAAGCATTTACAAAGTACTCATTTTTTAAATTTCTTTCTTAATATTAGTGTCAAGTAAATCTAATTTAAAATCATTCTAAGGACACATTTTAGAAACAACTAACTAAACAATTGGTTTACAAAAAAAGGCTGCCTAAAATTTAGACAGCCTTCTTGTATCTTATTGTAAAATAATTACTTCGTAGAAACAGGTGTGAATTTTGTCAAATCAATACCCACTACCGCAGCTTTGTACTCCTCAATATTAGGAATACGACCTAATATCGCTGAAAGAACAACTACTGGAGTCGATGCTAACAAAGATTCACCTTTCTTACCATCTCTATCTTCTACTACACGACCTTGGAATAGACGCGTAGAAGTTGCCATAACAGTATCTCCTTTAGCAGCTTTCTCTTGGTTACCCATACATAGGTTACATCCCGGACGCTCCAAATACATTATGTTTTCATATTCAGTACGTGCAACGCTCTTAGGCATTGCATCGTTGAATTCAAATCCAGAATATTTTTGCAAGAATTCCCAGTCACCTTCTGCTTTCAACTCGTCGATAATATTGTAAGTTGGAGCAGCTACAACCAATGGTGCATTGAAACTTACGAATCCCTTCTGCTCCTCAATATTCTTCAGCATTTTAGAAACGATCTTTAAATCGTCCTTGTGAACCATACAAGATCCCACAAATCCTAAATCAACCTTCTTGTTACCTGCGTAATATGAAAGATCACGGATAGTATCATGCGTATAACGTTTAGAAACGTCCTCATTGTTTACATCCGGATCGGCAATCATTGGCTCATCAATAATATCTAGATCGATAACAACTTCAGCATAGTATTTAGCATTTGCATCAGGTTGTAAAGCTGGTTTTTCTCCAGATCTGATTTCTTCAATACGCTTGTTAGCTTTGTCAATCAATCCTTGTAATACTTGGTTCTTGTTGTCCATGCCCTTCTCGATCATAATCTTGATACGAGATTTCGCAATTTCTAACGATTGAATCAATGTTTCATCTTGAGAAATACAGATCGAGGCCTTAGCTTTCATTTCAGCAGTCCAGTCAGTAAATGTGAAAGCCTGGTCAGCCAACAACGTCCCGATATGAACTTCGATAATACGACCTTGGAAAACATTTTCTCCAGCGAATTGCTGTAACATTTGTTGTTGAGTAGCATGAACTACATCCCGGAAATCCATGTGCTCTTTCATGCTTCCTTTAAATGTCACCTTAACTGATTCTGGGATTGGCATCGACGCCTCTCCTGTTGCCAAAGCCAATGCTACTGTACCTGAGTCAGCTCCGAAAGCAACACCCTTGGACATACGTGTATGAGAATCTCTCCCGATAATTATAGCCCACTCGTCAATCGTAATATCATTCAAGACCTTGTGAATAACGTCAGTCATGGAATGATAATCCCCTTTAGGGTCACGAGCAGTAATCAGTCCGAAGTCGTTCATAAACTTCATCAACTTAGGGATATTAGCTTGCGCTTTCTTGTCCCATACTGATGCTGTATGACATCCTGATTGATAAGCACCATCTACGCTAGGAGCAATAACCGTTGCAGCCATCGCTTCTAGTTCTTGCGCTGTCATTAATCCTGTAGTATCTTGTGATCCTACAATATTTACTTTAACACGAACATCAGAACCTGCATGTAGAGTTTTACCCGGAGTAGAACCAACTGCATTTCTGTTGAAAATCTTCTCAACCGCAGTCAAGCCTTGACCTTCAATGGAAACTTCTTTCGCAGGAGCAAATACTGAAGGTGCAGTAATTCCCAAAGTTTGTGCTGCGAATGTTTGGATTTTCTTACCAAAAACAATGGCATAAGAACCACCAGCTTTGATAAATTCCATTTTCTGAGGTGTTAATGAACGAGAAATATCGATTAACTCCTTATCACCTTGATATAATTTCTTAGTTTTAGTATTGATCGTTAAGACAGTACCTGTTGCCACAGAATATACTTCCTCCAAAATAGGCTCATCTTTTTCATTACGAACAACATTTCCTTCAGCATCCGTTTTCTTAACCCAGTTTTTCAAATCGATTCCGATACCACCAGTTACATCAACGGTAGTCAAGAAAATTGGAGAAATACCATTTGTACCTGCAACAATCGGAGCAATATTCACAAAAGGAACATAAGGTGAAGCTTGCTTACCTGTCCATAATGCCACATTGTTTACTCCTGACATACGTGAAGAACCAACACCCATCGTACCTTTCTCCGCAATCAACATCACGCTCGCATCAGGGAATTGAACTTTCAAATCTTCAATCTGTTGTTGTGCCTCAGGAGTAATCATACACTTACCATGCAACTCACGGTCAGACCTAGAGTGCGCTTGATTTCCTGGAGATAATAAATCCGTAGAAATATCACCTTCGCCAGCAATAAAGGTAACTACCTTGATCTCTTCAGCTACTTCTGGTAAATTGGTAAAGAATTCTGCTTTCGCATAGCTTTCCAAAATATCTTTGGCAATTGCATTTCCTGCCTCGTAAGCATCTTTCAAGCGTTGGGTATCTGCGTCATATAAGAAAACTTGTGTTTTCAATACTTCTGCAGCTTGTTTAGCAATAGATTCATCATGACCTAAAGCTAAATCCAATAATACTTTTATAGAAGGACCACCTTTCATATGAGATAATAACTCAAATGCATAAGTTGGTGTAATTTCTTCAACAGCAACCTCTCCTAAGATGATTTCCTTGAGGAATTGTGCTTTCACACCTGCCGCCGGAGTAGTTCCTGGCAAGGTATTATAAATAAACAATCGCAAAGATTCTTCTCTATGCTCATTGTTCTTATCTTTAATTTGAGCTATAACTTCACTTAAAAGTTCAGCACCGTCAATTGGTTTTGGATGTAATCCTTGACCTTTTCGTTCTACAACCTCTTGTACGTAATCGTTGTAAATACTCATATATATTTTCCAAAGTTTAATGGCAGTCTTTGAAAAGAACTACCAGGTGTTTAATAAATTAAGTTAATTTAAAATCAATATCTCCATTGATTTTATCTATCAGTTTAGGACTTTCCCTTTTTTGCCGAAACTCAGCTAAAAACCATTTTCAAGATTTTCCGCAAAAGTACTAAAAACCCACGGTTTAATACAACAAACAATATGTTCAAGCCAATTTGGAACAATTCTAAACAAACTGTTTAAACAGCTATCCCATTCCATGAATAAAATAAAAAAAGCGGCAAAATGGCCGCTCTTAAATCTTTATGCAGATTGAATATTTATGTCGATATCTTTTAAGGCTTTGATAGTTTCCTTTTGATCCTGAGAATTGAACACAAAAGATCCTGCAACCAAAACATCAGCGCCAGCTTCTAATAACTTGCCAGCATTTGAAAGTCCTACTCCACCATCAATCTCAATCAATACATCCGTATTATTCTCGATTGCCAATGCGCGCAATTCTTTAATCTTGCTGTAAGTACGTTCAATAAATTTCTGTCCACCAAACCCAGGGTTAACCGACATCAAACATACCAAGTCAATATCTTGGATAACATCTTTCAACAGAGATACCGGCGTATGAGGATTTAATGCAACACCTGCTTTACATCCCAGCTCCTTAATCGCTGCTAATGTGCGATGTAAGTGCGTGCAAGCTTCATAATGAACCGTAATGATTTCAGCACCATTATCCTTACAAACCTGTAAATAACGATCTGGATCTACGATCATCAAATGTACATCCAATGGTTTCTTAGCATGCTTAGCAATCGCATTCATCACCGGAAAACCAAAAGAGGTATTCGGAACGAATACGCCATCCATAATATCTATGTGAAACCAATCTGCTTCGCTCTCATTAACCATCTGTACATCGCGCTCAAGATTAGCAAAATCTGCCGCTAATACCGAAGGTGCAATTAAGTGTTGTTGTGTAGACATGTCTTAAAATTTCTGCAAAGATAACAAGTATTATCTGCTATCAGAAACATCCTAAACTTTTTGAAAAGAATCAGACATTTTTTATGCCTGGGTTGGTTTCCTCCTCCTCGCCTACAAGCATAATGCCTTGGTTGCTGTCCCCACCAACCAGCAATCAATGACTCTTCTCCCACTCTCCGTCCTCTTTCATTCGCACCTTGCTCGGACTTTGTTCGGACCTTGTTCGGATCGCATCCGAACAAGGTCCGAACAAAGTCCGTTTGAGGTCCGTACGAGAGAGGACTGAGTCCCCTATCTGACCTAGTCAGTGCCCATAATAATTTATTCCGGGAAACGATTCGGGATTGTATTGCGTTTAAGGGAAACTGTTTGCGGTAAAATAATTACATTTGTTTGTTAGGATCACTAAAAATAAAGCGTGGCGAAATTAAAAATAAACTACCCAAAGGATAAATTACAGCAGAACTCAACCCTATGGAAGTATGGGATGGTTGTGCTTACCATTGTTTTAATCTGTATTTTCTTGCCTAAGCAACCTCGTTTCAGGTATGAATATCAGAAGGGAAAATCATGGAATCATGAAAACCTGATCTCTCCATACAACTTTGCAATCTTGAAAACTGCTGAGGAAATGGAACGCGACAGGCAATATATCCTGCGTACTGTACAGCCTATCTATAACCTCAATGATGTAGCCAGCAAGGAGCAGATCGACCAATTCAACACAGATCTAAACGAGAAATGGCAGGCTAGTCAGTTGGACTCTGCCGAAACCGGAGATATTAATGATTACCGTGAGGTAGGAACCGCCCTATTGAACTATATCTATGAACGTGGTGTTGTTTCCTTAAATAATAGATTCCAAAATAAAGGTAGCGACTCAACCAAAAATGATCCAACTTCATTGGAGTATAATTTTGTATTAATCCATGACAATATAGCTCAACAAAAGAATACCGTTGATGTTTTCACCATTGAATCAGCAAACCAATATATAGTTGGGGCATTGGAAAAAAACAAAACTCATCGAACATAAGCGTTGGTTGGCAGAGGTATTGAAGAATTACATAACGATCAATTTTGTTTTCAATGAGTCACAAACCAATAAGGTTGAGCAAAATGCATTGGCCAATATTTCCACCACGAGAGGAATGGTCCAAAAAGATGAATTGATTGCAGAGCAAGGTAAGATCATCAACAACGATACTTATCAAAAGCTAGAATCCCTACGAAAGGTATTTGAAGATGAATCGAGGATCAGTGGTGAGCAGAATATGGTTACTTTTGGTCACTTTATCCTGATTTCCTTGGCAATGTCTCTGTTAATGGTATTCCTATACTTTTTCAGAAGAGATATATTCAATAATAACAGGCTCCTATTCATTATCTTCATCGTTATTTTAGTGATGCTGGGCGTACTGAGCTGGGCAATCAAGATCAAGATACCTAGTCTATACTACATTCCTTATTGTAGTGTTCCGATTATCTTTAGGTTACTTTTTGATACCCGTATTGCTTTGAACATTCATATCTTGATGGTGTTAGTTGCGGGATTGTTCGTGCCTAACAGCTTTGACTTTGTATTCTTGCAATTTACGGCTGGTATGGTAGCGATCTATAGTATCCGGACTTTGGTAAAAAGAGAGCAATTTTTGGTTTCGAGTGTGTTGATTCTTGGAACATATATCCTCGCTTATGTAGGTTTGGTATTGACAAGAAATGGATCTTTTTCGACCATCTATTGGCAAGATATCCTTCCGTTTACGGTGAGTGTTGGCCTGACGCTTCTAGCCTACCCGTTGATCTATGCTTTTGAGAAACTATTTGGTATTGTTTCAGACTTGACTTTAATGGAATTGACAAATTCCAATTCAAGGCTATTGCGCGAACTTTCCCTGAAGGCTCCCGGAACATTCCAGCACTCCTTGCAGGTAGCGAATCTAGCTGAAGCAGCAATCTATAAAATCGGTGGTAACCCGCTATTGGTCCGTGCCGGTGCTCTGTACCATGATATCGGTAAAATGATCAACCCTTTGTACTTTATCGAGAACCAAAAAACAAACGACAACCCTCACGAAGAATTGACACCGGAACAAAGTGCACAGATTATTATTTCGCACGTTTTGAAAGGGATTGAAATGGCACGCAAAAATCAGATGCCAGAGGTGGTAATCGACTTTATCCGTACCCACCACGGTACGACGAAGGTAGATTACTTCTATAATATGGCCATCAAGGCAAATCCTGATAAGGTGATCGACGAGTCTATCTTTAAATATCCTGGTCCGGTTCCTTTTTCTAAGGAGACTGCGGTATTGATGATGGCAGACTCGGTTGAAGCAGCCTCCAGAGCATTAAAAGAGCCGACTGAAGAATCTATCAACAACCTTGTCGACAAGATCATTGACCATAAGTTAATGCAGCGTCAATTCCAAAATGCGGATATTACAATGCGCGAAATCTCGGAATCGGCGAAGATTTTCAAGGCGATGTTAAAGAGTATTTATCATGTTAGGATCGATTACGATCTGAACAAGAAAAAAGATAGTTAAAAAAACAAATTGATATTCAAAAGGTTGCTTAATGGTGCGGCCAAATTGCATAATTTTCGATAAATCGACTTTGAAGAGTGAAAATTTTGCGTTATGTTTGCACTGTCGAAACCCGGAGAGGTGCCTGAGTGGCCGAAAGGAACAGTTTGCTAAACTGTCGTACTGGAAACGGTACCGCGGGTTCGAATCCCGCCCTCTCCGCAAAGATAAAAATCAAAATCCATCAATGTAATTGATGGATTTCGTTGTTTACAGGGGGTGCCAAACTTGTTTGAGCAGCCCCCTGTAAACAACGAAATCTCGTGAGAACGTTAAGGTTTTTGATTCTTTATCTTTTAGCCACCCCCCTAACGGGATCGCCGTAGGCAATCCCGCCCGATTGTGCTTCGATTATCATCTAGTTAGTAGCTAGCCTGTTTTTGATTTTCGTGCTTCGTTTTCCCATCTAGTCTTAAGTTTGGAAGTATACGAAGACTGTTGGCGATATTTTTGAAATAAAAAATGACTAGTGGCTATATCAAAAAAAATGACAACGTCGAAGTCTAAGGGATCAGTAGGCTAACCAAACCTAAAAGTGGTTGGATTTTAACCATGCATGTCCATCCCTAGTAAAAAGACTAAGTAACTTTTATGATGTGAAGGAATTACCAAGCCAATAATTATGACAAACATCGAAGCTACATAAATAAATTACGGGAAACAGTATTATTTATAACTTGGTTCGCCGTATATTAACGCCGGTAATTCCAAAACGGAACACCTTTTTTCTAAACTAAAAATATGAAAAAAGACTTTCAACAGCTATTAATTTCAATCTCAATACTTAGGTTTCCTCTTATATTAATGGTAATTTATATTCATATTATTAATGAAGATGTTACACCTGTCAGATTAAGTATGGATGCAGATAATCTTTACCATTTAATATACAGCACTATATCTCAAAATTTTGGACGGACTGTTGTTCCATCCTTCTTTGTTTTTTCAGGATTTCTCTTTTTCATGAAATTCAAGGACACATTTTCACTAAATATATACATGGTTCAAATAGAAAATAGGTGGAAATCATTGTTCATTCCCTATTTGTTTTGGAACATTGCTATGGTACTGATTATCCTATTAAAAAATAAAATAGTCTTATCCATTGGTGGGCATCCGGATGATTTTTATTTTTCTGTAAAAGGTTCATCTGTCTATGACATGTTGTGGAAAGCCCCAATCGATTATCCACTCTGGTATTTAAGAGATCTATTGATAATGGCTTTATTTTCGCCGTTCTTCTTCGTTCTCAAAAAGTACCTAAAGTTGTTTGGATTAGCCTTACTGCTGATTTTCTATCTTTCATGTATAGAAATCCCTATCCCTGGCTTTAGTGCAACAGCGATATTTTTCTTTGGTTTAGGTAGCTATATAACCATTGATCCATCTGCATTTGTAAATTTCATCAACAAATTTTGCCTATTCCTGATCATCGGAATGTTAACTTTCCTTGCTCTTGCAACTTATAATAATGGGAAACCACTTTATGAATTCTTTATCAGGTGTTTTACAATTTTTGGCACATTTTCGATAATATATCTAGGGAATAAACTCCAAAATAGAGAAAAGATTAAAAACCTCTTAATAGATTTGTCAAATACAGTTTTCTTTATTTATGCCATTCATATTATTTATATAATTAATTGGTCAAAAGGGACTTTTGCTAAAATCAACTTTTTCAACAATGGTTATGGGCAAATAATAGGTTACTTTTTGCTTCCTCTTGTTGTTGTCGCTGCTTGCCTATTGATCTACTATTTAATGAAAAAATTAATCCCAAAGTTTTTAAATTATATTGTTGGAGGTAGGTAAGAAAAGTATTATACTAAACAAAATCAAAGAATATATTTTAATAACTTTCTAGTTAAATAAAAAATATAAATATTTAATCATATGATAAAAAACTAAAAATATTGAATTGACATTTTAAAAATATTATCCACCCTCCAACTGTAAAATAAAAAAGTTTTTGATAAGAAGCATATTTAGACAATTCAACAACTTCAATAGAACGCTTAAATTCTTAAATATTTTTAGTGATGCAAATAAAACAAATATTGAATGTCGATCAAAACATTTCTTCATCACGTAAACTAATGTATCTATGGATTGATAGTTTCAAATGATCGCAGACCTCAATATCCAATAGTTTACCACATTTAACAGTTTTCTTCGTAATCGTAATATCATGTCAACTATTTCTGAATAACTAAAAACATGGGTTACCAAAATTTTTTAAAATTGAATTATAAGATACTATACCCTGAAATTATTATTCTGATTCCCTCAAGATTATTTAAATTAGATTCTTTCTTATAAGAAATCGATATGCGAATAATTCTAGTATTATTTATTGCCATTCTATTAGGTTGTAGTCATAAAAATAAAGTTAATGAAAACGAAAAGTATTATGTCCATATAGACGGAAGAGATACAACTAGGATTAGGTTAATTCGATTTCCGGATCGCTTTTATGGTGAGATGGTCAATACGAAACCAGGTGGTTACCGTGTAACAGGTGAGATTAGTGGAAATGTAAAAGGTGATACTTTAATTGGCGATTACCACTATACACCTTATAAATGGAAGGAGAAAAAGCGTGTTCCATTTGCGGTATTAGCTGATGGAAATAATTATCTTGAAGGAAAAGGAAAAGTTCTTATATATATGGGGATTCCATATTATGTTGAGAATACCCTATCCTTTCAAAACCCAAAAAGAATTTTTATCCCAGAATAATTCAATTTAATTCCTCATTATTTTAAGTCTTCATTATGTTCAATATCGAACAGGCTTCATATTAAGTTAGCAGTTCCATTTCTTGCCTTATGGCAAGTGTCAAATCCTTCTCCTCTAGTAATTTTGATTATTCATTTTAAACTTAAAAATTATGAAAAGAATTAAAATTTACTTTTGGCTTTCCACCACATTTATCTTCTTATTTGAAGCAATAATGCCTTTGACGGCTACTATTTTTGCTCCTGACCAGTATAATGCAGGTACCAAGCCATTGGGTTATCCTGATTATTTTGCGATCAGTTTGATTGTTTGTAAGGTTATTGGGGCAACGGCATTGATGATTCCAAGACTAAACCCAAAAATAAAAGAATGGGCTTATGCGGGCTTGGCTTTCAACCTGTTTTTTGCGGCCTTAAGCCATATTATTGTTGACGGTAATATAGGATATATTCTAATGCCAATTGTTGTCGGGATCATTCTTGCTATTTCATATATAAACAACGAAAAACTTAAAAATTATGGCAAAAACGAATTTTAGAAACATCGATGAATATCACTCCAGCTTTTCGGGAGATATCTTAAAAAGAATGGAGGTAACCAGGAAAATGATCAATCAAATTGTTCCGGAAGCTGAGGAGGTTATCAGCTATCAAATCCCTGCTTTTAAGATTGGGAAAAAGTTCCTTCTTTATTATGCAGGATTTCCAAATCATCTATCGCTTTCCCATCCTTGGAGCCAAGATTTCCTGGAGCATTTTAAGGATAAACTAAAAGATTATAAAGTTTCTAAATCCGTTATTCAGATTCCAAATGAAACTGAATTTCCAGAAGAATTTGTCGAAAAGATTATTAGGTTTCGAAGAGAAGAAATGAAAGAGACAGTTTAAAACATGCTCATATTTGCTATAATTTTTAATTGGGAAATTTATTTCGCAAAACGTATAATATCATCGTCATGAATTCAGTTTATTATTCAAATAAACTTTTATAAAAACACTATAGACCAATTAAAATTACGACAATTATACTCACATGATAGAAAATATAAAGATCCTAAAGACAGAAATTCTTTCTGATAATTGGTATATCCTTAAGAAAGTAACGTATGAATACATAAAAAAGGATGGAACAAAACAAATTCAAAGCAGAGAGGCATATGATAGAGGAAATGGAGCAGTAATACTATTATACAATAAAGAAAATAGGACAGTAATTCTTACGAGACAATTCCGCGTTCCTACCTATATCAACGGTAATGAAACAGGAATGCTGATAGAAGCTTGTGCTGGTTTGTTGGACAATGATAATCCGGAGGATTGCATAAGGCGAGAAACTGAAGAAGAAACAGGATTTAAGATTTCGGAAGTTCAGAAAATATTTGAGGCTTATATGTCACCCGGATCAGTTACTGAAATTTTATATTTTTTTATTGCAGAATACACCAAAGAAATGAAAATAAATGAAGGCGGCGGTGTTGAACATGAGGAAGAGAATATAGAAGTTTTGGAACTTTCGATTGAAGATGCCGTAAAAATGATAAAAAATGGAGAGATAAAAGATGCGAAGACTATTATGTTGCTTCAATATATTTGTTTAAATAATATCCTCTGAGATCTTTCTTAAAGCTATTATAATTTTAATTGCTGCTTACTCCAATTTCATTATCTTTATTCTCAATACATTCACACCTTATGAAAAGATTCCAATTTGTTTTTATCCCTTTCCTTATCTTCTTATTTAGTTTCCAATTATCATTTGCACAGAATGATTCCCTTGTTCTTTTAAAAAGAAGATAGAACAAATCATTTCGCAGAAAATTCGGTAGTTGGAGTTTCAATTATTGGAAACAATGGGCGGGATACTTTATCAATCCTTGGGGACAAGAAATTTCCGATGCAGAGTGTATTTAAGTTTCATATTGCATTGGCAGTTTTTAGACTTGGTTGACAAAGGCAAACTATCATTGGATCAAACGGTAAAGGTTGGCAAGAAAGATTTGATGCCCTCGGGATTTTGGAGTCCTTTGCGGGATGAAAACCCAAATGGTGGGAGCTTTACGATTGAGAAATTAATTCAATATGCAGTTTCACATAGTGACAATACAGCCTGTGATGTATTGATAAAACTTGTTGGATCACCAAAAGACGTAGAGAAATATTTTAAGAAAAATAACATTCAAGACATCCAGATTACTTATAATGAGCGCGATATGCAGGCCAAATGGGAGAATATGTTTCAAAATTGGACAACCCCGAAAGCTGCCAGCAAAACTATGATGTTGTTCTATGAAAAAGAGAATAACCCAATATCGAAAAATAGTTATTTTGTTTTTTGGAGGACAAATTTCGAAACTACCACCGGTGAAAAGCGCATAAAAGGCAAATTACCTGTAGGAACTCACGTCGCTCATAAAACGGGTTGGTCTGGAACTAACAAAGAAACAGGTATTACGGCTGCAGTAAATGATATTGGAATCGTCGTGTTACCAAACGATCAGCATTTTTACATCAGTGTTTTCATCACTGAATCAAAGGAAAATTTCGATTCCAATGAAGAGCTGATTGCTGATATAGCCAAAGCAGCCTATGATTATTTCGTCAATTTAAAGAAATAACCGAAAATGAAATGGACTTATAAAACCTACCTCAGAATAGGTGTTATTTCATTTATAATTCTTGGAATTGGACATCTTTTTGGAGAGGCTCAGATGAGCAATGATGGTTCTATCGAAAAACATTTAGACCAATATGATTTTAAACTATTGGGCTCCACCTTTAGTTTATATCAATTTCATCTTGGTTATAGTGTAATGATGGGGTTATTGATCATATTTATAGGATTGCTACTTCTCACGTTGCAAGAAATACAGAAACAAACCCTCCTCCTGCTGGCCATTGGAAGTATTATTATTTGTGGATTAATTTGGTACTTCTTTGCATTGCCAGGTCAGATATTTTCTACAATCTCTGCAGTGTTTTTTTCGTTAGCTTATTGGAAATTCCCTAAAGTGGAATGATATGTAAGGGTTAAATCAATTTTTTCTCAATTGCGATTCTGACCAATACGGCTGTATTTTTTGCATCCAATTTTAGGAGAAGATTCTTTCTGTAACTTTTTATGGTTTCGGGGCTAAGGAATATGCGTTCTGCGATTTCAGTGTTAGTCAGTCCTTCTGCTACTAATTTCAGCATTTCTCGCTCCCTTTGGCTTAGCCACAACTGAGTCTCTTTAGGTCGTTTCATCAGCAGGTCAATTTCATGGCAGAGGAAAGTTTCACCTTCAGCCACAGCCTTGATTCCTGCGAGGACCTCCTCGCACATTGCATTTTTTAGAAGATAACCTGAGGCTCCGTGCTCTAACATTTGTCTGACTACGCTATATTCATTATGAGTAGTCAGCGCCAAGACCCTCAGTTCTGGAAAACTTTCCTTTAATTCTTTACAGAAATCAACACCACTTATATCCGGCAATCCAACATCGAGAAGAAGAACATCAGGATTCCAAAAACGGATCGAATTTCTGCAGTCTGCTGCACTATAAGCTACCCCAGCAACCTTGGCAATTCCTGAACCTTCAATTAAACTCTGTAATCCTTCAGTCAGGATTTTATGGTCATCAACGATTGCAACATTAATCATAACTTTTGTTCTTTTTCAATTCCAGTTCAACATGTATTTCAGTTCCTTGTGAAGAGGATAAAACATCCATTTCTCCCTGAAAAGCTTCTACTCTTTGACGGATATTGCGGAGCCCCATTCCTTCAGAAGTTGTCTGTTGATCAAAGCCCTTACCATTATCTTGAACCGTGAAAGACACTCGATTTGACTCTTGCACCAGCTGAACGTTAATATGATTTGCATCGGCATGTTTGAGCGCATTGTTTACAAGTTCATGGATACAGCGATAAACCATGATCTCCATTTTGCTAGGTAGTCGACCTTCGTCTCCGAAATAATGGAAATCTGCTGTTGGAATTGCAGCACAGAAATCTGCCAAAGACACTTTGAGTCCATATCGCAGCAATGATTCTGGCATCATATGATGTGCCACACGGCGAAGCTCTTGGATGGAATCGTCCAACATACCCAAGGCGGTCTGAAAACGCGTCACATCCATTGCTTCTAATAAAGCATCTCCATTCACTTGCGGTAGATTTAATTTTACAGCAGACAACATCCCTCCTAGTCCATCATGCAGATCTTTTGCAAGTCGGGTTCTTTCTGCGGCTTCACCATCAAGGGTTGCTTGAACAGCCACCAACTGTTTTTCCTGTTCTAAACGTCTGCTTTCTTGCTCTGCCAATTTACGTTTATTTACTGCCAATCGATATCGCACAAACGCGAAAGCTAAAGCAATAAGCAAAATCCCTCCTATGGCGATGCCTAGCCAAATATATAATTGTCGTTGTTTTTCCAATGCTGTTATTTGTAATTCTTTTTTCTCTGTTTCGTATTTTACTTCCAAATCTGATATAGATTCCTGATAACCATCAGTAGCAAATTGCTGTATAGATTCAGAATATTCATCAATATAGTCTTCCACCGTTTTTAAGTTGCCGAGATACATATTATTTCTAATATGATTGTATAGTACATTGTGTTTGATCTCAATATTAGAAGAATCTAACTTTCTGGCTTCACTTGCAAGCTGATCGCTCTCATGATAATTACCTTGATAATAGCGCACATTTGATAAGTTAATTAAGAGCTGGGCAAGCAAATTTGGGTAGTTTACCTCTTCAGCTAAAGCAAGACCTCTTTCAGTAAATAGCTCCGCCTGCTTATAATCTCCAGTTTCTTGATAACATCTACCCAATACCGAAAGGGCAACTGCTTCGCTGTATTTATTACCTAATTGATTATAGATATCGACAGCGCGCTTTGCATAATCAATGGCTTTTGGCATGTCGGTTTCTTGGTAGATATTTGTCAAGGCGATAGCAACTGATCCTAGACTCTCTTTATTATTACTTTTTATGGCCAGATCTTCAGATTGTTTCAGATATTTCTCTGCTTGTTTGAAATTTCTGAGTTGAAGGTATACATGGGCTATGTTTCCTAGTGCCATTCCCCTACCTTGATCATGACCTTCCTTTTCAAATAGTTGTAATGATTTAAGGTATTCCTTTATAGCTTCAGGATGGTTGTCTTGCATTTTATAGATAGAACCTTTGTTCATATGTGCACTGGCCAACTCTTTAAAGCCCGTTAACTCAGATGCGGGCTCAAATGCTAGGTCTTGATAATAATGTGCTGAATCATATTGTGAAAGGTAGAAAAATGACATTGCCGTATGGCTATATAATATAGATAACCATTTTTTATTGTCATGTTTTTTTGCAAGAGCAATACCTTTTTTACCATATTCAATTCCCTTTTCAGCATCCTGTTCCCAAAAATTATACACAAGTGCATCATATAACTCCAACTGTCTATCTACTGATATATTTTTCTTCTCAAGTTCAAGTTTTAAAGAATCAACAATTGGCTGTTGCCCCGATGCATTCATGCTCAGTACCAGAAAAATAAAACTGAACGATAGAATTATATACTGCGGTACACCTCTAATTATAAATCTTTCCATGATATTATTTGATTAGTGGGTTTTATTCAAATATTTATTTGACAAAGGTAGTTGTGGGCTCTCTTGATTAAAACCCCCTTTAGGGGGTATCAGGAAATTTGGTCAATGTACTATTGGTTCATTCAAATATAAACAAAGATAAGAAGATTCTTAAAATCAAGGTTTTATCGCTTTTGTGTTTTTCCCCCTTTAGGGGGTATAAACGGAAATTTATCGAGGATAACTTTGCTTTATCAAATTAAATGAAAGGCAATGCTTGCCGAGATCAATTGAAAAATAAAATTATAAACGATAAAAATTAATGAAATGAAAGCAAAGATTTTAACAAACATCAGAATGACTTGGATGATGTTAATTACAGTAACAGTATTTATAAGCTGTTCGAAAAGTGATGATGCCGAACCCATTCCTCAAGTAACTTCCTGTGATGTTATCATTGTATCGGGGAAAATTGACAAACCTACTGTTTGGGAGCCAGGATTTGTTTATGTGATTGAAGGCTCAGATTTAAGAGTAGAATCTATTTTAACTATCAAGCCTGGTGTGGTTGTAAAAATTAAGAATGCAGGAATTGGTATTTATGAAAATGGTAAAATATTAGCTGAAGGAACAGCAGATAAACGTATTGTTTTCACCTCATTGGCTGATGACCGTTACTGTGGCGACACGAATAACGACATTATGGCAAGTAAGCCTGAAAAAGGAGATTGGGTTTCATTGGATCTTAGTGGATCAGTAGGTTCTGTATTCAAATATGTCGATATATTCTATGCAGGTCAAAACAGCGGCGGAACAAATCGTGCTGTCGATATAGGTTGGACCCAATCAGCTGCCTTTACTTTTGATCATTGTAGAATAGCACACACGTTGGATGGCTCTAGGTATGATTCCCAAGCATTTTATGGCAGTTCTTCTATGATAGATGCCAACATAAGCCGCTTTACCAACAACGCATTGTACGACAATGGAAAGCCTATTTATTTCAATGCATTTTACACTTTAGATCCAAGTAATGTTTTTCATAACCCGGACGAACCAACTATGAAAAATAAACACAATGGTATTTATTTATTCGGAACTGTCCAGGATAAAACCGTCAGCTGGAATATAAAGGAAGTACCTTATGTGGTAAACCAATACTATCAAGTTTATAATTCTGCGACGATCAATATCGGTCCAAATGTAGTTGTAAAATTCATGAGCACAAGTGCAGGACTACAGAGAAATGCTCCACAGAATATCAATCTGAATTCCTCAGCTATCCTCACTTCTTATAAAGACGATGCAAATGGAGGAGATACTAATGCAGACGGGAATGCTACAGCGCCTACCAAGGGCGACTGGACAGGATTTAGAAATGCATATGGGCCAAGTCCTTCATGGCAACAGGGAACGAACATTCTATACTCAGCTCGCTAATTATTTTTTTAAATATAAAACAATGAAAAAAGCAATTATTATTTTCCTTGCGATAAGTTTCAGTCTTTCTGCTTATTCGCAACAGTTTCAAGTAGGATCAAGTTCAGCTAATCTTGGTATTGGTTTAGGAACAGCACTAGGAAGTCTAGGCAAAGCTAGACCAGCAATTTCAATCGCTCTGGATTATGAGATGTGGGATATTGGCGGACCAGGGGTAATTAGTTTAGGAGGTTATGTAGGCAATACAGGGTATAAGTACGCTGACCTAGGGTATACGGCAAAATGGAATTATACAACAATTGGGGTTAGAGGAGCATACCATTATAATGGCTTTAAAGCACCGCAGCTGGATGCTTACGCAGGGATGATGTTAGGCTACAATATCGTTAAATATAGCTCAGATAATCAGGACAATTCCTTTGTAAACAATTATGCCAGCGGACTAGGATTCTCAGGGTTTTTAGGAGGAAGATGGTTTTTTAGTCAACAATTTGGCGCCTTTGCAGAATTAGGATATGGTGTGTCTGTTTTGAATGCAGGGATTACCTATAAGTTTTAAATAATCAGTTTGTAGTATCTTTTTCATAATTATGAGAAGGTGTCTAAAAAGGCACCTTCTTCTGTTTTATAGCTTTCTGGAGCTCCATTATAATTTCATGAGCAATATTAGGCTGCAAGTCGATGTTTTGTACTTTTCAGCATGTTGATGGCTTGATTTATCGCAAACAGGGAGTTTTTGCCACCTGGTTTACCGATAAAAGCTTTGTCTTTCCACTTTTTTGCCCATTTTCTGAGGTTATGGGCAATGGCCATCAAACCGAATTCCACAGCGACCTTCTCCAGACCTTTCATTGTGAACCGGGTAAACCTGTTGTTGCTTTTCATCTGGCCGAAAACGGCTTCCACTTCTATGGGTCGCTTGCTCCGATGGTACATTCCCTCTTCCGACAGCAGTCTTTCCCGGGCTTTAGCCTTGAGCTTATTGAGCCTGTGGTTCACTTCAATGAGCCGATCGCCTGTAGCTTTATGGCACCCACTCCGCATCGGGCAGCCTTCGCATCGCCGAGCCTGGTAACAGCTGACCCGGGCAGTGTATCCGTTGGCACTGACTCTGGTTGCATGACCGATAAAGCTGAGCTTCTGTCCGGCCGGACATACATAATAGTCATCCTGCTGGTTGTAATATAGGTTCTGTACCGAGAAAGGATCCTGTTTATGCTTGCGCTTCTGTTCCATATGGAAGTAATTGTACTTCACAAAAGCGGTTATACCCTGTCCTTCCATCAGCTCGTAGTTCTGCTCGCTACCATATCCGGCATCTGCGACGATGGATTCACTCTGTTTTCCGTAATGGGACTCAAAGCCTTCCAGGTGTTCGGGCAGGGTTGTGGTATCTGCGGCCGTTTGATGGATGCTATAATGGGTGATGAACTGGTCTTCGGTGCTGATCTGGGTATTGTAGGCCGGTTTAAGCTGGCCATTTTTCATGTGGTCCTCTTTCATCCGCATAAACACGGCATCGGTATCGGTCTTGCTATAACTGTTGCGATCTCCCAGTACTTCCAGTTGCTCCTCATATTTCTGCAATCGGGGCAGATAGTCGTCTTCAAGCTTCCTCAGCTGCCTATCGGTGGATCTATCCACTCCTTTGAGCTTGGCATTGATCGCTCTGATCTTTTCCTTCAGCTGGGCACTATCGATGGCCTTGCTGACTTGCTGATCCCCTAATGAAGATTGGTCCTGGCTGATCTGTGCATCGATATCCGAAAGGACCGAAGCGATGTTCGCCTCCAGCTTTACCTTGTTCTTCTCGATCGATCTCTTCCAAACGAAGGTATAGCGACCGGCGGCCGATTCGATCTTGGTACCATCTACATACTGGACTTTCAGGCTGACATACTCCATGTCATGCAGCATCCGAACGATACTGGCAAACAGCTCCTGTATCTGTCCCTTAAGACGCTTTCCCCTGAAATAATTGATCGTACGGTAATCCGGCGTACTGTTGCCCGAAAGCCACATGAAATGGATGTTCTCGTGCAGGGCGCGCTCGATCTTGCGGCAAGAATAGATATTGCTCAGATACGCGTAGAACAGTACCTTGATGAGCATCCTGGGATGGAAACTGGTCGTGCCTCCGCCTTTATACTGACGGATGATATGTTCCAGATCCAACTGGTCAACAACCTGACTCACCAAACGAACCGGATGGTTCAAGGGGATACGGTCTAAAATATTCTCAGGAAAAAGACTCGGACTATTGGATGGAAGAGCTTTGAATTGTATGTTTGCCATATTGTTTTTTGGGTGCACCTTAAGATACAAAATCTTGAGGACAAAAAACAGAAAAACCCCGCCATTTTTTAATGACGGGGTTATTTTTTTAAGAGACCTTTTTAGACAGCCCCAATCTGTTGAATTAATAACAGTCTTATTTTTTTCCGTCGATAATATCTTGGAACATTTGCCAATCATAATAATGGAAGACCATTCCATTACTCATCGCCACCAACATTCCTTTAGGGAATTTTGAGCCAATCGGCATTGCTATAGCATCTGCGCCATCACATTCAATAGCAGAAACAGGTACCTCAGCAATGCGAGTATATTGGTTTGGATTACCTTTATCTCCCTCTCTCGGGTAGATATTGAATGAGTTGTTTTGTTGGTTTGACGCTACGATATAACCTGTCGTATCTGAGGTTTTATAAATTGCAATTCCTTCATGATCTTCTTTGAAATCTTTAAGACCAAAAACAGCAAGTTCTTCATTTCCTTTTGCAGGATCTGCATAATATTTATGGATTCCGTGGCCTTCATCAGAATAATAAACATATCCTAATTCATTATCTACTGCAATTGCTTCGATTTCTTTTCCACCAAGGAAACTACCGAATTCACGCACTTTATTTCCCACTACTACACCGTCTTTATCCTGAAGTTCATACTGGAAAAGATACCTACCTGTTGGTCCTGTTTTTCTGCCTACCACGGCATATATTTTATTTCCTGCGGAATCAGCTTGTGTATATAATGCAATTCCCATCGGTGATTTTTCAGTTTCACCTTCGAAAACGGGAATTCCGCCGTTGTCTAGAGGTTTTAATTCTGGGAGACTGAATACTCTGATTTTGTTAGTTCCGCGTTCTGTGACAACTGCTACATCAACCTTCTTTCCAGCAAGGTTCAACCCATAAGCAATATCCACATTGTTAGGACGGTCTAGAGGCACAACTTTATTGATGATTTTACCATCCATATCATAGGCATACAGACCACCTGTTTTCTCATGTTTGTCGGTACCAATTACTATTACCTGAGTGCTATCTGCTGGGTTGACCCAAATTGCAGGATCATCCGTATCGTTTGGTACAACTTCCGTTGTAACTGTTGGTTTTAAGGCATTTTCTGCAACTGGTGCCAATTTATCTCCACATGAAGAAAGCACCGCTAAAGCTAAACCTAGTATAATAAATTGTTTGTTCATTTTAATTTTAGATTAAAGGTCAAATTTTAGACCTAGTGTATAACGTGGTTTGTAATATTCCAATTGACGCATGCGCTGCACTTCACCTTGGTAATAGCGCAATGGCTGGTTAGTTAAATTATTTGCTTCAGCAAAAATACGAAGAGATTTTGTAAACTTATAAGACGCATTTGCATCAAGGAAGAATTGCTTGTCATAATAAGCATCAGTGAATTCATTTTTTCCGATTTCATCCAAATAAGCTGCAGTGTAATTTGCAGACACACGAGCTGAGAACTTATTATTTTCCCAAGACAGGGATCCGTTCAACATGTGAGGAGCAGTTCTAGGAAGTCCTAGGCCTTCACGAGCGACACCGTCTTCATTGGTAATACCTTCAGCTTTAGATTTTGTGAAAGTGTAGTTAGCATAGACTGCAAAACCCTGAAGGAATTTTCCGGGAAGGAAATCCAATTGTCTTTGGAATGCGAATTCAAATCCATATACATTTACTTTGTCACCATTTCTTGGCTGCGCAAATTCAAAAGTTTCTCCTGCTTCGATAGGGTTTGGCGTGTTAGGGAAAAGTTCCTCGAAACGATCAGCAGTAAAATTGATATCATTATAGGTATATATGAAATTTTTCAGGTTTTTGTAAAACAAACCACCAGAAACAATACCTACATTTCTGAAGTAACGTTCTACCATCAAGTCATAATTTGTTGCATAAGTAGCCTTCAAATTAGGGTTACCTGCTTTCAATTCCCTGTCGTCCAACACGGAGTTAACAAATGGAGCTAAAGCATAATAATTAGGGCGCGCCAAGCTTGTGGTTACCGCAGCACGAAGGATAAAATTGTCGTCGAAATTATGTTTTAATGTAATACCAGGAAGGATATTTGTATAGCTGTTCTTGTTATTGATTTCACCTTCGAATTCCTCTTCATCTTTCACACTGTTACCTGTATAATCAATTTTCGTATGTTCTATACGTGCACCCAGGATTAGGGCTGTTTGATCGGTAATATTTTGATCCCAACGAACATAACCGGCAAAAATTTGTTCTTTTGCTCTATAGTTTTCAGCTAAATATTCTTTAGGTGCTTTTTCTTCTTCAAACTTAGCGTTGTCTTTGAAATTCAAGCCTCCCAGGTAGTTTTTGTCGACAAAGCTGCCTGGCGCAAATTTTTCACCTTGATCCCATCCTTTTGCATCCCAATTAACTAATGGCAATGCGCTCATATCGTCAAATCCTGAAGTTGGTTTGTATTCGAACAAGATGTTGTCTCTTTCTTTGGATTTCAATCTCATTCTACCACCGAAACGGATTCTTCCTTTTTGTCCATCTATCACGGTTAATGGAAGTCGGAAGTTAACTTTGGCTCCGATTTCATCTTCGTGGGTATTATTTTCATTTTCTGTAAGCTCATCGAGCTTGAACTTAGAAAGGTCATCTCCTGTTGCACTTACGAATGGCAAATACGGATCAGAAATATCCACATTTAAGGGAGCACCTTTTTGTATATAAGAAATATATCTTTCGTTAGGTCTCCATTCGGTAGCTTTGGAATATGATGCTGCCCAGTCCATGTCTAAGAATGGTGAAAGGATGTGTTCACCATGTAAGGAGAAGTTCATGACCGATTGGCGTTCAAGACGACGACCTTTATTACGGTTGTTATCCACACCACCTTTAGTTTCACGGATCAATTCACCAGAATAACTATTGGTTTCCTCATTATATTCAAGATCTTTATAGGTTGTTGCGAATCTGTTTTCTCTATCATCACGCCAGTTGTACATGGCGTTTAAAGCGATTCTGTTTCTCGCATTGAAATCATAATCCCAAGCTGCTGACACACTTCTACGAACACGTGTTACATCATATTTACGGATTTGAAGTTCTTTTAATGATACATCACCATCCTTTTCGTCCCATTCCGCTTCGATATTATTAGAACCGAAGTCATTAGTCTGCATGGTTCCGCTCAATACTAAGCCCATCTTATTGTCCATAAAACGGTTACCATAAATAAATGCACCATTGTAGATTGCTTTCTCTCTGACTGGCGAATAACCACCACTAACAGTTGCCGAGATACGTTGTTTATTTGGTACTGCACGTGTAATTAAGTTTACACTACCACCGATTGCATCTGCGTCCATATCAGGCGTTAATGTTTTATTCACCTCGATAGATGAGATCATATCCGAAGGGATAAGGTCCATTTGAACATTCCTGTTGTCACCTTCAGCGGAAGGAATACGGTCTCCATTCAAAGTAACGGAGTTCAGTTCTGGCGAAAGACCACGTACGATGATGTTTCGAGCTTCCCCTTGGTCATTTTGCATGGTTATTCCCGGTACACGTTTCAAGGCATCACCAATATTTTGATCCGGGAAACGGCCAACTTGATCTGAAGAAATAATATTAGAAATATTACTGTTGTTTTTTTGTTGGTTTAGGGCTTTGGCTTGTCCTTTGGCAATATCACCTATTACTTGGATTTCATCCAACACATTTGCTGAAGGATCTAAAAAGATTTCTACGGCGTCCTCAGTTGTTTTGATTTGATTGGAGTAATGTTTGTAACCTAGGTAATCCACGTCTATCGTGTAAGTACCCGCAGGTAGATTTAAGAATTCAAAGTTACCATTTGCATCGGATACGGTAAATTTGTTAGTTCCTTGTATTTTCAGGGTTGCGCCTGGCAAGGAGAAATGGTCATTGCTGTCCATAATTTTCCCTTTCAAAACTGTTGTTTGAGCAAAGGAAATGCAGCAAATTAAATTGAATAAAAAAAGTAAAAAAATTCTCATGGAGTTAATAATTTATTGCTGGCAAAAGTATGTATAGCACTTAACTGCATTATTAACCCAATATTATCAATTTGTTAACACACCGAAATATTTATTATAAATCAACAAATAATTGATAAAATTTTAACCTAAGAATATTTATTAAGTTATTTTTTATCCTATTATTAAATAGATATTATATAATCTTAATGAATTAATAAATCGTTATCGTTTAGTTATTGGTTCTTTTTGAATTTTAATTTTTTATATTTTTAAGCTAGAATATCATTATACATGGAAGAGAATATTTTTTATGAGGGCCAGGTTCTTTGGTCACAGATTGATGCCAATGTTCATTTACGTCATTCAGCGTATGCTGATTTTTGCGCCCAGGCCCGTAGCAACATGCTGAATCAACTCGGTTTATCATTGCAAGAATTCAACAAGAATAAAATTGGTCCGATATTGTTTCGGGAAGAGCTGAATTACCTGCGTGAAATTGGTTTGGATGAGAAGATCAAGGTGAGCGTGGAAATCACGAAATACAACACTCAAAACTCCAGGTTTTCATTCCGTCATGTCATATACAAAGAGAATGGGGTGAAGGCTGCGATTGTAGTCGTTGATGGAGCTTGGATGAATATTATAGAGCGTAAACTGACCAGTATTCCTGATGATTGGAAGGAGATAATTTATAAAATTCCGAAGTCTGAGGATTATACTGAGATAGATTCTTAGTTTATCGTTATCTTTGGGCTATGTTATATATTGTTCCCACTCCTATTGGCAATCTTGAGGACATGACCTTCAGGGCAATCACTGTCTTGAAATCGGTTGACATCATTCTTGCCGAAGACACTCGTACCAGTGCTCCATTATTGAAGCATTTTGGCATCGACAAAAAAGTCTTTGCCCATCACCAGCACAACGAGCACAAGGCAGTTCAAGAAATCATTCGATTGTTGAAGGAAGGGAATCAGATTGCACTTATCTCTGATGCAGGCACTCCAGCGATCTCTGATCCGGGGTTTTTATTGGTCAGAGAAGCCATCAAAGAAGGATTGGATGTCCAATGTTTGCCGGGTGCGACAGCCTTTGTACCTGCTTTGGTAAATTCCGGATTGCCGAATGACAGATTTTGTTTTGAAGGATTTCTTCCTGTTAAAAAAGGGCGTCAGACGCGGTTAAAATCTTTGGCAGATGAAAAGAGAACGATGATATTTTATGAGTCACCACACCGAATCCTGAAAACAATAGATGAGTTCATCCAGATATTTGGTGCAGACAGGCCGGCCTCTATTTCAAGAGAGATCAGCAAGATGTATGAGGAGACTGTTCGAGGGACATTGACAGACATCAAGACACATTTTGAGACGAATCCTGTGAAGGGAGAATTTGTTTTCTGTGTAGGGGGACATGAATAATTAAAACAAGAATTTAAGAAGTAAATACCATATCGATGGAAAATTATCAAATTGACAAATACGTTCAAGACGGACAAGACGCCAAAGTGGTTGAGAAAATCCATGGCAAGATCTTAGATATGCTGACTCCGGGTGAATCCATTAATTATATAGCATTGCAGAAAAAACCTGCAGTAAATTTGTTGCCTGACAGTATTACCGTGAGCAACAAACGAATTTTCTTATGTGAGTTTACCAAGTTGGGCTTGGCTACTAATTTTGAGATTTTTCCTTGGCAAGACATTAAGGATATCGCCTTTAAGGAGGAAATATTTGGCTCTAAAGTTACTGTTATTCCATTTACAGGAGAGAATTTGACGATTGATTATATTCCTAAGACACAAGCCAGGAAATTATATCAATTGATCAAAGATGCTTTGGCCAATCTTCAGAATCAGAAAAAAGAGGCTAAAGACACTAAAATAGTGATTGAGAACAAACCTGCTTTCAATACTCCTAGTCCAGCTATTGAAAAACCAGAGCCTATTAAAACAATTGAACCTGAGAATCCAGTAGCGAAAACACCTGAGCTTCCAAAAGTTGAAGAAAGACCGAGGTTTGAGGAAAGGCCGAGTTTAAATTCAACTTTTGCCAATCAGAATTTTCAATCAAATACTTCAAGGCAGGAACCACAAGGTTTTCAATCATCAGCCCCTAGCCCATCTCCAACAGTCAACACTCCTTCGGACAACAAAGTTGAGGAAGAAGATGAAATTACGTTGAAGCTTAAAAAGTTAAAAGGTTTATACGACAAACAACTGATCACTCAAGCTGAGTATGAGACCAAAAAGGCAGAGATCTTAAGCCAACTGTAAAGCATGAAGAACAACTATTTATTAGCTTTCCTGAGTGCATTTTTATTGTGGTTGGCATGGCCTCCTATTCCTTATACGAGCATTTTATTGTTTATAGGGTTTGTACCTTTGCTGATTGCAGTAGAGAATGTAATCCGTGGAGATTACAAGAAAAAAGGCAGAAAGATTTTTGGTTTAGCTTTCCTTACCGGAGTTGTCTGGAACACGGGATCTATCTACTGGGTCTACAATGCCATGCATGCTTATTTAGATGCATTTACATCCCTGATGATCGCATTGATTCCATTTACTTTGGCGCCTCTGTTAATGGCATTAGCTTTCCGACTTTACTATCAGATGAGGAAGAGAAACAATATTCTGCTAAGTTTTATGGGACTTATCTCCTTTTGGATAGCTTATGAATTTTTGCATCAATCTTGGGAACTTTCTTTTCCATGGATGACATTGGGCAATGGCTTTGCCAATTTCCATCAATTGGTTCAATGGTACAGCATCACGGGAGTTTATGGTGGTACATTATGGATTTGGATATCCAATGTTCTTATATTTTTATGGTATTGGCAAAGAAAAGAAAAGGTTGAGGTTTACAGTCAAAAGATTATTTTAGGTATACTTTCTGCTTGGCTTATTATTCCTGCTATAAGCTCCTTGATTATCTATAGCACCTACGAGGAACATGTCAATCCATCCGAGATTGTGACAGTCCAGCCCAATATTGACCCATTCCAGAAGTGGGGAACCATTACACCCGAGGAGCAGCTGAAAATATTAACTGACTTATCTCAGAAGGTTGCGAAGCTGAACACGGAGTTTTTCATTTGGCCGGAGACTGCAATTTCAGGTGATAATGGCATCAACGAGGATGAATTCAGGGAATATTCTCAGTACAGGGAAGTCTTGAATTTTCTGGAGCCTTATCACAATGGGAATGTCCTTTCGGGCATTGAGAGTTATGTGATCTATGATGATCAAAAAACTCTGACTGCCCGGGCCATTGGAAATGTATTTTATGACAGTTTTAATGCTGGAGTTTTAATTGACGGAAGCAGTAAACTACAATTTTACCATAAATCGAAGTTGGTTCCGGGAGTTGAGAAGATGCCATTTGGGAAGGCTCTGTCGGTATTGACTCCATTATTCAAACATTTTGGAGGCACCACGGGCGGTTATGGCAGTCAGGCAGAACCTTCCGTATTTTACTCGGCCAGTGGGATTGGTGCTGCACCTGTTATTTGTTATGAATCGATTTGGGGGAATTACGTGGCACAATACATAAAAAAAGGTGCTCAATTTATTGCTGTAATCACGAATGATGGCTGGTGGGGAGATACTTCAGGAAAGGACCAGCATCTGCAATATGCAAAATTACGTGCTATTGAGAACCGTCGTTGGGTGGTCAGATCAGCGAATACAGGCATTTCTGGCTTTATAAACCAACGTGGTGACATTGTGCAGAAGAGTTCATGGTGGGTTCCTAAAGCTTTGTCACAGGAAATCAACCTGAATGAGGACTTGACTTTCTATACAAAATATAGTGATTTAATAGTCTATTTATCGTTCGTAACGAGCTTACTATCAATAGGCTTAATGATTGTCAGAAAAAAATAATTTGTTCCAATTTTTCCTTGTGAATCTTTATATTTGCCGCCATGCAAGTTTATTTTGATAATGCCGCTACCACAGCCTTAGATAAAGAAGTTATCGAGGTTATGGTACAAATGTTGAACGAGAATTTTGGAAATCCCTCGTCAATTCATGCCCATGGACGTGAGATGAAGACCATCGTAGAGAAGGCCCGAAGATCCGTTGCCAAATTATTGAACGCTTCACCATCGGAGATTTTCTTTACTTCAGGAGGTACAGAGGCGGACAATATGGCTATCGTACGTGCCATTGAGGCTTATAATATTACCCATGCGATCAGTTCACCATTGGAGCACCATGCTGTACTTCACACCTTGGAGGAATTGGAGAAAGCTGGCAAGATCCATCTTGATCTACTACGAGTTGACTCTAAGGGTAATGTTGATTTAACCCATTTGGAAGAATTGCTATCCATCAATCCAAAAACATTCGTTTCTTTGATGCATGCCAACAATGAGATCGGAAATTTGACGGATTTGAAAAGGGTGAGTGAATTGTGTGAGCAGTATAATGCCATATTCCATTCTGACACTGTTCAGACGATGGGCCATTATGCACATGATTTAGGTGATCTTAAGATTGACTTTATCACTGGTGCAGCTCATAAATTCCATGGTCCTAAAGGAGTTGGTTTTCTTTACATCAATGGACGCAACAAGATCAAGCCTTTGATTTACGGTGGTGCTCAAGAGCGCAACATGCGCGGAGGTACAGAAAATGTTTACGGGATCGTTGGTTTAGCCAAAGCCCTTGAAATTGCTTACGCCGAGATGAAAGAACATCAAGAGCACATTCAATCACTTAAGGATTACATGAGGGAAAAATTAGTTGAAGCTATTCCTGATGTTAGATTCAATGGCGAAATTGATGCCGATAAATCATTGTACACCGTGTTGAACGTTTCATTGCCATGCACTAATATGGGCGATATGTTATTGTTCAATCTTGATATCAAAGGTGTTTCTGCATCTGGAGGTAGCGCTTGTAGTTCTGGTTCAGACATTGGCTCTCATGTTTTAAAAGGTATCTGTGCAGATGCCACTAGACCTTCGGTAAGATTTTCTTTCTGTAAATACAACACCAAAGAAGAGATTGATTTTGTTGTAGAGACATTAAAAGAAATCTGCAATCATAAATAGAATTTTATTAACAATTTAAATAAAAGGGGTATTCATAAAATACCCCTTTTTCATTATTTAACTTTCTTGAACTTGATCACCATATAACCATCACTATAGTTCAAAGCCATTTCTTTTTCATTCAATTCTAAAATTTGAAAATGCATCTCTCCGTTTTTGCCAAAATCAAGCATTAATACTCTATAATCTCTATCATAGCTCCAAGGAAGATTTCCGTTTGAATTTGTGCTAAAGTCATATAGTTTAGGATTACATTTATCATCAAAACTATTTACTTTGTTGATATCCTTATATTTAAAAGAATAGGTAAAGTTGTTCAAGATTTCAATTTCAAACATCTCCAATTTCTTTTCCCACACACTCACCTTTGTTGTACAAGGCCCTTCATACGATTCGTATTTCGTCAATTCTTTCAATTGGTTTACATCCGTATAAGATTTAGGATTATTGACTCCCAAAGGTTTAAACGAGTCGTCATAAAATTCATAGGCTTGCCATTTTCCATAGAGCAATTCTTCATCAGCTATTTCTTCTGGCATGTCATCATCGCCCTCATCGAGCAGATCATCTAAAAGTCCTTTACAGCTAATTATCATCATGATAATTACTGGAAAAATTAATAAGGTTAATTTAGTCTTCATGGTTAATAAATTAATTTGGTTAACCAAAGATAAACAGTTCAGAAACATTGGTAAATACCGAATCTTAGGTATATTTATTAGTTAATTTAATTATCGAATAATTATACAATAAAAAAGGAGGTATGAGACCTCCTTCCAGATTTACTTTTTAGAATTAATTGAACCGAATAATTATTAATAAAATGAAATCTTAGTTCTATTTGCGTGACTAGTTCTTATCTTTTTTATTTTTTCAGAATTATTTTTATTTTTTCATCATCACCGTCATTGATTTCAAGTTCTAAGGTATTGCTAGAAATGCTCAATACTTTAAACTCCGTATCACCTGATTCCTTGTGCGTCAATGTTAATGTTCTTTTTACATCATTTTCTTTCCAAGTTTGGTTGCTTACGGTTTCTGCGCTTTTATCGTAAACTTTAGAATTGCAATTTTCATCATATCCATTGATTTTTGTTAATACATTTTGTTTTAAGATTGCGGATTTATCAGCTTTCAATTCAAGAGATAGCGAGTTAAATTTCAATTCTACTTTAGACACTTTAGTTGTGCAAGGTGCTTCGTATGAGTCAAATTTTATTGATTGCTCGATCAAATTAACATTTGAGAAATCAATTGGATTTGTGATTCCGTTTTGTTCTATTGAACTAGCATATATTTCATACGCGATCCAGTTACCAATAAACAATTCTGGATCTTCAATAGGGTCTTTGCCATCCCCTTCATCGATTTCATCCAGCAATCCTTCGCATCCTACCAACATCATCATCAATATTGGGAAGATCAGTAATAATTTAGTTTTCATAATTTCTTTACTTAAGTTAAACAAAAATAAATTGTTTAACTTTTCAAGTAAATACCTAAGTTTAGGTATTTATAAAGAAAATTTAACTATAAAACACAATATTATTAATTATACTATTGTTTTTGAAGTTTTACAAAAATAAAATCCTGATCCTTTTTCAATGCTAAATGCATTTCTCTTTTGTCCAGATAATATATTTTGAAATTATTCTGTGAATCAGAAAGTGAATCTCTTAAGTTTAACGTAGCATTTTTAAGGTCAAGATCCCAATTTGCGATTAACACTTGGTCATAACTTTCATCATATACCGCGTTTTGACATTTAGAGTTATAGGAGTTCATTTTATAGTACAATTTTTCCAATATCTCCGCTTTTCCATTCTCCATAAACTTAATCTTGAAATACTCCATTTTTTGTTCTACTTCACTTATTTTAGAAGGACAAGGATCTTCTTGCGATTCATATTCTATTAAATTGGAAATCTGGTTTACTTTACTGAAATCTAGGTTTTGATTTAAGCCTTTAGGATGGATATTATTGTCATAATATTCATATGCAGTCCATTTGCCAATTAGGGTTGTTGAATCAACCGCATCCACACTATTCTCGATCAAAATTTTGAATAGTCCACCAGTACTCCCTACGAGCAACAGCAAGATAGGAAGAACCATAAAAGATAGTCTGGTCTTCATTGTTGATAATTAGTATGTTAATAATTAGTGCTATTCAAAAATAAAGCGCAAGTAATAAGTAATCAATACCTAATGCTAGGTATTTTTTTCTTTTTACTTATTATGCTTCAATAAATTGAATAAAAAAACCTGCTGATTAGCAGGTTTCTATTTTATTTTTAGGAGGACATATTTTTCGGCGAGATCGCCTTTAATTTCCTTACCTGAAAGATCGAGTTGATTCAGCTGATTTTTGGAGATCTTAAAGCTGTAATCAATGTTTTCTAAACTCAATATATCTTTATCTATTTTCCATTTTCCGGTACTTTCAAATATTTCGGCACTTTTACCGACATATTCGTATCTCATGGAATAATTTTTATTGTTGTCTAAACTTAGTACTGTTGCTATTGTTGTACAATCTGCGCACGGAAGTTTACCTTCATAGGTTCCTACTATGGCTGTACCTTTCACTGCATTATCTTCGGACGCAACAAGTTGATTAACATTGGATTTGTTATTTATACAACTAAACCCGAAAGTCAACATGATGAATCCAATTAAAATTAGTGTTAAGGCACGCATAATATTTCTTTATACTAAGCAAAACACAAAAAAAATACCACAAATTAAATTTTAATGAAATTTAACATTATTCATCTTCATCGAAGAGTCCATTTGCCATCATTAATGCATTTTTGAGTTCTCCCAATGCATGGAAATTTCTTTTTTGTTGCGCAATTAAAATTCCTTTTTCATAGATTTCTATTGCTTGGTCTTTCTCACCTTCTGACTCCAAGAATTTTCCAAAATGATAGTACGTACCTATATAATCTGGATGAATTTCAACCAATTCTTCGAATCCATTTCGAGCATCATCCTTATTCTCCAGTTTGACATGCTCCATGGTGAGCGCATATTTTAAAAAAGGATCATGTGGGCTTTCCTTTAAAAAGTTTTGTAATTGTTCCAATCTACTTTCCATGCCCAAAATTAAATATTATTTGGGAATGGATGTGAATGCAATATAGAAAAGAAATTACTATGCTAGCATAGAAAATGACAAATCTATGACTATTGGTTTTTAGACAGTTTTGTTGAACGATTTAAAATTTTATACAATTTAAACGTGCTTATTTTTAAAATTCAACAACAATAACGTGGTTTTATTAAAATTTTTATATTAATAAATTATTTGAGTTAAGGACAAAAATGCTATTTTATGGCTTTGAAATGCTCCTTAATTAATGTAGGTTTGTGTAAAACGCTAGAATTATGAGAATATTAGTATGTATAAGTAATGTCCCAGACACCACTTCTAAAATAACATTCAGCAACGATAATACAGTTTTTAACAGTACTGGCATCCAGTATATCATTAATCCTTATGATGAGATTGCATTATCAAAAGCAGTTGAGTTATCAGAAGGCGGTCAAGGCACAGTTACGGTTATCAATGTTGGCGAGGCAAGTACAGAGCCAACCATTCGTAAAGCCTTAGCTATTGGTGCTGATGATGCAGTCCGCATCAATGCTCAACCACGTGACGCTTGGTTTGTAGCGAATCAAATTGCTCACTATGCAAAGGACCAGAATTTTGATTTGATTTTGACGGGTCGTGAATCGATTGATTATAATGGCGCTCAGGTCGCAGCTCTTTTAGGCGAGTTATTGAACCTTCCGTCTGTTTCTATCGCTAAGAAATTGGATATTCAGGGTACTGAAGCTACGATCGATCGTGAGATCGAAGGTGGTAAAGAGGTGTTGACAGTTTCATTGCCTGTTGTTGTGGGTACTGCTGAGGGCGTTGCAGAACCAAAGATTCCGAATATGCGCGGCATTATGGGTGCAAGGACGAAGCCATTACAGGTTGTTGAACCCATTGATGTTAATGAATTATCCAGCATTTCACGTTACGAATCTCCCGCACCTCGCAGTGCTGTAAAATTAGTGGATGATGTGGATCAGCTGGTTCAGTTATTACACAGCGAAGCAAAAGTTATTTAATTCATTTAACGTTAAGAAATTATCATGGCAATTTTAGTTTATATAGAAAATACAGACGGGACATTAAAGAAATCAGCCTTTGAAGCGGCATCTTATGCAAAAGCTATCGCTGATCAATTAAGTGATTCTGTCACTGCATTATCCATTGGAAATGTGGATAAATCAGAATTAGAAAAGTTGGGCAAATATGGTGTTTCCAAAGTATTGGATGCCAATCAAGACAAATTAAAAAGTTTTGTAAATAAGGCCTATGCATCGATCATAGCTTCTGCAGCGAAACAAGAAGATTCAAAAGTTGTCGTTCTTTCGAATTCCTTCAGTGGAAAAGGTTTAGGACCTCGAGTAGCTGCAAAATTGGATGCGGGATTTGCTGATGGCGCCATCAACCTTCCTACTTTCAATGGTGACAGTATGGACATCAAGAAAACGGCTTTCTCAAACAAGGCATTTGCGACCGAAGTTATCAATTCAGCGGTTAAGGTTATTGCTGTTAACCCAAATGCGTTTGAGGTTAAAGAAGTTGGTGGATCGGCCGAGGTCGTTGATTTCACACCAGACTTACAGGACCAGGATTTCAACGTCATGGTTAAAGAGATTGTTCGAGCTACTGACAAGGTTTCATTGCCAGAGGCGGAGATTGTTGTTTCAGCAGGACGAGGATTAAAAGGACCTGAGAACTGGGGCATGGTTGAGGAATTGGCGGATGTTCTGGGAGCTGCTACAGCTTGTTCAAAACCGGTATCTGACGCTGGTTGGCGTCCACATTCTGAGCACGTGGGACAGACAGGTATCGTTGTTAGCCCGAATTTATATATCGCGATTGGTATTTCAGGAGCTATCCAGCATTTAGCAGGAGTAAGTTCTTCAAAAACCATCGTTGTAATCAACAAAGATCCGGAAGCACCATTCTTTAAGGTTGCGGATTATGGTATCGTTGGAGATGCCTTTGATATCGTTCCGAAGTTGACAGAAGCGATCAAAAAGATTAAAAACAACTAGGAGTAACTAAACAATGAACGAGTGGCCTTGCCTAAAAAAACGCAGGGTCACTTTTTTTTTGCTTTTAATATTCCCATCTTTGTATTCACGTTAACGCGTTATCAATGAAGAAAATCAAGTTAGATATAGTAGGCTTGTCATATAGCCAGACGCAGTCTGGAGCATATGCACTAGTTCTCGGAGAGGTAGGAGGTAACCGAAGACTTCCAGTAATCATTGGCGGATTTGAAGCTCAATCTATAGCTGTTGAGATTGAGAAGATGACTCCCAGCCGGCCCCTAACGCATGATTTATTCAAATCTTTTGCTGAGACCTTCAAGATAAAATTAGAGGAAGTCCTGATCTATAATCTAGTAGACGGCATTTTCTTTGCCAAATTGATCTGTACAGATGGCACTCAAACCTCCGAGATCGATGCGCGCACATCTGATGCTGTTGCATTGGCGGTTAGATTTGAATGTCCTATCTATACCTATGACTTCATCATGAATACCGCAGGTATCGTGATCGAGGGCAATGATTTTGCCTTTCTTGAAAATATTGAAAACGTAGGCAGCTATAAGCAATCGGAGTCTTCGCCTGAAGAGAAAGAACAGGAACCTGTTGAAAAGGAGCCTGAAAAGAACAAACCATCTCCGTATGCTTCGTTAACACTTGAACAACTTGAAAAAACCCTGGAAAAGGCTATTGAGAACGAACAGTACGAGACAGCTGCCAAAATCAGGGATGAAATAGAAAAGCGAAAATCTTAATTTCTACCTATTACATCTAATAGCAAATATTACCATGCCTATTAAACTGAGGTTAACGATCATGAACTTCCTACAATTCTTCGTTTGGGGAGCATGGTTGATTACAATTGCGAACTATTGGTTTGGGACAAAGAACTGGGGTGGCACCGAGTTTGGCGCCATTTTCTCGACCATGGGTATTGCATCATTATTTATGCCTACCCTGATGGGTATTATCGCAGACCGCTGGGTCAATGCAGAAAAACTATACGCCGGTCTTCATCTTTTATATGCGGGCTGCTTAATTTACCTAGCACAGGTTCAGGATCCAGGATCTTTCTTTACAGTTATGCTATTGAGCATGTGCTGTTATATGCCGACCTTGGCCTTGTCGAATTCTATTGCCTACACAGCTCTTAACCAAGGAAACTACGATCTGATCAAGAGCTTCCCTCCTATTCGAGTTTGGGGAACTGTTGGTTTTATCGCTGCTATGTGGATTACAAACCTGAGCGGAAGCAAAGCCACAGAAGGACAGTTTTATATTGCCGCAGGAGGATCAATCCTTTTGGGCTTATATTCGATTGTTTTCCTTCCAAAGTGTCCTCCACAAAGACACATCAACGAAAAGGCAAGTTTTGGGCAGATGCTGGGACTAGAGGCGTTCAAGCTTTTTGGGAACTTTAAAATGGCGATGTTCTTTATATTCTCCATGTTCTTGGGAGCAGCACTGCAACTTACAAATGCTTATGGTGATGTGTTTTTGGATGAATTTAAGTTCTACCCTCAATATGTAGACTCCTTTGTCGTGAAATATTCAACCATTATTATGTCTATTTCGCAGATATCGGAGACTTTATTTATCCTTGCTATTCCATTCTTTTTGAAAAAATTCGGGATAAAGCAGGTTATGTTGATTGCTATGGTCGCATGGGTTCTGAGATTTGGTCTATTTGCCTATGGCAACCCCTCTTCAGGCCTTTGGATGATTATCCTTTCCTGTATCGTTTATGGAATGGCCTTTGACTTTTTCAATATCTCAGGTTCTCTATTCGTTGAGACCAATACCAACAATAAAATCCGTTCCTCAGCGCAGGGATTGTTTATGATGATGACCAATGGTTTTGGAGCTGTATTGGGTTCCTGGGTGTCAGGCTGGGTTATTGACAAGTTCTATACGCTCTCATTCAATAACAGCAGCTCTCTAGCGCAATTTCTGAACACAACCCCTGACAATGGTAACCTGCAGTCGTTTATTGCCTCACGAGGCGTGACAAGCAGTGAAGGGGTCTTTGACCAAGTCATCCACCTCAAAGACTGGCACCATATCTGGATCGCATTTGCAGTTTATACATTGATAATCGCAATATTGTTTGCAGTGTTGTTTAGACATAAGCATGAACAGAATTAATCAGAATTAACAGGATTTGCAGGATTAACAGAATTGACCAGGATTTACAGAATTAACAGAATTGACCAGGATTTACAGAATTAACAGAATTAACAGAATTCAGTAGGATTGAACAGGATTAACAGGATTCAGGAAGATTAAGCAGGATAAGAGAAATTAATTGCAGGAGCATTTTTTTATTTTGGAATAATATATATAGTAAGACCTCCATGAAAAAGGATTCATGGAGGTCTTTTTATTACACTGGGATTAATTCTGTCTATTTTGTAAATTCTCCAAATTCTGATTAGTCATGCTTCATTCTGTCTATTCTGCAAATCCTGCTGATCCTGTTAATCCTGCTTTATTCTGATTAGTTTAGAAATTCAGGGATAAAAAAAAGACCGCCAGTTGGCGGTCTTTTTATCTGATAAACTATTTAAATATTATTCTTAGAATTTATATCCAGTCCAAGAGAACGCTGACACATCAGCACCTTTAAGACCGTCTTTTTTCTCGATTTTAGCATTTCCTGGGTTTTTGATTTTAGCATCACCTAGGCCGTTAGCAGGATCGATAGTGTATTCAATAGTAGAAGCTGCATCACCTGCACCTCTGTCATCAGAGAAGTCGATCAAGTCAACTGCAGTAGTTCCTGCACCGAATTTAGCGAAAGCATTTTTGATTGTTGCTTTAGCACCTCTACGGATTTTGAAAACGTCGTGCATAGTTAGGTTAGCATCTTTACCTGGCGCATTGTTAACGATTGTAATTCCGTCTACTGTGAAATCAGATTGGTTGATATCAGTTGGAGTTTTACCATCTAAGTTACCATCAGCTTCAATACCTCTAGGATCCGCAGTTACAGCAGTATATCCAGCTTCTCTGATACCGTATACATTTTTCACTGTTCCTCTGTATCCTTGAGAGAAGTCAAACATATCATCAGTACAGTTGATTACTAAAATGTTACTTGCATTTACAGTTCCACCGAAAAATTCGATTGCATCGTCATCACCGTGAGAAAGAACTATGTTAGAAAGTACAGTTCCGTTACCTACACCATTCAAAGTCAACCCATTGTGTTCAGCATCATTGTTGATACGTGCACCAGTATATTCAATTCTTACGAAGTTTAATTTTCCTGAATTGTCAGCTACATCATCACCACCAAATCTAATATTAGTACTGATTTCAGTTGCAGCATCACTTTTAGCACCTTCAGCTCTAGAAAGAGGAGCATTACCATTTAAAAGAATACCACCCCAGTCACCTGCTTTAGGAGCAGAAGCTGCAGAAGTAAAAATAACTGGTTTATCAGCAGTACCATCTGCGATTAATTTACCACCTTTTTCTACTAGCAAGTAAACGTTAGTACCACCTGCTGTAGCTTTGATTGTAGTTCCTGCAGGAATAGTTAAAGTAGCACCACTTTTTACAAGTACAGTACCTGTCATAGTATACTCAATGTTTGCATCCAAAGTTGTATTGGCTTCGATATTACCAATAAGGTCTTTTTCACCTTTCTCGATTGGTCCTGGAGTGTTTTCGTCAGAACAAGCAGTAAACGCTAGAGCACTAGCAGCTAAAATTGAAAATAATTTTGTTTTCATAATCTTTTAATTTCTACACACAAAGTAATCGTTAACGAATAACCTAAATGTTAGTTATATATTAATTTATTGTTAAATTTATAAGATAATCCTAAGCTAAAATCGACACCTCTTTTATAGCTTTCAATCAACAAAGGATTTGCTTGATCCTGGAATTCTCTATAGTATTCTCTATCTGGATTTAATATGTTTTCAACCTTCAGGTTAATTCCAAATTTCCTTTTGATAGTACTTGACATGTTAAAATCCAAAGTTGGGACCCCTTTTTCCATCAGGTTTTGAAATCCTCTACTACCTAGGGTATAGATTCTATCCGAGAAGTAGTTAAATACAAGAGTTGGCATTAGCTCAAAATTGGAGAAGTTCGCTTTGTAAGATATATCTGCATTTACGATCCATGGGGATGCTCCTTCTAATTGATCTTCAGTGTTTGTAAATTGCGGAGTTGGATCTTCCAGTTTTTGTTTTGAGAAAAGGTACGAAACATTTGCTCCTGCTGCTAGGACATTATCACCATAGGCATTAGAATGTCTTAATAATTCTTTTTTGATTTCTACTTCAGCCCCTAATACAGTTGCGTTGCTTCCTGTATTAATAAACGTCATCAAATTACCAGCACCAGTTGAATACACTCTTGAAATCGGATTTTCAATAGTTTTGTAGAACACCCCAGCAGAAATCAGTTCGCTAGAAGTTGGGTACAATTCCCATTTTAAGTCTGCATTATAAACTTGAGCAGGTACTAGTTTTGGGTTACCTTCAATAGTTTGGTTAATACCTGCATATTGCATACGTGCTAACTCAATGAACTGAGGCAATACATAGGACTTACTTCCCGATGCTCTTAAAATCATTTTGTCATTCAGTACATATTTCAAGTTCAAGCTAGGAAGGAAGTAGTTTTTCTTAATCGTAGAAGGTCCGTCGGTTGCTGTACTTGACAAATTGAAATAATAGACTACATCTTGATAGATATTATCAAACCTCAATCCCAATACCGCTGTAAAATCTTGATTAAATTGATAAGTGGCTGCAGCAAGTCCAGAATGGATATTCTTTTTACCCGTGTAATAGAATTCATCCAATGCTCTATCAGTTCTACCATTTTGAGTTTCCAATTCAAACAAGCTACCTAAGTTTGCTTGGTTAAAATATTGGTCTACATTTTCAATATCAATCGATGATGGCATTGTTCCTATCAAACGGTGATTAAATACTGTATTGTAGAAGTTTCTGGTGACGAAATTCCCGTTATAACCAAAGTCTATTTTACGCTCTAGTTCTTGGGAATCATCTAGTTTATAGGTTAATATTCCTTTTGCGACAAATCCCTTTTCTTTCATGTCGGAGAAAAATCTTTCGTTTTCACCTGGTGAATTTGTAGAGAATGTCATTACATTATTTCTGAATAGGAAGTTGTTAATTCTTCTGTCAGGTTCATTTCCAATGATATAATTAAATCCTGCTGATAAATTAGCTCCTAATCTTTCATTGATTTTAAGATTCGTTAGGATTTGGTTAACGAATAAATGGTTGTCATTTACCTGTTGGCGTCGTGAGAATTCTTTATCTCCTTCTTCTTCATTATCACCTTTACCAAAAAATTCGGTAAAATCTTGTTTTTGGTCATGGATGTACAGAGAGTTGAAACTTATCGAATTCTGTCCCCAAACATATCTTAGGTTCAGCATTGCATTTTGTGATACCGTATATTCATTTTTTCACAAAATCTTGATCCAGATATATTTCACCAATATTGGTTGCATTCTGGATTTTTCCATCTGCATATCTATATTTAGAATCCATTCCGGCAACAAAGAATAGACTTAAAGGGTTGTTTCCAACCATAAATCTTTTATTTCCTAATAATCGAAAATTTGTGTTGAACAAATTATTTTGAACATTTGGGTTCCAGTTGTTTTTAAAGTTATAGTTCTCTAAGCTTGTAATTCCAGGTTTAGCACCTGCCAATGTTCCAAAGTAATTGGTTCCATCAATTCTTTTGAAATTGTCTTTTCCAATAGTTTGACTATTAACTCCACCACCTACATTTATTTCAAAACTATTACCAGTTGCTTCTTTTGTATGGATATCTATATTTGCTCCAGCCACGTCACCATGGATTTGAGCATTGAATGTTTTATTAACGTTAATGCTTTGGATAATATCCGAGCTAAAGAAATCCAATGATATGTTTTTGAATAGCGGATCTTCAGAAGGCAATGGTAATCCATTTAGTGTAGATGAGTTATAACGGTCACCCAAACCACGTACAAATACATTTTTCGCTCCCTCTTGTCTGGAAACACCAGCCATTTTAACTAGTGCTGCCCTTGCATCACTAACTCCTTTTCTGGAAAGTTCTTGAGCACCTATGGATTCAATCATGAGGTTTGATTTTTTCCTTTCTTCCAATAGCGCGAGTTCGGAGAATTTTTCGCGTCTTCTAGTAATTACGACTTCCTCGATTACTGCGTCAGCGTTTTTAAGTGCGAAAGACACGAATTCGGTATCGTTTGCTTGGAGGGTAAAGTTGAGTTCTTGGGCATCGTACCCCATCAGCGATGCGCGAATAAGGTATTCTGCTGATTTGTCGCTTGGCAAAGGAATATAGAATTCACCTTTGTCATTTGTAGTCGTACCCAACTGAGATTAGCAATTGTAACAGTTACTCCTGCCAAAGGTTGGTAAGATTCTACATCTACTACCGTACCTTTTACCCCAAATGGTGCCTGCTGAGCATACGTCATAATGATGCTAAAGCATAGAACAACCAATGAAAATACTTTTTTAATACAATTCATACAATGTTAATATTATGTTGCAAAAGTATAATCGGATTGTTACGTTAATATTAAGACTCGATTATGTTAATATTAGTCTCTGGTTAATTAATTGTTAAGACATCTAAGGGTCAAATTGTTACCATTTGCATTGGTTAAAGCCAACTAATAGTGTTAATTTGCGCCAAAGAAATGTTATGAGCGATTTTGTACTAAAGACCTCCAATTTATCATATCAATATCCGAAGGGATCGAGATTATCTTTTCAGGATTTATTACTTTCCGATCAGCAGCACACTTTAGTTTTAGGTGATTCAGGTTCTGGGAAATCCACACTTTTAAATTTAATAGCTGGTTTTTCTTCTCCTACGAGTGGCGAAGTAATTATCAATGGTCAAAACTTGTATTCACTTTCAGGGAGTGAGCTTGATAAATTCAGGGCTCAGCATTTGGGTTTTATATTTCAAGAGGCGCATTTATTGAGGAATCTCACGGTTTCGGAGAATATAAAACTTGCGCAAAGCCTTGCAGGTCTCTCTGTTGATGCTGATGCTGTCAAATCATTATTGGAAAAATTGCAGTTGGGTGGTTTTGAAAACCGGAAACCAAATGAATTAAGCCGAGGCCAAGTTCAAAGGGTCGCGATTGCAAGAGCATTAATTAATAAGCCTTCCTTATTGGTTGCCGATGAACCTACGGCAGCACTGGATGACAAGAACACCTTTCTGGTAGTGGAATTATTAAAAGAGCTGGCGAAAGATCAAGGCAGTACCTTATTGATATCTACTCATGACAAAAGGTTAAAGGACGAATTCACAAACAATTATATTTTAGCTGCTCAATAAGATGAATACACTACAGTTAGTTTGGAAAAACATTTCGCAACAGTGGGGATCTACCTTATTAAGTATTATCCTGACGGCATTTGGCGTTGCTATTTTAGTGAGTATCTATATCACGAGCGATACTTTTGAAAAACAATTGGACAGCAACAGTAAACAGGTTGATTTGGTTGTAGGCGCAAAAGGTAGTCCGTTACAATTGATTTTGAGTTCACTTTATCATGTTGACAATCCTACAGGAAATATAAAATTGGCTGAGGCAGAGAAATTGATGGATAACCCATTTATTGAAAAAGCGGTTCCAATTTCTTTGGGGGATAATTTCAAGGGTCATCGGATCCTAGGTACAGACACTAGTTTTATTAGTTTGTATGATTTGCAATTGGCAGACGGCCGTTTATGGGACAAGAGCTATGAAGTTGTAATAGGGAGTGAAACCGCCAGGAAGAATAAACTAAAAATTGGTGATCAAGTTCATGGCGCACATGGTTTGGCAGAGAATGCTCATGTTCATGAAGATCATCCATTTACCATTGTAGGTATTTTAAAACCTTCTGGTTCTATTGTAGATAACCTGTTGTTATCGAATTTGGAGAGCGTTTGGGATATTCATGGAATCGGCCATGAGGATCATGATCATGAACATGAAGGTGATCATGACCACGCAGAGCATAATCACGATGAACATGACCATGACCATGAAGCAGCAGCCTCTACCGCACACAATCATGACGATCACGACCACGACCACGACCACGACCATGACCACGATCATGCGCATGAGAATCAATCAGCTGTCCCACAAAAGACCACTGAAGATTCATTGGTTACGGAACGACCAAGAGGGGATGTCTTTGTAAAAAGTATTGCTGATGATATTGTTCAGGACAAGGGTCTAGAGATTACAGCGTTATTAGTTAAATTCAGCAGTCCTGCAGCAATTGGTGTTGTTCCCAAACTGGTTAACCAGTCTACAAGTATGCAAGCTGCATCGCCTGCATTAGAAACTGCGCGTTTATTTTCCTTAATGGGTGTAGGTATTGATTCTCTTGAAATTTTGGCCTACGTTATTATGATCATTGCTGGTTTAAGTGTATTCATAAGTCTTTATAATGCCCTAAAGGACAGAAAATATGACCTTGCTATTATGAGGACACTAGGTGCAAGCAAGATTAAACTTTTCACGATGTTAATTGTCGAAGGTTTGGTGATAACATTCATTGGTGGGATATTAGGGTTAGTTATCGGTCATATTGGATTGTATTTGATCAGTACGCAGACCAGTGAGAGTGCTGACTTTATTCAAGCATTCCATATTTATAGTAAAGAATGGTTAATTTTGTTGACCGCTTGTTTAATCGGTGTAATCGCATCATTAATTCCGGCAGTTAAAGCATATAATACAACAATTTCTACCATTTTAGGTAACAAGTAACGATGAAGAAGATATTATTTACGGTATTTATTTTAATGATGACAGTGAGCTTTTCAAAGGCTCAGATTGGTAATTATAATGAGGCTCAGGTTCCTGATCATACGCCTATGATGAACAGCACCTGGGAAGCTATTGACAAGATGATGTATAAGGTTTCCACGGTAGGCAACAAAAAAGTTTATACTCCATCCTATCCTGCTCCATTAAAGAAATTAGAGAACACAGTTGTTGAGCTTCCGGGCTATATGGTTCCTTTGGTCAGTGGCAGAAACCACAGCACTTATATGTTATCGGTATTGCCGATCACACAATGTCAGTTTTTGTGGTACGAATGGCATTCCGCCAATGGTTGAGATTTTCATGAAAAAAGGGACTGTGAAATTCACGGACGAACCTATCAAGATTAAAGGGAAGATGAAATTCAATCCTGAACCATTGAAAGGAAATGCTGAGATTCAGATTGTAGATGCAGAGTTGATCAATTAACGGTTCAAGAGCGCAATTTCGGTACACGCATAAAGAGCAGCCGTTTCTGTACGCAGTCTAGCTTCCCCCAAGGAAACTGGTATAAATCCTGCAGAAATGGCTTTTTCTATTTCCGAAGGTGAGAAATCCCCTTCCGGTCCTATTAAAATCAAGTATCTTTTATTGGTTTCAAATATTTGATTTAGATATTTCTTGTCTTGATCTTCTTCACAGTGAGCTATTGCTTTATTGAGGTCAGTCTCGGCTTCTATACTTTTCAAGAAGGCATCCAACGTCACAGCTTCATTCAACACCGGCAAATAAGCTTTTAGAGACTGTTTCATTGCTGAGATGATGACTTTGTTCAATCGTTCGGTTTTGACCTCCTTACGCTCTGAATGTTCGCTGATAATTGGGGTGATTTCTTGGATTCCAATTTCTGTGGCTTTTTCAAGAAACCATTCTATACGGTCGATATTTTTTGTTGGTGCAACAGCAATATGCAAGTAAGATCTTGATTTTTGGTATTCTGGAATATGTGAAATGATTTTCAGCTGAGTTCTTTTAGGATGAGCATCAGCGATTTCAGCTTGGTAGAAACCGCCAATTCCATCAATCAAATGGACCTTGTCACCGACGTTCAATCTCAGAACACGAACTGCATGTTTACTTTCTTCTTCAGAAAGCTGAAAGGAAGATTGTCCGGGATTTAAATCAGCTGTGTAAAATAAATGCCACTTTATCAAAGTTTATTCATCATCATCATCGTTTGGTGTTTCGATGAGGTCTAATTTTACAAATTCAATATTCTGTTGAGTTTTCTTGATAATGGTAAATCTATATCCCAACTCTTCAGTACTATCGCCCACATCTGGAATTTTCTCAAATAAATGAGAAACCAAACCGGCAACGGTATCATAATCTGAACTCTCAGGCAATTCTAACGGAAGATATCCATTTGCATCATGTACCGAAGCACCAGCATCGACCATAAACTCTGATTCAGAAATTTGCTCTACCACTGGAGTTTCTTCATCGTATTCATCTTGGATTTCTCCCACCAATTCTTCTACAATATCTTCCAGAGTAACCATCCCTGCGGTTCCACCAAATTCATCGAGTACGAATGCAATCTGTATTCTCTTTTGCTGAAACTCAGTCATCAAATCATTGATTTTCTTGGTTTCAGGGATAAAATATGGTTTACGCATGATATTTTTCAATATCACAGGTTTACCCTTGACGATAAGAGGTAGGATATCTTTCGTATGTACTACACCAATAATCTGATCGATGTTGTCATCGTAGATTGGAATACGGGAGTACCCTTCTTCCGTAACGGTATTAATAAATTCTTCTGCAGTATCATCTTTATCTACTGCAACAATTTTGGTCCGAGGGACCATAATGTTCTTTACGATCCTTTCATTAAAATCGAACACATTTTTTATGAGTTCGTGTTCAGCATTGTTCAATGCACCACTTTCTTTTCCTTTTTCCAACAAGTACTGGAGTTCTTCGGATGAGTGGCTTGCTTCATGCGCGCTTACTTGTATTCCTATCAATCTCAACAGGAAGTTTGCGAAACCATTTAGCAACCAAATAATCGGTCTGAATATATAATAGAAAAACTGCAGTGGCAGTGCTATTTTCATTGTTGTAGCTACCGGTTTTTGGATAGCGATGGACTTTGGTGCCAATTCACCAAATACGATATGTAAGAAGGTAATGATACTGAATGCTAGGACATGTCCTAGGTTTGTAGCTAATTTACCGGTAAGTTCGACGTTGAATAATCCGAAGATTTGATGTACAATTTGCGTCATTACGGCCTCACCTACCCAACCCAGGGCTAGGGATGCCAATGTAATTCCCAACTGTGTTGCAGCGAGATAGCCATCGAGATGGTCTGTAATACTTTTTGCGATTTTGGCTACTTTGCTTCCCGATTTGGCTTGTAGTTCGATTTGAGAAGCACGGACTTTTACAATAGCAAATTCAGCTGCAACGAAAAAACCATTTGCCAGCACTAAAAAGATAGTCCAAAAAATATCAATTGCCATGATTTAGGTTTTTATTAGCGAATTCTTTCTTGTATAATTCTAAACTCTCTAATATAACATTTTGAGCGATAGCTCTTCCACTAATTTTGTTAATAATAACTTTTTTTTCTTCAAGACCTTTATATTCTTGAAAAAAATGCACGATTTCCTTCATGGTATGAGGTGGTAATTCGGAGATATCATGGATATGGTTATACTCCATATCATTCTTAGCCACAGCAATTATCTTGTCATCTTGCTCACCAGAATCGGTCATGCTCATAACTCCTATTACTTTAGCATCCACAAGGGATAAAGGCTCAAGATCCACTGAACATATCACAAGAATATCCAGTGGATCTTTATCGCCACAATAACTTTGAGGAATAAATCCATAATTAGCTGGATAAACCATTGATGTTTGGATCACCCGATCTAATTTGATCAATCCCGTTGTCTTATCTACCTCATATTTTCCTCTAGTTCCTTTTGGAATCTCTATCACTGCTGTAACAGTTTCCGGAATATCCTTACCTGGTGACACTTGATGCCAAGGGTGTTTATCTTGAGCTAGTCCAATAAGGCTAGAAAACAGCAAGGCTAGAGAAAGAAAAAATGAGCGGTTCATGATAAGGTTTATTTGTTCCTTATTTCTTTATCGTAAAGTTCGATACTTTCCATGATGATGTTCTGAGCATAAGCGCGACCATAAAGGTTTTCGATAGTCACATTCTTACCTTCAAGAGCTTTATAATCTTGGAAGAAACGAACAATTTCTTTCATAGTGTGAGGAGGAAGTTCAGATAGGTCGTTGATATAATTCACAGACATATCATTCTTCGCCACTGCAATAATTTTGTCGTCTTGTTCCCATTATCGATCATATGCATGACACCTACCACTTTGGCTTCGATCATACACATTGGGTAAACATCAACTGAGCATAAAACTAAGATATCCAAAGGATCTTTATCGTCGCAATAAGTTTGAGGAATGAATCCATAGTTAGCTGGATACATTACAGATGAGAACAATACACGGTCTAATTTGATTAGTCCACTGTCTTTGTCGATTTCGTATTTTGCTTTAGAACCCTTAGGAATTTCGATAATGGCATTTACGGAGTTAGGCAAGTCCTCACCAGGAGACACTTGATGCCAAGGATGTTGTGTACTCATTAAATAATTACTGTTTGTTTATTTCGTTTTTCGTTTTTCTATTTTTCAACCACTTTTTAAGCAGTGCAATTGCTATCGGTAGGAATGCAATGACTATCAATCCCACGATTATATATTCTACATAATCGATTATCCATGGGAATTTGACTCCTAAATAATACCCAGTCAGTGTCAATAAAGACACCCACAATAATGCACCTAGGATGTTATACATGACGAACTTCTTGAAATTCAGCTGTACTACACCTGCGAATATGGGTGCAAATGTACGAATTATGGGTACAAATCGTCCAATTATTAATGCTGTTCCTCCATATTTCTGGAAAAACTCTTCGGCCATGATTACATATTTTCTTTTGAAAAGTATGGAATCCTTCCGTTTAAACAGCATTGGGCCGGTTCGATTCCCGAACCAGTATCCGGCAAAATTGCCTGCTATTCCTGCGCCAAGAATACCGAAATACAATGTAACAATGTCCACATCGATTTTGTTAAGGGCACAGAAGAGTCCTGCTAAAAATAATAAGTAATCACCCGGGAGGAAAAATCCGAAGAAGAGGCCGGTTTCGGCAAAAACAATTAGGCATACGATGTAAAATCCACCGTGACTTAAGAGATATTCAGCATCTAGCAATTGTTGAAAAGACAACAAGTATTCTTGCATAGTAATTTATATTTCCCGCTTATTCGAATTAAGCTGGGTTTGTTATTGTTGAAATAGCATCACGGATTGTATCCGCGATTGTTGTCATTGTTTCCTCAGAAAGTGTCAGTTTTGGTTTCTCAAAGTTCATGTCATTGACATGGTTGAGAGGAATCAAATGAATATGTGCGTGGGCTACTTCCAGTCCTACCACAGCAACCCCTACTTTCTTACATGGAAATGCTTGTTTGATGCCTTGCGCTACTATTTTAGCGAACACCCACATTCCCATATATTCATCATCATTGATATCAAATATATAGTCGGTTTCTTTCTTTGGAATTACCAGGACGTGACCTTCAGTTAGTGGATTTACATCTAAAAAAGCTAAATAATCATTGCTTTCGGCAACTTTATAAGCAGGTATCTCTCCCGCGACAATTTTAGAGAATATGGTTGACATAAACTATAGTTCAATTTCGTGAGTAACAAAGATAATAAATTTGCGCAGATATGAACAGGAAAATGGATAGCATTCGGGTTGGCTGACTCAAAAAAGCGGTTTACAACGATTTTTATTACATTAAGCCAACGAAAGTTAATTATTATTTAACAAAAAAGCCCCTTTTTGAGGGCTGTATTTCTTAAGATAAGTGCGGTTATGGCATACCGCACATAACCTTTATATTGTTATCTTGAGATTTCTAAAACTTCTAGCTCTAATTGTCCTGCAGGCACTTCTACGGTCGCGACATCTCCTACCTGCAATCCCAGAAGACCCTGGGCAATCGGTGATTTTACGGATATCTTTCCTGCCTTCAAATCAGCTTCCGTTTCCGATACCAACTGATAAGACATTACTGCGCCATTCTTTTTGTTCTTGATTTTCACATACGATAATGCCAACACTTTAGATGTATCCAAGTTTGACTCATCGATTATTCTAGCTGTTGCCAAAACCTCTTCTAATTTTGCGATTTTAGCTTCATGAAGACCTTGAGCTTCTTTTGCTGCATCATATTCAGCATTTTCAGAAAGATCACCTTTATCTCTTGCCTCTGCAATTGCTTTAGCAATGTTCGCACGTCCTTCTGTTTTTAGGTATTGTAGCTCTTCTTTTAGCTTTGTTAAACCTTCTTCTGTGTAATAAGTTACTTCTGCCATAATCTTAACCTTTTACCCTCTTTTATAGTTTTCTAATTTAATTAATTAACAAAAAAAAAGACAAGACCACACTATCCACTAATAGGACAACATGGTCTTGCTCTTCTGACGAAGTTATATAATTTAATTCAATAAACCAAATTTCTAACTTACATCCTCATTTTCTTCATTTATGAATCTGTATCCCAGTCCACGGACCGTTTGGAGGTAATGTGGTTTGTCTGGATTTGTTTCAATTTTCTTTCTTAAACGCACGACGTGCATGTCCAATGTTCTGGTATTTACATTGGAGCTGTATCCCCATACTACTTCCATCAATTCTTCACGCGTGATATCTCTACCTTTATTTTGCAAGAAATGTAGGAGTATCCTGTTCTCGAGTATAGTAAGTTCGATTTTTTTACCGTCCCTTACCAAGGAATGTACATTGGGATGGTGTTCAGTATCGCCAAAATGATAGACTTCATTTTGTGTTTTAGGCACGAAAAACCTTACTTTATTTTCGATCATAGCGACTAAAACATCCATATTGAAAGGTTTAGTGATATAATCTGTTACTCCATAGCTATATGCGTCAATTTTATCGATATCTTGGGATTTTGCAGTCATCATAATGATGATATTTTCAAATCCTGCTTTTCTCACTGACTCACATACATCTATTCCTTCTTTTCCTGGCAACATCCAATCAAGAAGTACAATATCTGGTTTTTGGTCCAGAATGATTTTTTCGGCTTCTAAACCATCACTGCATTGAATTACTTGAAAATTTTCAGTTTGGAGACGATGGCTGACCAAAAACCTTAGGTTGTCATCATCTTCTACAACGGCAATAGTTATATCTTTGTTCATAGTATTCTATACATTATTTAGGAAAAACTAGCGTAAAAGTGGTGCCTTCGCCTTCGACACTGTTTACTTTAATTTCTCCCCCCATAAATTCAGTAATCTCTTTACAAAACGCTAATCCAAGCCCTACGCTTCCGCCTTGATTAAATTGATTCTTTACTCTGTAAAACTTCTTAAAAATATTTTTAAGTTCGTTTTTGTTAATTCCAATCCCTTTATCACTAAACTTCATGATGAAGTGTTTTTTCGATTGTTGTACACTAATATCAATAAATTTTCTCGAAACTTCTGAATATTTATAAGCATTATCTATTAAATTCTGAAACACGGAATTCAATAAAACTGGATCTGTATGCATTTTGCTATTGACATCGATGTCATAGGTCAGCTCTAAATCCGGATACTTAATTCGTGTACCTTCAAATATCTCCTCGCAAAAACTGTTCAAATCAATGTATTCTCCTTTAAATTTTAATGATTTATTTTCTATTTGCGTGAAAGACAGCAACTTATTCATTAAATTATTTAACTTATCTGCTTCTTGATCTAGTATCTTACCATACATTGTTCTTTCTTGATCGCTCAGATTTTCTGCACTTCTGATATTATTTCCTGCGATTTTTATCACACTGACCGGAGTTTTGAACTCATGAGTAAGGTTATTGATAAAATCATATTGCAATTGAAACAGCCTACTATTGATTGAAATATTCCTATAAATCAAATAAATTATCAATAATAAAATTAAATATAATAATGATACTCCCAACACAACTGGAAAAAATCTTCTATTAATTTCACCTCTAAGGAATTGTTCGGAGGAATCAAACTGCAATTTATATTCAGACAATGCACCTGGCAGGGGCATATCTGTTGATAAAAATGCTTTTTCTTCCATTACATTAGGATCCGCTATCGCTTTAATTCTTATGTTTTCATAGAGTCTTTGCTGATTGTTAACGATTTTTATTTTCTGCGGGTTCACTTTATATACGAACAAATCCTGGTCAAACGCTACAGGGGCTGCCATAGAAGCGGTATCATCCATCAGGGATTTATATGCCCTTAGGGTATTTACTCTCGGGATATTCAGGTACGTAATCTTTCCAGGGACCGTATTATAGAAAATTCTATAAATATCATTTTCGCTCAATGATGTTGAATCGTCCAATACATCAAGGAAGTTCACCATTTTAATGGCCATATTATTGAAATCATCCGAGGTTGGCCTGTTGTCAATGGCAGACACGCTTTCGCGCACCAATTTATTTTCTTCATTTAGCTTAAAAGAGAAAATAGATCGAGGATAGATCAGCAAATTTTGAAACCTTACCCCACGAACGGCTGGATTTTGATTGGTAAACAAGACGTCATAAAACACCACCTCATCCACAAAAGGGTTTTTTCGGAGGATTTTTTCCGAATAGCTTACTGCATGTACAGAATCTAAATATCCTTGATAATTGGAAACTTCGGCGATATCATTATTGAAAAAACTATTGAAAGGTTTTAATGTTGCGTCAAAGACGTCAACTTTTCTATTATAGAATTCAGACTCCACGAAGTTTGACATCATGGTCCTTGCCAGGAAGACAGAGATGATGTATAAAACTGTCAAAAAAGCCAAAAAGGCCACCAATAGGCCTATGTTTTTCCTGTATTTGCTTGCTTTTTTAACCATTCTATTATTTCAGGTATTGCGCCAAGAACTTATCGATTTCCTGATAATATTCGACTACATTTTCTTCATTTCTGAATCTCTTTCCTTCCTCTTTCTTGAAAATATACCGCACTGGAATCTCGTTGCTTTTCAGTTTTCCTACAAACTGGTTTGCATCAGTTACAGAGCTGTATTTATCCTTGCCCCCTTGGAAGAATAAAACAGGGATTCGAACTTTATCTGCATGGAATATAGGAGAAATTGCTTGAAAAAGCTCGGGTTCTTTTTCTGGATTACCAATTATTCTATAGAAAAGTTGCACATAATGTTTGAGGTGTGGCGGAATTTCTCTGAAATAGGTAAACAGGTTGCTATATCCTGATGATGAGATAGCACATTTGTACAATGATGGGTCGAAAGCTGCGGCATATAAAGCGGAATAACCTCCAAACCCGGTTCCCATAATAGCGATTTTATCTTTGTCGGCGATTCCTTGATGGATCAACCAAGCAACACCATCCGTGATATCAGATTGTATCTTTCCACCCCATTCCTTGAACCCCGCTGTCCAAAATTCTTTACCATACCCAATTGACCCTCTATAATTAACTTGAAAGACAGTATATCCTCTGTTTGCCAAGAATTGTACTTCAGGATCAAAGCCCCATTCTGCACGCCTATTTGGACCATCATGAACCAAAACTACTACAGGACTGTTTTTTCGCTTTCCTTTAGGATAGGTGATGTAAGCGTGAATGTCTTTATTGTCTCTAGAAAGAAAATTCACCTCTTCCATTTGGTTAAATTCCAAATTTTTCAGTTTAGGATTTTCCTCATTCAGCAATTCTAGTTTGTCTTCGGATTTATTGTAATAATATGTTTCACCAGGATGTATATCACTGTAAATGCGAACGACAAAGCCGTTTAAACTGGTATCGCTATCTAAGAAACCAATTTCTGAATCAGCAAATTTCTTTTTGAGTTTTTGATAAACCTGCTCATATGAGGCATTGAAAATTTTCTTTTGATATTTATCGATAAAAGAGGTGGTGTACAGCATTTCTTGTAGATCTGCTGAATATCCTTCTACACCTAAATCCCCCATTTTATTTTCATAGATGCTTCTGATTTCTTTTCCATTTTCAGCGTCAAATTCGACGAGCGCCATTTTATCTCTGTTTTGATTTGACAAAGCATACACATTTTTGTCTGAGTTTTTGACAAATCCCAATGGCACGAAGATGGTTTCAAAATCATTTTTCATAACTTCTTTAAACGGGAGTCCATCATTTTTCCTGTAAAGAAGGGATTCCTGGACACTGTCACTTGTGAGTGCAATTCTGACTACACCATCTGGTGCTCCTACCCAATTCATTACATTTCCCGGGTTTTGGTGTATCATTTCAGGTTTTCTTCCATCCAAGAACACCCGATATAAATCAAACAAGGATGAATCTCTTTTGTTCATTCCCACCAAAAGGCTTCCATTCTTTTCTACAATAGGATACACCCATCTCAGCCTTGATTTTTCAGGCGCGAACAATGGTTTTCTATTTTCTGTTTCTACATCAATCTGGAACATCCTTAAACTATCGGATGCAGATTGGGTATTTGAGAAGATAATTTTTTTGTCATTCAACCAGAAGAAATTTTGCACATTCAAATTCACCTGATAGGTAAGTTGTTTTGATGAATCGGGTTGTTTGAGGTCTAAAATAAAGATGTTTTTGCAGTGATCATGAATTCCTAAATAGGCAACTTTGCTTCCATCAGGAGACAACCGAAAAGAAGTCCGTTCAGGTTTAACAAAGAAATCCTCAATAGGTATAGTCTCCTGACTATTCTGTTCTTGCTTACACGAAAGAATTACCAACAACACTAACAGAACCGAGAACAAGTTTTTTAAATTCATTCTATTTTTTTAGTCACTTATCAAATATTAAAAAAAAATACTGTAAAGTTCCTTTTGCAACCTTAATTTTACAGCTTAATTCAAGCATCAATAAATATGTATCTATACAATGTTTCAATCATTATCGAGGATTCGGTTCATCAGGAAATTGTTCAATGGACGAAAGATTTGCTGAACGAAAATCCAGATTATTCCATAAAACTATTAAAAATGATGCATTCTCCACATGAAGGACAGACATACTGTCTTCAGACTGTTGTTAATAGCGAGGAAGAAATTGAGAGGGTTAAGGATGGCATTATTCAAAAACTTCAGGAATATATCACATTGCATCATGTCGAGAAGGCTTTTCTTTTTGATAGCATTATGCAATACATCCCCCATAATTAGCCTTTTAGGTCAGCACTATTTTTTCTTTCACCATATAATCTAGGGTCAAATGACACTTTAGGTGAAAGGTAATGTAATAATACGAGTCTTGAATAGCGGTAGTTGAAAGGCGCAAAGATGACAATCGCGATAAATAATACCGCTATATACAACCAAGGAGACTCGCTGTGGGTAATAAATGCTGTTGCTAGGGCCAATGTTAGGACTTCAGCCACTGAAAAGGCGTAACTGACATACATTGCAGCATAAAAATATCCGGGTTCAATTTCGAACTTAAAATTGCAGTGGGGACAGAATTCATGCATTTTTTGTCTTGATAGGCCATATGCTGACCCTGAATACATGTTTCCAGTTCTGCATTTTGGACATTTACTTTGAAATACAGCCTGTAATTTTGATATCATAACTATTCTTCAGTCTGTTTTGCAATTTTGAGCGAATTGGTATTTTCTGTGTTTCTGAACTTTTTGTACCACAGAAATCCTACACCAGCAGCTATCATAAACGGCATTGCCAATAGAAAAAGAATACCATCGTTTAAGCCTTTTCCTTGTGTGTTACCTTCCTGTGTACTGTTTTCAGCATTCAATGTACACATAGCACATTGTGCTACGGAATCATTAGGCACTGACAACAATGTTATACTCAACACCGTAGCCAACAGACTTAATTTCAATTTTTGAATGAAACTCATAGGACAAAGTTAAAGTAATTTAACTTAAATTCTAAATATCTCCTTTGAGCAATACGTTAAATTTTTCCCAGAATCCATCCTCAGGGAGCGGGGCTTTGATGTTCATTGGTTCATCTTTGATGGGATGGACAAAGCTCAAAGACCTAGAATGCAGACATATTGTTCTTCTGTGACTACCTCGTTGATAGCCATATTTATTATCACCGACGATTGGGCATCCCATAAATGCCAATTGACTTCTGATTTGATGTGTACGTCCGGTGACAGGGTTTACCTTTAACAAGTAGTAACCTTCTAATTGTCCTACCACCTCATAGGATAATTCGGCGAAGCTTCCATTCTTGACTTCACGATCATAGGCTTTAGTGATCATTTTTTTTCGATCCCTCAACAACCAATTTTTAAGGGTTCCTTTCATTTGTGGTGGTTTTTCACGCACGAGTGCCAAATATGTTTTTTGCACTTTTCTATCGTGAAACAACCTATTCATGCGATCTAATCCTTTGCTAGTTTTAGCAAATAATATCATACCGCTTACAGGTCTATCCAACCTATGTATAACACCAATAAATGCGGCATTTGGCTTATTGTATTTTTTGGCAACGTAGTCTTTGACCATATCCTCCATAGAAGTATCGCCAGATACATCCACTTGTACGATATCTCCACCACGTTTGTTGATTGCTATAAAATGATTGTCCTCGTAAAGAACATCCTTGTCTGTAATATTCATATTGCTTATAAAAAAAGCGTCCTTTGCAGACGCTTCCTAATATTAATTCTTTAGAAGTTCAAGCAAATTACTTAATTGAGTCTTGAGTTGCTTCTGCTTCTTCTTTTGCTTTTTTCTTGAAAAAACCTCTCAAGAGGAAGTTACTTTGTAGTGCTTCCATATTTTGATCTAATTTTTCAGTGCTTAGATTAAGGTTTTTAAGTATTTGTCTGATTTCATCTGCTGCTGCAGGATCATTAGTCAATACACCAATTGCATTGTCCTTATCATTCAACCTAGCTGTAGTTTGGTTTAAATTAGACATCAAAGCAGACGCTGTTTGAGTTACTCCTTGTAACTGCGCTGCTGACTCTCTTAAACTTGCAAACACGGCTGTGTCTGTAGACAATTCATGAATCAACCCTTGATTGCTATTTAATTTATTGGTCAAAGTAACGAGGTTATTTACAGCTTGGTTAGCTTGGGACATAGTTCCATTCAATGTATTCACGGATTGCTTCAAATTATTTGCAATTGTTTCATCCGTCATTAATGCGCCTACCGCACCCTTACCTTCCAACATACTCTTAGAAAGTGCTGCAAAATTCTTTGTTATTTCGACAAGGTTCTCGTTATTGACTTGCAACGTTGCTAACATAGCATCCATACCGCCAGAAACACCTGACTTAATTTCATCGCCGTCCTGAATTTGTGGAAATGTTTCCGTTCCACCTACTAAGCTGATAATTGCATTTCCAATCAATCCATCAGAACTTAATGTTGCGATAACGTCTTTTCGTATGAATTTGCTCGATTTTTCTTCGACATTCATAACTACACGTACATTTTCTACGCTTTCAAAGCCAATTTCTTTAATAATACCGACTTTTACTCCTGAAAACCAAACGTTGTTGCCTACCTTCAATCCTTTAACGTCTTTGAAATACGTGGTTACCGTAAGGTTTTTAGAGAATTTGTTTTGCTGAGTACCAATTACCAAAATCCCTGCAACCAAAATGATTAACCCAATGAAGGTAAACAATCCCACTATGATTGATCGTTTTCTTTCTGATGCTGCCATATATTTTGCTATACTATAAAATTATAATCATAAAAAGGTTTCACTCTCGTATCATCAGTATCGAAAATTTCCGAGAATTTACCTACACGTTCAAATTTACCATCCAATAGCATTGCTACCCTATCCCCTACCATTTTAGCGCACGCCAAGTCATGGGTAATAATAATAGATGATGTTTTATATCTTTCTTGTACTTCATTGATCAAGGAGTTTATATCGAGACAAGTTATGGGATCCAAACCTGCTGTTGGCTCATCATACATCATGATATCGGGTCTCAAGATTAATGTTCTAGCAATACCTATTCTTTTTCTTTGTCCACCTGACAATTCAGATGGCATCTGATTGATTGTTCTCAACAGTCCTACTCCGTCCAGCACATCTTCTACTTCATGATCAATCTCTGCTCTTGTTAAGTTTCTTTTATTTCTGACTAGTGGAAACTCGAGGTTTTCTCGAACGGTCATACTATCATATAGTGCACTATTTTGGAAAGAGAAGCCAATTTTCAATCTCAGAGCGCGCAATTCTTTTTCATTAAGTTGATTTACAACTTCTCCAAGAACTGTTATATTTCCAGAATCTGGCTTTAGGAGTCCTGATATAAGTTTGATCAATACGGATTTACCAGTACCTGATCTTCCTAATACGACCAAGTTTTCTCCGTTATAGAGGTCAAGATCAACATTTCGGAGTACATGTAAATCCCCAAAGGACTTACTTACACCTTCAACATCGATGACAATATCGTCGTAATTTATATTAACTGGCTTTTTCTGTTCCATAATCGATTATCCCATTAATGCTAAAACCTGAACAATTAAAAGCTCCTCAATGAATACAATAAACATTGAAGCTACTACCGCACTGTTTGCCGCTTTTCCGACTCCTTCCGTACCTTTCGTTGAATAATACCCTACATATGTACTGACAAATCCAATTGTAAATCCAAACACAATGGCACGGAATACCATTGCAAAAATATCTTTAGGAGCTATTGCCTCAAATACTTGAGTTATAAAGCTAAGTATACTCAACTGGTCTTTGGAAATAATACTTAAATACCCACCTGCCAAACCTATTCCTGCGACATAAAAACATAGTACGGGAATCATAAAAGTTGTAGCAAGAATTCTACTCACGATTAAGAATTTGAATGGATTTGTACCTGAGACTTCCATGGCATCGATCTGCTCGGTTACATTCATTGAGCTGAGCTCTGCTCCAATTTGTGATCCTACCTTTCCTGAAGCAATTAAGGCTGTTACCAATGGCGCTAATGCACGTACAATTGCTATTGAAATCAATGCTGGTAACCAAGATGCTGCACCAAACTCTTCTAAGGATGGTCTAGATTGTTTTGTAAAAACAAATCCTACAATAAATCCGGTTAAACTGATCAGTGGAAATGATTTCCAACCGATTTCATAACACTGTCTAATGATCTCTTTAAACTCATATGGGGGACTTACCACTTCGCGAAAGAAACGCATTAGAAAGCGGTGTATCTTCGCAAATTCTAGTAATAAAGACTCAATTTTCTTAGCCATTAACTGTGTGTATTAACGTATTTTTCCAAGTATTAAATCCGGAATATTTCGAGGCAAATGTACAAAATTTCTTAATATCCAATCCGAATCAGCACCCAATATTAGCAGAAACATTTATTAACACAAAAAAGTTTGACAAAATAATTATACAATTAAACCTTTCCTTAATAGTCATGGTCATACGTACAAATTATGGTGTAAACATTAAGAGAATTAACATATGAAAAACTTGAAAACATCCACAATATTCACGGCATTAGTTTTAATGTTCGTAGGATTGTTCAGCGTAACTTCAGCTTCAGCCCAAGGGTATGAGGATGTTGATTACGATGTTTTCCATGAAGAACTTGATCCTTATGGTGATTGGGATTATGATGATGAATATGGCAATGTTTGGTATCCAAACGAGGGTCGTGATTTTAGGCCTTATAGTACGAATGGATACTGGACTATGACAGAATATGGCAACACATGGGTTTTCTAATTACGACTGGGGTTGGGCGCCATTCCACTATGGACGTTGGGTACACCGTTCACATAGAGGATGGGCTTGGGTACCGGGTTATGAGTGGGGACCAGCTTGGGTTGATTGGAGATCAGGTGGTGGTTATTACGGTTGGGCTCCTATGAGGCCAGGTGTAAGCATCAATGTTAACATTGGATTACCATTAGATTTTTGGGTATTTATTCCTACCGGCCATATCTATGACCGTTATATGCACAGACATTATTCATATGGTCATCGTAACATCTACAACAGAACTACGATTATCAAAAACACTTACATTGTAAACAACAATCGTTATTACGGAGGTCCTGGCCGTCGAGACATCGAAAGATCAATAGGCCGCCGTGTAGATGTAAGGAATGTGAATTTTGACAATAGACGCGGTGCATCACGTGTTAGCAGAAGTACGGTTTCCATGTACCGTCCTGACAGAAACAGCAGAAATAATAGTGCTATATCTAACAGAAGCAACAGTGGCAGAGGAAACGATCGTCTGGAAAACAGAGGAAACTCACGCAACAGCAGCAGACAACCTGCTAACCGAGTTGAAAATGGTAGAAACTCCGGTCGTAGCAGCAGAAGCAATGGTGATTATACAATTACCAGAAATTCTAAGGGACAACGCGAAATGCACATTGGCAATGGAAACTCTAATAGAAGTAATAGAGAATCCAACCGTGGAGAAGCCAACAGAGGCAACACCCGTGTAGATCGTGGTAACTCGAACAGAACTTCTACTCCTAATAATAGATCAAATGTTGGTCGCCAACCAGAGTCAAGAGGCCGTGTTTCTATGGATCGCTCATCCAGAAACGAGTCTATGAACCGCAGTTCTAGACCGACTAGAAACGAATCGATGAACCGTAGTTCTAGACCGACTAGGAATGAGTCGATGAACCGTAGCTCTAGACCTTCTAGAAACGAGTCAATGAATCGTGGTCAACAAAGACAATCGGCACCACAAAGACAACAACGTCAACCTAGGATGGAGCAACAATCTAGGTCGCAAAATAGAGTATTCCAAGCTCGCAGTACAGAACGTCCGCAAAACAACCGTTCATCTGTACAGCGCAGTTCAAGAAATGAGTCTAGGTCGTCAGCTCGCCCACAATCAAGTCAACGCGCTGAGCGTGGTAACGGCAGAGGAAATAGAGGATAGATTTTTTATTTAGTTGAAACAAATCGATAAAGCGGGGTGAATTTTATTCATCCCGCTTTTGTTTTGTTGTGTATAAAAGGCATTTTTGTGTTTGCTTTTTGTTAACTTCAATGAAAGCACTAGCATAAATAATAAAGAATGGCAAAACTTACCTCCATTTTAGATAATGATTTTTATAAGTTTACAATGCAGTATGCTGTTGTAAAACTTTTTCCAAAGGCTAAAGCACGGTATCAATTTATCAACCGAGGGCAACATCAATTTCCAGAAGGATTTGCAGCACAGCTGAAAGAGGCCGTCAACCAAATGGCTAACCTCAAGCTGACGTCCGCTGAAAAAACATTCTTTGCAAAAACCTGCCCATATATCGATCCTACTTATTTTGATTTTCTTCAAGGCTACCACTATGATCCAGAAGAGGTAAAGATTACTCAAAATGGTTCGGACCTTACAGTAAAAGTTGAAGGCTATTGGTACAGGACTATTTTGTGGGAAGTTCCATTGATGGCTTTAATCTGCGAGACCTATTATGAAATGACTGGACAAAAGCGTGTAGACGATGTTGAGGTCATGAAGATTGTCAATGACAAAATGGACAAATATGATAAACTTAATATCACCATTGCTGATTTTGGCACTAGGCGTAGACATTCGTATGCGGTTCATGATTTGGTTATCAAAGCCTTGAAAGAACATCCATCAAAGACATTCATCGGCACTAGCAATGTTCATTTTGCGATGAAATATCATACTAAACCTATTGGCACACATGCGCATGAATGGTTCATGTTCCATGCTGCAAAATATGGGTACAAAATGGCGAATTTACTTGGTTTGGAAAACTGGTCTGACGTATACCGTGGTGATTTAGGAATTGCCCTATCCGACACCTATACCACCAAAGTATTCTTTAAGCAATTTGACAAAAAGTTGAGCAAATTATTCGACGGTGTACGACATGATAGTGGTGATCCTATTGAATTCGCTCAAATGACTATTGACCACTATCAGAGTAAAGGTATCAATCCAATGAACAAAACGATTATTTTTTCAGATGGATTGGATTATGAGAAGGTTGTGAAGATTGTCAACTTCAGCAAAGACAAGATCGGCCATTCTTTCGGTATCGGCACCGATTTCACGAATGATGTTGGACTAGACCGTATGAATATCGTTCTCAAGATGACAGAAGCCTATCCTGATGAAGGGGAATGGACTCCAGTTATTAAATTATCGGATGAACCTAAAAAAACATACAGGAGATCCTGAAGAAATAAAAATGGCAAAACGATTCTTAAATATTCCTGAGCATGAATAGAGATGTTTACGGAGAAGCTCTCTATGATTTCCAAGAATTAGGAGAACTAAAAGAACCTCTCCTACTTCATAGCAGCTATGGTGACATTGAGGAAATGCCTGTTGAGGTTTTTTTTAGGGAAGAAGATGATATTCCAGAATTGGAATACATTGCTCTTTCACTCTGTGATGGCAAAGTATTAGATGTTGGAGCAGGTGCTGGTGTGCACGCATTATATTTACAAGCGAAAGGATTTGACGTGGATGCCATGGAAATCTCCGAGACAGCCTGTAAAATCATGGAAAAAAGAGGTGTCAAAAATGTTATCCATGCTGATTTCTTTAAATTCAAAGAAAAGAAATATGACACGCTCCTATTCCTGATGAATGGGATTGGGATCTCTGGCACAATAGAAGGATTCCGAAAACTCCTTATTCATTCCAAAGAATTACTTACGGAAAGAGGCCAGCTTTTATTCGACAGTTCAAATATTTCTTATTTATATGATGAATATCGCATCCAAAGGCCAGACCATTATTTTGGAGAGATCAATTTTCAATATGAATATAAAGGCAATATGGGTCAGCCCTTCCAATGGCTATATATCGATCAACAAACCTTAATCAAAATAGCTCACGAAGAGAATTGGGTGGTACAGGTGCTTTTTGAAGATGATAATGACCAATATTTGGTACGGATGGAGCCGAGGGAGATGTGAGATGTGGGATGTGGGATGTGAGATGTGAGATGTGTGATGTGAGATGTGGGATGTGGGATGTGGGATATTAGGATATAGAAAATCCCCGGAAGTTTTGGCTTCCGGGGATTTTGTTTTATGGGGTTTTCGATTATTAGTCGATATATTCAAATCCTACATATGGAACAAGGAATTCAGGGATCTTGATTCCGTTTTCAGTTTGATTGTTTTCTAATAATGTAGCTACTATCCTCGGTAATGCAAGTGCCGAACCATTTAAGGTATGAGCCAATTGTGTTTTTCCATCTTCGCCTTTGAAACGAACTTTTAGTCTGTTTGCTTGGTAAGTTTCGAAGTTAGATACTGAAGATACTTCTAGCCATCTTTCCTGAGCTGCGGAATAAGTTTCCATATCATAGGTCATTGCTGAAGTAAAGCTCATGTCTCCACCGCATAATCTAAGAACACGATAAGGCAGTCCCAGTTTTTGCAATAATGATTGCACATAGGAGCTCATTTCTTCCAGTGTTTTATATGATTTTTCAGGATTTACAATCTGTACCAGCTCAACTTTATCAAAACTGATGCAATCTATTTAATCCACGGAACATGTGCGCCATAAGATCCAGCTTCTCTTCTGAAACAAGGAGTATATCCACAGTGTTTGATTGGGAAATCTTCACTTTTGACGATTGTGTCTCGATAAATATTCGTGATTGGCACCTCAGCTGTAGGGATCAAGTAGAAATCATCATTGACTACATGGTACATCTGTCCTTCTTATCGGGCAATTGACCAGTTGCATATGCAGAATCCTCATTTACTACGATTGGGACCTGAACTTCTTTGTATCCCATCTTAGCGGCTTCGTCCAAGAAGAAATTGATTAGTCCACGTTGAAGTCTGGCACCCTTTCCTTTGTACACAGGGAATCCTGCACCAGTGATCTTTGTTCCTAATTCAAAATCAATAATGTCATATTTTGCTGCTAATTCCCAGTGGGGCAATGCTCCAGCTGGCAATTGCGGTACAGTACCATTTTTCTAGCATACCTCATTGTCTTCAGCGGCAATACCTTTTGGTACCAATTTATTTGGAAGATTGGGTAATTGAATTAATTTGTCATGCAATTCTTTTTCAATTTTATCCAATGCTTCAGTAAGTTCTTTGATTTGCTCTTTATATGATGCGGATCGCGATTTGATTGCTTCAGCTTCCTCTTTTTTTCCTTGACGCATCAATTCTCCAATTTGCTTAGCGGACGAATTAGCCTCAGCTGCAATAGAGTCAGATTGATTTTGTGTTTTGCGACGTTGTTCGTCTAAAGCAATGATCTGATCGACCAATTCTACTTCGTTGAAGTTCTTGATTCCAAGTCTTTCAACTACATGGTCCCGATTTTCACGGATGTAATTTAATTGCAACATATAATTATGCTTTTTATTTGTAATGTGAGCAAAGATAAGAAGACCTCTGCAATTAATAAACTCGAATTTAAGGAGAAGCATTTTTAGAATCCTTGCAATTTTGTATCATTGCATCATGAAAAACAGCTGGATTCTTTTCTTATTCCTTAGTATCATGTACTTTATGGCCGAGTTTATCGGTAGCACAAAGTGCAACGATCAAAGGACTTTACGGTCAAAGAAAATCTTTCTCAGAACGGAAAATTAGCAATAATTGCGATTGACACTGCTGAAAAAAACTGACAATACCGTGAACGGGAATTATAGTTTTACCATTAATGGTTTTCAACAAGATCTAAGATTCAGCGACGGTGTGGCTGTTACAAGCAACCCCATCGAGTCATCAACCTTTGTATTCTTCAAACATAAGTTTGCTGGTTCAGATATTGGGAAGCTCTTTTTTTTGAGAGTTACGGACAAAGGAATTACTCCCTATAAAGATCAGCGGTTTTCTGTTGATCATAATCCCGCTCTTGATCTTTATATTGCCTATAAATTCAAGCGTTTCTTAATTACGTTATTAGTCCTTGCAGCAGTTTATTTCTATTTAAATCACAGTAAAGGGTTGGATGTCCGTCAATTGATTGAGAGTTCGATTATGAGCTTAAAAGATCTCTTCTAGAAAGCATCCCTACTCCAAAATTATATTGAATAAAACTATATCTGTCTGGCCAATTGGTTTCGGAATATTCTTGTTTGAACTGTTTAGAATTGAAGAACTCTTTGATTACCATTGTTTCGAACCGCTGAATTGAGGATCTTTTAGTTTTAATCCTGCATCCAGGCGTATAATAAAATAATCTAAATCTACTCTTAGTCCGAAGCCTGTTCCCAATGCAATTTGCGAGAGGAACTTATCTCCTTTGAATTCCCCGTCTGGATTTATAATATCCTGTCTGATTCTCCAGATGTTTCCTGCATCCAAGAAAGTTGCCCCGTTCAGTTTTGCTCCGAAGAAATTATTCAACATTCTAAACCTGAATTCAGCATTTGATTCTAGTTTAATCTCACCCAATTGATCTAAATTTCTGAGGTTAACACGGAAGTCAGGGTTCATTGATGACCTGTTGTACCCTCCGGGTCCGAGTGTGCGTGCTTGCCAAGCACGGATACCATTCATACCTCCGGCAAAGAAACTTTTTTCAAAGATCATATTCAGGGATGAATTGTTTCCATAAGGGACCGCAACACCAGAATTGATACGGAATACAAATTGCTTATTTCCACCTAAGTGCCTATACCATCTATAATCTATTTCACCTTTGACATATTGAAGGTACGGTACTCCGAAAATCAGCTTTTCTCCATCTGCATTTTGTTTTGAACTTCATCACATTCCCCAACAATCCCAACAAATTCCCACTGACATCCAGCGCACCTCTGAAATAACTGAAATTTTCTTTGCTAGTCAGCTTTGTTGAATTATACGTATATGCATATTGGGCACCAAGTCCAAAATATTTTCTGTCATTACTTCGAACGTATAGACCATATCCTTGGTCTATCAGGCTCTGCTTGAATTGTTCATTCAACTGTCCATGTCTATATTCGATCACAACGGGAGTTAAGCTATGTATTTTATTAACCGCTTCGTACCAGGTATAATTTAAGCTATTTATCCAATATCTATTAGCGTATGTTTGATCTTGGAAAAAGAGTTGTAGGCTGGATGAGAATGTTGTCCTTGGGAGTCCATATATCCCGACACTGCGAACACGAAATGGTGTTAACAAACGGGGGAATGACAGATTTACTCCGACTTGAAAGTCGTTGTTGAATATTTTATCAGTTAAATTTCCTGGGAGCCTAGAGTCAAACAACACTCCATACCTCATTTTTACCTCAATAGTCTCCGACCCACCAAATACGTTTCGATGAGAGAATGTATTACCGACATTGAAACCGCTCATTCCCGAACTAAAAGTAAATTCACCTTCGATCTGGTTACTCATTGCCGAACGGGGGACTACGTTATAAAATACATCTAATTTGTTCGAGTCCTTTGTCTGGTAATTTATTTTAACTGAACGAAAGCCGTTCATTTCATAAAGCCTGTCATAGGCTAGTTCTTCGTTTCTACTGTTAAATTTATGTCCAGACCTTAGAAATGCATATCTAGCCAAAGGTCTCAACTTAAATTTATCGGTTTGATCAGTGTAATGGATTTTTGTCAAGGTATCATAACGGCCTTGTGAATTCTTTTTGAGTTCTGGTTCTGCGGCTTCTACCGTAAAATACACACTGTCAATATAATAAATCTTATGTTTAGTAGAATCCTCTCTATTTGACACCTGAACAAGTAAATCGGCTTGATTTTGCAATCCTATGGTATCCACTCCGGTCCTCATATACTGTCTCAGATAATCATAATAACCTGATTCTCGCATTTGTGTGTATAGCCTTTCACGTTCTAAATAAAGATCAGCTGCATCGTATCTTTTTCCGGATTTTAAAGCACTGATTGGCACTACTTTTTCATGGTAAATGGAATCTACCTGAGGATCTTCTACCCTTCTGTCAATATTTCTCACCATATATGGATTTCCCATATTGGCGTTGAAGTCGATTTTTGCTTTTTTCTTGTTGAACTCTATCTGTGGTTGGACTTTTGCATTGAAGAATCCTTTTGTTTGCAGAAATCTTTCTATTTGGTTTGCAGATAGTTCTACAACTGCTGAGTCGAGTATTCTAGGGGCTTCGCCAACATTTTTAATTTTTTCGGTTTTATATCTACCGTCTCTGGTATTGAAGATGTTGTAAATAGTTAGATATAATGGTGAATTAGGGCGGATTTCATTGGCAATATATAATCCTGCTGCTTCTTTTAGTTCAGGATCGACACCATTTACATCTACATCGGTTACTAGATATTGGTGATCGTCTAGATATTTCGCTGAACGGCAAGACGCAACAATTAGCAACAAAAACGTTATACTTGCAAAAAATAAAAAACTTCTTTTTATAGTCATTAATACCATGTTGTCAAAAGCTCAAATCAGTTTAATTACGTCATTGCAGCATAAAAAGTTTCGCACGCAGCACAGTTTATTTGTAGTTGAGGGCATAAAATCAGTCCTTGAATTTGTCAATTCGGCCTACAAGATAAATAAAATATTTGCGACGGTAGAAGGCATTGCAAAATTGGGCAAAATACCTCAAATAATAAAACTTGAGGAGGTATCAGAGCATGAGTTTAGTAAAATAAGTAGCTTAAAGACTCCACAGGGAGCGTTGGCATTGGTTGAAATTCCCCAAGGCCTGCAGCTTAACTTTGACGATTTTCAGGGTAAGCATAGTTTGATTTTAGATGATATTCAGGACCCAGGTAATTTGGGTACGATTATTAGAACAGCAGAATGGTTTGGGATAGAAAATATTATTTGCTCGATAGGTACTGTTGATGCTTACAATCCCAAAGTTGTACAAGCGACTATGGGTTCGTTATCGAGAATTAAGTTACATTATGTCGAACTAGAAGAATTTATCGAGAAGAAACAGCTTCCTGTTTATGGTGCATTATTAGATGGTTCGTCGATTTATGAAACTGATTTTGGCAAGGAAGGTTTTATAATGATGGGCAATGAAGGGAATGGGATTCGTAAGAGTTTAATATCGCAAGTTGACAAGGCTGTTACCATACCCAGGGTTGGTCAAGCCGAGTCTCTGAACGTTGCTGTTGCAACAACAATATTTTGTTCAGAATTAACTAGACAAAATATGGAGAAGAAAAATGGATAACATAGAGAACGAAGAACAACCATTATATACCCTTCAGTTTGGATTGCTCTGTTTGAGCTCACTTTTGTTTTCTGCGAGTTTCAATATGATAATTCCAGAATTGCCGAATTACCTTTCTTCCTTGGGCGGGGCAGCCCATAAGGGATTGATCATTGCATTGTTTACTCTGACTGCCGGTATTTCGCGTCCATTTAGTGGTCGATTGACAGATAAGTGGGGTCGTGTTCCAGTTATGGCGATTGGTTCCACGGTCTGTGTATTATGTGGATTTCTATATCCTATTCTAAGCAGTGTTTCTGGATTCTTTCTTTTGAGGTTGATCCATGGATTTTCGACTGGATTTAAACCTACTGCCACCTCGGCCTATATTGCAGACATTATTCCTTCAAATCGTTGGGGTGAAGCATTGGGTATGCACGGCTTATGTTTTAGCATTGGAGGTGCTGTTGGTCCTGCGATTGGCAGCTACATAGCGCAGGCTTATGATCTGAACACTATGTTCTATAGTTCATCAGCATTTGCTTTTCTTTCCATCATCATCGTTATGAACATGAAAGAAACGTTGAAAGACAAGACTCGTTTTTCTCCAAAAATGTTGAAGATTTCACGTCGTGATATAATTGAGGTCAGAGTTATTCCCGCGGCTATCGTGACTTTATTGTCTTATACGGCTTATGGTGTTATTCTTACGTTGATTCCGGATTGGAGTGAGCATTTGGGAATTGCCAATAAGGGTTTATTTTTCACGGCATATACCCTTGCTTCGATAGGAATTCGGTTTGTTTCAGGGAAAGTTGCGGATCGTTATGGTCGAATTTCAGTGATGAAAGTTGGCTTGGTCGTTATTGCGATCTCTATTATGTACCTTGGATTTGGGGACAATATCGCTCAGTTAGTTATTGGAGCATGTTTGTACGGGATAGGTACAGGTATCTTTTCTCCTGCCGTGAACGCATGGACCATTGACCTTTCTTTGCCACAATATCGAGGCAAAGCGATGGCAACCATGTATATTGCTCTTGAAGCTGGTATCGGTGGTGGCGCATTATTTGCGGGGTATATTTATCACGACGAAATATTGAGAATTCCTTATATCTTTTATGGAAATGCCTTAGTGATATTTTTGGCATTTATTTATGTGATATATTGGAATTCTAAAAACAAAAAAAATAAAAACCTGTTATAGCAATCATATGGAAAAAAATCAGACCAAAAGACCCTACTCCTTTGAGTTAGCCTCTACACTATTGGCTACGGTCCTAATCCTTGGACTTATGTATGTCACTCAAGGTGTATTGTTGCCTTTAATTTTCTCGATATTAATTTCGATTTCATTATATCCATTAGCTAGATTATTTGAACGGTTTACGTTTGGGGAAGGCATTTTCGGCGATTCTAGCGGTAATCGTTGCTATTGCTGTCATTGCAGGTTTGTCGTGGTTTATAGTTTATGAAAGTATCTTGATCGGGAAAGATGCTTCAGCCATTACGGATAAGGTATTATCGGTTTTTGAGGGTGGACAGAAATGGTTGGAAACCCAGTTTGGTATTGAGCGGACCGAGGTTATGGAGAAATTGCGAGAGCAAGGAGAAAAAGCAATGGGCAATGCCGGCGGAATGCTTTCTTCAACATTTGGCTTCTATCGGAAATATTTTGGCGAGTGCCATTTTAGTTCCTTTGCTAAGTTTCTTTTTACTGTATTACCGTGATTTTTTCCGTGAATTTTTCTTTAAAGCGTTTAAATCCTCACCACAGAGCAAAGTTAATGAGGTATTGAACAAGATATACGATGTTGTACAGAGTTATTTGGTTGGTTTGATTACCGTTATGGGTATCGTGGCCGTATTAAATACTGTAGGTCTGATGGCGATGGGAATTGACTACGCCTGGTTTCTTTGGATCGCTGGCTTCATTATTAATGTTGTTGCCTTATATCGGTATTGCGATTGGTTCTATTTTGCCAGCTTTATTTGCACTTGCTACAAAAGACAGCGCGCTATATGCTTTGGGAGTTGTGGCTTGGTTTCAGGTGGTTCAATTTTTGGAAGGAAATATTATTACGCCAAATATTGTTGGTTCGAAAGTCAGCATCAACCCCTTGATGGCTATTATCGGCATCTTATTGGGCGGTATGTTGTTTGGTCTTGCCGGTTTGATTATTGCACTTCCATTTATCGCTACCTTAAAAGTTATTTTTGATTCAAATCCAAATATGGAAGCCTTCGGGTTTCTGATTGGCGAACCTGAGAAGCTCCATCTCAAACGGAATTCCACACAGGAACTATTGATGAAATGGGGTATTGTAAGGACTCCTAAGAACAAGAAAAAAGTTGAGGTTGATGTGAACGTTCATGTTGATAATCCTGGTGAAGAGCCCAAAACAGATGTGACTTATAAGGAAATCAATGAGTCTGAAGAGTTGCCTTATGAGGATTTACCACAGGATGAATTCAAGAAGAAAGATGAAGATGAAAAGTAATTGATAAGGTTGTCTAAGGACAACCTTTTATAAATTATATCCCAATTTTCTCATTGCTGTTACTTCTACACTGTACACTCCGAATTCTTCCATTACCCTTCCGTGGAGTTCATAGAATCCACTTCCTTGGAAAGGGTACTGTCTGAGTACTGGCGGGAAATGCACGGTATCGAGCCATTCCCCTTCGACATCCAGAAATGTTCCGAAGCACATGCGTTCATTTTTTATGGTTCGTGTTTCTTTGAGGGTTACCATTCTGCCGATTACCTTAATCTGTTGGCCTAAAAGATTGGGCAACTGTTTCACCAAGATACTTCCGTTGAGATGTTCTTTGTTGAGGAGTTCATAGAAGTCGCCGACCACAAACCCTAGGAGATCAAGTTCATCCCTCAGGTCTTCCATCCTATTCTTCTCGAACTCTGGCAATGAGAACTTCACTTCTTCGGTTTCAAAGAGTGTTATAGGATCGTCTTTTTCTGTTCGTTTGTTTCTGAAGTTTGCTTCCCAGAGCAGTGTCTTTTTGTCGAGCCCTGTAAACCTCAATGCACCGATACGGATGAGAATATTCAATTGTTCAGGAGCTGGATGGAGGCGTTGCAAGATATCGTTCAGATTTTTATAGGGTCCATTTTTTTGTCTTTCCTCCACGATTTGATGGGCAAATTCCTGTTCCAATCCTTGCAGGTGAATCAAGCCGACATAAACTTGTAAACCATTTATATTGGTCAAATAATCACTGTTGTTCATGCAGGGTAGCTCGATTATACCTCCATTTCTTCTTAGTTCATGAAAATAAAACTCGGTCCGATAGAAGCCTCCAAAATTATTGATTACTGCGACGTAGAATTCACAGGGGAAATACGTTTTTAGATAGAGACTTTGATAACTTTCTACGGCAAATGAAGCGGAGTGACCTTTTGCAAAAGAATACCCTCCAAAGCTTTCCATTTGTCTCCAGACTTCTGCTGTTACAGAATCTTCATATCCTTTTAACTTACAGTTTGCAAAGAATTTTTCCCGCATCAGTTCAAATTTATTCTCTGATCGGTATTTACCACTCATTGCTCTTCTCAGGATGTCTGCTTCCTCTAGAGAAATACCGCCAAAATGGTGTGCGACTTTGATTACATCTTCCTGATAGACCATTACTCCGAATGTTTCTTCCAAGAGTTCCTTCATCTTTGGGTGGAGATATTCGATCTTGTCGCGGTCATGGTATCGTTCGATATATTGCTTCATCATTCCTGATTGAGCTACACCAGGTCTAATAATTGAACTTGCGGCTACCAAAGTGATATAATCGGAACATTTTAGTTTTCCCAAAAGCTGTCGCATTGCAGGACTCTCAATATAAAAGCAACCGATAGTATCGGCTTTTTGGATCATTTGAGCCAATTTTGGATCTTCCAGGAAACGATCGACTTGATGGATATCGATATGCTTGCCTTTATTCTTGAGAACTAGCTCTAGGGCATCTTTGATATGTCCCAGACCCCGTTGGCTGAGGATATCGAATTTGAAGAGCCCGATTCGATCGGCTTCAAACATATCCATGTGCAGGGTCAAGAATCCTTTTGGTGGCAGTTCCAGCACACCGTATTGATTCAATGGTTTTTCACTGATGAGCACCCCTGCGGCATGAACACTGACATTGCTGGGGAAATCAACCAGCATCGCTCCGTATTTTTGAATCCAGCGTTGGATTTTATCTTCTGCGGACCATTCTCTTTTGTGCACAAGCTCGTCAATTTCCTCTTTTGGCAGACCAAATACCTTTCCCAATTCCCTCACGATCGCCCGGCGCTGAAAGGTGGTATACATCCCTAAAAGCGAGACATTCTGTCGACCATACCTCATGAATAGATATTCAAAAATAGAATCACGGTCTTTCCAACTGAAGTCGATATCAAAATCGGGTGGAGATGTTCGATTAGGGTTTAGAAACCTTTCAAAATAAAGGTCGAGTTTCATGGGGTCCACATCGGTGATCCGGAGGCAATAAGCCACTACGGAGTTTGCTCCACTCCCTCGCCCCACATGATAAAAGCCCTGCTCATTGGCATATCGAAGCATATCCCAGACGATCAAGAAATAAGAATTGAATTCGGACTGCTTGATAATTGTCAGTTCTTTCTCCACGCGTTCCATGGCTTTTTTATTTTTGGCTCCGTACCGGATTTTACAGCCTTCTATTGCAAGTTTCCTCAGGAGCTCATGGTCTCCTTCCATGGAAGCTGTGAAATATTTCTTATTCTTATCGACGTGGAATTCCATTTCAATGGAACAACTTTTCACGACCTGCATAGTTTTACTGATGACTCCTGGAAATCTGGCAAATGCAGATACTAATGTTTCTTCATCTACCAATGTTTCATTCGGTTTTGCAAAATCTTGCTTGGTCAGTTTTGACAAGAGGGTATTTTTTGCAATTGCGCGCAAAATACGGTGTAGATCGTAGGCTGTTTTGTCCTGATAAGTGACAGGGTGCAATATTACCCAACAGTCTGCATGGATATGTTCTTGCCAACTGAGTTTGGTGAGGTCTTCCCTTCTCAATCCAATGAGTTCTTGATTTCCCAACTGCTGAATTTCGGGATGATTTTCATAGGTATAGATCACCCATATATCCTCTGATTCAAATGGCGGTTTTTTGGGGAAGTTTAATTTTCGCTGTTTATAAAAAGACAGGAAGCTTTGTATTGCCAATAGACCGGCGTTGTTTTTTGCGAGAAGGATATAGCAAAGTTCATTTTCATTGCGTATTTCGACGCCTAAAATGGGTTTTATGTTTGCTTCCTGGCACTTCAGCACAAAATCCCAGCAATCAGCTGTGCTGTTGATATTGGTCAAAGCCATGGATTTCAGTCCTAATAATTGAGCACGTTCCACCAATTCCTTAGTAGGAAATGTTCCATAATGGAAACTGAACCAGGTCTTGCAATTCAAAAACATATTTGCAAGATTAGGAATTTTTAGAATATTTTACTAAAATTTTTAGTAAAATTTCCGATAAAAAAAGCTGAGTGTTTAATTCTCAGCTTATTACTATTATATACATGTTGTGGTTAATCGAGGAATTAATTTAATCTTCCCAAGTCCAGTCAAGCTTCATTGATACAGCCAGGTGGTCTGACAATGCCTGGTCTTCATCGTTGGTGAAATGCTGTATTTCCACCTGATAATCTGCTGGTTGGAATTTGAGGTTTTTACTGCTCCGGAAGAATATCTTGTCGAGACTTTCGGTTTCATTATTTAAGCTCAACATATGTTGGGCTATAAATTTTGGGATAACTTCAGGGAAAACTCCTTTTCTAAGATATTGTACCCAGCCATCCGAAAGGCCGGTAGTCAATAAGAATTCATGGAGATTATCTCTTTTATAGGCATAATGGGCGTTGAAATCTCCCATTACAATAATAGGTCTGTCTACAGAATGTTCATTGATATAATTTGCGAGTTGTCGGAAATTTTCCCTTCTTGCTCTTGCTGCACGTGCTACATCACTGGAATTAGCATGGATATTATAGACATCTATGGTTACCTGATGTGCCAGTTGAATTTGGGCGAACGTAAATCCTTTCACCGTCCAGCAATCTGGTCCACTGCAATGTCTCCAAGGGATTCTTCTATATTCAATAATTGGATATTTAGATAAAGTGTTCAAGCCATCACCTACCGGGATCTTGCCTTTTGTCTCGGTACGATAGGGATGCAGGTTTTTAGAATAAAATGCGGTATTGTAATTGAAATCTTCCTGAACATTGACAATGTCAAAGGGTTCGATTTTTTCACCTATTTCGGCAATACTGAGTTTTCGGGGTAGTTTTGCTGCTGATATTCCTTGCGGTAAACCAGCAATGTTGTAGGTAAGCAAGGATATCTTGCCTTGGAGAAAATGCTCTGAAGAGCTGTCTTCTTGCGGGATGGCTACTGAAATAAGCTTTCCTTTTAGATTCTTGAACAAGAACAGTAAAACTATGATTACTCCCGCTAGTATAAAAAGTATGGTCATCTATTAACTTATATGAAATAAAAGTATAGTCTTCAAATTATCTAATTTGGAACTCTACGTTAATTTTTCATTAATCTATTGCGTATATGTTCATTTCAGCAATAATTCATCTTTTACTACACTTGTATCTTGGGATGAATTGGTCAATTCCCATTCCAAATTTAACGATATGGCACAATGGTCCGATAATGGCTGTCCAGAATCTGTTGAAAACAGGTCATGTTGCACTTGGTAATTTTTTGGAGTGAATATGATTTGGTCACTATTTCTAAAGTATATTTTGTCGATACTTTCACAGTCATCGGTCACATTTAGTGCATGACTTGCTACAAAATCTTCTTGATGTTCGGGCACTAATCCTTTGTTTCGCAATAATGTCCAGCTATCGAACACATGGATTTCTTTCTGAAAATCGCGGACATTATCTTCTACAAAAGCATAATGGGCATTGAAGTCGCCCATAATCAATAAGGGTTGACATTCTGAGTTTTCATGTATAAAAGCAGCTAACTGTTTTAAATTTTTCTTTCTTGCTGCCACCGCGTTTTTATTGTCCTGGGCTGTAGCATGGATATTATAAACATCAAGGAATACATCTTTAGCGATTTGGATTCTTGTATAACTGAATCCTTTAGGTGTAAAACAATCGCTACCACTGCAATCTGACCAAGCAATCCGTTGAGATTCCATGATCGGAAATTTAGAAAGGGTACTCAGTCCATCACCAAATGGGACTGTACCCATTGTCTGAGTCCTGTATGGATGAAGATTGAACGAGTAGAGTTCTGCGTTGTAATTGAAGTCTTCTTGGACATTGACGATATCAAATCTATTGATTCTTTCACCGATTTCACGAATGCTAGATGCTCGTGGGGTTTCTGCTGAAGAAATAATGGCTGGAAGGCCTGCAATATTATAGGTCAGTAAAGAGAGTTCGCCAGAAGAACGGTCTTCCAAAGCTGGGTGTTCAACAAATAAGTTTGCTTTTGACCCGTTGCTTTTTTTGTAACTGAAAAGAAATATTAAGGAGAAAAAAACTGACAACAACATTAAAAACCTGAAATGCCAAGCTTTACTTTTCTGAGGATAAGGAAGGTTGATTAGCATAGATATCAATCATTGATCCTATAACAAAAGTATCGGAAAGGGTTAAACACAACCTTAATTCAATATTAAAGGTTTGTTGATTTGTTATTTCCTTATCATTAACACTTTACTCATTCTAAACAGTTCATTCATAATACCTTAACATGAGCTTATCACTAAGGAAACATTGGTACATTATTTTTATCGGATAGACAATTTGCATTCTACATGAAGAAAGTTGCATTTTTTTCGGAGATCCTTATTGAAGATTTCGATGGAGCCTCCCGGACCATGTTCCAAATAATAAACCGTATCGATCACACAGCTTTCTCTTACCTATTTATATATGGTAAAGGGCCAGACAATTTTCATCTTCACCAATCTTACCAAGTTCCTACATTTAGGATTCCGATCAATGATGATTATTCATTTGCTGTTCCGCAGTTGTCGAGATGGAAGCTCGAGGAAGCCCTTGATAATTTTGAACCAGACGTGATCCATATCGCAACACCTTCATTGTTAGGCTTCTTTGCCTTAAAATATGCCCGCAGAAAAAACATACCGATCATCAGTATTTACCATACCCACTTTATCTCTTATATCGCTTATTATCTTAGGAATTTATCCTCTCTTATCAAACCTGCAGAATATTGGATGCGTAAAGCGATGGTCCGCTTTTACAACAGCTGTCAAAAGGTTTATGTACCTGCGCATAACATCATGGATGAGCTCAAAGAAATAGGGATTGACTCCGAACGATTGACATTATGGCAACGAGGTATCGATTTAAGTCTTTTCAATCCTGAGAAAGCAGATTCCCATTATATCCGTGAAATCACCAAGAACGACAAACCCAATATTTTATTTGCGAGTCGCTTGGTCTGGGAAAAGAATGTACAGACATTGATTGATATCTATAATCAGCTCAAAAAATCAAAAATAGAATACAATTTGATAATCGCTGGTGATGGTTCTGCCAAACAGGAGGCACAAGAACTTATGCCGACTGCATTTTTTCTGGGAAAATTGGATCATGAGGAATTATCCAAGCTGTATGCTTCATCGGATGTGTTCGTTTTCACTTCTACTTCTGAAACCTATGGCAATGTTGTCATTGAGGCCATGGCGTCGGGACTTCCATGTGTCATTGCAAATGGCGGTGGTAGTGCCAGTTTAGTAGACCATGGTCGAACAGGTTATAAATGTGTGCCCAATAATGCGTTGGAATACGTTTATTTCATCCATAAAATTCTTAGTGACGCCAACATTAGAGAAGATTTTAGAGAAGCTGGGTTGGCATATGTCAGGAAATTAGACTGGGCAAAGTTGGCTGAAACTTATTTTGATGATATCGAAGAATTGGCGGCATCACCCATAAATTCATTGGCATGGGCCAGCAACTAAAATTCAACAAAAAAGGCCATTAAGTTGGTGTTGATTGTTGTCATTCTTGTCTTCATAGGCATATTTATCTTGAACACAGATTTCTCAGCTACCAAGGAGGAATTACGGGCCATTGGGTTTCGGTTTATTTATTTGCTTGGAATAACATTCATCGCTTATTTTTTTGGGACTTGGTCATGGCATATTTGCTTGGGAGAGAATCGTAAAAAAATCAGTATTCTAAAACTCTTTGCTGTTAGGCAAGTTGGTGAAACCGTTGGTCAATACAACCCGACCAGTATTGTTGGGGGCGATCTATTAAAGGCTGAAATGCTGAAACCTTATGGTATTAGCAGTGAAGTTGCATTGAGCTCAGTTGCTACTTCTAGGATTACAGTTGTCCTGTCACAAATCTTATTGCTTTTAATCGCTTGTTTATGGTTGAGCAAAATGGAGATTGGTCAAACAGCTTTAAAGAGCATTGGAATCGTATTCTATATTTTCATTGCTTTATTGATTCTTCTCAATCTTGTTTTCTTTTATTGGTTGATCTTCAGTAAATCTATGTCCAAGCCAATTTTGAAAGAAAATTCCAATGGTTTGTTAAGGAAGTTGGTTTATAAGATCAAGGATTTGTCTTTCAATATTCGAAAATCTTATCGGTATAATCCCCGATTCTTTTGGTATTCCTATCTATTAGCTACGGTCCATTGGGTTATTGGCAGTTTAGAGTTTTACTTTATTCTTCTTTTCTTAGGTTATTCTGTGGTTCCTATGCATGGCCTACTGTTGGACATGGGAGTTATTGTTTTCAAGAGTGCAGGTGCATTTGTTCCGGGTCAATTGGGGATTGAGGAGCTTGGGAACAAAATGATGTTGAGTATAGTTGGAATTTCTGCTGGGAGCGTTTGGGTTTCAGCATCTATTCTTCGCCGAGCCAGACAATTATTTTGGATCGCCATAGGTTTCATCCTTTATCCCTTTTTAAAAAAAGACAGCAAACAAGCATCTACTTTACAGAATGGAAATATTATTTGTTAGCCATAAATATCCACCTTCGACCGGAGGGATGGAAAAACAAAGCTATGAACTCATTCATGCTATTTCAAGGCATGCAATTGTACATAAATTGGTATACCAAAAGGGCGAAGGAAGTCTTTTGAAATTCTTTTGGAACCTCAATTCCAATATCAAAAATATGCTGGAGTTACATCCCGGTATTCAATTGATACATTTCAATGATGGTCTGATTGCATCTTTAGCCTTATTTCATTCGGGTTATGAGCATATAAAACGCGTAGTAACCATCCATGGTTTGGACGTGGTCTTTCCTTTGGTTTATTTCCAGAAACAAATCCTTCCTCGTTTCAACAAATACGATCATATCATTGCCGTTAGCCGAGCAACCGCTGCCGCTGCAATAGAACGTGGTATTGCTAAAGAAAAAGTGACAGTCATTAAAAAATGGGGTGAATCGCCATCTCGCTAGTTCCGAAATCATACCATTAGAACAATTGTTGGCTTACTATCCTCAATTGAACGTCAAGAAGAAGTATTTCGTGACTTTGGGCCGACCTGTAAAAAGAAAGGGATTTTCCTGGTTGCTGAAGGAAGTAGTTCCTCATATGCCCGATGACTTTCAATTGCTGATGATTGGTCCATTCAACAAAAAAGCTGGTTTCACAGAGAAACTCCTTCGCGTTTTTCCTCCTAAAATTTATCATCTAATTACTTTATTTTTGGGTTATCCCTCTGATGAAAGAGAGATCAGGCATCTTTTGAAAGAGAATCATATCCGTAAAAAAGTACAGCATTTAGGGAAAATTCCGTTTTCTCATCTACAGTCTTTATTGGCTCATTCTTTGGCATTTTTGATGCCCAATATTCGAGTAAGCGGAGATATGGAGGGTTTTGGTCTGGTTTGCCTGGAGGCCTCTATTTCAGGGACGTTGGTTGTTGCGGCTGCCATTGAAGGCATTACAGATGCTGTTCAGGACAAAAAGAATGGCATTCTGCTTCAATCTGGCGATCGTGAGGCTTGGATCAATCGGTTGGAAGAGATCATGGATTTTTCGGCTGAGTATCAGAAAGACGCAAAATTATATCAAATATTCAGTAGAGAAAACTATGGTTGGGAAATCATGGGTCAAGAATATTTCAAAACTTTCAAGAAATTGGCTTACCCCAAGTCATCCTTAAAATTGGTACACAGCAAAGAGATTTAAAAATGAGGGCTTCGCTCTCTTTTTTCTCTTTCCTTGACAGATATAGCTCTTTTGATTGCTTCATCACCATAACGAGCTCGCATGGCATCCATAGCTTGATACAACCTTACTGCTTCTTCCGTATCTTCAAAGAGGTTGATCTGTTGGGAACCTTGAACCAGATGACTGAATCGCACCCCAATCAGGCGTACCAGCATCCGTTTATCATATAATTTGGCGAAAAGCTCCTTTACTTTCTTTAACAGAACGGTATCAGATGCGGTATACGAAATAACCATCTGCTTGCTCACCGTATCGAAATTGGCATACCTGAGTTTCACGGTCACACAACCGGTCAATCGCTCTTGCTTTCGCAATTGAAAGGTCAAGCGCTCGGTCATGCGGATCAGTTCGCTGTTCAAGAACTGCATGTCGATCGTGTCTTGCATAAAGGTTTCTTCAGTCCCTATGCTCTTTTGCTCTGAATATGGGATAATGGGTGAAGGATCGATTCCATTGGCTTTCCGGGAAAGGTCAATTCCATTTTTCCCGAGGAGATTATGCATCATAGGCACCGGAATCTCACTTAATATCTTGATTGTACTTACACCCATCTGCAGCAAGAGCACACTGGTCTTTTCCCCTATTCCGGGCATCCTTTGTATCTTTAATGGGGCTAGATAATCCTTCTCCAGTCCATGCAAGATTTCCTTGCGTCCATCGGGTTTGGCATCATCTGTGGCTACTTTGCTGATCAATTTATTAGATGCCAACGCATAGCTGATGGGCAGCCCGCTTTCTTTTTTGATCCTATTCTTCAGCTCGACCATAAACTGGCTACAGCCAAAGAAACGATCGACCCCGGTGAGGTCTACATAAAACTCATCTACACTGGCCTTTTCCATTACCGGGACGGTCTCTCGTACTACATCCGTTACCACTCTTGAATAATAACTGTAGCTATCCATGTCTCCACGGACGACAATGGCATGCGGACAAAGCCTCATCGCCAATTTCATGGGCATCGCACTGTGGACGCCAAACTTCCGAGTCTCATAGCTGCATGCCGAAACCACTGCCCGATCGCTCATCCCCCCGACAATCAAAGGCTTGCCAATGAACTTACTGTTCTTGAGACGTTCTACGCTTACAAAAAACGTATCCAAGTCCAAATGAGCAACAAACCGCTTATTATCAAACAAATCCATAGTAATTCCGAATATGCAATTATTCAAAATTACTAAAATTTTTAGTAAAACAAGTTTTATTTTATTTATTCCAGCGTTCGATTTCCCTAATCAGGATCGGGAATGCAGGATAGGTCATTCCATGATCATATCCATCCAATTCGAGCAATTTTGTCTGGGAGTGTCCCACAATTTTCAACATCCTAGCCAAGTATGCATTTTCTTCATATCGTCCCACCATTTCCAACTCACGATCGCCTGTAATCAAGGTAATGGGAACTTGATTCTTGCGTACCCAATATAAAGGTGCAAATTCATCCACGACAGGCTGATTGATATCAATTCCTTTTTCAGCACGAGCAGTAAAATGGCTGATGCATTGTGCGCTGAAAGGCACAACTCCAAAACAGTTTATCAGCATCAATTCCCTCCTCCTTGAGGTATCTCGGGTTGAGAGCTAACATTAGGTTTAAATACCCTCCGGCAGAATGGCCCGAAAGAACGATTTTTTGGTTGCTGCCACCAAATTCTCCGATATGATTGAAAGTCCAGCTGACTGCCTTTGCAGCATCTTTGATAATGTCCTCGACCTTGGCTTTCGGAGACAAACGGTACCCTACTCCAACCACAGCAATACCCTTGTCTTTTAAATAAGCCGGAATCTCTTTTTCACCCCCCGTCAATCCGCCGCCATGAAACCAAACCACAGTTACAAAATCCTTTTTATCCTTTGGGTAATACACATCAATTTGACAGCGCTCCTTGCTATAGGCATCGGCATTTGATGCTGCGTATGAAATATTTTCTTTCAGCTCATAATTGCCATTTTGCGCGAACAATAGGCTTACGGAAAAGCTGAGAACAAATAAGAAAAGTAATCTCTTCATGATATAGGAATTTGTTAAAAGTAGAATAATCCTAAAAATAAGACAAATAAAATGAATTTCGTATTTTTACGAGGTTTGCAGAAATCAAGTCTGCAAACCCATCAAAAACTTACGGAAAAGTACATGAGTGACGAAATCAACGATATAGAAGAAAATAACGACTCAAATCCAAATCAAGACCAACAAAGCAATACCATCCCCTTATCGGGGCTATATGAGAATTGGTTTTTAGATTATGCTTCCTATGTTATCTTGGACCGTGCTGTACCACATATCAATGATGGTTTCAAGCCGGTGCAGCGACGCATCCTCCACTCTTTAAAGGAGATGGATGATGGCCGCTTTAACAAGGCTGCGAATGTGATTGGAAATACCATGAAGTATCACCCACACGGGGATGCTTCGATTGGCGATGCCATGGTTCAGATTGGTCAAAAAGACTTATTGATTGACTGTCAGGGTAACTGGGGGGATCCAATTACTGGGGACTCTGCGGCTGCTCCTCGTTATATAGAAGGACGATTGTCCAAGTTTGCCAATGAAGTGGTCTTCAATCCTGACACTACGGATTGGCAACTGAGTTATGATGGTCGTAATAAAGAGCCTATCACCCTGCCGGTAAAATTCCCATTGCTATTGGCTCAAGGTGCAGAGGGTATCGCTGTAGGTTTGGCTACCAAAATTATGCCCCACAATTTCATTGAATTGATCGATGGGTCTATCCAAGTACTGAAAGGCGAAAGACCGGCAATCTATCCGGACTTCCCTACTGGCGGTATGGCCGATGTGACTGCATACAATGAAGGCCAGCGTGGTGGTAAAATCCGTGTCCGCGCAAAAATCGAAGAACGCGACAAAAAAACATTGGCGATCACTGAAATTCCTTTCGGAACCACCACAGGATCCTTGATCGACAGTATTGTCTCCGCCAATGAAAAAGGAAAAATCAAAATCAAGAAAATCGAAGACAACACAGCTGAATTTGTAGAAATCATGGTACACCTTGCTCCAGGAATCTCCCCGGACGTAACCATCGATGCACTCCTATGCATTTACAGGCTGTGAAACTTCCATTTCGCCAAATACATGTGTCATCAAGAACAATAAGCCTCATTTTATGAGCGTGAATGACATCTTGATCGAAAACACAAAACAAACCAAAAGCTTACTAAAGCAAGAACTCGAAATCAGGTTGCACGAACTTCTTGAAAAGATATTCTTCAGTTCCTTACTGAAAATCTTTATTCAAGAGGGGATGTATAAACATCCTGATTATGAAAACGCAGGCGACTTTGAGACCGTAGTTGAAGTATTGAATCAGTTGTTCTCCCCATTCTTTGACCAATTCTATCGTCCGATCACTCCTGAAGATTACAAGAGATTGATCGACAAGCCAATGAGTAGCATCACTCGCTTTGACGTGAAAAAGGCTGACGAACAGATGAAGGCCCTAGAGGATGAAATCAAGGAGGTTAAAAAGAACTTAAGGAACCTGACTGAATATACCATCAAATGGTTTGAATATATCCGTGGCAAATACAGCAAGGGCAGAGAACGCAAAACCGAACTTCGCGTATTCGATAAGGTTGAAGCAACTCAAGTAGCCTTGGCAAATGCCAAATTATATGTAAACCGGGAAGAGGGATTCATCGGAACAAATATGCGTAAAGATGAGTTGGTTGGTGACTGTTCTGATATTGATGATATCATTGTATTCCGTGGTGATGGTAAGTACTCCGTGGTTAAAATCCAGGACAAAATATTTGTTGGCAAGGATATTATCCATGTTGCTGTCTTCAAGAAAGGCGATGACCGAACAGTTTACAATGCCATCTATAAAGACGGTTCAACCGGCACAAGTTATATCAAGCGTTTCTCTGTAACAGGTGTGACACGAGACAAGGATTATGACATTGGAAAAGGCAGCAAAGGTTCTAAATTCCTTTACTTCACTGCGAATCCAAACGGAGAAGCTGAAGTTGTGAATATCCAGCTTAAGCCACACTCTAAATTACGTAAGCTGAATTTTGATATGGACTTTGCGGAAATTGCAATCAAAGGCCGTGCTTCGCAAGGAAATATCGTCAGCAAGTATCCTGTGAAAAAAGTTTCTTTCAAAAGTGCTGGCGTTTCAACCCTAGCGGGAAGAAAAATCTGGTATGATGAGACCTTAAAACGTTTGAACGCTGATAATAGAGGTAAATTCCTGGGTGAATTCGATGGCGATGACAAAATCTTGATCGTGATGAAAGATGGCTCTTATGAGCTTTCGAATTTTGACCTGAACAATCACTTTGATGAAAAGATGATTCGGATGGAAAAATATACTCCTGAACAAGTGTATACAGCCATTCACCAGGATGCGAAGACAGGTACTTATTATGTTAAACGCTTCAATTTCGACGATAACCCCGTAGGCAAACGCGTTCGATTTATAGGTGATGACAGTAAATTGATATTGCTGACCAATAATGACGCTCCAGTAGTTTCATTGGACATCTTGAAAGGGAAGTCTCAAACTCACGAACATCTTGAACAAGAACTTACTGAAATCGTAGATGTGAAAGGGATGAAAGCTCAAGGAAATAGATTGTCTTTCCACACCGTCCAGAAGATCAAACTTCTATCTGAGGAGAAAGACTTATCAACTACTCCTTTGGCAGATACTCCAGTGTCAGCTGAATCTAGTTCATCTGTCGAAAATGACCTTCCGGAAACTACAGAAACGCCAGATGCTGGTCCATCTGAGAAAGAATCTGCAAAACCTGAGGTTAAGGCAGAAAAACCAAAGGCTCAAGACAAAAAAGAGCCTGAATCAAAACCAGTCGATGATATTCCTTTTGAAATCACCAATCCAGATGATATCCAGATTGACAATAATGGTCAGTTGGGATTATTTGGAGAGAGTGACCCTGAGGATGATAAATAAAACATTGAACATAATTGTAAAAGCCAGGTTGATAGGACCTGGCTTTTTTTGTTTCCAAAAAAAAGGAGCCATTCCAAAATGACCCCTTTCAAACGAAAATAGTAATTATAAAAAATTATGAATAAGCTTGGAACAATCTGAAGTAGGACGACACCCTGCTCCAGTTAAAGGATTGATAATACTTGAAAAATCGAGATTCAGATCTTGAGGGTATATAGCAGGACAGTCCCGAGAAAGCATTGATCGGTGTTCCCAGGAAATGGCTGGTGTTCACCTTGTAGAGCACTGTCCTGTTCACCTGCTGCCTGACCATCTCATAGTCCTGTTTGGGATAGTTCTTCGCACAGAAATCCAGGAGGTCGAATGCAGGTACTGTGTTCACTGCATTCACATCCAGGTCCAGGCGCTGTACGCTCTCCCTGTGCACCACGGTTCCCGGATGCTTTTCGATGACCTCCCGCATGGCTTTGGCCAGGTTGCCCATCTCTCCCATGTCGACCAGCGAGAATGTTGCCGACTGCATCTGGCCCTGCTGCCTGCTGTAGAACTCGTAGTACAGCTGGGCTGCCCGTTTCAGCCCCTCGCGGCTGTCCCGCATCAACAGGAACTCCACGATACGGTCGTAGGGCATGCCCACGCTGATCACCTCGGTCGGCGATGCCAGGACAAGCGGGACGATGTCCCGCAGCTCGTAAAGCACCTCAACCGAGCCCATCGAGCAGGCATCGAATATCAGGTAGTCCAGGTTCCGGGGCAAGACCCGCTTCAGGTCCTTGATGTCCATGGTCTTCCCGCCGTCTTCACCGAAGGACTTCAGCTTGGCCATCTTCTTTTCAGTGCCCGGGTGCCAGTTCGTGGCATGCGACCACAGGATCGCGCCATACCTCTCCGACCTAGATAGCTCCTGCATGTCACGGAAAACCATTTTCATGACCTCGGGATCCGAGGCGTTGTGATCCGGATAGCTCTTCAGCACCTTGCTGACGATCCGAGGGCTCTGGTCATGCACGATCTCGTAGATCTTGGGCGCCTGACCGAAGACCCGTGCATAAACGATCAGCTTGCCATCGAAGTCGCCGAAGCCGGACTCCATCTGGTTGATGTTGTCCATCGCCTCTGCAGCCAAATTGTTGTTCGCCGACATATAAACCAGAACAGATTTTGAAACAAGGACATCTATTTCTTCCCCCTTTTGACAGGAGCTGAATAGAAACAACAAGCATAAAACCATGCTTATCAATGCACTTCTTTTTTCTAAAAATCTGTTCCTATTTTTCATTACATAAAAATTATTTTACAATTCCACTTCCTTCAGCAAATAGATCAATACCGGGAAGTGATCTGAATATCCATTCTGGAACAAATTCCCTGAAAAAGTCCTCAGTGGATAGCCCTTGTATCTGCCATCCTTGGTGATCAGGTATTCGGGATTGTAGATCTCCGATTTCCAGAACTTCAGTGTTTTCCGGTCCTCGCCTAGCAAGGGTTCGGAAACTATGATCTGATCGAACAGGCTCCATTTTGCCTGGTAGCCCAAGGAGCCGATGCCTTTCGAATAATGGTTGTACATGGTGTTGTAGAGTTCTCCTTGGACTACATTCTCCCTCCTGCTCTTGGCACCCAATGTTTCCCGGACGCTGATATCGACAGGATCGTCGTTCAGGTCACCCATGATGATGATCTTGGAGTTCGGGTTCTTGTGATAGATGGAATCAACGGCGGACTTGACAATGCTGGCCGCAAATTCGCGGAGCTCGGACGACTTGCCCCCGAACCTCGATGGCCAATGGTTCACGAAAATATGGACCATCTCATTGGCGATCACCCCTTTCACCAACAGCACGTCCCTGGTCACATAGTCCGGCCTGCTGGGGATTTTATAGCCCAGCACCTGAGAATCCACGTACCTGAACAGCGCTGGATTGTACAGAAGGGCAACGTCGATCCCCCTGCGGTCGGGAGAGTCATAGTGCACGATCTGATAATTGTTTTCTGCCAGGGAAGGTTGGTTTACCAAGTCTTCCAGAACCTTTCTGTTCTCGATCTCGCTCAGACCGATCAGCGCTGGACCAACGGGGCAGTTTCTTCGACCTATTTGACTCAGAACAAAAGCAAGTTTTTCCTGTTTCTTCCTGTATTTGTCAGGTGTCCAGTTCATGCCACCTGATGGAGTGAACTCTCCATCCAAGACCGTTGTATCCCTTTCGGTATCAAAAAGGTTCTCTACATTATAGAAAGCTATCGGATATACCGAATAACTTTTCTGTTGTGCCTGGACAAATAAACTCGAAAGAAGAAATCCCAATAAAGCACAAGTTCTTGGTCGTATGTACCTTCTTATCATCTTTTCTTGTCTCCCTTAACGATGATGACCTCTTGACCTGCAGCACCCCCTATCAATTCGATATTGTCCAAACGGAAACCAACTTTGTTCAAATCAGACTTAGAAATGAATTCAATGGTCACATTGTTGGATTGTTCAATGTTTGGAATACTGATGGTGTACCATTTGTTATTGTCACCAGCTGCATTTGAAACTTCTTTGCTAGGGATATTCATCAACTTACCATTGACCTTCACCTGGATTTGATTTAAGTTTGCAGCTGCTGTAGCATCGAAAAGATTCGCTGTCAATTGAAAGTTCAAAGTAACATCGCCTTTATCTCTTGTATTAATTCCAGTGATTTTCAAATTTGATTCTTTGTTTGCTGGTAGCCAAACGTGAGCACCATTATCACCTGAAACACTTCTTACATCTGCACTTCCAAGTTCTTCTGTATATTTTACAGGTGCTTTCATGTCAAAATCATTGAAATCAGCTACTTTAGGTCGGTTTCCAGATGGATAAGTCCCTTTACCAAAAGTTTCTTTGAAGAAACTGCCTGACACAGGTTTATTGCCTTCTGGTTCTTGACCATCAAATGATTTAATATCTCTGCTGGTTCTTAATAACAATTGCCATGTTCCATTGAATCTCCCCAGGATACCGACTAAACCTCCATTGCCCAAGGGCAGCATATCTTGTGAAAAGTTGGAATAGTTACTTGTTCTCACAATCATTACATTTCCATCCTTATTTTTGATTTCCTCATTGGTTGTAGCATCTTTCGAAGAAAAAGGATTTTTCCCGCCATTGGAAAAGCGAATGTCCTTAACTTCCACCAATTGGTTTACCATGTCATCTGTAAGTTTGTTTAACTCGATAACTTTAGGAATAGCATTGGCAGGATTTGGCCAAGAATTCAACTGCACTTTTTCTTGAAAATCTAACCATGATATTCTGTTTGCATTTGTGGTGCTCAGTCCAATCTGCAATTCACCGCCATATTTCAAAATATAGAGATCCTTTAAGTTTACAAAAACTTCTTGTCCAACTTGAAACTTGCCATATACAGCATTCTGTTCTACCCCAATATTGATGGCAGCAGTTTCATCCTGAACATAGATCTGTTTGTAGATGTTTCCAGACTCATCGTTACCAGTCACAATGCCTTTGAAGATCAATTCCTCTTCTATCAAGGTAGGTGCTGTCAGAGTAGCATATCTATCTTTCAGCTGTTTGATGGTGATGTTTGCAGCTTTGCCTTTATATTGTGGCTCTGTCAGCGGTGGTGGCATATATTCACGCTCGCAGGACATAAAGCACATGCTGATGAAGAACAATAATATGTAGCCTATATTTTTCATGTTGTATTAATTTTAAAACCTATAACTTGTGTTGAAAAAAATGTTCAGTCCCTGCATATAGAAGTACCTTGAACTGAAGCGATCCGGGTAGGTCAGGTCAAGACGTCCCTGTTCGAAACCTCCAGTTCCGATACCTCTGTTGTTCAAAAGGTTCATGACCGAGAGATTGAAGTTCAATGCCCTCCTGTTTTTGAGATATAGGAGCTTACCAACAGAAGCATCAATTGTTAAATTACTCTCTAGACGTTCTTGGGTAGTCAACTGTTGATACGACTCATAACTCTCTGTATAGGGATTTACGGTTGAATAAACTGAAGATGTACGCCTTAGCGGGGCTGCAGACATGTAATTTCTGCCCACCAGGTTACCGCTCAGCTCAAAGAACCAGTAGTCATAAAAGTATCTCGCAGCTACGATCCCCGCTGCCTGTGGTGTCCCCGATACATGGAGGTTCTTCATGTACACCGTTTCCTCAACGTTCACCAGCAGCCCGTTCTCGGAGTTCATCGTCCCCATCGGGTTGTTGCTGTAATAGTATTCCCCAAAGCTCCCTATGAAATCGAAGTTCCAGTTCTGGTCCAGGCTGTAGGTCAGGCTGGCCTCCATCCCCCTGTGCCGGCGGTCGACACCGCTCAGGTTGTGGAAAACAAAGGTCCGCTGGGAGTCGTGGTAGTAGTTCATCCGCTCCAGCTGGTCATAGAAATTCGTCTGGAAGACAGAGATCCTGCCCGCAAGCTTCGGCATCGAGAACACGTAGTTCAGGTCCGAATGGAACACCTTCCCGCTCGACAGGCCCTTCACCACACGGTCCGTCACCCTGGACATCACATAGGCGCGGTCGGGCAACGGCGGTTCGGTGATGTAGGCCATGTTCGCCGACAGGAAATGCCTCCCGTCGAACTTATACGTGGCCCCGGCCTTCACCGTGAAATCGACGAAACCGTACTTCGGCCCCTTCCCATAGGAGTGGTCCGGAAAACGGCCGTTCATCATGTTGCCCTTCCTCTGGAGATCCGTATAGCCGATCTTCGTGCCGTAGTAGATGTCAAGGTTCCGAGTCTGGTAGCTGTTCGCTATCCAGGCATTCACGCTCTCGATGTCGATGTCGAAATCATAGCCGAAGATATCACCCTCGTACACCTTGCGGTTCGGATATTTAAGGTCGTTCTGCTTGATGCTCTCGTTGCCCGGATTCTCGCGCTCGGCGAACTTGTCCAGGTCCAGCACGTGGCTCGAGCCCATCAGGTCATCTACCGTCTTGTACTGGTAAGATCTGCTCGAACGGGCTTCAATTCCTCCTGTGAGAATGGAGTTGTTATCATATAGTTTATGAAAAGTAGTGCTCAATGTACCTTCCAGCACATCCGAATGTCGACGTTCCAGCATGTAAAGAGCTGCTCCAGCATTCTTGCGTACATTTTCTGGGTTCATGTTCTGCCTGTACATTTCGTCCCAGTTCAATTGGGTAACTCTTGGATCGCGAGATTTCCAAAGACCAGTGTATTCCTCAACCGTTGAAATATCTATTTTAGGTGTAAACTTTCCATAGTTTGACGGCAAATATCTGTAGTAGTCCGGTCTAGGGTCCATGGCATTGTACCAGTTCAGTGCGCTGTTGCTATAGCGTCCATAATGGAACATACCGCCAGAGGTCAGACTGGTTTTGTCATCGATCTTCCAGCGGTGCGAAACCACTGCTGTGGGATCGAAAGCCTTTACTATCCGGGAGTTTCTTACCTTCCCGTTGTGGTAACCCCAATTTGGGTTATAAAGATTGTTTCCAACCAAATCATACACTTCCTGAAAAGAGGAACCCTGCTGTCCACGGACTACGGGTGAACCAAAGGTCAAGAGCGACAGGGAATGATCTCCATCCTGCCATTGCTTCTCTGCGGAGAGTGCATATGAAAGATTGTTGTACGATGTGCCCGGGATTGCTCCCTTGTCGGAGTACCGGCCACCGACCGCCCCCGTAAAGGCCCAGCCACGCTCGTTCAGACCCGTGGAGTAGCTGAACATCGAGCGCGCATAATAATTCCTGTTCGTATAGGACAGGGTGAGCTTGCCCCCCTTTGCATAGGAGCTCGCCCGCATATTGATGTTCTCGGAACCGCCGATGGTCCCGAGCGTATAAGTGCCTACTTGATTATAGTTAACGACGTCACCGTTCCTGGTCAGGTCGTTCAAGGCCCCGATAGAGGCATAGTTGAACACACGGCGGTATTGGTCGTTGGCCAGAACACCGTTGATATAGGTATGTTCGTAAAAGTTGTCGTAGCCCCTTACCCTGAATCGGTAGGGCGACAGTTTGAACCCGACCTTGTTGAGGTACAGGTCATTGGAAAGGATAACAGATACCTGGATGTCCTGCGTGCTCATGTCCCCTTCCGAGGAGATGATGCCATCGTCGATGACCCCCAGAACGGTCTGTACATCGACCTGGTTCTCCGCCAGAAGTTCGATATCATCTAATGTCCTTGACCCAGAATCTAATAATTCTAAGTTAAGCTCAAAGCTTCTGAATCCTGCAGATTGGATGGTCAGTTTCTCATTACCAGGTTTGAGGTTCACAAATACAAATTCACCTTCTTCATTTGTACTCGTGGTCATTTTGTTCTGCTCCAGGAAAATCGTGATCCCCACCAAGGGGACTTTGGTGCATTCATGTATTACCTTCCCTTTCAGTTGGATTCCTTCTTGAGAATATCCCACAAATCTGAAACAGGTCAATAATATGATAATTGGTAAAATTCTTTGCATAGTTACTTCTGGATAAGAAGAGTATATGAGAAAAGATGGGGACCGCAACGGCCCCCTATCTTATTAATGAAAAATTATTTTTTTCCTACTAATTTGACGTTGTCAACGCGGTAGCCAACTTTATTATTTGCAGCAGTACCAACAAATTCAAGAGTCATCGTAGAAGCTGATTCAATACCAGACACTTTAACTGGAATAAATTTATTTTTTGATTTTAAATCTCCTGATGTTGACAATTCTTTACCATTTATCTTTACGGTTACTCCATTAACAGGCCCTAGTTCTTGTGCAGCAATATCAAATGTCAATACTACATCTTTAAATCCTTCTGATTTGATCCTTCAATTTTAAGACCTGAGTTTCTATTAGCTGGCAACCATAGGTGTGAATTCATGGAGCTTGTTGCACGGATGTCAGCGAAACCTGGAAATATGGATGAATAGGTAACACCTTTATTTTCAAAATCCATATATTTCTCAACTTTTAATCTATCTTTTCCTTTTTCACCAAATCCTTCTTGATAAAAAGTTTGTTCTTTTGCATTTGTTGTTGGTTCAGGTGTAGTAGTTACTGTTCCACCATCTTTTCCTGCTTTGAATGATCCACCAATAATCGAAGTCCAGTCAGTGATTGTTGCATTTCCTTCACCCACTACTTGTTTAGTCTCACCCGATTCCAATGACACATTATAAGAGTATTTCTTACCTGTTTCATAAGCAAGGTTAGCAGGCAAAGTCCATTTAAAGTTTTCATTTCCGGAAGTGAAAACAACTTCTTTTCCAGCGTAATCCCCTGGAATCAAGATTGCTTCTACTGTGTTTTTACCATCAACTGAGATGATTTTAGCATTTACGTTCGCTGAGTTAGATCCTGCAGAAATTACCCCCGTAGCAAGATCCATGGAAGCAGTGGTATTAACAGCATTCAAAACAGCTTTTAATCCTGAAATATTAACTCCAGTTCCTCCAGTAACGTTGATTTCTATTTTTGACAATTTATGTTGGAATGTCAATGCTGGATTACCTGATGTTTTGTCCAATCCTGTAGCATTGTTAGAATACATTACGTCAATTTTCTCTTGAGCTGTTTGGTTGCTCACATTGATCGGTAATGTAGTTCCGCTTACAGCCGAAGCATATGGATAGTAGGCAATAAAGTCAACTTTTCCTTGATCAGGATAGTTGATCACATCAGCACCAGTTGCTGTAAAGTTTCCATTTCCAGGAGTAACATACTTTTTGTTGGCTGCCAATGCGTTGCCCAATCCGCTTCCTTGCTTCATGAATACGCCAATCTCATCATTCGCTCCCCAAGTAGTTCCTGAAGCTTTTGTTGCTGCATTCCCTTCAATTTTTGAAGTGAACTGAACACCTTCTGTTGAAGGTAGTTTTCGGTAATCATCTTTTTTACAAGATGCCATAAGGGCAACGATAGCTAATGTTGCGCTTAAGAATTGTTTTGTTTTCATTTTATATATTTAATTGATAAAATCCATGGTTATCGCCAGACAGAATTGTTGATCGTCTGTTTTTTGTCCTCCGAAAGCCCTGGAAAGAAAGTATATCCTGTTTCTTTTTCAAGCTCACTGACCGTGATTCGGTACGTATTCGGGTCGGCTTGAGTATTCATTGGTTCATTGTTGATCTTGAACCCAATGGTATAGTATTCCTTACCGCGCTTCATCGCCAAGGCTTTGTAATAATATTTCGGCTTGGCTACCTGCTTGCCAGAATTGTCATTAACATAATCTATACGGGAATCCGTTTTGGTTTGGATTGCTGCTCCGGTTACCACATACATGGTATCTACACCCGCACTTTTGGCCCAATTACGGACTTTAATTTCCAGTTTCGCCCAAACACCTTGGTTCATTGAAGAGGCCTGAGCTGTCATGTTCGTAAAATAAAATGTTGTTGCGTTTTCTGCCCTGTTTCTTGTTCGGTCAGCACTAGGAATTTGATGACCGCGGTCAAAACCACGACCAAATCCCTTTGAAAGATGTGGTTGAAATTGATTCGGAAAGGCAGGGTCAAATGCCCAGGCATTGGATCTTTTCTGATTACCTAAATAATCACGGCTCAATGGATACGCTACCCAAAGTGCCAACCGGTTCTTTTTGTCATACAGCATCGCAAAATTACGCTTGGAACGGTCAGGTGTCATCTTGAAATTATACTCCAAGTCAGAAGAGTTTGCAATGATGGGCAGTTCCATGTAGGAAATATTCGGTTTGGTGATCACCTCCCCCTCATCCCCAAGGATAATAGAATATTGGTATCTGTTGCCGGCAGCATAGTCAATGTCCTGCTTTGCAATATCCCAAGTATAAGTATCCCCATTATTATTCCTGAAAACAATTTTTGATTGTTTGCTAAGCTTACCCGGAAAAACTATCCATTCAATAATGGTTTCTTCCCCTGATTTGATAACTTTTCCTTCAACCTCCTTGAATGATTTGGTTTGCTTAAGACTTCCATCCTCCAAGTTGAAAACTCCTTCAGTTTCTAATCCATGAAATTTCGCTGTTACTCCTTGAATACCTTTCCCTTTAACAGAAAACTGAATCTTGGACATGATCCTTTCCATTGTCAACTTGACAGGACCTTCTTGTACAGAGGAGTTACTTGCACTTCCCCCAACCAAATAATCAATATGGGATTGATCTTGTTGGTCGGAGATATCTAACCTGCGGTTAAATGTATCACCACTTTGAAATGGATAGAATGATTTGAAATTCACAGATTTCCCTTTTGGAAATCGAATTTCATTATTGGAATTCTTCGGAGAAAAATTTCCAGAACTATTAGTTATAAATTGTTTATTGAAACCCTCAGCTAGTACACTGTTAGCATTGAGCGTATTCCCCTCAAACATAAAAATTGATATGGAATCATTTTGATCCCATTGGTTACCCGATACACGGGATTGAACTTGACCTGAGATTTGACTTGAAAATAAAACAGACTGTTTTTTTTCTGTAAATGGCAATTCGATGTCTTTTCGACAAGAATAGAATAGGGTTAGGAAACTAACGAACAGGAGTACTCTTTTAATCATTAATGTATTAATTCTTTTGTAAATAATTTTTTGTTTCTTTTAAATTAAATTTCAAGTCATAATAAGCTTGCTTTGTTTGGTATTATCGTTACAAGCAAATTTATAAAGGTTATTGAAAAATTAAATTAATGAATTATTAAACTATTATTACTAAAAAGAGTTAATTTTAATTATTTATTAAATTTTAACAGAAAATCATGCCTCTAGGCTCATAAAAGGGCATAAATAAAAAAAAGGCAAAAACGGTATTCGCGTTTTTGCCTTTTTTAGCAGGTCAGAATTATTTCCTTATCCTTCTTTTGGTTTATAGTGGAATTTCCCTTTTTCTATTGAATCTTGTTTCGCTGAATCGCAAATTGCAAATGTAAAACCATCTTGAAGTGCATAAGATCCATATTCTCCATTTTTATTCAGGGCTAAAAATCCAACCTGAATATCTTTAGCAATTTCGGGTTTCTTTTTCACGATTCGCATAACAGCTTCTTTACAGGCCTCCTCGGGCGAATACCCTTGTCGCATCAATTCAACTACTAAGAAACTCCCTACATTTCGAATGACCTCCTCTCCAACTCCTGTTGATGTCGCGCCACCAACTTCATTGTCTACATACAGTCCTGCGCCGATTATAGGGCTATCTCCTACACGGCCATGCATTTTAAAGGCCATTCCACTGGTTGTACAGGCGCCTGACAAGTTTCCATCAGCATCCAGTGCCAACATACCGATGGTGTCATGGTTATATTTATTGCCTGGAAGTTTCTCTGTGGCAAAAGATTTGTTCTCAATATTCATCACTGGCTTATATTTCTTTTCTTTAAGCCATTCCTTCCATGCTTCTTCAGATTCTGCTGTCAAAAGCTTTTCGGCAGTAAATCCATTTTCCAAGGCAAACTGACGTGCTCCATCACCCACCAACATCACGTGAGGTGTCTTTTCCATAACCAATCGGGCAACAGAAATTGGATGTGCAATATCCTCCATGGCAGCTACAGAACCACAGTTCCCCAACTCATCCATGATACATGCGTCCAAGGTCACATGTCCATCCCGGTCGGGATATCCACCTTTACCAACTGTCGTGTTCTTCAGGTCAGCTTCCGGAACTTTAACACCTTGCTCAACAGCATCGAGCGCTCGGCCATTATTTTTTAATATTTCCCAAGCCGCTAAATTGGCGGCAACACCAAAATCCCATGTCGATATAACAATCGGTTTACGGACAGTCTTCGAGGGTTTCTCCTCACCTTGACACGAGAGAGCGCTTGCTACAGTTCCAATACTGGCAGCACCTAGTATACCTTGTTTTATAAATTTTCTTCTTGAATGCATAGTAATTACAATATTAGGAATTGCATTTACAAAGAACAAGCTTTAAACAATTGTAAATTATGCGTTATTAACAGTTAATTATTTGGAAAAAACGTATTAATATGCTTCATTACATCCAAATTTTCGCATATTTATGCGGTTTTACCATATATAACAATTATTAAAGACTAGAATAATGATACGTATAGCTTCTCTATTCTGCACATTTCTCTGTTTAGGTAATATTTCCAACGCACAAACAGACTCTACGATCTATAAAAAAGTTGATCAAATCGTTCAAGATGCCAAACAACAATTCGCCCCTGATAAACGAACAAAAATAGTAGCCCTAATTTCGGCTAATCCGATAAACAATACCTACACGGTTGAATCAACGATTCCTGAAGCAAGTTCTTTTATAAAAACAAAGACTGCAAATCTTCCTGCAACTATCAAAATTAATGCGCTCCCAGACTCATCAGTTGGCGAAAAAATACATGGAGTAGTCAATCTATCGGTTGCAAACTTTAGGACTAAACCAGGAAATGCTTCTGAAATGGCTACACAAGCATTATTAGGCACTGAAATAGATCTCCTTCAAAAGGTAGATGGCGAATTCAGAGCCAGAACTCCCGAAGGTTATATTTCTTATGTCCCGGCTTCTTCAGTTGCTGCAATGGACAAAAATAGCCTCGATAAGTGGAGAGAAATGCCGAAAATCATATATACTGCAGAATTCGGAAAATCACTATCCCAAGCCGACCCAAAAAGCTTGCGCGTTTCTGATTTGGTTTATGGTGATATTTTAGGTTTGGTTGCCGAAGAAGGAAATTATTATAAAGTATCCTATCCAGACAATCGTATTGCATTCATCCCGAAAGAGGAGGCTTTAACCTTTGAAAATTGGATAAAATCTAGAGAACTCACTCCTGAAAATGTTATTAACAGTGCAAAGACCATGATGGGACTTCCCTATCTATGGGGCGGAACTTCCGTAAAAGGTGTTGATTGCAGTGGTTTTACTAAAACCGCTTACTACATGAATGGATACATTATTCCTCGGGATGCCTCACAACAAGTACTAGCAGGTCAAGCAATTGATATCTTAGATAAAGATGGTCACTTCGATCCAAACAAAGCCTTAAAGAACCTAAAACCCGCAGATTTGTTGTTCTTTGCTTCTGGCAAGAATAGCAACCCAAATGCACGCGTCACACATGTAGCCTTATATATTGGAAATGGAGAATTTATCCATTCAGCTGGAACTGTTCGCATCAATTCGATGTTAAAGGATGCTAGCAATTATGATGACTTTCAAACCAGAACCGTTGTAGCTGCCAAAAGATACATCGGAATTCAGGACCAACAGGTTCAAAAAATCCAAGAAAACCCTTATTACAAACAATAATAATGATGAACAGCAACGAATGGCACAGCAAAAAAATGGGAAAATTTACCCTACGCTATAAGCCATATACTTTAGAATTACGTCATGTATTTACCGTAGCATCTTTCAGTAGATCTACAACACCTGTTGTTCTGACAGAATTGGAATACGATGGGGTCATCGGTTATGGTGAAGCCAGCATGCCACCCTACCTTGGAGAATCTCAAGAATCTGTAATCAATTTCTTGAATAAAGTAGACCTTTCAGGATTTGATTCACCTTTTCAGACCGAAGAGATCCTGCAATACATCGATCAAGTTGACAGCAAAAATACCGCAGCAAAGGCTTCTGTGGACATCGCCCTGCATGATGTCCTTGGAAAATTGATGGGACAGCCTTTTTATAAAATATGGGGATTGAATCCTGACCTGATTCCACCGACATCATACACCATCGGAATTGACACTGAGGAGATGATTCGAAAAAAAGTCGCTGAAGCAGGACAATTCAAGATCTTGAAAGTGAAACTAGGTTTAGATACCGACAAAATGATTATTGATACCATCCGTTCTGTTACTGATGTACCGCTTTGTGCAGATGTAAACCAAGGATGGAAAAACAAAGAAGAAGCCTTAGAAATGTCGCATTGGTTAAAGGAAAAGAATGTTGTTTTTCTAGAACAACCGATGCCTAAAGAGATGATCGACGAAAATGCTTGGTTGACTGAACATTCTCCAATTCCTACAATTGCCGATGAAGGTTGCCAACGTTTAGTTGATGTCCCTGGTCTGAAAGGGGTATATACCGGGATAAACATCAAATTAATGAAATGTACAGGCATGCGGGAGGCCAAAAAAATGGCAGAACTAGCCAAAGCGTTGGACATGAAAGTAATGTTGGGCTGTATGACAGAAACATCTTGCGCAATCAGTGCTGCAGCACAATTGGCACCATTGGTTGATTGGGCAGACTTGGATGGAGCCTTATTGATTGGAAACGACATCTACGACGGAATGCAAGTAATAAAAGGAAAGTGCATACTTCCAGAGAGACCTGGTATCGGGATCCTCAAAAAATAAATAGTAAAAGATTACCTAGAAAAACAATAACCATAATTATGAAACATCATCTACTCACAACCTTGTGCGTGATGGCCTGTACGTCTATGCAGGTCGTTAATGCACAGCAAATCGCAGTAGCTGGAAAAGTTTCTGGACCAGACGGAGCTCCAATCGCCGGAGTAACCGTATCGGTTAAAGGAACATCAATCAGCACGAGCACAAACGAAAATGGTTTGTTCAGTATCAATGCAGACCACAACGCAACCTTAGTGATATCCTATATCGGATATAACAAACAAGAAGTCCCATTAAATGGAAGAAAGACCTTAAACATCAGTCTTCAACAAGATGACCAAGCTATCGACGAGGTAATGGTCGTAGCTTATGGAACGGCCAAAAAAAGCTCATTTACCGGTTCTGCTTCCGTGGTAAATTATGACAAGGATTTAAAGGATATTCCAAACACTTCCTTTGAAAATGCACTAACAGGAAGGATGCCTGGAGTTCAAATCACATCGACTTCCGGTCAAGCAGGCGCAACCTCATCCATCAGTGTCAGAGGTATTGGATCAATGAATGCATCTAATGAACCACTCTATGTAGTTGATGGTGTTCCAGTTTCATCTGGAAACACAGGCCAAATGACCGGTGCATTGTCAGGTACAACCAACAACATTATGTCAACTATTAACCCTAGTGACATCGAGTCTGTATCTGTCCTAAAAGATGCTGCAGCAGCTTCCCTTTATGGATCAAGGGCTGCAAATGGCGTAGTTATCATCACTACTAAATCCGGTAAAAGTGGAAAACCAAAAATTGACTTCAGGACATCTCTTGGAATCACCCCAACCTGGGCAACAGATAATTACAAACCAGGGAATGTTCAGGAACAAATCCAATATTTCTATCAGATTTTCCACGACTACAGAACCTCAAATGGATACACCGAAGAGGAGGCAAATACCTATGCTTTGAACAGGATGAATACCAGATTTGGTATTCATGGCTATGAATTCTCAAGCGAGGGAATCGGTTTGTATGATAAAATCATCATCAAAGGTAAAACGGATGGTGTAGAAAATCGTGACGGTAAGTATTTCGACTGGAATGATGCCCTTTTCAGAACCGGACAATATCAAACTAATGACCTCTCTGCAAGTGGAGCTACGGATAAAACAAAATACTATTCGTCCTTATCATACACCACGGACAAAGGCCGTGCATATACCAATGAATTCGAAAGAATCGGGGGAAGACTAAATTTTTCTCATCAATTGACAGATAAGGTAGAATTTGCCACAAATTTCAATTTGAGCCACAACAATAAAGAAGGTTATAATGATACCCGTAACACAGGTACCAATTATATGTACTTGGCAAACAATCTTTTGTTTCCATTCTATTGGCCAACAGACTATAAGACTGGTGAAGAATATAAGTTGCGTTATAGCTCCTTAGGTTATAACCCTCTATTCTATGATAAACAATGGGAAAATAATTCAAAAACCATGAGAATTGTTGCTGCACCCTCATTAACTGTTAAGTTTTTGCCTGGATTAACAGGTAAAACCATTTTCTCTTATGATAACGCAGTGGTCAAAGATCATTTATATTATAGCCCACTTCATTACCATACGACATATGGAGCAACGGCAAATGGAACTGTATTTGAATACGACACCAATATCAAAAAGATTATCTCTTCGACAACATTAAATTATAACAAGACCTTTGCTGACGACCATAATCTTGATTTACTCGTAGGTTTTGAGGCTGAAAAAAATGAAACCAACTACCAATATGCAAGCGGTTCCAACCTGCCTTCTAGTTCGTTACATACTGTAGCAACAGCAGGTATCAAGGATGCGAGTGCATTTTTGTGGGGAAACAATATGATGTCCGTTTTCTCTAGAGCAGAGTATAACTTTAAAAACACATATTTCTTATCTGGATCTTTAAGAAGGGATGGTAACTCGAGATTTGGACCAGACACACGCTGGGGTAACTTTTGGTCACTATCTGCTGCATGGAATCTCATGAACGAAGGTTTTATTTCTGATATTGAGGAAATAAACCTGTTGAAAATTAAAGCATCTTATGGTACAAATGGTACTTTGCCCATGAATGACTATGGCTGGAGATCACTTGCTACCTATGGATTCAATTACATGGATCAACCAGGTGGTAATTTAACTACCATTGCCGATCAAAACCTAAAATGGGAGAAAAACTATTCCTTCAATGCAGGAGTAGAATTTGGATTGTTCAACAATAGACTATTCGGTTCCGTTGAATATTTCACCAGAGATTCCAGAGACCTATTACAAGATGTAAACATCTCATTGGTTACTGGTTTCAATTCAACATTGATGAACGTTGGTGAAATCAATAACAAAGGCTTGGAGGTTTCATTGGGTGGAGACATTATCAGAAAGGATAATTTCAGATGGTCTGCCAATGTAAATGCATCTTTCCAAAAGTCTAAGGTTACAAAATTATATGGAGGTAAAGATCTGACATGGTGGGATCCAACTGGTGGAGATAGCCGTGTTCAGTTTATTTATAAAGAAGGTGAAGACGTATTTTCATATTATTTGGCAGAATGGGCTGGTGTTGATCCAAGTAATGGTAAGCCTATTTGGTATACAAATGATGGAACTGAAGGCGAATTTTTACACAATGGCCGTGGCGCAACAAACAAAGTAGCTGACGCAAAACAAATCATTGCAGGGTCTCCAATCCCTAAAGCTTATGGTGGTATTAATACCGATTTTGAATACAAAGGAATATCAGTAGGATTCAATTTCACTTACAAATTAGGCGGTAAAATATTCGATTCTGGTTCTAGAGATGTGGCTGAAGACGGTTACTATTGGGAAAGAATACGCTCCTACTATGCCATTCAAAATGTTTGGACACCTGACAATCCAAACTCATTATATCCTTTCGTAAGTGGTAATGACCCTGAAGATGGTATCACACGTTCAACCCGTCATCTATATGATGCATCTTACATTCGCTTAAAAAATGTAAATGTTTCATACAGATTGCCAGCTACAGTTAGCAATAAAATAGGATTGAGCAACGCAAGAATATTCTTTAATGGTACTAATTTATTAACAGCTTCTAAATTCAAATGGGCAGATCCCGAGGTTAACCAATATGGTACTCGTGGATGGGAAAACCCATTCGGAAAAACTTATACATTCGGTTTAGAAGTTAGTTTATAACCTATCAATTAATGTCATTATGAAAAAGAAATCACTTTATATAATAGCTTTAGCCAGTTTAACAATGTTCTCATGCAAGGACTTCTTAGACGTAAAGCCAACGGATTCAACAGACTCAAGTGTTACCATCCAAACTTTAGCTGATGCTAAGGTAATGATCAATGGTCTGACAAGAAAAGTCGCGCAATCAAGCCTATATGGCAGAAACATGTTACTTTATGGAGATACTAAAGGTGGTGATCTAACCATCGTATCGCAAGGACGTGGATTAGACGCGCTATATGTATTCAACCATTCTGTAAACAACAATAATTATGCAGACTTCTGGACAGATGGATACAACGCTATCATGCAAGCGAACAACATCATAAAAAGTATTGATGGCTTGCAGGCTGCTGGAACTGAACTAGACTTCAATAATTATGAAGGTCAAGCTTTGACATTCCGTGCCTTGCTACATTTTGACTTGGTCAAGCTATATGGAAAAACATATACAGAGGATCCAAATGCACATGGCGTACCTGTTGTTACAGAACTTTTGGAAACCTCTGCCCTGCCATTACGAAGCAAAGTTGCTGATGTTTACACACAAATCATTGCTGACTTAGAAGCTGCAGCACCATTGCTTTCAAAAACAAAATCAAATGGATATATCAATTATTACCTTAATAGAGCCATTCTTTCAAGGGTTTATATGACTATGGGTAATTATGATAAAGCATTGGCAACGGCTGAAGAAATCATAGATTCTAAGGTTTACTCCCTTTATTCAAATTCAGAATGGGTATCCTCTTGGGCAAATCAATTTGGAAAAGAATCAATTTTTGAAATAACAATTGCCAAAGATCAGGGAGATTTGGGGTCATCTTCTTTAGGTTTCTATTATCTAAAAAACAAAGTCAATAATGCTTTGGGTAATTTTACAGCATCAGATTACTTCCTAGAAAGATTAGGACAAGATGAAACCGATGTTCGCTGGGGAATTTTCACAGATGATGAATTGGAAAGACAGGCATCATGTTACAAATATGTTGGATCCGTAGAGATGGATGGTGATGGTAAGGATACTTATACTGCTGTAAACATTAAAGTTGTGCGCTTATCTGAAATTTACTTGAATGCTGCTGAATCAGCTTTAAAGAAATCTTCTCCAGACAAAACGAAAGCTGCAACTTATCTTAATGAAATCCGTAAAAGATCTCCAAAATTACCTTTGGCAACTGCTGCTACTGTTACAGAACAAATGATTTTGGACGAAAAAAGTAAAGAGCTATATGGCGAAGGATTCCGTTATTGGGACATGATCAGAACGAACAAAACGATCACGTTTAATGATGAACATGTTGGTGTATCGATGACGCACCGCGAAAAATCCATCAACAGAACATTCTATAAAACTATATTACCAATCCCAAGATTAGAACTTGATGCCAATCCAGGCTTAGAAGAACAACAAAACCCAGGATATTAATAAGTTTAAACACATAAAAAACGGGAAAGATTTAGTCTTTCCCGTTTTTTTTAGCAAGAAATTTAAAATTTTTGGAACCGTTTCCAAAACGCTCAAAAAACCGCAAAGAAATTAAGAAAATAACTACCATTTCTCCTCTTAACTAAAAGAACTCTATAATTTCCTGCATTATTTTGCAAATAATTCATTGTTTTTAACATGAATCCGTTATATTCGTTTATCTTAATAACCAATAACGCTAAAGATGAAACTACCAACTTGCTTATCAATTGCGGTTGCATCGTTATGCTCCATACAGATGCTCTCCGCGCAACAATTGTCCATAGCTGGAAAGGTTACAAACGCAAATGGTGAACCCATAGCTGGGGCTTCCATTTTTGTAAAAGGTACGCAAACAGGTACCGCCAGCAATGAGAACGGATTGTTCAACCTAAATGCCCCTAGCGATGGAACCTTGCAAATCAGGGCCGTAGGTTACGCCCCATTGGAAGTACCGATCGCCGGCAAAACAAATTTCAATGTCCAATTACAACAAGTCGATGATGCTATTGACGAAGTCGTAGTAACCGCGCTGGAATCGAAAGGAATCCAAAATCCCTAGGTTATGGTGCACAAGGAGTAAATAGTGCAACCCTAAACGCCAACCAAACAATCCAACTTAGTGAATGCCCTCCAGGGTAAAATTGCTGGTGCAAACATTAGTTCCACGGGAGGTGCCCCAGGACAAGGTGCTAATATCCAAATCCGCGGTATTAACTCCATCGATCCTACTCGTCCTAGTCAACCTCTATTTGTAATTGATGGTATCCTGATGGATAACTCAACATCAACACAAGGCGGTACTGCTGAAGTTCGAGGAATGAGTAACAGGGCAGTCGATATCAACCCCGACGACATTGAAACCATCAATATCCTTAAAGGAGGTGCCGCAACAGCATTGTACGGTTTGCGGGGCGCTAATGGTGTAGTTGTTATAACCACTAAGAGTGGAAAAGCTGGAACGATAAAAATAGATTATCAGGGAACAGTAGGATTTGAAAAATGTCAATAAATTCCCTAAAATGCAGGATACGTATTCCCAAGGATGGCAAGGAGTTTATAACAAAGACGATTTCTGGCCAGCATTTGGACCAACAGTTGAAGAGGCTATTAAATTAGACCCTACTCACCCTGCTCAATTATATAAACCGTTTGAAGAAGCATTCGATACTGGTAACCAATTCAGAAACTCGTTGAGCTTTTCTGGAGGATCCGAAAAATTCACATTCTTAACATCGATTTCCCAACTGAAACATAATGGTGTTTTACCTGCTACAGATTTTAAAAATCTGCAAGCCAGATTAAATACAAATTTTACTATCAATGAAAAACTGAAAGGTACTTCTTCGATATCAGTAAATAACTCGGGTGGTTATCGTGGAAATGCCAATAGATACGCTGAACAACTTATCTACTGGTCTCCAAGACATAATATCAGAGATTATGTTCTTGAAAATGGAACCATGAATTCTTATGGTGAAACGGACAACCCCATTTACATCGCTCACACAAACAGATTCAAAGATGATGTCCTGCGTGTAATCGGAGGATTTGATCTAACTTATTCACCTGCCAAATGGGTAGACTTAATGTATCGCATTGGGGTAGACACCTACCGAGATGACAGAGAAGCTACTGCAATCGGTTTTCAGGGACTGACTGACGAACGTATCGTATATGATAATGGTGTCGAAGGAGCTGATGGTAGAGGTTTTTACAATGTCTATAACAATAATTATAGAGCATTGAACAGTACATTCATTGCAACCTTTAAGCATCAATTCAACGAAGATTTCGGTGGTAAAGTAAGGGTAGGACAAGATATTTACGATCAAGTAACCAAGAGAAATGCGACCGAAGGAGGCGATTTGACTGTGTATGATTGGTTTGATCTTGGCAATGCAAATATTCTAAAGTCATCATCTTATAATGAAAAATATAGACTGATGGGCTTTTTTGGAGAGCTGGAAATGACTTACAAAGATTATTTGTTTTTGACCTTAACCAGCAGAACAGATATTACCTCAACCCTAAATCCTAAAAACAGAGCCTTTACTTATAATTCTGCATCCTTGAGTTATGTTTTTTCAGACCATATAAAATTGCCTGAAGTGATAAATTTCTCAAAACTGAGACTTTCTTATGCCGGAATTGGTAAAGATGCTGCTCCATACTCTACGAGTAAAGGATTTGGACCATATACGTCCTTACCAACGGGATATATTGGATTCACAAGACCTGCACTTTTGGGTGATGAAAATTTAAAACCTGAATTTACAAATACCATAGAAGCTGGTTTGGAAATGAAATTCTATAACAGCAGATTAGGCTTTGACCTGAATTTTTATAATTCGGTGAGTAAAGACCAAATTATTAAAGTACCTGTAACATCAACCACAGGATATGTTACTGCCGCAATTAATGCCGGAAGTATTAGAAACCGTGGTTTAGAAATAACACTGAATACAGTACCTGTTAAAAAGGAAAATTTTACATGGAACTCTGATATTAACTTCTCTTTCAACAGAAACAAAGTATTGGAAATTCGTGAGGACTTAGACGATGAAATTGTGGTATCTTCAGAATTCGGATATCTAAGTTCTACTGTTTCGATGCGTATTAAACCTGGAGAATCTTATGGTACTTTGTATGGAAGAACCTACAAACGTTATTATACGCCAGATGAAATCGCACAGGGCTTGGATAAAACCAGTGAATACGACGAAAGCCGTCCGCTTTTAATTGGTGCAAATGGATTCCCGGTATTGGAATCTACCTCAGTTCCAAAAAAACTCGGAAATGTTCAACCTAGTTGGATTGGAGGATGGAATAACACCTTCAACTACAAGAGCCTTTCATTGAATGTTTTGTTTGATGCTCGTGTAGGACAATACCGTTACAACCAATTAGGAAACTTTATGGCAGCATTCGGAGAAGCAGATTATACCGAAAACCGCAATGACTATACTGTTTTCGATGGTGTAACAGCTGACGGAAATAAAAACACCAAAGAAGTTTGGTTAGGACAAGGGAAAGATCCTAAAAATGATGTAAACTATGGCAATGGATACTATAGAGATTATTATCGCGGAAACTCACAATTCTTCGTTGAAGATGCCTCTTGGTTGAGACTGAGATCCGTTTCGATTGGTTATGGGCTTCCTCAACAATGGTTAGAAAACAAGTTTATTAAGAATGCTAGAATTTCAGTTACAGGTAACAACCTATTGCTATGGACTAAATATTCAGGTTATGATCCTGAAAACTCAACCACTGCAAGCGGATCCAATATCGAAGGTTTCGCAGGGATGACCTATCCTGCTGTTCGGAGTTTCTTATTCAGCTTAAATGTTGGCTTTTAATTCTTAAGATCATGAAAAAATTCATCAAAATAGGAAAGATATCCATTTTAGCATTAGGGCTGTTATCATTGAATAGCTGTAAGGACTACTTTGATCTAACTGAAAACCCTAATTTGGTACAAAATCCTCCTTTAAATGCGCTGTTAACAACAGCAACACATAAAGCTGCATTCAACAATTATAGAATTGCAACTTTTAATAATCACTATGCTCAATATTTTGCCAGTCCTTCAGCAGGATCTGACACCGATACTTACCAAATAACCAATAACTCTACCACATGGAATAACTTATTCTATGCCTTGGCTGATTTATATGACTATATGGTAAAATCTGAAGAGGCTGCAGCCTATCACCATCTCGGGGTTGCTCAAGCTCTTACAGCGTATCAATTAGCATTGGTATCTGATACTTGGGGATCAGTACCTTACAGCCAAGCTTTTGGAAAGGAACCCATTTTAACCGTTCCTTATGATAGTGAAGAAGATCTATATAAAGAACAGATCGTTTTGCTAAACAAAGCTTTGGAAAACTTTAAGAAAACTGACGGTTCCCAAACATTGACAGAAAAAGACGATCTGTTGAATGGTGGAGATATCGATAAATGGATCCGTTTTACAAATGGACTGAAAGCAAGAGCGCTCAACAAAGTGAGCAAAAAATCAACATACAATGCAAAAGAAGTAATCGCAGCAGCTCAAGCATCCTTAGAATCTAATGCCGAAGATGTTGGTATGGCCACATTTGACGGGGTGAATCCTTGGGCATCTATTTCGAGAAGCAACCTTCAAAATGTTTTGGATGGCTGGTTGTCCAGCAACTTTATTGATCAATTAAATGGAACGACCTATGGCATAGAAGATCCTAGGGTATCTAAGATCACCGAGAAAACCGTTCATGGTGTTTATAAAGGAACCCGAAATGGCGAAGGTAACACCGGTGCTGCAAACACAGTCCGTGATGAATGCTATATCAGCTATAATTCACCATTGTCAAATGATGCAGCTCCATTAACGATCCTGACCTATGCTGAAGTAAAATTCATCGAGGCAGAAGCAGCATTCAGAGACAATAACCAGGCTTTGGCATATACTGCGTACCAAGCCGGAATAAAAGCCAGTATGGACAAATTAGGAGTGCCTGCAGCAGACGCTACCAAATATATCACGGCCGTTTCAAAAGGACAGGCAAGCCTTACCCTTTTGGATATATTCCGCGAAAAATATGTTGTTACTTATCTCAACTCCGAAGCATGGAACGATGTCCGCAGATTTGACTATAAATACAAAGACTTCAAACTGCCAGTCGGAGCTGTACTAGGCGATAAATTTATCCGCCGCGTAGCATACCCAGCAGAAGAAATCACAGAAAACGGATCCAATGTCCCAGCTGAAGTGCCATTAAGCACAGAATTATGGTGGGATAAGCCGTGAGAGAGAGATGTGAGATGTGAGATGTGAGATATCAAAGTTTAGATATGAGATCTGTGACATGAGATGTGAGATATTAAAACTTAAATTCATTTTTTTTCAAAACAGAAAGGGTTCGCTAATGCGAACCCTTTCTTTATAATTTGAATTATCAATAAAATCCAATCATGTTTAATTGATAATTAACCCTCCTATTTACCCCCCAATAACACTCTTCCTGTCGCAAATCTCATATCTCAAATCTCACATCTACAATACCCTTCCTATCGCAAATCTCAAATCTCCAATCTCTAATACCCTTCCTATCGCAAATCTCATATCTCACATCTCACATCTACAATACCCTATTCTTCAACAGTCCTACTTCGCTCAGCGGTTTGCTGAGGTCAATTAAATAGCCATTGAGGATGGCGTATTTGAGGTTGCCGTTGGAGTCGCCGATATAGAAGTTTGCAGTACCTCCAAGGTCTATCATTGGGGTTGTTGCAAAGGATGTTCCGGTAAATACATGGATAGGCAGATTATGGAACATGTTGGCTTGCTCAGGTTTTAAAGTTTGTACTTGAACACCCATATAGCCTTTTTTCAACAGATCATAGGCGATTTCAGGAGTTATCGATTCAAAGGATGGAACAGGTTTTTCTGCGATTTTTCCCTGGATAAACTTCAGCCCTTCGCCTTGTACCTCATCATAGCCAAACGATTCCGGTAAATCACCAATATCCTCTACCCTGCCACGCACATAGAAATCTCTGCCATCCGTCACTTCCCCTCGTCTCAATCCAATATCGCTTTTCAAAGGAATTGAATCAGAACCAAATTCCAATCCACGAATTACAACATCATGCATATTGCTTGCATTAAATGGGATATCTTCATATCCTTGGGCATCGTAATTTTCATACGTTCCTTGAGCGATTTCCATTAAGGCGTTTAGAATAATGATAAAATTCAATTTTCTAATCTGCTGTTTCTCCGGATCTCCTTTTAATCCACCAGATTCAATAAGAACAGTACTTGCGCCCCAGGATTGAAAATTATCTCCAAATCCTCTTGGTGTATACGTATCATCATATTTAGCGACCGCATCAGGAACATATTGCTGCAAGATATTGTTCATTCCAACAATGATCTGCATCGCGCCCTCTCTTACATCATTGATCTCCCGTTCTGTATTGTAAGCCGGTGCCAATAAGGAAATCGTAACTGGATTCTTTGTTCCAGGAACATTATAATATATATTTTGATCATGGAGATTGAAACCATAACGAGGCTTAATCTCTTTAGCCCTAGATTTCAACAAAGCACCTTCAACAGTCTGATTAGCTCGAGCATCTCGATTTAAATCAATACTTTGAGCATTGCGTCTCAAAAAACGCTCTGCACCATCTGGATTTAACATCGGAATAAAATGAATGTTCAAATTATTCTTCAGGATATTCCTGACACTATCAAATCCATCATCCTTTCCTTCCAGAAAATTGAACAGATCAAATAAGGCCATCGTTGCAGTGGGTTCATCCCCATGCATCTGAGACCATAGCATGACCTTCTTTTCGCCATTTCCGTATTCCAGTTCATTGATAGAACGGCCTTCGACGGATTTGCCAATTTGAGTAATCTTGAACACATCTGTTTTTTTATGCAGCTGCAATAAAGAATCAATGTCTTTATGTTTAAACCTTCTGGAAACTAAAGCAGGTTCTTTGTATGTTTCATAAATTTTATTCATCTGTGCAGTGTCCAGTTTATATCCTGGAATATCGGCAGAGGAAGACCCTGAAAATGGATTACTACAAGTTGTTGCGGCCAGAAGACCTAAGGAAAGGACAAATAACTTCATATTATACCAACGCTTTCTCTAAAATTTCTATTGTACCCTTATTGGCATCAATTTTCGCTCTTACCCCTACCGGCAACAAAAATTGATTATTAATATGACCAATAACCGCACCAGAGTAAGAAGGAATGTTCAATGGTTTTATAAAATCATTCAGGATCTGGTCTAAATTCAAGGAACCATAACCACCTGAAGGTGAACAATCTGTACATTTACCGAAAACAAAGCCTTTGATTTTTGAAAGGATGCCTGCGTTCATGAGTTGACAGAACATACGGTCTACTTTTTCCGGAGACTCGTTGATCTCCTCCAAAAACAAAATGCTGCCTGTAAAATCCGGCAAGAATGGCGAGCCACAAAGACCTGAAATCAACGTCAAGTTACCACCCAACAATTTCCCTTCAGCAACACCTGGATTGATGGTCGTAATTCTATCCTTATATTGCACGATATCATCGCCTTTTTTATCTGGGTTGCTATAGGTTGCCAATTTATTTTCCATAAATTGATCCGTAAAGGTCTTCGCAACATAATTGCTCCAAGTACTCCGTGCCTACTGGCCCATGGAATGTAACCAAGCCAATCTTAGCCTGAAATGCCATTATCAAAGCAGTGATATCACTGTATCCGATCAAAGCTTTTGGGATTTTTGGCAATCATATCATAATCGATGCGCTGCAATAACCTAGATGCGCCTGCTCCTCCGCGGACGCATAATATGCCAGCAACAGATTTGTCTGAAAACATAGCATGCAAGTCCTCCAATCGTTGGTCATCCGTTCCGGCAAGATTTCCATATCGCTCGCGAATATATTTACCTTCCTTAACCTTAAATCCAAAGTATTCCAAAACTTCCTTCGTCAGGGTAATGGAGTCTTCTCCAGTTACTGCACTTGCCGGAGCAATGATACCAATGGTATCACCAGCTTTCAAGACATTCCCTTTTAATAGGGGTTGGATTTGATTGGCCATCGCCAATGCTTCAGATTTTCCAAACATAGGGATAGCAGCCAATCCTACTCCCAAAGATTTAATAAATGAACGTTTATTCATTGTTAACGATTGAAAAGTAAACGATGTCCTGAACCTACCTCCTGAATCTGACCATTGGTATATGCCAATAATCCAGAAACTAGGGTATGTTCAATAGTAGATGTAAATGTATGATTTTCAAAAGGAGACCATCCACATTTAGATAGTATATTCTCCTTAGTCACTTTATAGGGTTTATTCAAATCAACTAATACCAAATCTGCCCAATAACCTTCACGAATAAAACCTCTTTGCTCTATTTGAAATAATATGGCAGTAATTATGCGCAGTCTTTTGAACCATCTGCTCTAAGGTCAATTTACCTTGTTTTACCATATCCAATAGAGCTTGTAACGCATGTTGAACCAACGGTCCTCCTGATGGAGCTTGAAGATAAGCTTGAGACTTTTCTTCTAAGGTATGCGGCGCATGGTCTGTTGCTATCACATCGATGTGACCATCCAACACAGCCTTAAGGATTGAATCTCTATCGTTCGCAGTCTTAACTGCTGGATTCCATTTTATGAAATTTCCTTTAGTTTTATAATCTGCATCTGAGAACCAAAGATGATGAATACATGCCTCAGCTGTAATTCTCTTTTGTTCTAATGGAATATCATTCTCAAATAAACCTGTCTCTTTAGCAGTTGAAATATGTAAAATATGTAATCTGGTATTATTCTTTTTTGCCAACTCCACTGCTTTAGACGACGACAGATAACACGCTTCTGCTGATCTAATCAATGGATGCATTTCAATGGTAACATCATCGCCATATTTTTCCTTATAATTAGCAAGGTTCTCTTGGATGGTCAGTTCATCTTCACAATGAGTAGCTATCAATGTTGGCGCTTGGCTGAAAATAGCTTCTAAGGCAGCCTCATTATCAACCAGCATATTCCCAGTTGATGACCCCATAAAAACCTTGATCCCACAGACATCGCGAGGATTTGTTTTTAAAACCTCATCCAAGTTATCGTTTGCAGCACCCATAAAAAAGGAGTAGTTTGCCAATGAACTATCTTGAGCTATATCATATTTGTCCTGCAATAATTTTTGAGTGAGCGTATTGGGAACGGTATTGGGCATTTCCATAAAAGAGGTGGTACCTCCGGCTACAGCAGCCCTGCTTTCAGTGAAAATATTTGCTTTGTGGGTTAAACCAGGCTCACGGAAATGAACTTGATCATCAATTAATCCTGGAAATAGATGCAGGCCCTCTGCGTTGATTACTTGGTCAGCGTCCATATCCAAAGATGTGGAAATCTTCTCGATACGACCATTTTTAATAAAAAGATCCTGCACCTGAATTGTTCCTTCATTAACAACCTGGGCATTCTTTATCAATATTGTAGACATGTAATTTATCTTTTATGGTTACGGTTAGCAAATATACTAAAATTGAAGGGGCATTCCCTGATTACAAGGGTGTTTTTAGAAGAGAAAACAGTGATATCAATGGTTTCTGTCATTATCAAAAGTACCAATAGGAACATAGAACTGTTCCAACTCTTCTCTTCTGTTAATTTTCCGGCAACCTCCATTTTCCAACAACATCAATTGATTAGAGATATCCAAAACATTCATATAATCATGGTCAGAGATCAGAAATCCTTTTTCTTTTGATTTGGAGACAATTACCTCCTGTATATTCTCTTTCAACAGAGGTGATAGTCCAGAAAAGGGCTCGTCCAATAGGATAAATGTTGCCTCTTGCTCGATCAGAAGTATAATTTCGAGATAACGTAGTTCACCGCCAGAAATATCCGCTATTTTGGTATTAAGAATAGTTTTGATGATTTCATCTTCTTCCACTTTTCTTATTCTTTCTTTGTTAGAAAGCATAAATTCAATGGATTTTTTAACAGTAAAAGCAGTAGGAAGAAAACTGTCTTGGGGCAAATAGCATACCTCACGGGTTGAAAATGCGGTCCTTACTTTTTTGCCATTCACTCGGATATAAGCATTTTGAGCTTTAAGAGCACCAAAAATTATTTTCATCAATGTTGTTTTCCCAGTTCCATTTCGTCCCAAAAGTCCTATTACATCTCCGACTTTTAGTACCAAATACCCTCCAGTCAGCAATTGTTTGTCGCTGGTATAAACTGAATTGAACGGAGTCCACAAATAACTCTTTATCTTTTAATTCCATAATGCACAATCAAGATTAGAATTATCGATATAACTAGATTGGCAAGAAAAGTATAGACCAATAGATCCTTTCTGCTTAAACCAAGATTGTAAAAGAGAAAATTAGTATTTCCCTCGAAAAAACGGACAATGCCAGCAGAACATAGATAGCCGACAGTCATAAATACAAATGGATAATATTCAAAATAACCCCTACTTAGCGCAATTGACAACACTAGATTAATGAACAGTATAGGCTTATAAAATTGCCAAAGGTGTTTTAATTCTATGGGCATGACTAAATCTACTAAGAATTAATCCAAGTGCAAAATAAATTCACTAGAAATGAACGCATTAAGCATTTTCAAGACACTTCGTATAAATTATTAACTAACACACCAAGACTTAAATATTATTTTCCATTTAATATTCATCTTTCTAAGGTCGATTGACTTAGGTCTGATAGGTACCTTGTTCCACTCTCCATCCTCTTTCGTTCGGACCTTGTTCGGACCTCATTCGGATGTTTTCCGAACGAGGTCCGAACAAGGTCCGAAGGAGCTGCGAACAAGAGACGAAAGAGAGTATAACAAGAGCGGTTTCAGAATGGCAGGAATTGATACAGGAAGTTGAAAAAATTGACAAAAAAAAGCTCCCAATTGGGAGCTTTCTGTAAAATAGGACTATATACTATTCCATTGTTGGGTTGAATTCACCACCCCAATCTTTTAAGACATTAGAATTGGCATTACGACATAATAATTTAACAAACATGCCACACCTATGGCGTTGGTGTTTGAGGTGACATCATTTCTATAGATATTGCATGCCGATGGCATTTAAGAGATATTTCATGCCTACGGCATTTAACCCCGATGGGGTTTTCTCGCCGTGGCAGGTGTCCCCACCTGCCACTGAAAAAATGCCAATGGCCTTTTTATTTTCTTAACTTAATGACATTGCCTGTAGGGGTGAAACTATTATAGAAAGGATTATAAGACGCTATAAAACCCTGTAGGGGTGTAACTATTATAGAAAGGATTATAAGAAGCTATAAAACCCTGTAAGGGTGTAACTATTATAGAAAATGATAACACAACGCTATGCAACCCTGTAGGGGTGTAACTATTCTAGAGAAGACAAGTTCTTTTTTTATAAAATAAATGACCTTATCCTTTTGGAAACTCAGGGAGTTTTGCCCCACCAGTCACTAAGGATTTTTGAATATTTTTTCACCAGCGTAGGTTGATCTTTAATCAGATTGTTTTGTTCTTTAGGGTCAGTTTTTAAGTTATAAAGTTCCATTGCTGTTTGGTCGCTGTTCATCATGAACTTCCAGTCGCCATCCCGAACCGCTAGTGCTGGGCTTTTATTGATCTTTTTTGGGAAGCTAAAGGCAGTCGTGTCATTACGTCCATATTCCCAGATTACAGGTTTGTTTCTTTTGACCGCAGAGCCCAGCCAAGCTTTGCTGATGTCCTGACCATCCAAGACCTTTCTTTTTGGAATTTTAGAATCTGTAATTTTTGCAAAACTAGGCAAGAAGTCCAAAGCAGATACAATCGTTGTAGAATCTACCTGCCCTGGTTTTATTTTTGCCGGCCAACGGATTAATAATGGCAATCTGATTCCGCCTTCATACAATGATAATTTGCTACCTCTATATCCTGCGGATCGATCTTGTCTAAAGTTTGGTAATGGACCGTTATCGCTAATAAAAATCACAATAGTATTATCATCGACACCGAGTTCTTTCAATCCGTCCATTAAACGACCGATTTGTTTATCATATTCCTTCAAGATATTTTGGAAGCTTTTTTCTTCATTGGGTTTACCGGGATATTTTCCGGTTTCATCATCTCCAGCTACCCATGGAGTATGGACATCATCCGTCCAAACATTGATAAAACAAGGCTCACCTTTGTGTTCCTTTAGGAAGTTCAAGGTTTTATCAACAAAATACTTGGTTCTATTCCAACGTTTGACGCTATCCTGATCAGACCATATCCAATCGGTAGCTGTTAATGCAGGATCGGGGTCTGGACTTTCATAAGTTCCCGACCAAGCATCAAACCCATATTTATCAAAATTCGGTGCGTCCTGAACATCTCTTCCCCCACCTAAATGCCATTTCCCAAAATGTGCAGTTTTATAACCGTTGTTTTTTAAAACTTTGGCCATCGTTTGGACATTTGGATCTAAATAATCTACTTGATTTTTCTTCCTATTATCTGCTCGCGTGTTTAAGAATGTCGTAAAATGCAGTTTGGCTGGCTGCTGCCCTGTCAACAGACCGGCTCTGGAAGGTGAACAAATTGGAGAAGCGCTGTAATAATTTGTAAATCTAATACCTTCTTGACCTAACTTATCTAGATTTGGTGTTTCATATTTATTAAAATAGGCACTCAAGTCACCGATTCCTAAATCATCTGATAGAATCAGGATAATGTTGGGTTTCTTAGAATCTTGAGCAGAAACAAATGACAAGGCAAAAGAAAACAATAACGATAAAATTAATTTTATATATAAGTTAGTATTCATGTCTTTTGAAGGATTAATTTATTTTTTAATTGGCACATCCATACTTATTCCGGTATCTCCTTGCTGAAGCATCCATTCTTCCAAAGTTGATTTCATCTCACTTACTTTAGCTTTGTATTTTGGTTCCTCAGCCAAGTTAATCAATTCATCAGGATCAGACTGAATATCATATAATTCCACGGCAGGATGCCTGTAAATTCTATCCGTCAAAAATTTGGCATTTTTATCCGTTTTGGCTTTCTCCATCCAAGTTGTATAAGCAAGATTTTTGTCGTTCAGGTTCATCATATATTTGATGTAATAATCATTTTCAGGAGTAAGATTCAGGATTAATTTATATTTCTTGTCTCTAATGCTTCGAATTGGATAAGCAGGTCCTTCTGGGATATTATTATGAATTCCGAAGGCAAAATCCCGATGTTGTTTTTTATGGTTATGCAATACCTGATAGAAGCTTTTCCCATCCAATGAGTCCACATTTTTTCCTCCTGCAATTTCGATCAACGTGGGTAATATATCTTCATATTGGACGATGGCATCTGTTTGGGAATTTCCTTTAATTTCTTTTGGCCATCGAATAATCATTGAACTTTTCTGACCATTATCATAAAGCGTCCATTTACCGCCCGGGAATTGCGGTCCCTGTTCTCCTAAGAAAATAACAATGGTATTTTCTAATAGATTTTTCTCTTTGAGCATCTTCATTACATCGCCTACTTGGTTGTCCAATCTTCTGATTTCTGCCAAATAATTCCTAAAGTCTTCTCTTGTTTGTTTGGTATCGACCCAATGAGCTGGAAGTTTGAGTTCATTGGCATTGAATTCAGTCGGATCTCCAACATTCCAAGGGATATGCGGATCTATGCTCATCACAAATAAACAAAAAGGGTCCGCTTTGTTGTCCACAAATTTGGAAATGCTATCCAGAGAATATTCATCATGAGAAGCTACACAATCTTCTTCGAATCCCGGAATAATCTGAAAAGGAAAAATGCTGGTAGGTTTAGTAACATGGTTTTTCCCTGTAAGTCCGACTCTGTATCCAGCATCTTTGAGGTAATGTGCTACGCTTTTCAAATTAGGTTTAACGGGTTTATGGTTTTGATAAGCTCCATGCCTAGCAGGATATAAACCGGTAAAAAGTGATGCTCGTGTTGGCACACACATCGCTTCAGAAGCAATCATATTGTTGAATTTCAACCCTTCTTTTGCCAAACCATCAATATGTGTTGTCTGAATATTCTCTCCGCCATAACAACTCAGCTGGTGACTGTCTAAATCATCTGCCATAATAACGAGGATATTTGGCTTTTCTGAATTGGCAGGTTGTTGAGCAATTACGAATTGCATTGTCAATAATTGGATGATTAACCATCCTAAAAACAATTTTGATTTTTTAATTCCGAGCATTTTCCTCCTTTGCTTTTTCATAGTCATAAAACCAAACTGGGTTTCCTTCCCAAGGTTCAGCATTTATTTTTTTATACCAATCTTGGTAAAGGTCTTTTAATTTATTGGCTATTTTTGGATTATCTTCAATTACATTTTTCAGTTCTGTACGGTCGTTTTTCAAGTTATATAATTGCCAATTTTCTTTGTTCTCAGCAACCAATTTCCATTCATCGAGTAGAATGGCCTTGTTTCCTTCGTGCTCCCAATAAACAGGTTTTGTACGGTTTAGTTTTTTACCTTCGATTAATGGTTTTAAGCTGACACCTACAGTTGGAGTAATTTTATTTTCATTGTAAGTTTCTGGATATTTCGCTCCGGCAAAGTCGGCCACAGTAGCGAGTATATCTGTAATATGTGCGGTTTCATTGATAAAAGTACCTTTCTTGTCGGGTTTTATTCCATTTGGCCATGACACGATTCCCGCTGTAGAAATTCCGCCTTCATGGGTATGATGTTTATACGACCAAAATGGCGTACAACCTACCTCTGCCCATCCTTGTCCTAAGAAAATGCTAGATTTAGAATCTCCTGGATTTTCTCCTTGGTATCTCCCTTCTGCACTTGGTTCAGGATTGCCTCCATTATCAGACACAAAAAGGATAACCGTATTATCATAGACTCCTTTTTCTTTAAGGCCTTTGACTAAATCACCAATGCTTTTATCCAGGCGAGAAACCACCGCGGCATATATTGCCATCAAATGGTCGTATTTATCCTTTTCTTGTTCAGAAAGACTATCCCATTTAGGAACATTGGGATTAAATGGCGGCAATTTCCATGAAGGATCAATTAATCCTAATTCAATCTGTTTTTGATATCTTCTTTCCCTGAACTTTTCCCAGCCTTCTCTGTATTTACCTCTGAATTTTTCAATTTCTTCCAATGGTGCCTGCAAAGGAAAATGCGGAGCATTGTGTGCTAGATATAGTAAGAAGGGTTTTTTCTCTTCAACAGCTTGGTCAATGAACTTAAGTCCAAACGCTGTCCATAAATCCGTGGAATACCAATTCTTGGGAAGTTCTGGAGAATCATTTTGAATTCTTTTTCCGTTTAAAAATAATCGTGCGTTCTGATGGTCACCATAATAGAATCCTCCCGCAGGAGCATTCAATGATCTGTCAAAGCCTCTGTTAGCAGGTGTTACACCTTTAGGTTGGCCAACATGCCATTTCCCGGTCATGATAGTAAAATAACCAGCTGACTTCAACAGCTCAGCAATGGTGACAGTCTGTTTATTCAAGTGCCCTCTATAAGCTGGGTGCTCTTCGCCTTTGTCTTCCATCATATGACCTATACCTGCTTGGTGAGGGTATACACCCGTAAGTAAAGCCGCACGAGATGGACAACATCTAGCAGCATTATAAAAATTAGTAAATCTTAATCCATCTTTTGCGAGTTGATCAATATTAGGAGTTGGTATTTCACCACCGTAACAACCTAAATCCGAATATCCCATATCATCCACCAGAACAGCTACAATATTCGGCTTGGATTGAGAAAATAAATTTAAAGGCAAATACAAAAAAAGTAAGGCAAAGCAATGGAGGTAGAAGGGAGTTTTCATAAGAAATGAATTTGGTTTTCCAGGTTTACTTATATAAATATAAAATTTATTTAATCACTACCCAAACGATGGAATTTTATTGTGTTTCAAATAGTTGATTGTAATTGCTAAGCTATTTATGCCAAGCAATATTTGTAACAAATTAACTATATCGTATTTCCTTGACTTTATAGTTTACAATTTATCTAAACCATTTAACTAGTTAATGGTTCTATTAAAAAAATAGAATTATGAAAAGAAATCACTTTATTATACTCTTTGCCTCTTTTACTATCATATCGATGACTTTTACTTCTTGTAACTCATCGAACAAACAGAATAATTCTAGTGATACGACTTCAACTGATTCCAGTCATTACGGTGAATATGGGAGTTTGGAACGTTTAGCGGAGCCATTCAGCACGGAACCAAAGAATAAATTTTCTAAAATCTTGGGTTGGGGTCCTGACCAGGCACCTACTGCTCCCGATGGATTTGAAGTAGTGAGATTTGCTGACAGTTTAAACAGCCCTAGGCACGTTTATGTAGCTCCCAATGGAGATATATTTGTGGCTCAGGCTAGAACAGAAAAAGAAGGTGAAGATGCAGAAAAAATTGATAGCAGAAACGCGTTCAGGGATAAAAGTCCTAATGAAATAATTTTATTTAAAGATACCGACAATGATGGCAAGCATGATAGCCAACAGGTAATCTTGAAGGATTTAAAGCAACCGTTTGGGATGCTCGTTTTAGGCAAATTCTTTTATGTAGCAAATACAGATGGTCTTATTCGCTATGGATACAATCCCGAAGATGGCACTTTGGTTTCACCACAGGGGGAGCAAATCCTGACACTTCCTGCTGGCGGATATAATAACCACTGGACTAGAAACTTGATCAGCAATAAGGCGGGTGATAAAATTTTTATTTCAGTAGGCTCAGGGAGTAATGTTGGAGAAAACGGGATGGAATATGAGGAACGCCGTGCGGCGATTTTAGAGGTCAATCCTGATGGTTCTGGCGAGCGAATTTATGCTTCAGGTCTTCGTAATCCTGTGGGCATGGACTTAAATCCTCAAACCGGAATCTTATGGACTGCTGTAAATGAACGCGATGAATTGGGCGATGAAATCGTCCCAGATTATATCACAGAAGTGAAATTAGGGGGATTTTATGGTTGGCCATACTATTATTGGGGGAACAATGTTGATCCCCGGTGGAAAGACAGCATCCCTAATAATATTCCAGATGCTATCAGACCTGATTACGCCGTCGGATCTCATACGGCTTCTTTAGGATTGGCTTTCAATAAGGCTGCGGGTTTCCCTGAAGGCGCATTTGTAGGGCAACATGGTTCCTGGAACCGATCAGAATTCTCAGGGTATAAGGTTATTTTTGTTCCTTTCTCAAGTGGGAAACCTTCTGGTGAACCGACGGATTTTCTGACAGGCTTTATTGCAAATAAAGGAAATAATGAGGTATATGGAAGACCTGTTTCTGTAGCCTTTACAAAGAACTATATGTTGGTTACTGATGACGCTGCAAATATAATTTGGTCAGTGATTAAGAAATAGATTTCAAGGATTATTTAGTCAACTCCCTTCGGATTCGGCTCAAAGACTGTGGCGTTACCTTTAGATAAGAAGCTATGTATTGTTGTGGGACTTGCAAAGCTAACTTCGGGTAACGCTTTATAAATTCCAGATATTTAGTTTTAGAGCTACCAAAGTTGAGAAAAATCATTGTCTTTAATTTTATTTAAAAGTGTGGCCTCAGTAATGGACTTCAAAAAAATAAAGAAGTTTGGGATATTTTCACAGAGCTTGTCGATTTTCAATTTATGGATAGTATAGAGTTGAGAATCTACAACTGCTTGGAATGCTTCACTTGCTGCCGTTCTGAGTAATAGCTTTCGAGATCAACGAAAAATTGATTTTCTTTAAAGAAGTATTTTGTGACTTCATTGCCATCACCATCAGGTTTATAGATTCTGACAATTCCAGATTCTATAAAAGCGATTTCATGAGCAATCTGACCAACTTCTAAAACATGCTCGGTTGCACTTAGACTTTTAGCTTTAAAATTTGAGGCTATCTCTTCGATATCTGATTCTGATAAGATAGCCCCAAATCTTAGGATTGATTTTAGTTTTTCCATTTATTTGACGATTCCAATTTTCAAAACACTTTTGGCACAAGCCAATATTGCATCTTCCTTTGAGATTGGTTTCCAGCCCAATACTCGCTTTGCCTTAGTAGCATCTATTTTTCTTGTAATTCCTAAATCCAACAAGATTGGTTTCAAGGAGGGTTCAAATAGAGCTATAAATCTCGACATAAAATTAGGTAATTCTGAGGTACTGATTTTTTTATCTGGGAAATTGGACTTAAGAACATTTGCTAACTGCTTCATTGTCATATGACCAGCAGAGGCCATAAATCTATTTCCGGCTGCTTGAGGTTTTTCCATGACATCTACCAGCAATTGAGCAACAGAACGGACATCCACTATTTCAAATGCAATTTTAGGCATTGCCGGCATCTTTCCATCCAAAGCTTTGATCACGATATTCGCCGAAGTACCAAAATCTTCTTCTAATACTGGACCGAGCATTGCTCCGGGCAATACGCTCACCATCTCCATGCCATCACTATCCTTCTTAATAAAATCCCAGGCAGCTTTTTCCGCTATGGTTTTACTTCTTATATATGGTTTTGTATCTACTCTATTCGCCGTATCCGTCCAAGTTTCCTCGGTAAAAACGTTCTCCAGCTCAGCTTTCTTTTTACCATAAACTACTGTTGATATGGATGAAACGATAACCACCCTTTTGACCTTATTTGACTTAGCGGCAGCTAACACATTTAATGTACCTTCTTTGGCAGGAATAATTAATTCATTTTCATCTTTTGGCAATTCCCTAGGAAATGGAGATGCGGCATGGATTACATAATCCTTATTAGCAGTAGCTTTTTTCCAAACCTCTTTATCTAATAGCTCAGCTTGAAAAAAACTAAGATTATCGATGTTATCGGTATGATTTGAGATTATGGATCGTATTGAATCTATTCTATTTAAATCCCTGAGTGTACCTGTAACTTTATACCCTCTGTTCAATAGCTCAATTGCTGTATGAGAACCTAAAAATCCAGTGATTCCAGTTAGTAATATTTCTTTGTTGTTCATAGCCTTTAATAATTTGTACATCACAAAGTACCTGAACAACAAAGATTTCTCAATTACCAAATGGTAAATAATTAATATTAATTACCGTATTGTCCGAAAGTGATCAAATTGTTATCTGGATCTAATATAGAAAACTCTTTCATTCCCCATGGCTTGACAGCTAAGCTTCCGTTAGGATGTATTGTAACGCCATCATTGATCAGATTTTGATAAAGTAAGTCTATGTTATCTGTTCGGAAATATACTTGACCATAATTTTCTTCAGGGATCAATCCAAAAAGATAAAGAAATGAAGTTCTAGATTATCCTTTTTTAAGATCATATAGCTTTCATAGGTTTCAAATCCGTCTTCTTGAAAACCTAATTGATTGACATAAAATTCTCTAGTGATGGTCTTAACTCGCATTGGGAGTTTTGGGCATACTGCTGTTAACATATTAAGGGTTTTATAGCTTAAAACAACTGTTATAATTCAAAGTTTTAAGATGAGGATTTTTTCTTAAAGCTATTGTTTATCACATTTTTTTTAAAATAAAAACACGTAAAATAACAGTTATATAAACATTTATTAATCAATAGAATACATGCTTTACCAAAACCTATCTAATCACAAAATGGCCTCAAATCAGGATTTAATATAAAATATAATCAAAATAAGTTCGTTTTCTTATCAATTGTATCATTACCGTTACAATAACTAATAGATTATCATTTGAACTTACATTATGCGGAAAACACTAACCTTCCTAATGCTATGGCTCACAGCCATTCAATTAATTTATGCTCAAGAGCGGATATTGAAAGGTACCGTTGTTGATGAACAATCAAAGGCTCCCATTGCTGGAGCGACCGTAAAACTGATTCCAAACAATAAAGCTACGGCGACTGACGATTCCGGAAATTTTACGATAGAAGTTCCTGCCGGTACCACAGGAGTCAATGTCAGTACTATGGGCTATAACCAGGTCAATCAGAGTATCACTCCTGCTGACACAGCCATAACCATCAGTTTGGCAGCAGCACAAGCCAATAAAATTGATGATGTTGTGGTGACTGCTATGGGTGTTCAGCGAAAGGCAAAAAGTCTCTCCTATTCTACACAAACCGTGAAAGGCGAGGAATTGACGAAGGTAAAGGATGCCAACCCGATGAATAACCTGACTGGTAAAGTTTCAGGGATGCAAATCAACCGTAGTTCATCCGGAATTGGAGGATCAGTCAACATTATCCTTCGCGGGTTTAAATCAAACCGCAACAATCAGCCACTTTATGTAATCGACGGACTCCCTATTACAAACACAGGTGGTAGTGGATCTGAAGGAGCTTTTGGCGGTGCGCCTGATCGAGGAGATATCTTAAGCACCTTAAATGCAGACGATATTTTAAACATCAATGTATTGAAAGGAGCATCTGCTTCCGCCCTTTATGGTAGCCAAGGAGCAAATGGAGCGATTATGATTACGACAAAAAAAGGAGCTGAAGGAAACCTCAAAATCGATGTTTCTTCAAGCATCACAGCTGATCAGGCTTTCTATTTACCAAAGCTACAATACAGATATGCTCAAACAACAGAAGGAAGTGAGGAAAGCTGGGGCGAGAAAGGGTCATTCAATGATCCTGTCAAGGATTTTTATAATACAGGTACCACATTAATCAATACGATTTCCTTGAGTGGTGGTACAGAAAAAATGCAAAACTATTTCTCTTATGGTAATACCAGCAATAAAGGGATTTTGCCTACTAATTCATTTAATCAACATTCAGCAACTTTCAGGAACTCTACTAATTTCTTTGACAACAAACTCAGTTTCGATGGGAGCATGATGTATTCTAGGCAGGACATTCATAATCGCCCAACTTCAGGCTTATATTTCAGTCCTATTGCCGGATTATATCTTTTCCCGAGAGGTCTGGATTTTGACAAATACAAGAATTTTGAATATTTATCCACTAGTCGAAATCTTAACCTTCAGGATTGGTGGAATATCAATGCAGATGCTGGGTTAACTGGAACTCATCATTCCCAAAATCCGTTTTGGGTTTTAAATCGTAATCCTACGTTTCAGGTTCGAGACAATATCATTGCACAGGGCCAATTAAAATATACGATTAATGATTGGCTATCTGTTAGTGCTAGGGGAACTTTGAACAAGCGTTGGGATAAATTTGAGCGTCATGTTTACGCCGGAACTCAAGGTGTTTTATCAGGAGAAGTTATCGAAGGCGTTCTCCAGGATAATGGTCGTTTCATCCGTGATGAGACCGAAAGTACAGCCTTATATGGCGACTTATTATTAATCGGTAATAAAACCTTTGCTGAGGATTGGGATTTAAACTTTACAGCGGGAACATCCATTAATGACACCAAATCCAATGGATGGAATCTTGACCAATTGAAATTGGCTGTTGCCAATAAATTTTTAATGAGCAATATCTATAGAGATGCTCCGATAAATGTACTGAATGAATCGATCAGCAGAAGGCAATTGCAATCCTTGTTTGCATCTGCAAACTTAGGATTTAAGGACAAAATCTTCTTGGACTTGACTGCTCGGAATGACTGGTCATCGACCTTGGCTAATACCCCCGAGATGAAAAAGGGATATTTCTATTGGTCAGCAGGACTATCAGCGGTGTTATCAGATATGGTAAAGATGCCTGCATTTATTACATACAGTAAGTTGAGGTTGACTATGGCAGAAGTTGGAAACGATGTCGGGATCTATAGTACCATCCCAACGAACACTTTGGCTACCGGGATATTGAATGCTAATGTTTCGGGCCCTTACCAAGGTTTGCCACTACGACCAGAGATCAGTAGAAGTTTTGAAGTGGGTTATGAAGGTAGGTTTTGGAATGACCGGATTAATTTCGACCTGGCATTGTATAAAACAAATACCAAGGATCAATATTTCTCATATCAAGCCCCTGTTGGCCAAGTTTTCACCACGGTTTTCTTAAATGCCGGCAATGTTGAAAATAAAGGCATCGAGGCAGCATTAGGGATTGACGCCATAAAGAAAGACAATTTCAGCTGGAATACTTCGGTGAATTTCACTGCTAACAGAAATAAGATTTTAGAATTGGCGCCAAAATTAGGTGAGCGATATTCTATTGGTGGAAACTTTAATGTGTTGAGATTAAATGGATCGTTTGGGGATTTTTGGGCAAGGACATTTTTACGTGATGAGAATGGTGTAATGGTGGTAGATGATACGGGTAGGCCTCAGATTGGACCTGAAGGCTATGTTGGCAATAACAATCCGAAATCCATTATCGGGTGGAATAATACGTTCAACTACGGAAAATTCGGTTTAAGTTTCACTATTGATGCAAGGTTTGGTGGACAGGTTATCAGTGTGACGGACGGATATTTAAATTCTTTTGGAGTTAGTGAAGAAAGTGCTGCTGCGAGAGATGCTGGCGGATTGGATATCCCAGCTGTAAAGATGGATGGAACACCTTGGGAAGGGAAGATTCCTGCGCAGGCATATTACAGTGCTGTAGGTAATCGGGATGGTATAATCGAAGGTCAGGTTTATGATGCGACCAATATCCGTATGCGAGAAATTTCATTAACCTATGGGCTTCCAATCCAATGGAAAGGTGTTAAGAGTGGCTTCTATTTCATTAACGGGAAGAAATCTATTTTTCTTCCGAAATGATGCTCCCCTATGACCCGGAGTTGAATACGACAACCGGAGTTGGTGCGCAAGGTTATGATAGTTTTTGCTTTACCAGCAACCCGTAGTTATGGTTTAAACCTAAAAGTATCCTTTTAATTGAGAATGAAGATGAAAAAATTTAAAACCTATTATACCTTGTCGGGAATCTTGTTAAGTGCATTTTTCTTGACCATTAGTTGTACAAAAGATTTCACAGAATTAAATACGAATCCAGCAGGAGTAACTGACGAAGAGGCAATGGGAGATTTTGCTCTAGTTGCCTCATTTTTGGCACAGGCACAACGCGCTATTCTTCCTGAAAATGTTGGTGAATACCAAGCATCTATAAACTTGACGAGTGATGCATATGGTGGATATTTGGCAGCGGAAGCACCTTTTGTTGGCAATGCAAACAACCTAACGTATGCCTTAGTTCCGGGGTGGTATTCTTCATTATGGGTGGATCGTTATATCCGCGCGATGAACCCATTATATAGGGTTGAAACACTGACTAGGGCTGATGAAAAAATGCAGGATATTTTTGCCTTTGCCAAAGTTCTGAAAGTTTCGGCCATGCACAGAACCTCTGATAAGGTAGGACCAATTATCTATAGTAAATACAATGCTCCAGATGAGAATGATCAAATTCTATATGATTCTCAAGAAGATGCTTATAAAAATTTCTTTAAAGACCTTGACAGTGCAACAACTGTATTCAAATCTTTAAAGGGCAAGGAAGTTTCTGCTGCAATGAAAAAATCAGATCTGGCTTATGCATCGAACAATTATGATCAATGGTTGAAATTTGCCAATACCTTGCGATTAAGATTAGCATTGCGAATTGTTTATAAAGATCCCACTTTGGCAAAAGCAGAGGGAGAAAAAGCTTTAAATCCTGCAAATGGAGGTTTAATGGAAACAGTGGGTGATAATTGTTTTATTAAATTAAGCACAGACCATCCATTGAACATCATAACCACGACATGGAGCGATACAAGAATGCATGCTAATATTGAATCTATCTTAGGTGGATATGAAGATCCGCGGCTTGGAAAACTTTTTGCTAAAGCAACAGATGAAGCAGTGCAGGGACAATTTAAAGGTATACGTTCAGGAATTGAGATTGATGCCAAGAGCAGGTATGACAATTATTCCAAATTACTTCCATTACCAAATAAGATGCAGTTAATGGTTTCATCAGAAGCTTGGTTCTTAAAAGCGGAGGCTGCACTTCGGGGTTGGACAAATGCCGGAGATGCAAAAACAAATTATGAGAATGGAATCGACCGTTCTTTTGAGATGTACGGTTTGGGGGCTCAGTCAAGTGCTTACAAGAGCAATTCTACTCGAAAACCGAAACCTTATATTGACCCCAAAGCTGTAAAAGCAGGTCAAAATGATATTAAGGAAGGATCTCCCCTATTGAGCACGATTACTATTCAGTGGAATGAGGCTGACAGCAAGGACCGTAAATTGGAAAGGATAATTACACAAAAATGGATTTCTATGTTTCCTGATGGTGATGAAGCCTGGGCAGAATATCGTAGATCAGGTTATCCATTGGTATTCCCTGTGGTAGTGAATTACAGTAATAACACGATTCCAACGGTTCCTGGAATCAGGAGAATGCCATACCCAGAAAGAGAATATAACAGCAATAGCACAGCAGTCAATGACGCTGTTAAGATGTTAGGAGGCCCTGATAATGGCGGAACTAGATTATGGTGGGATGTTGAAAATAAAAAGTTGTAAAAAAAGGATAAAAAAAGCCGGCTAATGCCGGTTTTTTTATGTCCATTTTCGGACAACAAATGTTCGTTAATGGACATGTTCGGAATTTAAAAACTCACAACTAATTTAACATCAACGGCTTAAATATTCGGCGAATAAATTGCATATAGAAATTTAATTCAAAATTTAGGTCCATATAGATAATTCAATGAACTGGCATTATTTCAAAATTGCATGGAGAAACATTTCTAAGAGAAAGCTTCAGAACACCATTAACCTCATTGGGTTGGTCTGTGGAGTGACGTTTATTATGTTGGTAGGAGCATTCATTTGGGATGCCTATCAAGTAAACACGCAATTGAGAAACAAAGACCAGCAATACATCCTACAAAGCACCTATAAAACTGAAGGCATTGGTTTACCACTGACCACTATTGGAGCTTTGCCAAAAGCTTTGCATGAAGAATATCCACAATTAGTAGCCAATTATTACCGTCTAGATGGCCTTACATGCATTATTTCAAATGGTTCAGATAATTTTGAGGAAGGTGTATCATTAGGAGACCCTACCCTATTATCTATGTTTGGATTTGATCTTTATGAAGGAAATCCTAAAACTGCCTTAGAAGATCCTTTCAGTGTGGTATTAACTGAGAAGGCTGCCCTTAAGTATTTTGGGAATACACACGTACTGGGAAAAAATATTAAAATCAGCAATTTCAGGGGGGATAGACATGATTTTGTTGTTACTGGGGTCATCAAGCCTCAGTTGCAGAATTCGGTACTTGAACTTACTCCTGCTATGCAAAGTGATATATTTTTACCCATTGCTTCTGAAAAATATTTCGGAAGAAACATCGATAGTTGGGAGAACATCTATATTGCTGGGTTTTTGGAATTAAGAGAAGGTGTAAAACCCGGTCAATTAATTAATCCCATTAATGAATTGGTAAATAAAAATATGGATCCTGAGTTTTCAAAAAACTATGGCCCGCAAATCAATCCTTTATCTTCCTATTATCTGGATGACAATAATGCTGCTGTTAAGAAAATGATCAAGATATTGATTTATATATCGGGATTTATCCTTTTGATGGCAATTATCAATTTTATAAATTTCAGTATAGGTCAGAATATAAGTCGACTCAAAGAAATTGGAGTCCGGAAAATCATGGGTGCACAGTCTTCACAAATTGCCAAACAGTTATTGATTGAATATATCGTTTTGGTGTTTGTTGTCATTTTATTTTGTCTTCCGGTTTATATGTTGGTCAAACCAGTATTTGAAAATATTTTCATGCGGAACCTACCTAATTTAAATGAATTGCCTGTATATTTCTATGGTGCCCTATTTATTTTGACTTTTTTGATAGGTATACTATCTGGAATTTATCCTGCACTGAAATTATCAAAAAATGGAATTCTAAATTCAGTGAAGTTACAACTGAACAGAGTCAACAAGAAAAATGAGGTTAGGAAAGTACTATTATTTATTCAGTTTAGCGTTGCTATCATCATCTTAACTTCTACCCTTATTATCTCCAAGCAGATCAATTTATTTATCAATGGAGATATGGGATACAAAAAAGACTATTTACTAACCGTTCAAGTTCCTAGAGATTGGTCTGTTGAAGGTGTTCAAAAAATGCAGACCATTCAGAAGGAATTGACAGAGCTTAATGAGATCAAAAATATTAGTCTTTCTTATGAAACTCCTAATAATATTGTAGGAAGAACTACTATTTCTTCAACCAGCGGCAATCAAAATCCAATTGCATCGCAAATGATTACTTCAGATTCGCAATATGGAATAACTTATGAAATTCCAATGGTAGCTGGCAAATTTTTCAGCAATAATATTGTAGACAGTAATAGGTTGAAAGAAATAGTTTTGAATAGACAGGCAGTTCAGAGTTTAGGTTTCAAATCTGTAGATGAAATAATTGGGAAAAATATATTTCTAGACAACGATGAACCGGCGATAGTTACTGGAGTTACAGAAAATTTCATAGCTAACTCTATGCATTCAGCGAATACTCCTATTATCTGGACGAATGTTTCACATAATACTATCTTTAGATACTTTAATATCCGACTAGAAGCTGGTTCTATTGCTAATTCAGTTGATAAATTGGAGAAACGTTGGAAAGAGTTGATGCCTGATTCACCATTTCAATATCAATTCATCGACGACAGCATCAGGAAGATGTATGAAACGGAACTCAAGTTACAGAAGGCTTCAATTTCAGCAACTTTTATTTCATTGTTGATTGTTTGTCTGGGGATTTCTGGCTTAGTTTCTTTGGCAATAAAATCTCGCAACAAGGAGGTAGGAATGAGGAAAATATTGGGAGCTACCCTTTATGATCTATTGGTTTTATTCTCCAAAGAATACTATATAATTTTTATCTGTTCAATTTTGTTCGCTGTTCCAATTAGTTATTTGTTAATGAAAATATGGTTAGAGAATTATGAGTTTAGAGTAGACCTCTCCGTATTTACATTTCTAGGTCCGGTCATATTATTGACTTTCCTATTAAGTGTTTTGATGTTTCTGATTTTAGTCAGAACAACGCGTTTTAATCCAATAGAAAAAATAAGAGAAGAATAAAAATAAGAAGCCCCAAATGATTTTTGGGGCTTCTTATTTTCTTGATTAAACGGTTGGCAATTTATAACCATTATTGTATTTGGCGGCCAGATAAGTATTAGCTTCTTCATCTGTAAATTGCTTTTTATTCTTGTCCCAATAAATTTTCTTTCCAGTTCGGTATGCAATGTTACCCATTTGCGAGAGGATAGCGATATGTGCTCCAGCTTCAACTGGGGCATTTAATTTACTTTTGTCATTGGTTCTGATAGCAGACACAAAGTTTTCCATATGTTTGAATAGACCATCGTCTTTTGAGGGTTGATGTGCTACGGCTTCCATCCTCCCCTTTTCAGGGATTACTTCCCAACCACCTCTATTGACTACCAATGTTCCATTGTTTCCGATGAAAGACACACCGTGATCTTTGCCATAAGGTCCTAGATCAATTCCAGTAGCTTGTTCCCATTGGAGATAAAAATCATCAAATGCAAAAACGGTTGTCAATGAATCTGGGGTTTCGGCAGCATCCTCGGGATAAGCGAATTTTCCTCCCGTTGCCATAATAGATACCGGGTCAGACACCTTCATACCTATAAGCGCGAAATCTAACATATGGACGCCCCAGTCAGTCATTAATCCGCCAGCATAATCCCAGAACCATCTGAAATCAAAATGGAAACGATTTGGATTAAATGGTCTTGTTGTTGCGGGTCCTAACCATTTATCATAATGAACACCTGCTGGAGCTGCAGAATCTGGTTTTACAGGAATGCTTTTCATCCATCCTTGGTACGCCCAAGCTTTAACCGATCTGATTTTGCCTAATTTCCCACTGTGTACAAAGTCCATTGCATCTCTAAAATGCTGTTGACTGCGTTGCCATTGGCCAACCTGTACAACTTTGTTATATTTTTTGTCTGCCGCCAACATAATCTCACATTCTTTGATGGAATTACCTAACGGCTTCTCTACATAAACGTGCTTTCCGGCCTTGACAGCATCAACCATTATCATACAATGCCAATGATCTGGCGTCCCTATGATAACAGCATCAACATTTTTATCTTTTAGAAGATCCTTATAATCTATATATTTTTTCGTTTTGATATTTTTTTGTTCTAGTTCAGCAGTTCTTTTGTTGAGCACATTTTCATCAACATCACAAAGTGCTGTACAGGTCACATTATCTAATTTCAAAATAGCATTCAGATTTGACCAACCCATTCCATTGGCGCCAATCAAGCCGATTTTCAATGGTGAATTTTGATTTGCAAATGCTTCCGCACGAAATAAAATGGATGAGCCCGCTAGAACTGCAGCACTCTTCAAGAAATCTTTTCTTTTCATTTATAATGGCTGTTTTAGGTTATGAAGTTAATTTACCAAAATTGCTTAAGAATTCAGCAAAAAAATAAATTAAGTCCACTACCTTGCAGCGAATTTCCTCATAAGGGATTGGGTCCAGCGCCTTACTTTTTTTAAGGAAACCTATTAATTGGGTTCTGACGATTTGGTCTTTTTTTGGGATTAATAGCTTCATTGAGTTTTGATTTCCACTGAAGAACTCTATTGTCAAGATCTTTTTCATTAATGCCTTTCATCTTATATAAGCCTGCTTCCAAATCAAGCTCTAACATATATCCTCTGAAAAAAGATCTTCCTTCTTCTGTTCCAAGCAATCTATCGACCTGAAGTTCCTCCAAAATGGAACATTGCCCATCTAAAAATCGCTTTAAAAGATGTCTTTTTTTGGGTTTCCATTTAAAAAACTAACTATATAACCACTTATAAAAACTTTCCATTCCTACCTCATTAATCCTATAATCAGTTCTATTTGATTCAATCTTGATATTTTCTTCGCTGAAGTCTATTATTTTTAAACCGGAAATATGATTTTGGATATAATCGATAATTTGGTTTCTCATTGACAGCATGAGGTAAGCTCTAACATTTTTACCCATACTAAGATTTGAGTTATTTCTGTCTTCCCAAATTTGCAACAGAAGATTTATGACCAGGTTTTCAGCAGCGGTTTCACTTTTCACATAGGATACAGCCTGCCGATAAAGAATCTTGGCATATCTATCAAACAATTCATTATACGCATTTACATCATCCTGCTTGCAGGCTTGCCATATCTCAATATCAGATTTCAGTTTATAATTCATAGGGGGTAAAAACTATAGTAAATTTGATATTTTTAAAATTAACATGTGGTTAAGTTTTTATTAAGTTAACGGCAGTTAATATGAATTATAAGGGGTTAGGTGAAGAGTATAGCTATGAAATTGAAATAGCTAGAAAGGTATTAGGAAGGTAATAATGGATCTTAAGTTAAATATATAACTACGATTTTAACGAAGAAATAGAACTACGTGCTTGTGGAAGTAATTTTTTCATCCACATAATCACTGTTCTTTTATCTTTTATATTATACTTTGACATTGCTTCTTCCAGGTATAATTCACCGGAAACTATAGAAACAACTGCTTCTAATTTAGTCGACTCTGGATATTTCACGAGGCAAATAATTAATTTAATATAATGGTTAATTAAAGGCTAGTATAAAAGTATCTCATCACAGGCGATTAAAGCTCTGGTAGATGTCGAGTTTTTATAAATTCTAACCTCTAGTTTTTGTTTGTTATTTACTTTTAGTTTTTTCTTTAACAACATTGTATTCCCTGATTGAGTCAAATCCTTTTCTGAAAAAGTTTCCATCACTTTTCCATTAAGGATTATTTCAATTTTTTGAGGATGAAGCATCCTGAATCTTTCATTGATCAGGAACTTCATTTCAATTGTTGATGAAGATTTAGAGTACATTTTCAAAATGCATTCTATGTTCAGATTTTCTCCCAAAATTAGCCAGCCTTGATGGAAATCTGATGTGAAACCCGGGATATTATCTGATAATAAGACACTTTCTTTTAAAAATTGTCCCGAACTTATTTCTCTTACCTGTGTTTTTAGGATCAGATTGGAAATAAGAGGTTTTGATTTTAAGCTGTCCCATTCTGATAAATAAGTATTGAGGTAGCCTCCATCCTCTTTATATTTTTCAAAATGTTCAAATCTTGGATATTCTTTTAATCTGTTGAGTATGGGTTCAACTTTGTTGGAAACCTCCAAATTGCCATTAACGAGATTAAAGAAACCATTACTCAGATGACCATTATGATAGAACATCTGCAATCGAGTATAGCTTAATGCTGTCAATAGTTTATCGATGCTTTTCAGTTCTTGGTCTTTTGCTTTATCCCTCAGTTGGTTTAGTTTTTCATAAAACAATAGAAATCTATCTTGATCTAAGTAACTTGTAGTAACTTCCCTAAAGGAAGCATACACATTGATGTTATTATTTGATGAAATATTCTGCTGTTCGAGACCAATGATATATTCACTAATTAAAGATCCTGTAACAGGGTAGAATTTATTACAATAAGATTTTATCAATTTTTGGACTGATAAAGACGGGTTTATCATTAAAGCACTCAACACAAAGGTTTTAATATCATCAAATGGAGAATAATCATATCCACTACCATTTAAGAAAAATCCGGATACCACTAAGGAATGGAAATACTTTTGTTGATTTTTGAATCTTGCTAAAACTGGAAAGGGGGATAAATAATCGTCAAAATTTGAAATATATTCCCAGATATAAATATTATTTACCTTGTTATTCCATTGCTTAACCAATCTTGAAAAATCTTGTACAGATTGATTTTTGCGGTCAATATGCACTGTCTTTGGAAAATTGATCGTACTGATAAAAACACCTGTATTAGGTTCCATTTTTATTTTTGGAGCTTCAATAGTTGTATGATATGCAATGGTAAAAAAATGATGCTTAGGAAACGTCTTCGCTAATTTGTTTAATAATTTTGAGACCGCAGGAGTAGCAGATTCGTTTGTGTTCCCATTTTTTTTGCAACTAGCACATGTACAGACTACTTTGTTGTCATTAGGTGCTATCATAAACCTTTTCTCTTCTACTTCTCCATAATGATTTTTTATAAAGGTCTCGACTGCTCTGTAAGTTTCTTCAGATGAAAAGCATAGTTGATTTTTGTTTCTACCATTTGGAGTGAGTGCGCGAGCCTTCAAAGGAACGCCATCAACAAATACCTTTTCTAAATTATGTCCCCAAATCCCCCAATCTTTGTCTACACTATGAGTGTGCAATACTTCCGTTATTTTGACATCTGTGTTAGGCAAGAGATGCGGTTCTCGATATTTCATGTGAAAATCAAAATGAACTGTATGGAAATTAAGGTAAGAAGGAGGTAAATCAGAATTCTCCAAAAAATGGTAATCTCCAAGAATTGAGATTAAATTATATCCCAACCATTTCAAAGTTTCCTTATTTTTCGCAATGATAGAAAGGCTGCCTCTTTTATTTCTGATTTCATAATCCGAAGACATTTCGGGGGATATCTCAAAATAGATGGTATTTTCGGAATCAAGGTGTGATTCTGTTGTGGACCTAGCAATAACTAACTTACTCTTCTCGGTTTTTCTTCTATTTTATTTGGCCAACGAATTCATTTGTTATTTTTTGACTTTCCTGATCAACATTTGAAGCAATAAAAATCTTCAAGACAGAAAAGTCAAAGTTATTAAGCTCTTCCTTGGAAATAGCCATAGCTGGAATTGAAAGTATAATAAATAATATAAATATGAATCTAAAACGAGACATTGAGCCGCTGGTAATATTGAATAATTAAGCGTGTCAAATATACGTTTAAAGGGAAAGCTTTTATTTAGGGACAAGAATGTTTTTAGTGAGAAAGCAAGAAAGATTAAAATAGCTTTTCAAAACCTCACTTTAAAGCCTATTCCTCTTATTGATTGAATACTTAATTTATCATCTTTCTGCAAATACTTCCTCAGTCGAGAAATAAACACATCCATGCTTCTACCTGCAAAGAAGTCATTGCTTTGCCATACTTCCCTTAATATATCATCTCTTGCAATCAGTTGGTTTTTGTGCTGAATAAGATAAGAAAGCAATTTGTTTTCTCTTTCAGTTAGTTGGACCGTACCGCTTTGAGGGTGTATTAATAGCATTTTTTCTTGGTCAAAAGTATAAGTACCTATAGAAATGATCTGATGCAATGCCGGTTGGATTTTTGTTCTTTTTATAATATTGTGGAGACGTAAGGTCAGCTCTTCTGGATCGCAGGGCTTGGTCATATAATCATCGGCTCCGATCTTTAAGCCTGTTAACTTATCGATTTTTTGATCTTTGGCTGTTAGAAAAAGGATAGAAAGTTTGGGATGTGATGAAAAGAACAATTCTGCTAGCTTAAACCCATTCATATGAGGCAGCATGACATCCAAAATTGCTATATCATACAAAGAAAGGGAATCAAGCCTATCCAGCATTTTACGCGGATCATCTATCCATTCCACGCATTCCTTTAAGAACCAAACATTGAAAAATGGTAAGTCTGTGAAACAAGCCGAAGAAAGAGAACGATTTTAGAGATGAGTTAAAATGTTAGTTGAATTCCGTAAGTGTTCACATAGATACCTGAGATATTTACAGATTGAACAATTGGAGCAAATTGAGCTGCTTTTTTCTTGTGACGATTTGCGCTAATAAACTTTGGAATGCTGATCAGAGAACCAATGGCACCTCCACCTATTCCTATAAATGAAACCGTCATAGCACCTAGTGTGGAATAGACTTCTCCAGTTGCATTTTCACGTTTTGGCGACAAAGCCCCTGCTGAGTGTAAGACTACTGCGGAAGTTCCAACAACGATCCCTGAGCCGCCAATGATGAGTAGCCTTTTTGCTTGTTTTGATTTTATCTTTGAAATTTCCAAATGATGATTGAATTGGTCGGGGTTTGTAGTTTGGGCATTGCTAGGAAATGATAGGAATAAAACTGATGCTATGATTAAAATGGTTGGCAAGTTAAACTTTGAAATGGTCATTTGGAATATGTGTTATTATTTTATTCGTAAAAGTAAAAATAATATCATTAATATAAATAGATGAGAAATGTGTTTTTTTTGAGAGAATAATAAATTTCTTTGGCACAAATTATAATCAATTATGAGAAAAAATGTTAATCTAAGTATTTACCTTGTGTTTGTCTAAAATTTATCCAAGACCATTGGCTTTAAATATTATGGTCTGAATAATTTTAATTGTACGGAATTTGCTATTGAATTATTTGATTCACCAAATAATACACCAATAGGTTAAATGAACTAAATTGCAATATAGGATTTACAATAACAGCTGGTCTATACAAATCCTGAGATGATCAATGAAAAAGTGGAAATACCAGTGTGTTAGTACAAGATGTAATTAATAAAGTATGAAATGGAAATTTATTTTAGTAACCATAGTCATCATCGTCATCATTGTAAACTTACCAATTGTTAATAAGAACGTTTTATTGATGATGGATGGAAACAATCCATTTAAATATTCTAATTCGAACGCATCTTTTACAACAAGAGTCATTTGCATTTAAAGATCCTTACTTGACATACTGGTCAATAAATCGTTTCATTGAAGAAACTCACCCTTCCAATGAAAATAAACAAGTATATCGTCTTTATAAAATTAATCCCCTGTGTTTTTGGAGATGGTCTTACTATATTTCTATTAGTAGGAACTATAAGTATAAATCATGGAATGAAATAGAAAAGAACCGAGTTCCATATAACCAAGAGAATATGTGGCAGGATTTTTAATTTGATTTGAGAATATAACTTAATTGCTTTAGCTATAATAATTTTTGATAAAGGGGATTTGAGCGAAGGGGAAGTCTAAATACTAAATACTAAATACTTTCAATTGGGTGTCAGGATTGGCTCAGGCCTACATCCCACAACACGGCCCTGAGTCTCCTGTGAATCGAACCTCGGTTCCAATCTGCTTTATTCTGGCTAAAAAATAAACAACTGTTATATAACGCGACCGACTCGTGAAAATAATAAATTCCTAGAAGCAGTAAAACCGCAAACAATTTTCAGGACAACAAAGGGTCGAATCATTTTTAAGGACAGATAGTATATAGCAATTTATTGATCAAACAAACCCCAACTTGCTGGACTTGATCAATTATTGATATAATTTTTCAAGTTTTTTTTTAAAATCGATAATGGATTCAATACGGTGTATTTTGTTTTCTATTACATCAAAAATCTGACATGATTTAACACGACCATTTTCCATGTATAATATTGCGGGTTGGTGATTAAGTTGAGTAATAATGAAAGCAAAATCGGCCTTAAAACAGATTTGGTTTATAAGAAAGGAATACATTACCAGGAGTCCACCTCTTGAATTACCTCCTATGGATCGAATATCTGATACCGAATATTTTTTTTAATAAATGGGAAAAGCTCCTTTTCCATAAATAAGAGAAATTTATCTCCCTCTCCCTTCGGACTATTCTGGTATCGCATAGGCCGATAAAATTCAAGCTATCCTGAGCAATTAACTTGTTGCGAATATTCTCATAAAAAGCTATGCCATTTCTTTCTTTCAATTAGCTTTTTTTCAGTTGTATCTCCGTGATTTTTAAGAGATTCCACAGATACAACTGATCTGTCCGAATGTAGTATTAGTAGTAAACAACATAACCAATATAACAAACAGAAATGTCTTAATCATATTCATATTCAACACATTTTTTAGTACGTGAAAGGTGAAACTTTTCTGCCCAATCTCTTATAATTAGTAACACCATTGCGTTTAAAATAAAGACTCTGATTTTATCGTTACTTTAGAATAAATGGAACTCACTTTTTTTTCTTCAGAAAAATAACTTCCATATCTAATTATAGTTCTAATATATTTAGCAATTTTTTCATTCTTACAAATAAATAAATCGTTCTTTGAAAAAAACTTATTGTTCTTGTTAAAGTATATACTGTCTTTTTGATTGATAATTATGTAAATATTTTCATCATAACCATTAATGCTATTTTCAACTTTTGAGACAATGGGTTTTTCAGTTATGTTAAGTAATTTCTTTTCTAAATAATTAAAATCTTCGGTATCTAACAAAATATCATCTAGATTTCTTATTGCTTCATCAGGTAGATCTTCATACATATTAAATTCTGGCCAAGTCAAAGGTCCATCATCAAAATTATTATTTTGAAAATATATTAAAATTTCCTTTTTCGGGGATTTACATGAGCATAAGAACCATGATCCGGAAAGAAGTAGAATTATAAAATAAAAAAATATATTAATTTCATATTATTTAGATTCTTTGTTTGATGTAGGATCAGATACTCTTATATGCCTAATTAAAGTTTCCTTATTGTGGCCTGCTTTATGCAGTCCATTTTTTAATTCGCCATTATTGTGTCCAGTCGTAGCTTCCGAACCTTTAATTACCCTTTTTTTCTTCCAAATTATTATAATTTGGATCACTTGTCTCCACCCTTTCTTTGTGCTCCTCAGGATCAGTCTGTTTAGCAATTTAATGATCGAATTCGTGTTCCAATAAAGTTGCTGGTGATAATGTAACATTTTCGCCAGTATTTGTCTTTACTTCAGAGGCAGTATTCGGATTCCACCAAACCACATCCTTACCGTCAGATAGATTATCAAAACCTTTTTTAACTTTTACATCAATGCCTTTTGTATTTACTATAAGCAACATATTCGAGCCCCACCGTTATTTGTATTGTAATCATAAGGTGAATTACAGTCGATGGCCAGGGGGCCCGTTCCCTCCTTCTTGTATTCTATGCCCCCTACGTAGTCGCGGGTCGTCTCGATATCGCCGACCTTCGAGTACTTCTGGAGCTTGATGCCCAGGGCATCGTACCGGTGGGATACCGAAACCCCTGCCCTGCTGGCCGTCTTGGGCAAGTTCAGGTGGTTATAGGCAAAGGCAGTACCCGTCCGGTCCCAATGTCGCATTCCCGTTCGGGTCATAGCTGTAACTCTTTGGCGTGCTGCCGACAAAGCCTCCCGTCAGCTTGTCCAGACGGTTGCTCCGGCCCGAGTTCAGGTAGCCATATGCTGTAGCCCGACTGTCCCGGTTCAAGCTTTTTATATTCCCATGTCATCGTAGCCCTGAACCTCGCTCATCACCCGGGCACCGCTGCTCGTCCCGGTTGGTCAGACGGTCCAGCCTGTCATAGCTGGAGGTGAACGTGCTCAGGGCATCCGACCCGTGCGCGCCATTTAAAACTTCTGATTCAACCAATCTTGTTATTGATTACTCCACCGCTTCGCTATCTTATAAACATAAAATTATATGAAAATGGAAAAAATTATTCACATTATTAGAACTCATTCTATTCAGCTGCTTTACAACCTAAAAGATTGCCATATCACATATCTTACTTTAATGGTTGCATATCCGTATTCTGGCCCTATTTGTTCAGACTTGATATAAAAAGGGATCACCTATTGGAAAAACCTTGTATCAAACAGCTACAAATAGCTCCAGAACAAACAACTACAACAAACTGATTTTTAGATATTTGAACCATTTCTGGTTATCCAAAATTAGGAATAGAAAATGGGTTACCGAATAAGTCCCATTTGGTTTGCTATTACTTGACAATTTGCGGTAAGAAAAAAAAGAAAAACTCCTCTGATCACACGATTAGAGGGTTTTGACCGCCTTCAGGCTTCTTGGTCGGGGTGTCAGGATTGGCTGCGTCGCTCTAATCCCCGCACTCTTGGCCGCAGCCATCCTGGTGTTGGGTGGACTTAAACAAAATCGAAGCTTTTCACTAAAGTGAGCTTTATTGTGTCGGGGTGGCAGGATTGGCTCAGCCCCTCCATCCCCCAACACAGCCCTGAGCCTCCTACGGATCGAACCACGGTTCGAATCTGCCACACCCGGACACAAAAAAAGCTCGACCGAAAGTCGAGCTTTATTGTGTCGGGGTGGCAGGATTCGAACTGTTATCTTACCCTAATTTTACTTTTCTTATTTTATGCTGATTATTAAATATTTATAAAATTTAATACTTAACTTTATCTTTCTTTGGAAAGATAGAATATGGTAATATTAACCATTTCTGTCCGAAATATGTCCGATATATATGAAAGTGAATTTTTATTTAGACAAGCCCTATAATCCCGATATTGCAACCGAAAAGGTCAAACAGGAACTGGTCAAGGTCGGAGGGAAAAAGAAAAACCTTGCACAGAAATTTTGGAATCCATCTCCCACTGCTCTGTACCTATTCTTTTCACCGGATAAGTCCAGTAGGATAAAATATAGGACTAACTTTAAGGTACTGCCCAAAAGTTGGGATTTTGAAAAGGAAAGGCTTAAACCAAGTGCCAACGGGGCATTGGAATTCAACGTAGAACTGAACAACCTTGCCAATCTCTGCATCCGGGAAGCAATCACCAAAAAGGACAGAAACCAATTTCTATCGAAGGAAGATTATAAGCAGGTCTTACAGGACTGTATCGACAGGGACAATGCAACAGGTAAAGTAATATCCATTTCTCACCTAAAAACAAAATTCCTGTCCCATAAATCCAATTTTGTCAAAGAAGGAACCTTAAAAGAGTACAGGACAGTATTTAAAGGATTGGAAGACTTTGAAAAACAGGAGAACCTAAATCTTGTCCTGAGGGAAATGGACGGGAAATTTCTAGATCGCTTTGAGGTATTCCTGAGCAAGAAAAAGAACGCGAACGATGAGGATAAGACAGGCTTGTTGAATGATACCATACACAAGTATATATCCACGCTAAAGGTATTTCTAAAGTGGTGCAACGATAATGACTATTTGGTCCATGCCGATGTTTTTAAGGCACAGAAAACAAATTTTAAAAAGAAAGCATATAACGAAATAATTGCACTGTCTGAAAAGGAAATCGAGAAGATAATGAACCTTGATCTTTCAGGCAAGCCCAGTCTGGCAAGAGTAAGGGATCTTTTCTGTCTATTGTGCTACACTGGACAAAGATTTGATGATCTGATCAACTTTGATCCAAATGACATAAAGAACAATGCCTGGGACTTTATCTCGGTAAAGGTCAAAAAAAGGGTGATCATACCTTTTGAGGGGTATATCTCCCCTGCAAAGGATATTCTGGAGCGTATCGGTTACAGCATACCCAAGATATCCAACCAGAAGTTCAATCAATACATAAAAACGGTCGGAAAACTCGCAGGACTGGACGAGAGAATCAAGATAACGAGGTACTCGGGCAAGGAAAAGATAGTGATAGAAAAAAGGAAGTACGATTTTCTATCCAGCCATGTCGGTAGAAGGTCAATGGTCACAAATCTATTGAATAGGAACGTGCCTATCACCCTTGTACAGAAACTGACGGCGCATTCCGATATACGGACTTTAATGAAGTATGAATCGGCAAGTACTGATTCGTTAATCGATGCACTGAATAAATTTTAAAACTATGGAAGAAAATTTTTTTAAGTTGAGAAGAACCTGGAAGCTCCGGGAGAACAAATTTGATTTGGGTGGATTTTTTAAAAATGACCCTTTCCATATTCCCGGTTATTTAGTGATGTGCATTTTTAGCCTTAAAGAGAACGAATACCTGCCCTTTTACAATTACCACCTACAATATTACTTTGAAAACAATCCTTTCGGCAATGAGCAAACATTTCTAACCAAAGTTATCGGGTACGTTGATAAGGACATCAGGTCAAGAGAAACATTGCATTATTACAAAAGAATAACCAAAACAAGAATATACAAACTCACAAAATTTAGGCAAGCGTTAAAACAGGTCGACAGATGGGAACTTACCTTAACAAACGAGGATCGGATTAAAAAATCTGTTTCCTACGTGCAGGAAATGATGGATTGGCAAAACATAAACGACACCAAGACCGTCCTTTCCAAACTGCTATTTGATGAAGTTGGTTCGGACAGGTTTTTCATTGAGTACAAAAACATCATCGAAGAAAGAGACCGCCTAAAAGCTGAACTGGATGATAAAATCTCCGAAATGAACGAACTGAAGAAAAAGCACAAGTCCGTAGCGCCCATGACAAAGATCCAGATCGTTAGCGGTGATCACAAACCCTTGCTAGATCTTCTGCTCCAGATCAAAGATCTAGAAAATCCGTCGACCAGAAGAAATTATCTTCAGGGAAGTCCAGACACATGGGCATCACTGCTTTCCAATTACTTCGAATATGGCGAAAACAACATCCCCAAGGACAAGATCGACCGGAATATCAACTGGAACAGCATAAGGGATTATTTCTTGGCCAGGAGCGGCACCGAACTTATCAAATCCCGGAACAGGGAAAAGTATTTCCATATCAAGGAGTCCAAGCGTCATTACATTTAGTATAATCTCGTCTTAAATTAAAATATCTTTGCTTTTTTAGAGTTTTTATTATTTGACATAAGCATAGATTAAAATACTTCAATCATTGCAAATTCTAGATAATAGGAATACATAAGATTTTATTTACCTTCCTTTATTTTCTTTACCTCATTTGTGAGATCCAACACAGCTTTGCTCAATTCGGCAATGGATCGGGTTTTCGCACGATCTTCTTCGATAAATCTTTCGAGCAGTGCAACAAGCTTGTCCGATCCATCACTGTTAAAGGTTGGTTGAGTATGTTGACTAGAATTGGTCGAGTGATCGTTGAAGGTATGTGAATGTTGGATATTATAAATTACATTTTCCTCTTTGAAAGATTTAACGAATTCGGGAGTAACCCCCAAAGCAGAAGCCAACTCGTTTAAAAGAGGTTCGTCCAGGGCGACCATATTTTCAAAGTCAGAAATCCGTTGTTGTGAATACCTATTTCGACAGAGCTGACCGAAAGCTTCCTGCTTGATCCCCTGGATTTCACGGATACGTTTTATATTATGGCCGATGTGCATGTTTTCGTTTTTTTCTCTAAAAATAGCATTCATGATCAAGCAAATTTATGGACTGGTTTTTTACCGGTAAATCGGTAGGATACCATACCTGAAAATAACATGTAATGGAATAACTTTGGTCTAAAGTTACGCATTATTGTAACGAACAGCAATAGCTGGATTTTCTTTGACTTATTGGTATTGAAAGGTATTTTAGCTTGTATTTATAAAAATGTATATATTGAGGCTGCTTGTGACGCCGTAGGGTGAGGACAGATTTCACTCACTAAATAATATTATCATATTTTGCAATGTTACTTAGCGGTTTCCCGATAAACCGTAAACATATAGAGATTTAGACTATTTATCTATGCACAACGGCCTGTTGAATACTGCGATCATCTAAAAATAATTTAGATGATATCGTAAAAATGGATAAAGGACTATACCGACTTCGATGATTGTCCTTAAATCAACTTAGAATAGGTTAATTCATGGTATCCAGATAACAGCCTATATTGGATATTTACGATCATCTATAGAGTTGTTTTAGAGCAGTTTTAACGAAACCTGATTTTGATCGAGAAAATATAATAAGGAGGCTTCTTGTGGAGCCGCAGAGTGAGGACAATGTTCACTCACTAAATTCTTCTATAGAAAAACACAACGTTCTAGACGGTACCACAAATAAATTTATGGTCTCAACCGATAGCATATAGGGAAAAATAAATTGGTTCTTTCTGACATTGAAAACAGGGAAAATTCTATTGAATCCTTCTTATCGCATAGGACTGAAATCGGTGGTACGTCCGTAAGTTTTGGAATAGATTATCTAAAAAACTTTTTTTATGAACCTCTTGCGTTATTTCTAACCGATGGGATAATTTTAGTGGGCTTCTGCTCATCCTATTATTTTTTAAGTAAATATGTTTGTCCAGGAGGAAGCTATAAAATCATAAAAATTGAATGATATTGAGGCCGCTTGTGAGGCCACAGGGTGAGGAAAATTTCACTCACTAAATACTAATTATATGCAACAGACGGTGGTTTAATGCATCGGTATGAACAAAGAGTGGGCCTTGCTGTAGACCCATTGATATTATACGCAGCTAGGTCTGCTGTAAATCTAAATAGAGTTCAGGTCATAGAATTACCATCGCCTTTTCAGGTATATTGATATATGGAAGGCTATGATTAGAATACACCATAAGGTCGGTTCTTTTTGATCGAATTTTATAGTGACCTATACAAAATTGACCCTTGCTCCCCTTTTATTTTTCAGATCAAAAAAATTTATATAAAACATGACGCTTGATTAAAAACCAACGCTTTTGTTTAAAGAATATTTGATCAGATCAAATCCTTCCATACAGATAACATCATTGTATCATTCACTTTTACTATAAACCTATCACATGATCTCGGTTTTCCAGAAAATCCGTTAGGGCCGGCCGGGACCTGGGTAGGTACATGACCAATAGATCCATCATGAACGAAACTTTAAGGCAACAGGAAACAGATAGGCATATCGCTCTGCTCCGAAAGGGAGATGAGAAAGGGCTGAACTTTTTCTACCGGCGTTTTTACGGATATATCTTCGCAAGGGCATTCCGTGCAACACAAGACGACTGTGCAGCAAAAAGCATCGCCCAGGAAGCCTTATTGCGTCTATGGCTTTTCAGAAAGCAGCTAAAAGATGCTGAAGATATCCAGGCTTTCTTAAAGGCACAGGTCAGGTCCTCAATCAATGCCTATTATAATAAGACACGGAATAGGTTCCATAGAAGTCTGCTCCGGTTGGATTCCATCGAGGATTATCAGGAATTCCTTCTCGGCCATGAAATGGAAGAAGAGGAAGAAATGGACATAGTGTATCTCGAAAGATTAGATCAAGAAAAACAGCAACGCCTGATACAACTTGATAATTTAATGCCAAGCCTGAACGGCCAGCAGCAAATGTTCATCAAACTCTGTCTGAAATACAGCTTCAACTATGAACGTATAGCCTATTACCTTGGCGGGATCTCGGATTACCAGGTCAGTCTACAGGTAGAGAAAAACGATCGATACCCTACGTTCTATATTCAATAGTTCGCAAAAAATGGAGCAGATGAACAGGTCGAGCAAGATCGTGGCGCAGGGGGAACTTGATGAACAACAGGCAGAGATCTTTCACATGCGCTACCAGTTGCAGTTGTCATTCGATCAGATCTCAGAAGCACTGCATCTTGATCCATCCACGGTCAGGAAGATTTTTGTACAGGCGCACACCAAGATAAGGACAGCACAGAGAACATAAATATAGAAAATATGGAAAAGGAAAGCATCATTCTCACACGGAAAGTACAGATATATCTGGACTGCGACGACAAAGGGCAGCGCTCGGCATATTTCAAGCAGCTCTTCGAGTGGCAGGACATGGTCTATCGTGGCGCCAATATGGTAATGACACATCAATTTGTACAGGAACAGATAAAGGACCTGATCTATCTGCGCGATGATGTGAAGGTAAAGCTGGCAGACTTCAAAAAGGATCCCGAAGGTATATTCAATTCTTCGAAAATGAATACCACCTATCGTATACTATCGCTGTACTTTAAAGGTAAGCTGCCTTCAAAAATTATCTCGGCCATGAACATGACGTTGAACAGGGCATATAGCACTGACCGATCATCTTATTGGAAGGGTGAAAAGTCGTTGCGCAATTATAGGAAAGACATGCCCATTCCCTTCGGTGGAGATCAGTTGAAGCTGGGCAATGACGAGAAAGGACGGGATTTCAGGTTCACGCTATTCAAGATCCCTTTCCGCACTTACCTAGGGAAAGATCGGTCCGATAAAAGGATCCTGTTACAGAGATGCTTGGTGGGACAGATCAAGATATGCACCAGTTCCATCAAGATGGTGAAGGGCAAAATATTCCTTTTACTGGCACTGGAACTCCCTAAGAAGCAACATGACCTCAAAGAACACATCATTGCGGAAGCCTCGCTTTCGGTCGAACATCCCATCACCGTTTCCATAGACAGGGACAATTTTCAGATAGGGAACAAAGAGGAGTTCCTATACCGGAGATTGGCCATCCAGGCCGCAAGGCACCGTATACAAAAAGCTGTGGCATTCAACAGGGGGGGACATGGACGCAGGAAGAAGTTGAAAAGCTTGGAGCATTTTACCGAAAGGGAAAAGCGCTATGTCGATAGCAAACTCCATCTCTATAGCCGCCGTTTGATAGATGTCTGCGTCAATTCAGGTGCTGGCACGCTGCTTTTGGTGAATCAATCCAATAAAGAAGAGGCCGCTAAAGAGGACAGATTCCTGTTGCGCAACTGGGGTTACTATGGCCTGATCGAAAAGATCAGGTACAAGGCGAACATGGCAGGTATTAACGTAATCGTCGAATGAGGCAGGATAATATCTGACAATATTTAACAGCTAACTAAAATCAAATTAAATGAGCAATAGATAAAGACCAGAACGAGACTGATCAAATCGAAACCTAGAGCTGGTAAATGAACCGGGTTGGACCTAACATAACGTGAGTTCGGGATAAGAAAAAGCGTTAATCTATTATGTTGATCTTTAGCCGCCTCTTTGATGATTATGTGATCCCCAGCAATATCTTCTCTCATCAAAAACCTAAAAGTAGGTTCGTTTTGAGATAATCCAATTTGATCAAAAGTATCTTCAATATACGTTCGTTTTTTGAGACAGACCGTCTACGATAGATCATAAATTCGAAAATCCTGAAGGGGATTAATAATTTTTTAATCAGATGAATTTGGACGAGATTTACGGAATAGATATCCGAAATCGTCTAACGTTTACCCGCTCGACAATCTACTGAATTATAAGTTTGTGGCATTATTAGATTTTTTAGCTTTTATTTCACGTAATTTTTCCTCTGCAATCATTACTAAATGTGGAGCACTGTATACGTAATCTAAGATTGCATTTGTCAGGGCATAAACAATTGGTAATTCGTATTGGCTTAAGTCACCACTATCTGCGTGAGCCCCTATATAGCCAAAGTTTTTTTAACCCTCTGCAACCTTTACAAGTTTTGTAGGAATTTCACCTTTATTAGCCAGGTCAGCCAGCATCTGCGCCAATGAACCTTTTTTAGCTGATCTATCAATACAAACTTGCTCTAAAAATCTTCTCATCGACATTGCACAAGCATTTACATCGATAGATTTTACTCTTTCAGCTGTTATAAAAGACGACAAAATATGATCTGGAAGTCCTTTTGGATACTCTGGCTTTTCAGGATATAGGAATGTATATTCGTTGTAATCCTCTTCGTCCATATATTCGTGCCAAAATATGATACGATACTAATCTTATTGCATGCTGGACAACGCAACACCTCATAATGAGTTCCTGACACTGGATGATAATCATCATCCGAGCTGTGACGGGTCTCATTTACACATGTATCTCCCTCAATATACATTTTGGAGATATTTCCACAGTGTTTACATGCGATAATTTCGGAATCTGCCATTATTCGTAAACTAATTTCTTTAAAATACCATCCGTGGTGCGAAACTTCACGCATTTATAAGAACACTTTGTAAGATCTCTACTAATTGATCCACTTTCGAAACATTTGTTTTGTGAGACAGCGCCAAATTTAGACCGAAAGCTAGCTATTAAAACTTGCAGTTTTTATATGTTCTTAAAATCTTAAATCTTTGCAATGAGAAGATTGTTAGACTAGATAAATATCAGATAGGTTAAAACCTCTTGTTATTCCACTGGCTTCCGTTGGATGTTCCGTAGGTTTTAGAAGTGTATCCCAAAATTGGTTATCAAAAAGGTTATTTAAAAACATATATCTGAAGGCACGTGTCAAAGAAATCCGGTCTATTCCGTTTGAATTTCCATTCCTAACTGCAAAGTGATCTTCATATTGATAGAAGGTATAATATCTTTTCGCAAGCCATTCACTGTCTGCATAAGCCGAGATGATTTCAATTTGCTTTCTAGAAATTTTGAAATTATTTTCATACTCTTGATGTACTCCCTCATCAAACATTGGATAGCATTCCTCATACCAAGCATAAGCATAAGCGTCAGGAATTGCATTTGTTGTTTGCGGATATATTTTCGTTTGAAGAAGTAAAAACCTTTGTAAGTTGTAGAGTTTTTTATCCATTTATATTGTGTTAGGTTAGTCTTATAGAGCATCATCTTAGGCGCAATGCATGTTTAAAGAATTAAATATTTCATATTGGTTTATTGGAGGGCTTATCATTTGGGGAATTATCGCATTTTTGAGAAGGAATGGAATACTCATACCTCTAATCAATGATCATTTGACTGATCTATATAGTGTCCCTATGTTCAGTTTATACGATAATGAAAATCATGAAGCTCACCTATTATCCGGATTGGAGACCGGATCTGAAGTTTTTGCTGGGAGCTGCACTTAATCTGACCATTGTATTTGAAATTATATGTCCGTTACTATCAGCAAGATATACAGCTGATTTTATAGATATTATCTGCTACTTTTCAGGTGCGCTAATATATCATTTAGTATTACAGAGAATTTATTATGTAGATTCAAAATCATTATAATTGAATTCAAGGCCATCAATACGCTAAGGATACGTTACTGCGGTCAGGAACAATATATTTTCTTAAAATTTGAGGTTTTTTTCTGTAGAACCCTGTATTACTGATCCTATGCTTCTCTTTTAAGATATTCCATGACACGCGTCGCCGTAAGGCCATGAATCAAAATTGAAAAGAGGATCGTTAAAGAAACAGCAGCCCACAATTCATCCTGATGTTCAAAATTATATTTGCTGAAAGCAAATGCAAGATAGAATATCGAACCCATCCCACGGATGCCAAAAAATCCGATCGCCAGCCTTTCTTTGTTTTTCATTTTTGAGGAACTCAATGCCAGCCATCCAAAGACAGGTCTTACTATTAGCAGGAAAGTTACCGAAAACACAACCATTTTCAAAGTTATGGGTTCTAGAATACCCATTGCTAATGCTCCTCCGAAAATAATCAGTAGCAGGCAGACTAGCAGCCTTTCTATCTGATCGGTGAAAGAATGAAGTGTATCGTGATACTGGTGATCTTTCTCAAAATGCCTTAGTGTGATTGCACAGATAAAAACTGCAATAAATCCATAACCATGAACAATTTCTGTTATACCATACACTAGTAAAGTAGCAGCAACTGCCACCAGACCATCTCTGGTTCTTAGGATCTCATATTTTTTGGACCACTCTGAATAACAAAATGCCAAAACCTTTGCCTGATAGAAATCCGATCACAATACCGGCAACTATTCGGTAGATAACATCAAGAGCAAACCAATCTAAAAAGCTGCTTTCTTTGCCTGTGAACATAAGACCAATAGTAATGGCAAGCCAGGTAAATGGGAAAGCGACTCCGTCATTGAGTCCAGCCTCTGACGTGAGCGCAAATTTGGTCTCTGATTTCATTCCCTCATTTGGAGGTCCCACCTGTACATCCGATGCGAGGACAGGATCCGTCGGAGCAAGAACAGCACCAAGAAGTACTGCTGAAGCAAGACTGAAACCTAAAAAATAATAGCCCATTACCGCTGCTGCACCAATACACAATAACATGGTAAAACTTACAAGTTTCAACGGGGAAGACCAGGTTTTAAAAGAAAATTTTCGGTCGATCTTGATCCCAGTACCCATAAGCGAAATAATAACAATCAACTCGGTTAAATGAAGCGTCAGATTTTCATTTTTTTGAGGCATTGGGTTTGGCAGAAGATCGGGAGCCAGTAGATAAAGGGCAAACCCTGTTGCTACATAAAAAATAGAGTACGAGATGCCAGTTTTTTTTGAAAATTTTGGGCATCCATGCACACACTGAAAATGGCAGCGCCGAGTATTACTAAAATAATCAGATATTGATCCATAGAGAACGTAAATTTATTATTGCTAAAAGTATTTTTTGAATTGCTGTAATATTCAGTACGTTTAGGCGAAGCTGTAATACTCAAGCGGCTTGAGGTGAAAATATCAAATATCCCGCCACGGCTTATTTTACTGTTTTTGAAATTAGAACTCCGGCAGAACAATAATTAACTCGTAGTGCATTATTAAATTAATTCAATTTTAAGTCTATTCATTTTTCTATTGAAAACAAAAACATTTACAAACTGAATGAAAGTTAATGCTGTTATTTTGCTCAATACCCTTGTTTTAAAACCGTTAAAAGATTTTGCGTAATTGTTTCTGATTTTAAATTGGTCGCAAAGTTGAGAGAATAAAGTCTCAATTCTTTTTCTGGATTTTCTGAAAATATATTTTTGTTTTTGATAATTTTTTTGGTTGTTTCTCAATGGGTGTATCCAGCTTTATATTCGCATAATTGAACAAATCTGTTTGCACTTGGGTGGATAAATAACCCCTGTCTCCCAATCAACGTACAATTGTTCATTTGATGCTTGATATCTTGCAAAAAATGAATATCATGAATGCTTGCTGTAGAAATATCAAAACTTTGGAAAACTCCGGAAACAGAACAAACTGCATGTAATTTGTAACCATAATAATAACTCGATTGAGAAGCGCAATAACCTTTGCTGGGAAACGAAAATTCATTTTCCTTACAAATTTTAGAGCGGTTCGCTCTTGCGTTTTTACAGATTTCTAAAGGCATCGAATCTACAATAAAAGTGGTTTCCATCTCATTAAATTTAGCAACCATAAGTTTTCTTATATTTTCCAAGTGTAAGAAAAGCTTTCTTTTTCTGCGATTAAACACACTTCTCTCAATCATTCCCTTTAGTTTTGAATTAGAGAGGTATCTAAACAACTGATATTCTGAATCTATCGATAAATATTCTGCAGAAATATTTATTGCAATGAGTTCTAAATCAGATAATTTTGGTTTAATTGGTTTGAAATAAGAATTTTCTTTGATGGTTAATTTTCTTAATTCCTTTAAAATAAAATCGTAAATTGCATCTAGGTTATTCATAATGTATGAGATTGGTAGTCAATACAATATACGAAATTTTCGTATTATGAGTAACCTTTTTTATAATGCACTACGGGTGTAAATATAAAAACTATTTCTGATAAAATTTCTCATCAAATGCCTCCTGCAAATTGTTTGGCTCTTTTCTTTTTTTGTTATTTAATTCGTGACGGGTCGTTGAAGAGGTTACATAGGCCGATCTTCTCGTACTTTGCAAATTACCTATGGGACGATTTTCTTCTAGAGTTCTAAACGGCGTAAACGAAAGATTGTCCATCACATTAAAATTACCATCTTCAGGAACTTCTTGTTTAAAATATTTTGATTTTAGCTACCGTGCGAAATGGCGATAGTTCTTGAGACCATTCTTCTGTAAGATCATTAATTGGCATTTTTTTCAAATCGTTACATAATTGAATTTGTAGATTGAATGTAAGATCGTTTTTTGCGATCTCTTTAATAATAGCTTTTCTGTAAGGCCAATCTTCGCTGTCAATATCAATATCCTTATCAATAATTAAGTTTTTCGTTTCGTCAGTAGGTTCAATTCTTACTTTTGCCATATAATCTCCGTGACGAACTGCGCCCATACTGTAATACTCGTATAAAAAACTGTTAATTGATGGGATTTTTTCAAAAGTTTTTAGTGCGGCTAATTCTTTTAATGCTTCGAAATTTGGGAAAGCTTTTTATTTTCTGTAACCCAGATTGAAGCAAATTCCAATTTTCCTAATGCACCTTTTTCAAAAAAATCGGTGATTTTAAGAAACAGTTTGGAGATGAAAACATAATGTTCCGCAGTATTGCAAAAAAATACCGGATTATTGATTAGGTTGAAAATCCACATTTGGTGATGACTCTTCACCAGGAGCAACTTTTTCGCCTTCAATTCCAAAAATTTTAAGTGCAAAACCTTGCGCATTTCCACTTAGTTTATCAGGCAACACACGAGAGGATCCGTTTGAAAAACGAACCACCGCTTCGTGTTTTCCTGCATTTTTATAAATACCTTGAGCCAATTCTTCAGGCAAATTAGGCAGAATTTCCACCTCTGCCTTTAATGCTGCATAGCCATTGGCGTGCGCATCTCTTGTATAATTATGAGCGCGGCTTAGTTGCGGCGTGTTTCGAATATAATCTACAATATCCTTATTAATTTTATTGATATACTCTTCGAAATTTTCAGGAATTTCTTCCAATTTATAATCATATTTAACGTATTCCATGCAATTAGATTTTTTTGTTAGTGATTTTTTAAAAAAAAATAGTTAAATTTTTATAAGTATTAATTTAATTCACTGATCCATTTGAGAGCTGAAAGACTTGGGATAAAGCAATATTCACCACCTTTCACGATATTATAAGTTTGTAAACCTCGGTATCTTTTTATTAGCGGGTCTGCAGGCATACTGAACAAACTATTTTGATCTTGCAAACCAACCATAGGATCTTTTTCACTACCCAGATTTTGTGAATTGCCATCATTAATCCATTGTTTTTGCAAAAATTCCAAAGTCCCCATTGCATTCGCGCTAATTCCCATAAAATATTGACCGCGTTCTTTACCGTCATTTTTTGTCACTTCCGGCGGAACAATATCCCCAAAAGTTACGCTGCGACGTATAATGCGGTGAAGCCTTTCATCTTCCAAGACAAAAGTTTTGGAATCTCGCGGATTCATCCTGCGGATGTGAGAACTGAAAGGACATTTTTTTCCAAACTCATCGTTCTTAAATGAAAAATTATTATTTTTTTCAGGATTTTCTCCAAGCACTTTATCATCTTTTTCTGGCGATAAAACTAGTGGAGCTCCGCTTCTCCATCTGCCTACCATTTTCGCAGCCAAAAGTTCGCCTTCTTCTGGAGAAGAACTATTATCCTTAATGAACTGGTTAAACTCTGCAACCTGGCTTTGATATTTTCTAAAAATCATAAAAGACCCATTCTTCCCTAAAATGTCCGGCTGAGGAAAAGGTTTTGTAATATCACCTTCTCCTGGATAACCTAATATAAATTCGCCAGCTGCAATCGGGCGGTCAAAACCTTGAGGTACATCAATCCCACTACCTTCAACTTCGGGATTACTGATTCCATCGCGAAAACCGAAAACATTTTTCACCTCTTCTGTAGCACCAAAATCTTCACTCACCAAAACTTCAACTCCATTGTTTTCCGAAATTTTAGTACGAAATTCTTCCAATTTGCTTTTCCAATCGGCTTCATTATTGGAGATCACTGCAGAAGCAATATGAATGTTAGGATTTTTAAATTCTTTCTGCCAATTTTTGGGATCATTCACGCCAATATCATAAAGATAAGACGATCTTTTAGCCATTCCTTCTTTAAAAGATTCCGGAAAAGAATCTAAACTTTCTTTTGGTACACCAATTTTTTCTAAACCTTTATAGGTAAAAGTTAGAAATACAGATGCTCCTTCGTTTTTGTTCCATTCCTCTGCAGAATCAATTAATGGAATCAAATCTTTCAACATCTTTTTCGCACTTTCTTTATCCGTGATTTCTAATAATGCCACTGTTCCAAAATAAGGAATTGGCCTACTTCTCAAAATTAAAGATTGAATTTCCTTCAACTCTATATTAACTTTGTCCGGATTGAAAATTCTTTTTATAAAATCAAATGCCATAATTTATTTATTAAAAATTATTTTTCAATTTTATTAGAATCGTCAATGGCTTTATTTAAGCCAGTAATAATCTTATCGTTACGTCTAATGTCGTTTACAGTAAGATGTGGTACTCCCACATACCAACCTGTCGCAGTAATCTGTTTGCTAAGAATAAAATCTTTAACTGTTGGATCTTTAATTCCAGGCCAACCTTCCACATTTCCAAAAATAATATCCATCAATTGGGGAATTTTGGTTGCAAAATCATCGATATAAGCATCCCAATCCCCATCATAAGCTGTACAGAACAAAATCTTAGTATCATTATCAAAAAGAACAATTCGTAAATCGTGTAAGGTTCCAACTTTTGTAGCACCTTTCAAATTACCATTTGCAATCTCCATAATTTTTCGGAGATTATCAGCGCCGCCGGGCTTCAAATCTGCCATTGCAGTCAGTTCAGAAACCCGACCTGATCGTAATCCTTTTCTACCTGCAGAAGTTGTGGAATGATCATATCCATCATCAATACCTTCTGAAAAATTTGCTTTAATAAGCTCTGCTGTTAATTTTACATTGTCGATGAAACTCATAACAAAAAGATTTATTTTAATAATTATTTACTTAAAATCAAAAACTAAACCATCATTTAATTTTTTAATTAAAATTATTTATTAAAACTATTCATTGAATAGAAATAAAAAATTCAATTAAATTAACATTGCTCAGTTCTTAGTTGGTCCTATTTTTATATTAAATATACTCGTAGTGCATTATTAAATTAATTCAATTTTAAATCTATTCATTTTCTATTGAAAACAAAAACATTTACAAACTGAATGAAAGTTAATGCTGTTATTTTGCTCAATACCCTTGTTTTAAAACCGTTAAAAGATTTTGCGTAATTGTTTCTGATTTTAAATTGGTCGCAAAGTTGAGAGAATAAAGTCTCAATTCTTTTTCTGGATTTTCTGAAAATATATTTTTGTTTTTGATAATTTTTTTGGTTGTTTCTCATGGGTGTATCCAGCTTTATATTCGCATAATTGAACAAATCTGTTTGCACTTGGGTGGATAAATAACCCCTGTCTCCAATCAACATACAATTGTTCATTTGATGCTTGATATCTTGCAAAAAATGAATATAATGAATGCTTGCTGTAGAAATATCAAAACTTTGGAAAACTCCGGAAACAGAACAAACTGTATGTAATTTGTAACCATAATAATAACTCGATTGAGAAGCGCAATAACCTTTGCTGGGAAACGAAAATTCATTTTCCTTACAAATTTTAGAAGCGGTTCGCTCTTGCGTTTTTGCAGATTTCTAAAGGCATCGAATCTACAATAAAAGTGGTTTCCATCTCATTAAATTTAGCAACCATAAGTTTTCTTATATTTTCCAAGTGTAAGAAAACCTTTCTTTTTCTGCGATTAAACACACTTCTCTCAATCATTCCCTTTAGTTTTGAATTAGAGAGGTATCTAAACAACTGATATTCTGAATCTATCGATAAATATTCTGCAGAAATATTTATTGCAATGAGTTCTAAATCAGATAATTTTGGTTTAATTGGTTTGAAATAAAAATTTTCTTTGATGGTTAATTTTCTTAATTCCTTTAAAATAAAATCGTAAATTGCATCTAGGTTATTCATAATGTATTAGATTGGTAGTCAATACAATATACGAAATTTTCGTATTATGAGTAACCTTTTTTATAATGCACTACGGGTATTTATATAGTTTGTTTAATAAACAAACTATAAAAATATCTGTATTTAAGGGTATGCCCATTTCCATTTGCATATTTTGATCGGATTTACGATGATGTATATTGAAGAAACTGGCCACGCCTTCCAAGGAATTCTCAAGTTTACGCTGTATGTAAGGTTTTATTGACATTAAATAAAGGTTAAATAAGGTTTTTAAAAATATGATACAACATAATTTACTTAAAATTAAATTAAATATTTTTTTTATTGTTTAATTACTAATAATTCTTATTATTTTACTTCAGTAGCGTCCTAAACGAGGGAAAAAATGGCGGTGGATTTATACAGCAGGGAATGCTATATTTAATTCGCCAAAATTGATCCATCGCCATGGTAAATATAAACGTATTCTCTAAGATTTTGGGACTCGTAGATCGGAACATTTTCAAAAAAAAAAATGGTTCACGAACATCAATCTGACAAACATCACAAGGGCATCAACAGTTGGACGCATTTTGTGAGCATGCTATTCTGCCATCTCTCTTCGGCAGATTCGGTTCGTGACATTTCTAATGGACTCCGCAGCACTACTGGCAACATGAACCATATGGGTATCTCCAGAACGCCGAGCAAGTCCAATCTTTCCTATATGAACGCTCATCGGGATCACGGTCTTTTCAGGGATCTGTATTATAAGCTTTTGGATCACCTATGGCAACAGCATACTCATAAAAGGGCGGACTTGCGAAGATTACAACGTAAGGTGTTTTTTGATGGATGCTACCGTTATTCCATTGTGCTTGAGTGTATTTGATTGGGCCAAGTTCCGTAGTGCCAAGGGAGCGGTGAAGTTACACACCGTATTGGATTACGATGGCTGTATGCCAAGTTTCGTCCATATTACAGATGGCAAACAGCATGAATCCAAAATTGCTAAGTCGATGTCATTTCCCAAAGGTTGCGTGGTTATTGTAGACCGGGGCTATGTGGATTATGCCTGGATGAACGTTTTGGACAGCACCGGCTGTTTCTTTGTCACCCGAGCGAAATCCAACATGAAATACACACTAGTGAAAACGGTAAAGAGCGAAGAGCTTCGTACTGGCGGGATCCTTGAAGATCAGCTTGTTGAGCTTGACGGACTTGCCAATCAAAGGTATGCAGGAAAGAAGATGCGTTTGGTTCGCGTTTGGGACAGCACCAAAAACGTGGAATACGAGTTCCTGGACCAATAATTTCTCCTGGAAACCAGCCACCGTAGCAGCGCTCTATAAAGAACGTTGGGAGATTGAAACCTTCTTCAAGCACCTCAAACAACGGCTTAAGGTAACCAGTTTTGTGGGAACATCTGAAAATGCAGTGTACATCCAAATATGGACTGCACTTATCGGGATCCTGCTCTTTAAGTACATCCAGAAGAAGGCAAAATACAATTGGAACCTCTCGAATCTGGTCAACTTTATCAGGATGAACATATTCGTGAAAATTGATCTATGGAAATGGGCTGATGATCCGTTCATTTCAGGAAAACCACCTGATAAAAAAGGACAATATACGCTCATTTAGTAACACAGAATAACTTGCCAGTAATTAACCGAATTCTTCAATTGAACACGAATGGAGAAGGATTTTTTATGCCAAAATATTTATTTAGGACAGTACTGATTTTACTTCTATAATTTTATAATGATTTTCAAGTTCATATTTCCTACCGTTTGAACCCGAATACCTTCCCAAATCTTTAAATATTAAAGTTAAATAATGTGAATATGATCAGTTATGTCATGTTATCTTTATAATTATGAGTTTATTTATAGGATAATAATTGTTTTGGTTAATAGGGTCCTGGGCCGCCGATCCAGGGCCCCATTAATTTACCATGGCCTTTTAAGTAAGATATATAACATACTAAGCATGAAAAGTACCGTTAATAAGATATAGGAATAGAAAAAATATCTCATTCTCCTATCTTCATGATCTATTTCATATCCTGCCTCCCATAGGTATTCCTTAAGTCTCCGTATAAAATCTCTCATACTTCATTTTCCCTACTGTTTTTTATATTTCAAAAGATTTAGTTCATTGGTCATTGTTCAGCTTGGCGCAACATTTATATAAATATATAAATAACACGCTGATATCAAAATATTAACGGGAATATGTGCTTTTTAAAGGAAATATCTGAAATAGAGGATATCGCCATTTTAAAAGTGCATTTACATCTAACTTTTCCATACCGTTTATGTTTAAGGTTAGTCGCCCTAATCATGGGACGCTAAGATTAGCAGTTGGCTAATATCAAATTAATTTATAATAAATCCATGGACACAAATAAGATACAGGAAAATATTGCGATTGTCGGGAGGCGGCCCAGCAGCACTTTTTATTGTCAAGCACCTTGTTGAAAGCAAAATCACCCCTCAAAAGCTTACCATTTTTGAAAGTTTCGACAGATTGGGGGTGGGTATGCCCTACGGCAAAATGGGCGCGGGAACGGAAAACACCTGGCAAATGTTTCTGCAAATGAACTTCCATTACTTGCTGAGGATTTTGAATCATACGTTCAGAGATATCCGCCAAAGGGGTTTGATTCTTTCTTTCAAGAAAACAAAGTAAATCCTTTTGAGGTGATCCCCCGGAGATTATTGGGGGATTATCTGGAACATTCTTTCCATAGTTATATCGAAATGGCTAGGACTTTGGGGATTTCCGTAGATATACGTCTGAACACATGTGTGGAGGACATTATTCCCGGGAATGGAGGATTACCATATAGGATCGTGACAACCCAAGGATCATCGAGGCGCACGCTGTGATCTTGTGCACGGGTCACGTCTGGCCCCGTAAAAATGAAGGGAAGACCAAGTCATGGTACGATTCTCCCTATCCGCCATCCAAGCTGTCCTTGAAAGCAGATTTTCCGGTAGCGATCCGCGGGGCCTCACTTACGGCAGTTGATGCCATAAAAAACTTTGGCCAGGGCAAACGGAAAATTCAAGGAAAGACCTCAGGGTGGTTATGATTTCGAATTGAGCGAAGAGAGCGTCGGTTTTCGGATCGACCTGTTTTCCATTAGAGGGTTCCTGCCCGCACTGAGGTTCCATTCGGAGGATAAGTCATTTTCAAGTGGGTGGACGATGGATAGGGACGAAATCATTGAATATAAAGCGGAACACGGAGGATTCGTGGACCTCGACCATATATTTGAAAGGAACTTCCTGATCCCCCTCAGTCAGAGGGACCCTGATTTCTACGCTACGGTGAAAGGCCTTGAAATTGAGGAGTTTACCCAAACAATGCTTCAACTCCGGGAAGATATCGATGCCATAAAGCTATTTATGGCAGAATTTAAGGAAGCTGAAAAGTCCATAAAGCGTAAGCAGTCGATAAGTTGGAAGGAAGCTCTGTCTGCCTTTAGCTATGCCGTCAACTATCCGGCAAAGCATTTCAGTGCAGAAGATATGGTCCGGCACAAAAAAGTGCTTATGCCGCTCATTTCAATTGTGATCGCATCCCTCCCCCAAGCTTCCTACCATGAAATCATTGCCCTGTATGAACAGGATCTGCTTCGTACATATGCCGTTGGTGAGAAAGGCGAGTTCGTTCCCAATGAAACAGGTAACGGATGCAAGGTTACTTTCGAGGACGAAGATAACAGATTTGAAGAAAACTATAAGATTTTTGTAGATGCCATTGGGCAGAGGCCCATGCACTTCAACGACCTTCCCTTTGACGGACTTAAGAAGGGTAAGGTCACCTCCGGATTCCTATATTTCAAGGAAGAGGAAAATGCCAAAAAACTTATTGAAGAAGGTGCAGCGAATGTCTACAGGGATGACATGGGCAAGTATTTTATGAGGGTGACGGGACTGGCCATAAATGATAACTTTCAGGCCCTGGACAGGTTCGGGGTAGCAGATCCGGCACTCTTCATTATGGCAGTGCCATTTATCAGTGGAATAAATCCAGATTTTTCTGGACTCGATTTTTGCGATACGGCGGCTGAGAGAATTGTCAGGACGTTGGTGATTAACGGAATGGAATGAAATACTATAGAGCAGACCAATGGGCCCATTTAGTGAATTTAGGGAATTTAGGGAATTTAGGGAAAGTCTCTTTTTTGGGGGAGATTGACAATTCTCCCAGATTAAGAATATATTGTAATATTTACACTATTTATGAACCTTTTATATTTACACGTGTTCAATCTCAAGAAACCGGTTCTAGAGAGTGTTTCGTTAATTATTATTATAAACCACTGTTTCAAAGCAGTTTAATTTAAGTAATTTATCATGAAAAGAAATAATTCAGGCAACAGCTCAAGAGGAGGATCTTCCGACAATAACGAACATTCATTGGAAAACATTTACCAATTAGGGTATAGTCATGGATTCCGCGACGCATCAAATGATGAAGATTATGATGATGAATTCGACGAAGAGGAATATGATGACTATGAGGACGAGGATTATGATAACGAGGACGAAGACTACGATTACGATGAGGATGAGGATGATTATGATGAGGAGGATGATGAGGATGATGACGACTCCTCGGGCGGAAGATCATCAAACCGACGCCGCGATAGCGATGGAAGGTTTACCTCAACCAGCTCTGGTTCAAGGAAAGTAAGCAGTTCGGGACGGAGCTCAAGTGGTTCACGCCGCGGATCCAGCAGTTCGAACCGTGGATCCAGCAGCTCAAACCGTGGATCAAATAGCTCGGGCGGGGGAAGATCGGGAAATTCAGGAAGAAGTAGCTCAAGCAGTTCAGGTAGAGGTTCTTCGGGCTCCAGGGGGAGATCAGGGAACTCCTCATCCAGTATGGATTCTTCCTCTAACAATTCTGGTTCAGGCTCAAAACGCGGATTTGCATCGATGAGCAAGGCTGAACGTACGCGTATCGCCCGTATGGGAGGCAAGGCATCCCACGGTGGAGGACGCTCATCCGGCCGATCGGGAATCGGGGGCAGAAGGAATTCTTAATTAATATCATCCTTTCGGTGCCCTATTAAGGGCACTGAAAAAAAAAATACTTATGGCAAAAAAAGAATCGCTCAAAGAAGGGCAGACCACAGGTACCCAGGATACCGATCAAATAAACGAAACTGATAAAAAAGCTGAGCAATCTCCTCAAAAGGGCTCTCAGTTATATGTTTTTTTTCTTTCTGGCCTAAAGGATGTTCTCTATGCTGAAAACAAATTGGTTGAAGCTCTCCTGGAGATGGAAGGTGCAGCCTCTTCAGAGGAGCTTAAAGATGCCTTTGAAGATCATCATCTGTTGACCAAGAAGCACGTCAGCAGGCTCAACAAGATATTCGGTATATTGGAGGAAAAGGCGGAAGCCAAGGAGTGCAAGGCAATAGAAGGTATCCTAGAAGAGGCAAGGGAGATCATCAAGAATACCCCCGAGGGTTCGGCCACTAGGGACGTAGGTCTTATCATTGCGGCCCAAAAAGTCGAGCACTATGAGATCGCTACCTATGGAGGGCTTGCCCAATTGGCAATTACCCTGGGATTTGATAAGATTGCGGATCTTTTGGAAAGAACGCTTGAAGAAGAAGAAGAAACAGATCAGGATCTGACATTTATTGCAGAGAACCATATAAATCCAGAAGCTGAAAAAGAGGATTAAGCGTACATTTGGAACATATCCATAGTCTCTAATATCACAAAACGTCCATTTTTATGGACGTTTTTCATTCTTTGGGTTTTTTCGAATTATACGGCTCTCCCTCTACTCAGAAATAAGAGCCAACAAACTTTCTGCAATTCGAAGGGCGACATTCTCAAAAGATTTAATTAACCGGGAATGTTTCCACTCCATCTATCTTCCTTAGAACCATGCTCTTGACCATTCTCTTCCAAGATAGCTAACAGTAATAGATAATATCCCTTTTCCAGACCAAGTTCTTCTGCTGTTTTTAAAATTTTCCATAAATAGTTCCCTTAGTTGATTTATTTTTAGATATTATTTCAAAGACCGTTCAACTTTATATTTTTTTAAGGGATTTTCTTGAAATATTTTATAATCGACTTTTTTCATGGAAAAAAGATCACCTACTTTTGTAAATCTTGTCCTCAACAATGGCTAGAATCGATAGGCCGTAGCTCCTTGTCTACAATTTTTTGATCAAATCATCCAATTTCCCCCAGAATTCTCTCCGAAGGATGGAATTTATATATTTTAGTATTAAAGGTCACTAAATCTACACCACCACCCTATGGAAAGCAATAATATGAACATCCTTGAATATGCGAAAGAAAAAGGTTTTGACGGATATCCCGACCCGACAGATATCCAAAGGTGGCTTAGAAATAAGGATGTGATCGTATTGGTAACGCTCCGGGAGGTTGATGAGGGGGACTTTAGGTTTTCCTATCAGGTTTTTGAACCTTCATCAATCTATTATCACCATCCCCCCCTTAGCTCCACAGTTTATTGGAATATGTACGAAGAGGCCCTAGATCACGGAATAAACCATGGTCTCAGGTTCGTTTGATCGGTGACGCAAGTTTTTCCACCTTAGCAAATTCCCCAGATTTTCAGGATAAAAAGAAAGATGGTCTATCTAACACTCTTTCAATAGCATCAGGAGCTTTTTTTGGACAATGGTATCCTTATCCCTGTTTGCAATGTTTGCATACCTCCTCATCCAGCCGTCAAGACCGCCCTCTGCGAACTTTTTTAAGATAACGGGACAGATGTAGTTCTTTCGTGCCACCGATGGCGTGTTTCCCAAAACGTGCGCGACATAACTGACAAGCTCCCTGCAACTTTTGTTCCTGTTCTTGGTGTTTTCAGGAAAGGTTTCCAAAAGATGTAACAGAGCCAAAAAACATGCATTCCACGTTCTAATGGTTTTAATGGTCACCTCCCCGCCATATATTTCAGAAAGATAGCTGTTCAGATGGCATGGCTTTATGGCCCTTTTTATATTCCTTTCATCCAGGTATTGGAGGAACTGGTTTCCAGAGTGTTGCAATATCTTTTCAACCTTATCATACAGCCTTTTGTTCCTAAATGTTTTCTCCTGCTTTACGCCCTTCTTGCCCCTATATCTCAATATTACCTTTCCTTGATGTAATTTAACATGTCTATTCTGGAGCGTGGTAAGACCAAAGGAACCATTGGAATTTCTATAGATGGTATTCCCTGGGCGTATGGAGGTGTGCTGGATGATCATGATGGCCAGTGCACAGACATATCTCTGGTCACACAGGTCCCTTTTGATATCCTTTTCCAACTGTTTTTTCAAGACTGGCAGGCTCTTTCCGAACAGATATAATCTGCTGAATTTATCCCGGTCCTGAAAAGCTGTCCAGAGCGGATGGTAGATATATTGCTTTCGCTGCCTATTGTCCAAGCCCGTAGCCTGGATATGACCATTTTTATGGTGGACAGATCCATACGTCGGTCCAATTTGGAGGGATCACAAGGGAATGGATCCGAGATAGGACCGCTGGATCCACGATCCTCACCTTTTTTTTGTCGTGGTATTCAAATACCTCACCTTTGTGGATCCTGGAGAATCCCTTTGAATTGCTGTTTACATATTTAAAAGGTTTCTTTGTTTCCATACAATATCATTGAATTATTCCTATTCCATTAATCTGTTTCCTGGGTATATTGTTTTAAGCATGTATGATTTAAGGATATAAATCACGCTATAGATGAGGCACCACCATTAATTTTTAGCACCTGTGCCTTTCATTTTGCGGATTCCTGATGTATTTTCAGGTTTAAGATCAATTCTCTGCCCGTGAATGTCGATACAACTTTCATGGGGTATTTAACTTTTTTTATCAGACATGATGATCAGAAAGGGTCGGAAATCAATTCCCATTGAGAATTTCAGTTTTAAATGATATTTCTGAATGTTAGAAATGGGAACTCGCTTTAGGCGCTAATTTTCTTCTATTGTCAGGCCTTTTTTGGGTATATGAAGATTCCGCGCTATGGCTCTTAAGATAGTATCGTTCTGTAAATTTAAATGCCAACCTAAATGGCTGGCATTTAAGAGAACCTATTTACCAGATATATATTACTCGGCTTTTGAATTTAAGTTCGTAATCAATCCAATAAAGAAGAGGCCGCTAAAGAGGACAGATTCCTGTTGCGCAACTGGGGTTACTATGGCCTGATCGAAAAGATCAGGTACAAGGCGAACATGGCAGGTATTAACGTAATCGTCGAATGAGGCAGGATAATATCTGACAATATTTAACAGCTAACTAAAATCAATTTAAATGAGCAATAGATAAAGACCAGAAAGAGACTGATCAAATCGAAACCTAGAGCTGGTAAATGAACCGGGTTGGACCTAACATATATCTATCTCTGAGAAAAGTTGATCGAACACAACAGTTAATGGCTGTCTCAGCAAAATTACCTCTGAGATCCATAATTAAAAATCCCCATACACTTTAGGTTCATGGGGATTTTTAATTTCTTCAATTCCCAAATTTGTCCATGTTAATTCACTCGAAGAAAGTGGCCACGACTTCGGACCGTTAAACGTGCAAACATGAACAAAGTATGATTCAATTTGATCAAAAAGCCCTTAGGGAATGTATCAAGGATGCGATAAGGGAAGAACTCCAGCCTTTTATTTCAAAGATAAGGGGCTTTTCTGACACTGAAAGAAACGGATTGCCCGAAAGGCTCCTGACCAAGAGGGAGATGGCGGACGAACTCGATATTTCACTTGTCAGCCTGACCGAATGGATGAAAAATGGACGCATCCCCTATATGCGTATGGGTAAGCGGGTATATTTCAGAAAAAGGGAGGTATTGGAATCCATGGAAGGTTACAACAGAAAGACCTCTTCAGGTCGTGGTTTATCCCAGGAAATTGATCGTAGATAAAAGGAGCAAGGTTGTGTTTTGGTGACCCCAAAACCTATTAGCTCCCGATGGTCACAGCTAAAAGTAACAATAAAATGAAAGACTCCAAGAAGAAAGGCGGGAGACCCGCACTGGAAAATAAAAAGAAGTTCAGGATCAACGTCCGCTTCGATGAAATGGAACATAAAAGGGTTCTGCAGAACGCAGAGACCGCAGGTATGAGCAAATCGGAATGGGTGCGCAAAAGTGCGATCCTGCGAAAGGTCGTACCGAGGTTTAACGAAGAGCAGATCAAAGCGTTCAGGGCAATCACAGGTGCTTCGAACAACCTTAACCAGCTGACGAAAAAAGCACACCAGACCGGATTGTTTGAGCTGGCACAGGAATGCCGGAATACGATCGGCCATATCAACCACTGTATCGATAAACTATTGCACCATGATAGCGAAGATAATTGAGGGGCGGTCATTTGGGGGATGCGTTGGGTACGTGCTAAAGAAAGACAGTGAGATTATCCATGCAAATGGATTGCGGACGGATTCGGCAAAGACCATCGTACAGGACTTTAATTTTCAGCGGATGCTGAACCCCAGATTGGGAAAGGCGGTAGGGCATATCATCCTCTCGTGGAATACGGCAGATAAGAATATGCTGAACAACGACATCATGGTATCATCTGCTAAACGCTACCTTTCCAAAATGGGCATCAGGGATACACAGTGCCTGATGGTCAGACATCACGACCGCAAACATGATCATATCCACATCATCTATAATCGGGTGAACGATTATGGCAAGACTATCTCCAACAGCAATGGGCGGTACAAGAGTTTTAAAGCCTGTAAGGAACTCAACGCCATGTATGGCTTCAAGCAATCCGAGGGGAAGCAGAATGTCAACAGGGGAAGGCTCAAAGGCAATGACAGGACAAGATACCAGATTTACGATACCGTGAAGGCGGGAATCCGTAACAGCAGGAACTGGTCGGAACTAAAGAACTATATCCGCTACAGAGGGGTGGAAATGCAGTTTAAATACAGATCGGGAACGAATGAGGTTCAGGGCATTTCGTTCAGCAAAAACGGACAGACATTTCGGGGATCAGCCATTGACCGCTCATTGAGCTATGGACAGATCGACAGGGCTTTAAACGGGATCGATAATACTATGGAACGAACCCATCGGATGGAAGGCAATGTTTCGACAGATCGGTCTATGGATACCAATATTGGGGAAACTATCGGTTACTTAGCATCCGCTCTGTTTTCGGTCCCTGAAATTGCACCGGAGCAGGAAGATCCGTTTATCAAGAAGAGAAAAAAGAAAGAAAATTACAGGTTAAAACGTTAGGAATATGCGAACAGAATTAGAAAACCTACAGCAACAGGTAAACACTTTAGAGGAGAATACAGACCTTATTACGCAGGACATCGTACGGATCATGCCGACAATTTTATCCCTGCTTTCCGAGAACGAGAAGAATATGAAGGAATTTCATGATACACGCGTGAAGGATCAGGAACTGTTACGCCAGATACAAACTTTTATGAAGCGTGAAAATGATGTTCTGTCAAGGATCGTTAAGGATTATGGTTCATTGCAGAATCTTGCTGTTCAGATTGCCGATGCTACAGGGCAAGAGGTAAACAGATTGGTTGACAAGGAAAAAGAGATTGCTTCAAAGCTCGCTGAAATCCCTGATCAGGTCAATATAAAACATCATTATGGTATCGATCTAAAATCAACGCCCGTGATCATTGTAATGATATTATTATCGATCATTACCTCACTGGGCTTAGGAACTCTACATGAGAAAAACAGGCAACTGGATAATAGAAAATCATACGAGATGCGTTACCGAATGATGGAATTGGAGTTGCCAAATGTTACATTGCATATCGATTCCACCTACTCTCTTGACCCCGATAAATTCCAGGCTTTGGTGATTAAAAGGGAAGAGGAAAACAAATTATTAAACAGCATCGAACGAAAACGCCAAGAGATTGAGAACTTAAGCAATTCTGAATAACGTTTTTTGGCTTTGCGAAGGTGGCGATTTATATCTCTAAACTTAATTCGTAGCACTAAATTTTGATTAACCACTTCACTGTCATAGAAGCACGCCCCCCCCTTTTGCAAAATCTTAGTTAGGCAATCGTGCTTCTTTTCATGTGTGTTTAGTACTTGAACACTTTGGTATTCTGTCAAATGTATATATCCGCTTTGCATAGATATCTTAATTTACAATGTCTACAAACCTTATGACTTTGTCTTCCTTCCAGTTCATGATTCGCACATAAGTCCCATTATGATTTTTAGCTGTCTTTTTTTCACAGCCTTCACATGGTTTTTCTATTATTTGGTCATCCTCTTTGCCAAATAACGTTTCTACGCCTTTGATAGTAATGGCCTCTGTTTTACAACTCATAGGAATCACATACTTCAAACCGTCCAATTGAAAGATGTTCCACACAACGATTTCAGCAATTTCTTTTTGAAGCTCTGTGCTTGGCGTTTCTTTAAATTTGTCTTGATAATAATCAATAAACGTATAAAGCAAATTCTCTCTAGCGATGAGCAAACTATCGCCTTGCCATTCATAACCGTAAGAACTTTGAAAAGCTATTTTTGACCACTTTATCCATTCTTCTTTTGTGTTGCAATATTTTGAAACCACAGTCAACTTTTTATCTAAAAATCCTACACGCTCTGCTAAAGGCAGTAATTCCTGTTTATCAGAAATTGGGTCATAACGAGATACAATAAAAGGTGCTTCGCCACAAGTAATTTCTAATTTGAGCAAAGCCACATACTCTTGCCAGTTGTTTTTAGTAACTCGTTTGGTATCGCAAGCATCATTCATTTGTTTGACCATAGAAAGTGGCGTAAAAACTTCTGCCTTATCTCTGGTTCTGTAAATTTGCTCTGTTTTACTCTTTAAAGCCCTTGGTTGTATTAAATTACCTAAGGCACCTGTTATTAAATCAGTAGTAATATTTGCAGTAGGAGCAAACAAGTGCCCATTAGAATCATAAGAATCTGTTGCCCATAAAATATTATTACCAGTGGTTTTATCTTGCAATAGTATTTCCAGAAGATTGTCTTTTTTTAAAAGATAATCTTCACGAATGTCTATAATTGATATATCAATTGCTTCTTTCATTTAATACCGCATTCAGTCCATTGGTTGAACGTTCTCTTCAATAAATGTAATTTCCTCTGCCGATAAACCATATTTTTTATACAACTGTTGGTCTATTTCTGAAATAGTTTTTGACCAGTCAATATCTGAATTATTTGTAAAATCTTGAAGTGGAACTTTTTGCCATTTGTCCTTTGGATTGTCTTGTGTAATTTTTAAAATACCTAGCATTGTTCTAGCAAACTTTGATTTCACATATTTTAAACAGTTTTCTGCTTCTTCTCTTGTATCGAAAGACCCGATAGAAATAAAAGTTTGAGTAAAACCGATTAAGGGTTCCCCGATTAAGGGGGTGCTCAGAACTTCACCTATTGCGCCAGAACCGTTTGCTTTTGGTAATACTACACGGTACTTAAAATGTGCATACGGTTCATTCACATAGTCTTTTCTAATCCATCGATAAACTCTACCATTTTTATATCTTCCCAAAATTTGGGAATACTCGTAATTGTTATCTGGAATAGTTTCAAAAAACAATATTCCATCTAGAGTTTCTAATACTCCTGTTCCAACATCATTTGGGTGACTTTTTGATAAAATGCTTTTAACTTGTGGGTTTTCATGATGCATTTTAGGTGTAAATCTATATATTCCCTGACCTGACATTATTGAATCAAGAGTTTCGGTAGTAAACTTACTTACTTTAATTGATATTGCATTCAACTCTTCAAAGCTTGTGAATGTATTTATTGCACCAAAATTTTTTGTTGCATTACGATATAAAATCGCTACTCCACCCTTAATATCTGTATTAGGAAAAACAACAGATGAGTTTTGTTGATAATACAATACTTTGATATGCTTATCTTGAAGCATTTTCTGATTCCATTTTTTATCAGTACTACCTGCATTAAAAAGGAATCTAGCTGGTGAAATTAAGCAATACTTAGATGCGATTCGTTCCGCTAAATCATAAAAATAGTTATAAATAGCGTCATCACGAGTATTATCTCTACTCTCCTGGTAAGGTGGATTGCCTACTACTGCATCAAACTTCATATTTACTGTAAGATTTAAAAGTTCTTGTAATTTTTCTTTTGCTTTGCCTTCTTTGGCTTCGAGTGTAATATCATGTTGAATAAAATTCTTGCGAGAAATTTTACTCCCCAAATCAAACCCAAAAATGTATGATTGAGTAATACCTTGCAAAATTGGTGTTGGGGCTAAGCCATATACTTGGTTTTCCAAGATGTGTTTCAAGCAATCATCGTCACTATTGTAGTGCTTTCGGGTATTGGTAAACAGTTTTTTTACAATCTCGGTTATGTACATGCCAGATTTCATGTACAAGTCTATAAAGGTACAGTCGATGCGGGTAAACAAACTGGGGTCATGTTCTTCCAGTTGGTTAATCATCATCTGAACCACCTTTTTTGGTGTAAATATTTGATTTGTTTTTTGGTTAGGTAACAACTCAAAAATATCTTCTTCAGCAGTAAAATAGTTGGCAAGTTGGTCTTTTTTAAGCCTAAATTCTGCAATAGACGCATTGAATCGATATTTGTTAAATACACCTTGAAAGGTTTTTCTTTCTCCGTCTTCCTCGTAATCAAAACCATCTCGCAGTTTGTGGAATTCTTCTTTGGTAATACTTGTCAATTCAAGGAAGTCATTGTCGTCAATTTCTAAATCAAAATTATCAATGGTAATTTCATCTTTCGAATCATTTGCCATGATGAACATCGGAATGGTGCGTGTAAAAGAACGCAATCTATCTCTTATTTCGTCTTCCTTAGTTTTCTGAACTTTTTCTACCTTTTCATCTTCCTTTTGAGTGACTTTATTCGTAACAAAATCCAATTCAATAGTATCAATCAATTTTTGTTTAAGTGCCTCGCTGTCTTTTACCTCGGCATTATTAAATTCTTCGGCAAGAGCTTTTACTTTTTCTTTTATTTGATTGGTCACCTCGTTGGTTTCTGCAACGGTTGCTTTATATACTTCTTTATACTTGGCTATGAGTGGCTCGGCAACCTCTGAAACTTTTTGAACTAATTCTTCAGCGTGAATTTGTTCAGTATTCAATTCCAATAAATTGTCAACAACCCTTTCAGTGTTTGTTTTGAATATCTTTTCACCAAGAATTATTTCTGTGTTGGTATTTATTTCTTTGGTTTTATTATTGTTTACAGCTTTGGCATCATTTAAATCAAGGGTGTTGCTTGATCTTTGAACACGTTTATTCTTTTCAACCTGCATTTTATCCAAGATGTCCTCAACCTCTTTAGGGAAATTGAAAACACCCTTTAAGCTATCATTAAAAAGTAGATTGGTCATAAAAACGAGCTTGCACAATCTCTGTTGCTGCCAGTGCATTCGGGAAAGTCAGCACTTTATTGGCATCAAGCTCGATCATTTCCCCATTAACATCTTCTGATATTACCGGAAAGAAGTTCAGAAGTTCTTTGATGTTTTCTTCTCTGTCTTTTTCTGTGATTTCACCTTTTACGGCTTTTGGATTTAAGCCATTTGCAAATTGGTCGTAAATTTCAAGTACTCGAGTAGGAGCAAAATCAAAAAGATAAGCGGATTTTTTAAAGTATAATTCGCCATTTCTTAATTCTTTGAAAAGGATTTTGAGCTCGAAAAGCCGCTTGCATATAAAGTGAAGGCGTTTTAATGTCGGTAAGCATTAAAACAGCTGTCCATTCTTTAACAGTTACCCCAGTGGTTAATTGTCCGCATGACAAAGTGATGGTTTTATCATTTTTAACAATTGCAGTTTTTACTTTTTGAAAAAGAAGACTCGTTGCCTTTAAAATCATTTTCTTCTTCTTCAAAACTTCTTCCGTCACCCGCTGCAACAATTACTTTATAATCTTTGAAAATAGGATCCTCCTTAAGCAGTTTTTCTAAAGCCTTAACAGAATCAACTCTATTACCCACATACCAAAATGTATGTTTTAACTCTTCCCTTAGTTCTGGTGTGGAAAATGGATATTTTTTATTTGTGGAAAGGTTCTTCAAAAACTCCTTTACCTCGCCCTCATGAATGAACTTTTTGTCTTTCGCTCTAAAAAACTCATTCAGGTCAAAAGCATAATCACGAGTTTCATTATCAATTTGTATTCCCTCATTTACCTCATCTGTAATCATTTGGGAAATGCGATAAGTAAACAGTTTTAGGTCGGGTAAATCTGTATGCTCTCCAATTTCGCCTTCTTCAATTTCTATTTGCTTAATCTTTTGTTCATCAAGATAGGTCCAATTGTAAATGGCTTCTTTGGGGAATTTTTCATTAGCCAATGCTTTGAACGGAGTTCCCGATAGATGAAGGGTATTTTTACGTTTAATAACATCAAAAGCGGCATCTGTTCTTCCTGTATCTACTCCTTCGTGTGCTTCGTCAATAATTAATAAGTCCCATTCCAAATCAGCCACCCAGCGTAATTTCTCGTAATTTCCTCCGAAGTATTTAGAGCCTTTTAAATCTTGCAAAGAAAGAAATGTAATCTGTGGTTTGATTGGTTTTATAGCAATATGCTGCTCTCTTGTGATAGTAGTTCTATTTTTTAAAGAAGAGGTCTCTGAAATAAAACTATATCCGTCAACAAACATTTCAAAATCATCAAACCAAGAGTTGGCGATGGCAGGTCTGTTGGTTACAATAAGCACTTTGTTAGCCCTTAGTCGTTTTGCTAAGTCATAACTTGCAAGGGTTTTACCAAATCGAGGCTTGGCATTCCATAGAAATTCTCCTTTTTCGGTTTTCTGGAAATAGTCAATAGCTTTTTCAACAGCTTCATTTTGTTCAAAACGCAAGGTGTAATCAATTTTACCGTTATCGTTTTGTAAAGCTGAAAACTTTTCTTTACGGAATAAATCAAATAAATCTTTTGACTTGAGCGGTTCTCCATTAAAGTAGAACCATTCTTGCCCTAGTTCCCATTTTCTTTCAATGCCTTTCTTTTCAAGAAATCTGTGGAATACTTTGTCAATAAAAGACTCATCACTGTCCTTAAAAAAAGCAGGTGCACTCCATAACAATTCATATTTTAATCTAATAGCAGCTGTTTTTATTTGCTGTAATATTCTATTGCGTACATCTTTATGCTCAGTATATCCGATTTTTTGTGAACCTTCATTTGGCTTTAGTTCAGGAAGAGTGTAGGAATATATCTGAGGATATACAACTTTATAAGTTTTTATGTTTTGTGTTATGTTACTCATAATCTCTTTTTATAACTTATTTTGCATTGTTGTTCGGGTGTCTTTTAGCATGTTGCCTAACGGTTTGGGACTTGCAGAAGGGGGGGATTTTTAGCATAAATGTTCAATAGAAATACTACTGTTGAACCTTGCACAAATGTCCAATCAAACCCCTTCAGCCCGCTTTTGGCAAACCCTTGTTAGCGGTTCGCCCTGTTTGTATATATGTCTTTTGTCCGTTCATTTGGTCTATCGTGGTACGTTGACTTGGTGGCTCTTTTGCATTTTTGTTTGGCTTTGTGTGCCGACAAAAAGCAAATGTGCCACCAAAAGCGTTGGTTAAAATGGAAAGTAAAAGTCATCGCTTTCATTGTCAATCCCGTTACTCTCTGTCGTTTTTCTAGCTTTTTTTAAATGAATATGTGGTCTTTTTGAATTTGTATTTTGTTGTGTCATATTTCACATTGCAATTTGAACATTGAAAAATGTCATTGCTTATTTCCGTCGTTTCAAATTTGCATTTGCAGCAAAAATATTCGGCTCTTTCAAGGTGTCCTAACTTTTCATTTACTCATTTTACTAAGTTGTCATATATGTTTCTTCAAGTCCATACTTGTATGGGTTGAATTTTTCGTGTGCAGTGTTCGTCAAAGTTCCGTATAAATCTAATAGTAATATCATTTCGTTGAGCGTTGTTCGTTTAAGGTTGCCATTAACCTTTCGGGTATTGGCGTAGTGGCGGATTTTTAGCACAAAAGTTCAATCGGAGAACGAATATTGAACCTTGCAAAAATGCTCAATCGAATCACTTAACCAGCCAATACCTTGTTAGCTGTTCGCCCTTTTGTTCGTGGGTAGTTTGTTCATTCATTTGGTCGTTTCGTGGTGCGTTAGCTTGGTAGCTCTTTTGCCTTTTTTCTTGGCTTTGTGCGTTGGCTAAAATGCAAATGTGCTACCAAAAGCGATAGCACATAGTTGCTAACTTTCAAATTCTAGGCTGTCATCTAAACCTTTGTATTTGAGCTTTAAATAATCTTGTTTAATATCTGCGACTTCGAAGTCTGTCTTTTGATTGTTGATGTCAATTGATATTTCTGTTTTGGTTTGATTGTAATTCCAAACACCTTTACTAACATTTCCTGCTTCCGAATAGATAAGTTCGTTGTCGTGTGACTGACCATTTCTGAAAAAATATTCGATATTGTCCAAAGCATTTTTCTGTTTCCAAAATTTGTCTTCCAATTTAGCTCTATTTATTGGTTGTTGACTATTCGGAATATTCGGGTAGGCAATATTTTTTTGTCTGAACTCTTCAATTCGTTTTATGGCAATTTCATTTTGTGCTTCCGCCAATTTTTTTAATATTTTTTCTTGTAATTCTTTTTCAATTTCAAGTTTGATTTTTGATTTCTGTGTGTATTTTTGGTTCTCAAGGTCTTTCAATTCATTTTTAAGTGCAGTTTCTTTTTGATGTTCCATTCTCGCCAGTTCTAATTTATTATTTTCTTCTTCCAAAATAAGTTCGTCATAGCCACCTTTATTACTCATCAGCTTTGTCAATAATGGTAAAAGTTCAATCAAAACAAATAGAATTGTAATTGCCAAATGTGTTCCGCCCAGAGAATACAAAACTTTTACACGTTCTATAACTCCTATTTTTTGAGCCTTGTATTCATTTACTTTTCTTTCTAAGTCGATTGTGTTGAGCAAGGTTACTTTTTGATTTTCTAATATTGCTAATTCATTGCTGACTTTATTTAGTTCTTGGGTGGCTTTGTCAAATTCCTCCTTATAAAGCTTTGCGTAAGTTCCGTAGCCAACGCCTTGACCTGTTTTTCCTTCAACTTCGTTTTTTAGATTAATCCTTGCATCTTCTTTAGTCTTTTCTCTATTAGCAACTTCATCTTTCTTCGTCTTAATTTCGTTTTGAATGGTTCTTGCACTTTCCTCTTCAACCTTTTTTGAAACGGTAGCATTTATTTCATTATTTACTTCCTTCTCAAAAATTTTAAATTCGAGTGGTGTTGCAACCACAATTCCAATCATCAAAGCCAATGCTACACGTGGAATTGACTTTAATATTTGAATATTTAACGTGTCATTTTTGCTAATTGTAGAAACAATTGCTCTGTCAAGCGACAAGATAATAAAACACCAAATAATGCCAATCGGCAAATAAAGCCAAACGAAGTTTGTGCCTTCGGTATTAAATGCGAAAGACAAAAAATAAGTCGCTGAAAAAATGGACAAAAATGCCACACAAAAAACAACAATTCCAATGTTGGTGTATTTGCTAATTTCTTTATCGTCACATTTTTTGACGATTTCAACACTGGCACCACTGCACCAAATAAAAAAATCTCTCATTGTTAAGGTTGAATATAGGATTTGATTTTATCTACTATTGATTTTATATTTTTTGGCTTCGTCACTTTTTTTGCAATATTTGATGAAATATCGCCGTCGCTGTGGTTTATGGTTAGATTACAGTCAATTGTTTCAAAATTAATAGTTGTATCATAATCTATTGCAGGAATGAAATTGAAATCGAGATTTACGGCTTTGCCAATATCGGGAACGACTTGGTCAAAGCTTGGTACTAAATTTTGTAATTCAAGTTCATATTTGTTCTGAATAACTGTGACATGAAGTTTTACAGATGATTCATTGAATAATTCATTTTTGCACCATAATCTGTATGTGCCATCTTGTTTAATATGCTCTGTAAATTCTGTTTTGTTTGATACATCTGTTTTGTTTCCAATATTGTCTTCCAAGATAATTTCACTTGCATTCTCAATATCCCAATTCAAAGTGACAGGAACAGAAGCAACCACGAATAAATAATTTGAAGTGAAACTTTTTATTTTAATACGGCTGTAAACTTCAACAATTACCTCTTGTTCGATTTTTGTAATACCGTCTAAAGCTGTCGCAACTATTTTATAGTGTGTGTGTTTTTCTGGCTCAATGTTTTTTTCTCCACCAATGTTTAACACTTCACTTTTGCCGTCATAAAATAGTTCAACCTTTTCAGCATTGTCTACATCCCATTTTAAATCTGTTGATTTTCCAAACTCGATTTTATGTTGCTTACTTCTGAACTCATTTATTTTGGGTAAAGGAAGAACTACAATTTTAATTTCTTGTTCTGTTTTTCCGAAAACGTTTTCAGCTGTTAATTTATATGTTTCTGTTTGAGTAGGAGTTACAGAAATTGAATTTTTGCCTATTATATTTCCTATTCCAGCAATATTGATGCTTTCAAAATCGTCAACTTCCCACAATAATTCTATACTTTTCCCATTTAGAACTGTAGAAGAATTGGAAGTAAAACTTTTTATAATTGGTTTAGTCATTAAACTACCAATTACTCTATTCCATTGGTTATAGCTTAACCTTTTACTTGGATTTTTGTAACCAGCATTTACAGTATCGTCAAAAGCCTTTAAGATGCCATTGGGAAGTTGTTTTAATCTCTCAATATACCAATCATAAGCCTTCTCTTCTCTAAAGTTGTTATCCTTTTTGTCGATGGATGGATATTTGTATTTAAACAAATAATTATTCATCTCATCTCGTCCAACTGTTTTTAAGAAAAATAATGGATGAAAAGGAAATAGAAGAAAATGTACACCAATTGCAACAGCCCAAGTATCAGTATTAAAATCAACAGTAATCAGAGACTTTCCACTTCTCAACTGTTCTTGAATTTCGGGAGCAAGCCAGTCGCCAGGTTTTCCAAATGTTTCAGGATTGTCATTTATTGCACCTCCTTCATAATCTATAAGGCAGAGTTTTCCTTCGGTCATATTAACGAAGAAGTTCTTGGGATTAAGGTCGGCATATATGAAATTCATATTGCCTAAGTGTTTGAAAGCTTCAACTAAATCATAAGCCATTTTTAACCTATGATTTGCAGAAAGATTGTAAAATTCTCCTTTTAATCTTTTTCGTTTATCAATGTCTGCTTCGTTGAAAAAACTATCAAATTCAATCCATTTTTTACTCTCCAAGAGATTCGCAGAATAGCCAATTACTCTTTTTATTATTAAGTGTTCCTTCAAAACTAAATTGTGGTAAAGCTCCAAGTCCGTTTACCTTGTCTAAAGTTTTTTCGTTATTGTCTTTTAGTTTTTGATTGTATTTTGAAATTTCCTCTTGAAATCTTCTAATGGTATTAAATCCTCTTTCATCGCTACCTGTTCCATCATTCAGCAGTATTTTTATTACTTGAATGCTTTTTAGTGTTTTACCGTTGGCTGATTTGCATAGATATACTTCGCCAAACCCACCACTTGCAAAAGGTTTGTCTTCAATAACAATGTGATTGATGTTGTCAAACTCATTGTTTAGATTGGTAGTCTTGTAACGATTACTATTGAGCTGGATTGTTTTCAATTACTACATCATTTGAAAGGTTATTGTTGTTTTCAACTCTTTTATTATTTTGATACTGCAAAACCTGAGGTGTGATTAGAATGCCAATACTTGCATCATCATCAATTATTGGTTTAATTGCTTCTAAATAATTCGTAACAAACTCGTTTAAGTTTTCTCGATTAGGTTCCGTTACTTCTTCAAAATATATCTTTAGCTTTTGAAAAAACATGTTCATTGTTTCTTCTAATTTTATCCATTTACCAGCAGAATTGCTTCCCATATTCAATTGGTCATTAGAAAAAATACCGTCCGTACAAATCATTAAAATATCTCCGAAAAAATTATCTTTCCTCAAATTGATTATACTTGGTTCTGCTTCTTGAAATGAAGAATTCGCTGATACTAATCTATACAAAGCTTCTTTTCCTCCTTGTGGTATAGAATGAGGATTTAATAGATTTACAGCATTCCACGGAAATATATAGGTACTTGGAAATTCGTTAAAATTTCCTTTTATATGCCAAATTGCTCCGTTTCCTGCGTAGGCAATTTCCAATTCTTCTTGATTGTCTAATGCAACTATTACAGTTGTTCCGTAGTGATTGGCATCATTGCCCGTTTCTGCTGCTTGATTAATCAATTTTCTTTTTGCATTTTCAAAAATTTGTTTGAAGCCATTTCTTTCAGACTTCTCGAAATTGTTCAGCAATTCTGCATTGATACTTTGTACAACTATTTGAGAAGCCACCCCAGCAAAAGATAGACTTCCTAAACCGTCAGCAACAATAATTGAATTTTCAAGCTCAATATGTGCATCTTGATTTTCCGACTTATTTGTAATCGTTCCTGTTGCGGTAAGTAAATTAAATGTCTGATTTTCCATACTTCGTATTTGCAGATAGAGACGATGTGAAAAATTGTCTCAAATCATTTTCTGAATAACTTGTCTTGAAAAAGTTAGGTGCAGAAGCAACATCAAGAAGAACGTTTTTAGCCAACTTGGTTTCTTCTTCTCCAATTTGTTCTTTAGCTAAAAACAAGGTTGTGCAAATTTGAATTTTGTTGTTTTCTTTTACTTGTTTTGAAATGTTAAGCGTTTCATCCGCTTTTTAAACATAAACCGTCAGACAAAACGATAATACTTACTTTGTGGTCAATACTATTTTGCAGAGCTTCGGGAGAAGATAAAAACTCTTTGGCAAGTTCTTCCGCTTTTTGCAATGCACCACCAATAAAGGTTCTGCCACCGTGTCCGTTATTTACCGGATTATAGTCGGCATAATCGTCAATGTCCTCTAATGGAGTAATAGGAGTGTGAATAGTTGCATTGTCATCAAAAGTTACAACTGCAATTGAGAAGTTATTTTTGATTGAACTATTCTTGAAAAAACCTAAAAAGTCCCTTACAGAAACGTTTACGTTGTCCGCTAAAGGTCGGTTTCCATCCCCGATATAGTGTTGCATAGAGCCACTGCCGTCAAGCACCAAAAATACCTAATTGATGAAATGTTCTTGGCGATGAAACGTCTGGAATTTCTGTAATGTTACTCATTGTATTTGATTTTAAAATTTCTTAGTTATAAATATAGAAAGTTGTTGTGAATGAAAAATACGGTTTTCCGTAAACGTGGCTGTCGTATGTTGGAAAAAACAAATGTGGTGCAAAAGTGTTGGTTTGGTGCGGTTGGTTGCACCTCTTTTGTTTCTTGGAGCGTTGGCTTTTTTTGTCATTTGTCCGTCCGTTGATTTATGCACTGTCGCTTGTTAGGGTGACAGCTAACAGTTCATTTTCACGAAACTAATATACAAAAATATTCGCTAATCCATTCGGACTTCACCGTATTCTTACTGATGGAAAGATGACGGGCTATTGTTTTAATGGGATAATCCTCCCTGTGCAATCGTATTAACTGTTTGATCTGACTCATAGGTCTTGATTTACCGGCCATTGGAATATATCGATTAGGTCTAGTCCAAATAAACCAAAAAACAGAAACCCATGAAAAATGAGTGGGTTATAAAGGGTTCAACATCGTCCAGAACAAAATGATCATATCTCGAAAGAGGGGTCAGCTTGCTCCAGAATAAATTGTTCAAACCCATATTTGAGCGGTCAATATCCGCAAGAATGCCATGCTTTAAAAGTCTCTAAATACAGATGGCGTCTTATTTGTCCAGATTGCTGGGGTCAGATTACTCCAGAATATCCACCATTACCTACACGGATATAGTCTGGCAGTTTGGCTGTGATGAAAATGCGTTCTCCATTCCCTAATGCACCTGCGGTTTCGTACAGAATGCCCTCGCCACCGCCTACAATGCAATCAAAGAAATTAAAGGATTCACGGTTTTGTACAATGTGGTTATCCTTGCCGACTACACCCAATACTGCATTGTTATCGGTGCAAATCCAATTAAAGCTGAAAATCTAACTAATTGATAAAATCCATACGGAAAATCAATCAGACACATTAATAAAAGAATTGCCAATATTATTTTAATCAATTTCTCCATTTTGTTTTTTTAAGCTGACACATAACGGGCCGCGTATTGGCGATTAGTGGCGGATTAGAAAGCCTTAGTTTTCAATTTTGCACTAAGCTAAGCAACAGGCTTTTATTATTTTCTAAATTTATGAAAAAAGGAAATGTAAAAGGCTGTTGCGACAAAAAAAGGAGAAACTTTCAATTTCTCCCTTATCCCGCCACTTCGCCAATACAATGTTGTACACAGTTTTTTATTTTTTCATTGGAATGACGTAACATTTTTTATTTACTATTTTTAGATGCAAAAAGTACTTTTCTTCTTCATCAAACCAAATGCTTTTTTCGGTTATAATTTTATGTTGTTCGTTTAACTTTTCAATTAACCAATCTTTTTGGCTTTTATCAAAACAATATCTTACAAAACCAAAACTGTCATATTCTATAGTTTTATCAAAGTTTAGATAATCAATAAAATCTGTATAGGGTGAAATTACATTCAACTGTATGTATTAAGAAAACTATGGAACTGTCATATTTTTTCTTTAGTTCATAAACATTGATAGTTTCCGAATTTTGAAAAACTTTTTTTCCGTCAATAGCGTAAATATATCTGAATGAACTTGCTTCTTCTCCAAGAGCTTTAATGATGTCTTTCAAATCAGAAGAGTATTTTTTATATTCTTCATTTAGTTCTTTTTCAAAATTATTTTCAATTGCAATTTTGTTGTAATGCTTTTTCAAATTCTAAAAACAAATTACTTAAAGTGTGAGTTTTACTTTTTGAGAAATGGTAGCTTACTATATTTTTTGAGATATTTAATATTCTCTTTTAAACTGAGTTCTATTGAATGTCGCATTAAATAAAGCAAAGGATGAGCAATAGTATCAACTCTATGTTTTTCTTTTATGATTTGATTTATCAAAATATCTACGGCATTTTCATATTGACCAACCAAGTTCATATCAGAATTTGAATGACCAACATAAGCTGTCAATTTATCTAAATCTTCGTTGTTAATTTCGCTTGGAAGTTCTTCTTTGTACCACATTTAAAAATCACTTGAAAACATTTCGTTAGTCAATTTTTTATCAAAAACGTTTATGTATCCACTTATGAAGCCATAATCTTGTGGATTTGATTTACTTTTATTAAAATCTAATCTAAATAATTCAAGCCTAATATTTTTCCCATCCCAAATAGCTCCGTTTAAAATTATACCATCATTATTTTGAGGTCTGAACCAATCAGTTCCATATGTTTTTTCTAATGCTGAAAATATGCTATTAAATTCATAAACTTCAAAATCTTTGGAATACTCTAAATTTCCAAATGTAACAGAAATATTGAAAAGTTTATTCTTGAAAAAGCTTAAACTTACTTTATCAACTTTTACATTAAAAACATTGTCAATATCACTTCCTACATAATCATATTCTACCACGTTTGGATTTTTTGAAAATTGATTTTCCGTCTTTACTATATTTTTAATTTGTGAAGGACTGCTACCTAACTTAAGGTGTCTAAATCCATTTTTTACATCCAAATCATTTACAGATTGAGCTAAAATGAAATTTGAAAAAAATAAAAAGGTAATTACGAAAATAGTTTTGTTCATCGGTTCGATTTTAAAATTGTGTACAACAATTCTTTTTCACGAAACTAATCTACAAAAATATTAGCTAATCCACACTATAGACGAATTGCGTGTCACAAGCATTAAATATAATGCAATACGTTATTATTTAACCGATTAATTAATTTAAAAATCATGAATAGCGAAAACAAATCTTATTATTTACAGGAGGATATTGTACGCATCCTGCCGACCATTGTATCGTTGCTCTCGGCAAATGAAAAAGCGATGCAGGAATTTCACGATATTGCGTGCAAAGGATCAGGAACATCTAACCCAGATAAAAGCCTTTATCAAACAGGAACACAACATCTTATCCAAGATCATCAAGGATTACGGCTCTTTGGAAGATGTAGCAAACAGGAGTTCCGAAGCAACACGCAAACACCTTTCAATATTGACTGAAAAGGAAAATGAAATAGTTGCCAAATTATCCAAGATACCCGACAGCGTGAATATAAAACACGTTTACGGTGTTGACCTTAAATCCACACCCGTGATTATTATCATGATATTATTTTCGGTCATTATTTCATTGGGATTAGGTATGTTACTGGAAAAGGATCGACAGATCGGTGATAAGACATCGTATGAACTTCGGTACCGGATGATGACTTTAGAAAAGCCAGATATTACTGCGCACATCGATTCCGCATACTCTCTAAACTCTGATAAATTCCACGATTTGGTGATTAAAAGAGAAGAGGAAAACAAACTATTATACAGTATAGATAGGAGGCGAGAAGAAATCAAAAAGCTAAAAGAGGTTGAATAACGTTTTGGCGCTTGGCGCAGTGGCGGATTTCGGAGCACAAAACTGTCAATACACCACAAAAGTTGATGCGAGGTAGAATGTTCAATTAACCACTTCACCCGCCATTGAGCCAAACGCCTGTTACCTGCTGGTGTTCTTATTTTCTTGTTTGTTAACTCGTTCATTTTCTTAGCATTTTCTTCATTTCGTCTATTGAAAAAGGTGGTTCTTTTTTATGTATTATTGAATGGCAATTTGGGCAAACTGGAATCAAGTCTTTTATGGGGTCAACTTGATAGGTCTTGCCAATTTTAGCAACTGGTGTCAAGTGGTGAACGTGAATAAAACCCTTCCCAATTTCTCCGTATGCCTTTTCAAAGTCAAAATCACAAACTGCACATATCGCTTTCGAATGTTTAACACATAATTCTCTTGCCTTTGAATTTCGTTCGTATGAATTGACTGTTACTGTCTTTTTTAAACCTTCGTAAAAATCGGTTTCAATTTCGAGTGGTAGTTCTTCTGCATAAGAAATGTCACCCGTGAGATTTGTCTTTTCTAATGCAATTTTTAACTCTGGTCTTAATTGCCAAACGAATCTTGTTCCTTCATCCCAACCATTAAAAAACAAGTCCCAAAACTTGTATTGTTTTTCACTTCTCTCTGTGAAATTTATGTCATACTTGGTTGATATTCTTTTTGCATATCTGCCAATTTCAAGATTTAATGGTGGGTGTGTAGTTTCTAAGATTAGGGCAATTTGACTTGCATATGCTTTTTGGTCTTGAAATGAATACAAAGCTTGAAAAATTGACAAGTCAAGTTCGTTTGTAAGTTCATTATCTAAAAGTATGTCTGACCATTCTGAAACATTTAGTTCGGTTGCATTTGAAGGTTTTATTTTTGGTCTTTCTACAACTTCATTTTTGATTTCAATATCTTCTTTTGGTTTTTCTGTTGGCTTTGTTCTTTCACTTTCTTTTATATCAAAGTGAATTTGACCAAGTATCCATAGAAAAGTATGTGCATCTAAAAGGGTTGTGTTTTTGTCTTTTGTTCTTAAAAAATCTCTTGTTTGTTTAATTAAGTCCAAGTATGAAGCGTAATTTTCCCAAGAAGCGTTGCCACTTGTTTTGTAATCGTCCACACCTAAAATCTCAAAAATTGAATCAAATCGGCTTTGTGAAATTGGCATAAACCGCTGATAGTCTTTAATGAAATACAAGTAAGCAATAAATTGATAGGAAAGCCCTTCGTCTATAAAATCTTGAAAACAGTCACTGTCTTTTCGTTTGCTTTTGTAGAAGTCGAAAAGTAAACTTTCAAGAGATTTTTTCTTTGGTTGCTTGTTGAAATCATCTTTCTTTCTCCAATCAACAAGATTGTTGTCAACCATTTGGTAGTTATGGTTTACTCTCGTCTGAATGGCAGAACTAACCGCCTTTTGTATTTTTCCCGTTCCAATATCTTCAGGTTTCCACCATTTGTTTCCTAAATTCTCTCTTGCTTCATTGTAAACGCTGTCTTTGTAATTTTCTCGGTCGTCAATGAATTTTGAGTCTGCGAATGTTTTAAACGGTTGTCCGTCCTGATTCTTAATGAAGTCAGAAAATGCTAAAAAATTTCTTTCTAATATGTCCGTGTTTATTGTCATTGTTATGTCGTTCTACACTACAGGTAAGGTTTTGGGTATTGCCGAAGGCGGGGAAATCGAAGCAAAAAGTTTCTATTTTGCACCAAGGCTAGCCAAAACGAATTTATATGAGATAAATTTAATAAAAAAACGAATATAATTCGTTTTTTGGCGGCTAGAGAAGTACAAACTTTGTATTTAGCACTTTAGCCCCCACTTTTGGCAATACCTTGTTAGCTGTTCGCCCATCTTCTATTAATGTTGGTTGTTCACTCATTTTGGGTCTGTTGTGCTGCGTTGGCAAAGCAAGCTCTTTTGCAATTTTTGAATTGTGTAGTTGGCTTGTGCAAATTGCAAATGTGCTTGCTTTAGCGTGGATTTTCACTTCGTTTTATAAATAATGATATTATAAGTCCAGTTCCCACAATTACATCTACTATATTCCAAAGTTCTCTGCCTAATGCAATCTTGAAAAATGGTTGAAAAAGTAACGCTAAAGCTCCAAAAACAATCATTTCTGCTTGCTTGTTTTGTTGGTTTGCTTGATAAGCAAGAATTGCAAAACCGATTAAACCAGCAAAACGTACAAATTGATAATAGCCGTAAGGCATTTTAGCCAAGCACAAGAAAAAAAGAATTGCTAACGTAATTTTGATGAGTTTTTCCATATTTCATTTGATTTTGTTTTTAGAAATAAGCACATCGCTATTTGTGCAAATAATAATGATAGAAGAATTGAAATTGCTCCATTCCTCCATAAGAATGTTAAAGTAACAATTAAAATAACCGCAACACATCCATAAATGACTTTTGATGTTGCAAATAAATTGTTTTTCAACCTTACTATTAATGATATTGAAAATATTTCATTGAAGTTTGTAATAAAAATGATAATTGACACTATCAAAAGTAGGATTAGTTTATTAATGTCAATTCCGTAAAGAATGTAATCTAATAAAACTAAAACTATTAAAATACCTCCCGACACAACAAGAGACGTTTCAATGATGTTTTCTTTTAAGGTTTGGTATAGTTCAGGCTTCTTTTTTGAATAAATGGACGAAAAATAATTTAATGCAGTTTCTGAAAAAGCTTCCGTAGGTACAAGCAATACTCCCCAATAAGATAAAACCATTGTCAATAATGCAACTTCATTCAATTCAAAATATGTAGAACAAAACAAGAATAAAATAAACGAACCTATATGAAATGATAGATCAGAAAATGCTGGATAGTATGAAGTATCTCTCATTGTTACCACTAATTTTTGTTTAATAGGTGCTGGATTTAAAATTTCAGGAGTTGATTTTCTAATAACTTTCCACATCATCATTATTCCTATAATTTCGGCAATGATTGAAGTGTATAGAATGATTGCTAATGGCGATATTTGTAGTTTAATTTCAAACAGAAAAAAAATATCCCAATAACGCATTGATTACAATACAAATAGAAGATATAATCCCTATGGGTTTTGTCCTTCCCAATCCCAATAAAAATGCGTTCATCGACATTGAAATGTAGTTCAGAATAATGAGTGGAATTACGATGGGAACATTTTCTAAGAATAATTGATAAATATCATTGCTAAACCAAGATATTTACACAATATGCTATAATCGAAAATAATACAGAAATTATGATTGAATGTTTGAGAAACACCAATATTGATTTTTGATAAACACTTTTTGTTAATGTTGATTTTTCAATGTTTCTGGAATAAAAATTTTGAAAAGTATCATTTAGGGCAAAACCATAAGACAATGAGCATAATAAAAATGCATCAATCAGTCCGATTGTTGCCAAATATATTTCTCCTTTGAATGAAATTAGAAATACATCTGTTAAGAGCAATAATTGTTCTGCCAAACCACTAAATATCAATGGTAATGTGTATTTGAATAATGATAATTTATCTGTTTTCATAAAAATTCAAATAATGGGTCAATCCCTGCTTCGATGTGAATGTTTGGTTTTTTGCAACGGATTTATATTCCACTCTTTTGGCAATATGCAAGTTGCCATACTGCCATATCTTACAGATGCAATTCGTTTATTCTGTTTGAAAAATTCGGGTTTAGAGAAAAAAGAAACAACAGTATCAATATCATAATCTGCTGTAAGAATGATATGATAGTTTTCCTTTTTCAATGGTGGTTTTATATTAAGCAGTACTCTTTGATTGAATGAAATTGATGCTAATAGCTCTTGTTTTATGTTTGCAATATTATTGTTTAAAAGTTTGTTTTCTATATCAAGCATAGCCTTATTTTCAGAATAAAAAGCAGGTAGGTCAAGTCTATTTACATTACCATTCGTTGGAATTCTAATAATGTGTGGGTCATAAAAAGTTAGGAAAATAGTTACAATCCAATAAGCACCATCTTCTATTTGACTATAAGAAAGATTATCTAAGGTTACATCATTATATTTTGTGAATATACTTTCGTGAATTGAAGAAACCTCTTTTGCAATCCAATATAATACCGTCTGCTGGAGAATAAATAAGTTCATTATTATTTTTGATTGGACGTATTGGGTCTCTGAAAAAATAGCTCGAAGATAATTCTTCAATGCTCTTATTTTTACATTCGGATTTTGCTTTTTTCGACCAAGTTGAAACAGATTGTGCCATTACAGTAAGTCATTTTTATATGACTGATAATTTATATTTAAAACCAAGCAAGAAAGTAAACCACCGCCTTTAAGAAATTCTTCTAAATTGAAATAACATACTTCCATAGCATTTGCTGATGCGATTTCTTCAAGTCTGTTGTTTTTATTACGTTCAAGTTTATAATCAGTGCTATTTTTCTTTAAGAAATCAATATCCGAAGCATTTAGAATATAGTTGTTTACTCGCACACTATTCGTTAATCCTGTATGAGCTTGGTCGATTGTGATAGGAATAATTTCAACATACTTTTCCAGTTGTTTGAGTTCTTTTCTTGAAAAAGCTTCTGTTGCAACAATGACTTTATCCTTAGTCAAAGGAAATATAGCACAGTCTAAATGATACATATAAGGGTCTTTTAGTTCAAGTTCTATAATTTCAAGTCCGAAATTATTCCTTGAACCAAGTGAAGGCTTCTTTTTCAGTTCTGACCCCATATCCACCAATATAAATGTTTGTCTTTGATGAACTTCATCTCTGCCTCTCCTTCAAAAACGTGGGGGCATTTGATTGTATCATACCCTAATTGTTCAAAGAAATTTAAACCTAAAATTTCCTCTCCAATTCTATTTTTAGCTTTGAAATTTGAACCGACGAATATTGGTTTTTTAAGGTTATGCAACACTATTCCATTGTTTGCAACATAAGTTAGGTCTTGAAGTTTGCTATTTAGAGGATTTGGGAGTAGGTAAACAAATCCTTGATTAGCAATGAAAGAATAAACTTCCCACATTTCCCGAATAGCTTTTGGAACATTTACGATAATTTCCTCATCGCTGTAATCTTCCATCCATACATTGTTTCTTACATCAGTAGAAAACGAAGTTGGAATATTCATCATAAAAGTAGGTGTCTGTAAAGCCTCATTCATAATCACAGGTTATAATATTTATAATTCTTTTTATAGAAATCAAAATCTTTGATTTCTCGATATTGATTGTTAACAAACAACTTCATTTGATTAATGGAGTTCTCATCGTCCAAATTGGTTGAACTACCGAAAGGATGACATACAAAAATTTGCCTATCTTTCAAATTTATTATTAAACGGAAAGCACCTCCTTCTTCTGCATATAATTTGCCTTTTTGAAAATAAGGTCTAACACTATTTACAGAGTCGGGTATACCATTAATTGGAAAGACAATATTACCTCGTTTGATAAACTGAATGTCTTTCAATGTCATTTCTGGTTTATGGTATTCTGAAGTCCAAATCAAACAGTTTATTATTTCTTCAATTCCTGCTATTTGGATTGTATCAGGATTTTTGGATGACACATAATACTTTTCTTTATAGTGATGATAAATCAATGAAAACAAAGCCGCACCCTTGGAATTTAAATCTGCATTTCCGTCCCAATTCTTTAGTATGGATAATAACTGAGATAATTTTGGATATTCTTGTTCATTTAAGCTGAACAAAGTGCTAAAATCAACATTTCGGATAATTGGCTTAATGACTTTTGTGTCAAATAGAACTTGTTTAAGGTCTTCAATATTTAACTTTTCTTTTTCTCTTATGAGAGCTTTAATTCTCAAAGACCTTGAATTTTCATTAAAATAGAGTAAACCCTTATAATTTGAAGATTGTGTATCGTCTTCATCTGTTACTTTGAAAGGAGATTGATTTGAAGAAACAACAAAATCACATTTAGGGTTTTCTTTGTAAATCAGGTTTTCAAAATCGTAAAATTGATTTGTGATCTGTCTTTCAGATTTAAGTTTAATAAAGTTTTTGATAATGTGTGTCATCATCTTCTTTCACTTGTTCAAGAGCGTTATGGACAAATAGAATGTTGTCGTCAGTATCAATTGATACCAAATTTAGATAGCCATATCTTTTTTCAAAACATAATTGCTTTATTTCAGAATTTGATGTACACTTTGCTAATTCGTAATTGATTTCAGAACCAAGTGTTTTTCCCAATAATGGTATTTTGATAAGCAAGTATTCGTCATTGATTTTTAAAATGTTTCCAAATTTTGATTTATAATATTTCTTCAAGATTGGAAACGGAAATTTGCCGTATAGTTTTTGTGAAGTTTTTGTAGTATTGAGGTGTTATCGTTTCCTTATGTCCGTCAATAGTGAAATATTTATCTCTTAATCCCAAAACATTCAATTTATATACATCATACATTTCGGGATAATTAGCTGTAAATCCCCAAGCTGTTTTAAAAATTTGTTCCCATAAAAATGGTAAAAGTACAAGGCAAAATAAATCCGTATAGTTCAATATTGGGTTGTTTAATTTTTAGATGTATTTCATAAAAGGAAAACAATCCTTCCATTTGTTGATGTGGGTTTATAGCTATTTGTGCATTACCATTTTCAGACTTACTTTTAGTGATTGCTATGATATTAGAACCTTGTCGTTTTGGGATTTCAATTTTTCTGTTATTACTTATGTAAGAATACGGTTTGTCTAACTGAATTCCTAAGATTTCCATTAGGTGTTGAGTTTTGATAATATCTATATCCGAAATTGGAAACAGATTTCCTTTTAGCACTTCTTTTGGATTTTCTTTTGCATATTCATTTATTCCACTAACAATATGACTGAATTAAATCAAGATATTCTTCGGAAATATTTTTTTTTAAGCAATTAGCATACTTTTCAATTTCTAAAAATTCACAAATAAAATCTATGTATGGAGCATCCCAATCATCTATATGTCCGCTTTGCTTACGACTTGCCAATAGCCATTGTTGAATGGTATAAAAGTCATCTTCGCAATGTACATACGCAATACTATAAACAGCTTCACTATATTTGTTAGCTTCAATGTGTGGAACGCCAAAATTGTCTCTATAAATTTTTGTCATTTAATTATTGGTGTATTAGAGTGGGTGGGGCAAAAGCAAATGTGCTGGAAAGCGTTTGCTTTGTGCGGTTGGCTGCAGCTCTTTTGATTTTGCCGAAGCGTTGGCTTGTCTGGTCAATTGTTCCTCTCTTAATTTTATGCACTTTCGCTGGTTTAGGGTGACAGCTAACATCTGTTTTAACGAAACGAATATACGGAAAATTTCGCTTAACCAACCCTATATACGTGTTTCGTTATTTGACTTTTCTTTCTACATAAGATATTGATTTTTTTTGTATTTTTAAAAATAAAACCGCATAATTAGCGAAACAAAATATTATAAAATACTATTTCCCTGATATGAATAGCGAAATCATACTTGAAACCTTCGAAAAGAGATTGCTGATGCAGAGATATGCTGGCAATACCATTAGATCGTACAAGGATTACGCTAGTATATTTCTTAAACATGTTAGCAAATATCCCTCCCTTGAAGAAATTCCTCTGTCAGATATTGAGGCGTTTATAAACGAAAAAGTTCAAAATGGGAAAATTAGTGTTTCCTATCAAAAAGGATTAGTGGGCGCAATCAAGAAGATGTACGAACTGATATTGGACAAAAAAATCCAACTGGATTACTTATACCCGAAACGCTCATTTTCTAAAATTACCTAAATTCTTTTCAAAAGAAGAAGTAAGAAATATTCTCGATAACACTCAAAATCTATAACACAAGGCTATTCTGATGACAATCTATAGTCGTGGACTACGTCTTAGCGAACTGTTGAATCTCAAAATCAAAGACATAAAATCTTCCGATGGAATTATCAGAATCCATCAAAGCAAAGGTAGTAAAGATCGGATTGTATCATTACCAGACAAATTGCTGGCGACTTTGAGACATTATTATCAAGCATTCAAGCCAAAGGAGTACCTCTTCGAAGGTGAGAAGGGTGGCAAGTATAGCGAACGAAGTGTACAGTTGATTCTGAAAAAAGCATTGATCAAAGCAAAATGTTCAGTCGGAAGGCTCTGTACATACATTGCGACATTCTTATGCCACACATTTAATCCAATCAGGTATCGATATCCGAATTGTAAAAGAGTTATTTGGGTCATGAAAATATAAAAACGACTATGATCTACACTCATATCACTGACATAGACAAGCAAAAGACTCCTAGCCCTCTTGATTTTTTATAAGAATAAGATGAACTTTTCACGCTCTATAGAAACAAGCATTATGCTCCAATCATTCTTTAAGAAGGGTTATTCTTCTAGTTTAACTTAACTTTGCTTAAGTTATTGAATAATCAATATTCAGATATAATTTGTCCGAAATGTGTCCGAAAAAAGAAAAAGCCACTGATTATCAGTGGCTTTTGTCGGGGTGGCAGGATTCGAACCTACGACCTCCACATCCCAAATGTGGCGCGATACCGGGCTACGCTACACCCCGAAAAGGTATCACCTTTGTTTTGTGTGGCACAAATATACGGCGAAAATTAATTATGTCAAGGATTTTTTAATAAAATTTCCTAATCCACTCATTTTATGAGGATTATTTTTTGTGACAAATATTATTTTTCAATTATTTGGACTTTATTGATTCAATCCTATGGAAATCGAAGAGAATTTGATTACTTTTGCAGGCATTCTAGAAAATCTAGAATATTTTTAAAAAAGTATTTTCAAATATCAAAATAAAGCTGTAATATTGCATTCCGATTTTTACAGGTTAAATATCGTTATTAATTACTCAGAATCATGGATTTAGTAAAATTTGTAGAAGAACAAGCGGTAGTAAAAAATGAAATTCCCGCTTTCAAAGCCGGAGATACCATCAGCGTTCATTATAAAATTCGCGAAGGAAATAAAGAGCGTGTACAGGTGTACCAAGGTGTGGTAATTCAATTAAACAGCGAAGGAGCTAATGCTACTTTTACCGTTCGTAAAATCTCTAACGGTATTGGTGTAGAGCGTATTTTTCCTGTAAACTCTCCAAACATTGAGAAAATAGAAGTTAACAGCATTGGTAAAGTACGTCGCGCTAAATTATTTTATTTACGTGGTCTTACCGGAAAAGCTGCTCGTATCAAATCAAAAAGATAATCGAGTAACTCAAAAAATTATATTTAAGGGCTTGGCAATGCGCGAAGCCCTTATTTATTGTTTCTATACGCCAGCTAGTTTTGGATAACAACCGGACTAGTACCCATAATGGAATCTATCCTTTGCTTAACATCTTCCGTCAACAAAGGAAGAACATCCAATGCTTTAAGGTTTTCAGTAAGTTGACTTTCTTTTGTTGCTCCCAATATAGCAGTCGTCACATTTGGATTGCTAATACACCATGCAATGCTAAGGATAGGTAATGTTACGCCTAACTCATTTGCAAACTCACCTAAAGCCTTTACACGATTTAATTTGTCATCAACTACAGATTTGTCACGAAGCCATTCATAGCCCTCTAAAGTCATCCTTGAACCTTCTGGAATCCCATCATTATATTTTCCAGTCAACAACCCTGACGCCAATGGGCTCCAAATAGTAGTACCCATCCCTATATTCTTGAAAATGGGAGCATAATCAATCTCTATTTTTCTTCTATTGAAGAGGTTGTATTCGGGCTGTTCCACAGCAGGACCTTCCAATCCAAATTCTCGCGCAATCATATGAGCCTCTACAATCTCTGCAGCAGACCATTCTGAAGTTCCCCAATAAAATATCTTTCCTTGTTGAATCAAGGTGTTCATTGTCCGGACAACTTCTTCGATTGGAACATTTTTATCGGGACGATGGCAATAATACAAATCCAAATACTCTACCTGTAACCTTTCTAATGCTTCATGGCATGCTTCCATTAAGTGCTTTCTGCTCAAGCCATGTTGATTTGGCTTCTTCCCCTCACCTTTCCACCCAAAAAAGGCCTTGCTCGACAATACAAAAGATGATCTATCCCAATTTAATTTCTTCAGCACCCGTCCCATCATTTCTTCTGATAGTCCAGCAGAATAAACCTCAGCATTATCAAAGAAATTCACTCCAGCATCATACGCCTGTGCCATTAACCGTTCGTTGGTATTATCATCAGTTTGCCTAGCAAAAGTAACCCAAGATCCAAAAGACAGAGCACTTAATTGGAGACCACTTTTCCCCATTCTTCTATATTCCATATATTCAATTTTAAAAATAAAGTATATTCATTTTTATGATAAAGTTAAGAGAATTCTAGGTTCAAGGACATCTGTATAAAGTAAAATAATTGCTAAAAAAAGTCTCAAGTAATTGACTATAGTTCCTTTAAGCTACAAAATGCCCTAGAACTATTTTTTTTAACCTTATTTCAGAAAATTTCGTACCTTTGTATCCCGTACATAGAGCAGATGAACGATGCTTTTTTCAGGAGCATCTAAGTTAGAAATCCATTATTGTTATGACTAAATATATCTTTGTTACGGGCGGCGTAACTTCGTCGTTAGGGAAAGGAATTATTGCAGCTTCCCTTGCCAAGCTTCTCCAAGCGCGTGGTTTAAAAGTAACCATCCAGAAATTTGACCCGTACATCAATATTGATCCAGGAACATTAAATCCATATGAACATGGCGAATGTTATGTTACAGAAGATGGCGCTGAAACTGACCTTGACTTAGGTCATTATGAGCGTTTCTTAAATGTTCCGACTTCCCAAGCAAACAATGTTACAACAGGCCGTATCTACAGCCATGTAATTGAACAAGAACGTGCAGGAGCGTACTTAGGTAAAACCGTACAAGTTGTTCCACATATAACGGACGAAATCAAACGTCGTATGTTGTTGCTGGGCCAATCAGGAGAATACGATATCGTCATCACAGAATTGGGTGGAACTGTAGGAGATATTGAATCTTTACCTTTTATCGAAGCAGTTCGTCAGTTACGCTGGGAGTTGGGCAATAACGACTCGTTGGTGATTCACTTGACACTTGTGCCTTATCTTGCCGCTGCCGGTGAATTAAAAACTAAACCTACTCAACACTCCGTAAAAACTTTATTGGAATATGGTGTACAACCAGATATCCTTGTGTGTAGAACAGAACACAAATTAAACAATGATATCCGCAAAAAATTAGCTTTATTCTGTAATGTCAACATCAACGCAGTAGTAGAATCTATCGATGCGCCTACGATCTATGATGTTCCTTTGAATATGTTAAGGGAGCAGTTGGACAAAACTGTTTTGGCAAAACTTAAATTATCTACTAAGAATGAACCTGATTTAGAAAACTGGAAATCATTCTTAGGGAAATTGAAAAACCCTACTGACGAGGTTAATATCGGATTAGTAGGAAAATATGTAGAATTGCCTGATGCTTATAAATCGATTGCAGAAGCATTTATTCATGCTGGTGCAACCAATGAAACTAAAGTAAAGGTAAAATATATCGCTGCTGAAAGTGTGAACCAAGAGAATGTTGCAGAGAAATTAAAAGGATTGGACGGCGTTTTGGTAGCACCTGGATTTGGTGAGCGCGGATTAGAAGGAAAATTAGAAACAATTCGTTTCGTTCGCGAAAATAAGGTTCCGTTCTTTGGTATCTGTTTAGGTATGCAATGTTCTGTGATTGAATTTGGACGTAATGTATTGGGTCTGAAAGGTGCAAACAGTTTCGAGATGGACGACAAAACTCCTCATCCTGTTATTAATTTGATGGAAGAACAAAAAACGATCAAGAACATGGGTGGTACCATGCGTTTAGGAGCTTATGATTGTGAAATCAAGAAAGGCACTAAAGCATTTTCTATCTATGGAAAGAGCAAAATTTCTGAAAGACACCGCCACCGTTATGAATTTAACAACGAGTATCTAAAAGATTACGAAAAAGCAGGAATGATAGCTTCAGGTATCAATCCGACCACTGGATTGGTTGAAATTGTGGAGTTAAAAGACCATCCTTTCTTTGTGGCAGGACAATTTCACCCAGAATTAAAATCAACAGTTGTGAATCCTCACCCACTTTTTGTTAGCTTTGTAGCCGCTGCTTTGGCTCATAAAAAATCAAAGTAGGTTTAAGACCATATAATATATAGTAATAAATAAACAATGGATAGAAATAACATTCTAGGTTTTGTATTCATCTTTGCCATCTTGGCGGGATCCTTCTGGTTGATGAAGCCCTCGCAAGATGAGATTAAAAAAGAACAACAATTACAAGATTCTATTAAAAGAGCGAAAGATGGATTAGCTCCAATCAGCGATTCTCTTAAAGCTGTCAAAGAAACTCCAAAAGTTGCTGACTCGGTATTATTGGCTCAACCATTTGGAGCGGCTTCAGTAGGTACTGAGCAAATCGTTACAATCGAGAACGAATTATTAAAAGTTAATGTTAGTTCTAAAGGTGGTCGCGTAAAATCTGTCGAACTTAAAGGTGAAACGAATTTTGACGGTTCCAAACTTGTCCTTTTTGATGGTGATGACAATAAATTCGGACTTGAATTCAATATCCCAGGAAAAGCTGTAAAAACCAATGACTTGTTCTTCCAAGCTCAGGGAGCAGGATTCACAGTGGCTGGACAAGATGCAAAATCATTGACTATGCGTCTTTCATACGCTCCTGATAAATACATCGACTATATCTATACCTTAGCAGGCAACAATTACAACGTACAGTTTGATATCAAGACTGTGGGTATTGGTAACTTAGTTGATGTTAGTTCCAAAAAGATGTTGTTGAATTGGGAAACAACATTGAAACAAAAAGAACGCAATGCTAAATCAGAACGCGAAAAATCAACCATATTCTATAAAGAAGCAGATGGTTCTGTAGATCACTTATCAGAATCTAGCGATGAAAAAGAAATTATTGAAGAAAAAGTTTCTTGGATTGCTTTCAAGCAACACTTCTTCTCAACAGTATTAACAAGCAAAGAAGGATTCAACAATCCTGAATTGGCTGTGACTTTTATCACACAAGACAGTGTTGTAAAGAATTACAGAGCAAATGCTGAATTGACCTTCAACCAGCAAAATGATGCACAATATGGCTTTAGTTTCTTCTTCGGTCCTAATAAATATAAGACCTTAAAAGCTGAAGGCAACGGATTCGACAAAATCATCAACATGGGATGGGGACCAATGGGCTGGATCAACAAGTTTATAACTGTTCCAATCTTTGACTTCCTGGATGGATTCAACATGAACTATGGTATCGTTATCCTGATCCTTACTTTATTCCTGAAATTATTGATGTTCCCATTAACATACAAGTCTTACCAATCAATGGGTAAAATGCGTGTGTTAAAACCTCAATTGGATGAAATCAAAGCAAAGGTTGGTGATGACAACCCTATGTTATTGCAACAAGAGCAAATGAAGTTATACAAACAAGCTGGTGTAAATCCTCTTGGTGGATGTTTGCCATTATTACTTCAAATGCCATTTACCTTAGCATTCTTCTTCTTCTTCCCGAACTTATTTGAATTACGTGGAGAGAGCTTCTTATGGGTAAAAGATTTATCAACTTATGATGCTCCAATAACATTTGCTCCTATTTTTGGAGTGGATCACATTTCATTTATGTGTATCCTGATGACATTGACTACCTTGTTAACTACATGGTATAACAATTCAACTTCAGGAGCGGTGAACAACCAAATGAAATATATTGGTTATATCATGCCATTGATTTTCTTCTTCGTGTTGAATAGCTTCCCTGCAGGTCTGAACTACTACTACTTCCTTTCAGCGGTTCTTACCTTCTTAACTCAAGTGATTATCCGTCAATTCGTAAATGATGACAAAATCCTTGCAAGCATCGAGGCTAACAAAAAGAAACCTCAAGGCGAAAAGAAACAATCTTCTTTCCAAAAGAAAATGGAAGAAATGATGAGACAACAACAAGCTTCACAGCAGAATAAGAAAAAATAAGTCCAAAAAAAAGGGGCTGTCTAAAAAGGTCTCTTAAAAAAATAACCCCGTCATTAAAAAATGGCGGGGTTTTTCTGTTTTTTGTCCTCAAGATTTTGTATCTTAAGGTGCACCCAAAAAACAATATGGCAAACATACAATTCAAAGCGCTTCCATCCAATAGTCCGAGTCTTTTTCCTGAGAATATTTTAGACCGTATCCCCTTGAACCATCCGGTTCGTTTGGTGAGTCAGGTTGTTGACCAGTTGGATCTGGAACATATCATCCGTCAGTATAAAGGCGGAGGCACGACCAGTTTCCATCCCAGGATGCTCATCAAGGTACTGTTCTACGCGTATCTGAGCAATATCTATTCTTGCCGCAAGATCGAGCGCGCCCTGCACGAGAACATCCATTTCATGTGGCTTTCGGGCAACAGTACGCCGGATTACCGTACGATCAATTATTTCAGGGGAAAGCGTCTTAAGGGACAGATACAGGAGCTGTTTGCCAGTATCGTTCGGATGCTGCATGAAATGGAGTATGTCAGCCTGAAAGTCCAGTATGTAGATGGTACCAAGATCGAATCGGCCGCCGGTCGCTATACCTTCGTTTGGAAGAGATCGATCGAGAAGAACAAGGTAAAGCTGGAGGCGAACATCGCTTCGGTCCTTTCGGATATCGATGCACAGATCAGCCAGGACCAATCTTCATTAGGGGATCAGCAAGTCAGCAAGGCCATCGATAGTGCCCAGCTGAAGGAAAAGATCAGAGCGATCAATGCCAAGCTCAAAGGAGTGGATAGATCCACCGATAGGCAGCTGAGGAAGCTTGAAGACGACTATCTGCCCCGATTGCAGAAATATGAGGAGCAACTGGAAGTACTGGGAGATCGCAACAGTTATAGCAAGACCGATACCGATGCCGTGTTTATGCGGATGAAAGAGGACCACATGAAAAATGGCCAGCTTAAACCGGCCTACAATACCCAGATCAGCACCGAAGACCAGTTCATCACCCATTATAGCATCCATCAAACGGCCGCAGATACCACAACCCTGCCCGAACACCTGGAAGGCTTTGAGTCCCATTACGGAAAACAGAGTGAATCCATCGTCGCAGATGCCGGATATGGTAGCGAGCAGAACTACGAGCTGATGGAAGGACAGGGTATAACCGCTTTTGTGAAGTACAATTACTTCCATATGGAACAGAAGCGCAAGCATAAACAGTATCCTTTCTCGGTACAGAACCTATATTACAACCAGCAGGATGACTATTATGTATGTCCGGCCGGACAGAAGCTCAGCTTTATCGGTCATGCAACCAGAGTCAGTGCCAACGGATACACTGCCCGGGTCAGCTCTTACCAGGCTCGGCGATGCGAAGGCTGCCCGATGCGGAGTGGGTGCCATAAAGCTACAGGCGATCGGCTCATTGAAGTGAACCACAGGCTCAATAAGCTCAAGGCTAAAGCCCGGGAAAGACTGCTGTCGGAAGAGGGAATGTACCATCGGAGCAAGCGACCCATAGAAGTGGAAGCCGTTTTCGGTCAGATGAAAAGCAACAACAGGTTTACCCGGTTCACAATGAAAGGTCTGGAGAAGGTCGCTGTGGAATTCGGTTTGATGGCCATTGCCCATAACCTCAGAAAATGGGCAAAAAAGTGGAAAGACAAAGCTTTTATCGGTAAACCAGGTGGCAAAAACTCCCTGTTTGCGATAAATCAAGCCATCAACATGCTGAAAAGTACAAAACATCGACTTGCAGCCTAATATTGCTCATGAAATTATAATGGAGCTCCAGAAAGCTATAAAACAGAAGAAGGTGCCTTTTTAGACACCTTCATTTTTTTTGGACTAGACATTAGACAAAAGACATTAGACATCAGAATTTAGATAGCTCGTTACTTATATAGTTCGTTACTTATAATGCAGAGCAATTACCTTAAAATTTTGAATTGCTGAATATTTAGATTTAAAAATTATATAAGTCTAGTGTCTTGTGTCTCGTGTCTATTGTCTTAATTACCTTATACAAACGCGCTAAACCCAGTAATGCTTCTTCCAACGATCAAAGAGTTTATTTCTTTGGTTCCTTCGTAGGAATAGATTGCTTCGGCATCGGCCAAGAAACGGGCAACATTATATTCTAATAGAATACCATTACCTCCCATTACTTCTCTTGCTTTCGATACTATATCTCGCATTCGGAGCGTACAGAATACTTTCGCTAAGGATGCGTGTTCATCTTTTAGTTTATCGTCATCTTGTAATTCTGATAAGCGGAAAACCAATGTTTGCATTGCTGTAAGATTGGAAAGCATTTCTACAAGATGGTTTTGAATTAATTGGAAAGATGCAATAGGTTTTCCAAACTGTTCTCTTTTTATTGTATAATCTAATGCGTTTTCGTAGGCTCCTCGAGCACATCCTACTGCCATCCAAGCTACACCTGCCCTTGTCATTTGTAGTACCTTTGCGGTGTCTTTAAAGGAATTGGCGTATGGAAGACGGTCAGATTCGGGCACTACGCAATCTGTCAACGTAATCAAACCATTCTGAACGATACGCAGAGCCATCTTATCCTTTATTTTCTCTACAGCAAAGCCTGGATTCTCTTTGCGGACAATAAAACCTTTCACTTGTTGATCATCTAAATCTCTTGCCCAGATAATCGTGATATCAGAAAATGTGGAGTTTCCGATCCATTTTTTCTGCCCATTCAGTAACCATTTGTCACCATCTCGTTTACAAGTTGTCGTTAATCCACCTGCCGTTGCAGAGCCCACTAAAGGTTCTGTAAGGCCAAAGGCACCAATCTTGTTAAGTTGTTGCATTTGAGGGAGCCATTCGTTTTTCTGTTCTTCAGAACCACACATATATATGGATCCCATAGCTAATCCGCTTTGAACACCTAGGAAGGTAGCGATCGAGGGGTCTACCCTGCCAAATTCTGCAGCGATAATACCGTCCATTAAGGAACTTCCCCCAGCGCAGCCATATCCCTCATATACATATCCACATACATTCAATTCCCTAAGCTTAGGAATAATTTCGAACGGGAATTCATCACGCAACCAGTATTTATTTACTAATGGTTTGATTTCAGTTTCAAGAAAGGAACGGACTTTCATCTGCAGGGCTCTGTCTTCCTCCGATAATTTGGCTGAAATATCATAAAAGTCGGCATTGATAGGAGGTGGATCTTTTTTCTTTTTACTTCCTGTCAACATTTTCATGGCCATTTTCAGCTGATTTTCGTCCATTTTAGATACTGCGCCCAAAACTTTTGCTAAATCTACTTTTTTTGATATTTTTTCTAATTGCTCCAAATCCACTGATTTAATGAGCTTTAGGATATTTTTTACCTTATCTAACATATTATTTTTTTAAATATTTAACAGAAATATAACAATTTTTGTGTTTTAATGTTGCAAATCAACAAAACAGTAGTATATTTGCCCTGCCTTTAGAAAAATAATTAAAAACAACACGCTGAATCTCAGCGGGTTTAATAAAAAAATATTATTTCTTGGGTTACCTTTTTAGGTATTGGGTATTAAGATTAAATAAACAAATTTGTTTCAACTAAATAGAAAATTAAAAATGAAAAATTTATTCAAATTCGGATTCTTAGGTTTAGCATTAACTATCGCTGTTGCTTCTTGTAACAACGCTGAAACTAAAACTGAAGAAACAGCTGACTCTTTGTCAAACGTTGTTGATTCAACTACTGAAAACGTAGCTGATTCATTAGAAAACGTAGCTGATTCAGTTCGTGCTACTGGTGATTCAATCTCTGATTCATTGAAAAACGTTCAATAATCCGAACAGATTAAAAAAATACTTCAAAAGCCCGTTTTAGAAACGGGCTTTTGTTGTTTAAGGATAGATGTGGGATATGAGATGTGAGATGTGAGATAGAAAACGTCAAAACTATCTAACTCTAACTTTCCTCCTGTCGCAAATCGCATATCTAACCTCGCATATTTAACCTTCCCCTTTCACCCCTACTGTCTCATATCTCACATCGCAAATCCAACCATATCCATATCTAGTTCCCCTTTCACCCCTACTGTCACAAATCCCATATCTCAAATCTGATCTCCCTTATCACCCCTCCTGTCGCAAATCTCATATCCCATATCTCATATCTATTTCTTATTTTTGCCTTCAAACTAAAAAATACAGAATGACTTTATCAGCATTGACTGCAATCACTCCCATTGATGGCAGATATTACAATACCACAAAAGATCTATCGAATTACTTTTCTGAATTCGCATTAATAAAATACCGCGTTTTAGTGGAGGTTGAATATTTCATTTCCCTTTCGGAATCTGGCATTCAACAATTAGCTCATTTTGATGGCAGCTTAAATGATAAGTTACGCGATATCTATCGCAATTTCAGCTTAGAAGACGCTCAATGGATTAAGGATACCGAGAAAGTAACCAACCATGATGTCAAAGCAGTAGAATATTTTTTGAAAAATGAATTCGAAAAATTAGGTCTCAATGATTCATTGGAGTTTATCCATTTCGGGTTAACTTCTCAGGACATTAACAATACTGCAATACCTTATTCGTGGAAAGCGGCATTGAAAGACGTTTATCAACCAGCAATTAATGAATTGGTTGACGAGCTCAAAAAATTAAGTGCAGAATGGGAAAATGTATCTATGTTGGCTCGTACTCACGGTCAACCGGCTTCACCTACTCGCTTAGGCAAAGAAATCAAAGTTTTCATCGAAAGAATTGAAAAACAATTGAACCTATTGAACCAAGTTCCATTTTCAGCAAAATTCGGAGGTGCAACCGGAAACTTCAATGCACATCACGTTGCTTACCCAGAGAACAATTGGGTTGAGTTTGGAAATAAATTCGTCAATGAGGTCTTAGGATTAGATAGATCACAAACAACGACACAAATAGAACACTACGATAATTTTGCAGCTAGTTGCGATGGCCTAAAACGCATCAATAATATAATGATCGATCTTTGTCGTGATATATGGACTTATATCTCCATGGATTACTTCAAGCAAAAAAATTACGGCAGGTCAAATTGGATCATCTGCAATGCCTCATAAAGTAAACCCAATTGACTTTGAAAATGCTGAAGGAAACTTGGGATTGGCAAATGCGGTGTTCGAACACCTAGCTGCTAAACTTCCGATTTCAAGATTGCAAAGAGATTTAACCGACTCTACTGTCTTGAGAAATATCGGGGTTCCATTTGCTTACACCTTGATCGCTATAAAATCAACTTTAAGGGGATTGAGAAAATTGATTTTGAATGAGTCGGCTTTCCAAGAAGACCTTGAAAACAACTGGGCAGTAGTAGCGGAGGCGATTCAAACTATCCTACGCCGTGAAGGTTATCCAAAACCTTATGAGGCTTTGAAAGATTTAACACGTACAAATACGCATGTGACAAAAGATACTATTGCTGCCTTCGTTGACCAATTAAATGTGAGCGATGAGGTTAAGGAAGAGATTAAATCAATCTCTCCTAGCAATTACACTGGAGTTAAGCTGTAAAGCTTTTACCATGCAATGACGTATCCGAACGGGTATTTACAGTATATTTGTTTTTTCAAATTAGAATTTTAGAACATGGCAACTATTAACGTATATACAGAGAGCACTCCAAATCCTGCTACAATGAAGTTTTTGGTTAATAAATTATTGATCAATGGCAGTTTGGATTATCCTGATAGAGAAAAGGCTCAAGAGTCTGCTTTCGCAAAGGAATTATTCAAGTTCAATTTTGTGAACGGCGTATTCTTTGCCAGCAATTTCGTTACCATTACCAAGACTGATGATGCAGAATGGTCTGATATCGAAGCCTTATTGAAGGAGTTTGTGAAAGGTGCTGTTGAGTCAGAACTTGCTGTAAAACCTATCGAACATTCAGAAGATGTGGTTTTCGAAGGATCTGATGTTGAAGTTAAGATTCAACAAGTATTGCATGATTATGTACGCCCAGCGGTAGAACAAGATGGTGGTGCGATTGCATACAAATCTTTCGAAGATGGCAAAGTAACCGTTGAACTTAGAGGTTCATGTTCAGGATGTCCTTCTTCAACAATTACCCTTAAAGCAGGTATCGAAGGTTTGTTGAAGCGTATGGTGCCAGAAGTAGAAGAAGTGGTAGCAGAAGCAATGTAATTATATTTGCTAAAACATAGATAAAGAATTAAAGAGCTTGGGAATAATTACCCAGGCTCTTTTTTTATGGATTTAATTCTTCTACAATCCATTCCAAAATCCAAAACCTTCCTTATTTTTTAACTTATGTCTAGTCATTATCCATAAGTGCAAATTATCTGAACTCAAATGTTTCAGCATTTTCTATCTCAAAACCCAAATCTCAAATCACACATCCAGCTCCTTAATTAAATAATTCAGTTTAAGCCCCTGTAGTCCATTAAAAATCATTAACTTTATCCGCAAATTATCGAAATATTATACTTTAAAATGAGTGCAGACATAAACAAACTTGAACAAATCGCTTCACAAGTAAGAAGAGACATCGTTCGTATGGTACATGCATGTCAATCAGGTCACCCAGGAGGTTCTTTGGGCTGTACTGATTATTTCGTTGCATTGTATTTTCATGCGATGAAGCATGATCCATCATTTAACATGGATGGTATTGGGGAAGATATATTCTTCTTATCAAACGGTCACATTTCACCTGTTTTCTACAGTACATTGGCAAGAGCTGGATATTTTCCAGTGAGCGAATTGTCAACTTTCAGAAAGATTGATTCACGTCTTCAAGGCCACCCTACTACACATGAGCACCTTCCAGGTATCCGTGTAGCTTCAGGTTCTTTAGGACAAGGGTTATCTGTTGCTTTAGGTGCAGCGCAAGCTAAAAAGTTGAACAAAGACAACAATTTAGTTTATGTATTGATGGGTGACGGCGAATTGCAAGAAGGTCAAGTTTGGGAAGCAGCGATGTATGCTCCTCACAATAAAGTAGACAATATTATTGCTGCTGTTGACTACAACCGTGCACAAATCGATGGTTCTACGGACCAAGTACTTTCATTAGGAAACCTACGTGCTAAGTGGGAAGCTTTCGGATGGGATGTTCTAGAGGTGGACAATGGTAACAACATGGCAGCAGTAATTGCTGGCTTGGACGAGGCTAAATCTCGTACTGGCAAAGGAAAACCAGTTATTATCCTATTGCACACTGAAATGGGCTCAGGTGTAGATTTCATGATGGGATCTCACAAATGGCATGGTGTTGCTCCAAATGATGAGCAATTAGAATCAGCTTTAAACCAAATCCCTAGAACCATAGGTGATTATTAATATTCTTTAGACGTTAGTTTTTGTAATGAAAAAATATACATACACAGAATCAAAAGATACACGTTCAGGTTTCGGAGCCGGTTTATTAGAAGCTGGTCAACAAAATGAGAACGTAGTAGCCTTATGTGCTGACTTAATCGGTTCATTAAAAATGAACGACTTTATAAAAGCATTCCCTGAGCGCTTCTTCCAAATCGGTATTGCGGAAGCAAACATGATGGGTATCGCTGCAGGTCTTACTATCGGTGGTAAGATTCCTTTCACTGGTACATTCGCAAACTTCTCTACTGGTCGTGTTTACGACCAAATCCGTCAATCAATTGCGTATTCAGACAAAAATGTGAAAATCTGTGCTTCGCACGCTGGTTTGACGCTTGGAGAAGATGGTGCAACTCACCAAATCCTTGAGGATATCGGTTTGATGAAAATGTTGCCAGGCATGACAGTTATTAACCCTTGCGACTTCAACCAAACAAAAGCAGCAACAATTGCGTTAGTAGACCATGAAGGACCTGCTTATTTGCGTTTTGGCCGCCCTGTAGTTCCTAACTTCACTCCTGCTGATCAAAAATTCGAAATTGGCAAGGCAATCATGTTGAATGAAGGAACTGATGTTACTATCATCGCTACAGGTCACTTAGTATGGGAAGCAATCCAAGCTGGTGAGGAATTAGAAAAATTAGGCATCAATGCTGAAATCATCAATATCCACACCATTAAACCTTTGGATGAAGAAGCTATACTTAAGTCGGTTACAAAAACAGGATGTGTAGTTACTGCTGAAGAACATAACCGCTTAGGTGGTCTTGGTGACAGTGTGGCTCAATTTTTGGCTAAGAAATTACCAACTCCGCAAGAGTACGTGGCAGTAGACGATAGCTTTGGTGAATCGGGTACTCCAGCACAATTGATGGAGAAATACGGTCTAAATGCTGCAAATATTGTTAATGCAGTACGTAAAGTAATTACAAGAAAATAACAAACAACTATCTATGGAAGATTCCCTGATAATAGCAAAGTTTGCGGATGAGAAAACTCGTGAGGAGGCTTTCCGTTTACTGCTAAATAAATATCAGCAAAAGATTTATTGGCATGTCAGAAGAATGGTCATTGACCACGATGATGCTGATGATGTTGTACAAGATATATTTATCAAAGTATGGCGTAATCTTGAGAAATTCAGGGAAGATTCTCAGTTGTATACTTGGTTATACCGCATTGCAACCAATGAGTGTATCACCTTCTTGAACAAGAAAAAACAAAAGCAGAGTGTTTCATTGGATGATGAAAACTCTGCTTATTTATCTGATTCCTTGGCAGACGGTGCTTATTTCAATGGTGACAAAGCGCAAATGAAATTACAACAGGCATTATTAACCTTGCCTGATAAACAACGATTGGTATTTAACATGAAATATTTTGAAGATATGAAGTATGAAGAAATATCAGAAGTGTTGGGAACAAGTGTAGGAGCATTAAAAGCTTCATACCATTTAGCAGTTAAAAAAATAGAGAACTTTTTTGCCTCAAACGATTAAACCTTTTGACGCAAAATCTATCTATTATGGTACTATGAAAGAAAATAACACATATTACGAAAACTTAGGAGACAATCAACTACCTAACTCGTTGCGTGTCAACCCTTTCATTGTACCTGAAAATTACTTTGAAAAGCTAGCCGAAAGAAGTTTATTCTTTGCTAAATTGGATCAAATTTCAGACACAGGAAAAATAGGATTGAGCACACCAAAAGGATTCTTCGAACAACAAGAATCCCAATTGTTAGGTCAGATTAAGATCGAGCAATTCAAGGATGCCGAAACATTCTCCGTACCTGATCAATATTTTGACCAAATGAGCGACCAAATCCTTGCCCAAGTGAAAATCGAGGGGATCAAAGAATTGGAAAATGAAGAAGTTCCTACGGGTTACTTTGATGACTTAACTGCTCGAATTCTGAATAGAATTGAAGAAGAAGAGTTAACACTAGAAATTGCAGAACCAGGATTTACAGTTCCAGAAGGTTATTTTGAACAAGCCGATGATCAAATCATGGCTTCAATTTATACCGAAGAACTGAAAACTCAAGTTCAGACTGAAGGATTTGAAGTACCTGCGGGATATTTCGACCAAATGTCTGCTGCAATCCTTGACAAAGTTCAGGACAAGAAGGTTATACAATTGCCTTCACGTGATGAGTCTAAAACTTCAGATTCTAGGAAGAAAGGGAAAGTCTATGCTTGGTTAACTTCAGCAGCAGCAGCTTGTGTGGCAGCTGTAATCGGAGTGTCTGTGTACAATGCAGATAATAACCAACCCATGGAAGCGGAACAGTTGTCGTTGAATGAAATTCCTGAAGAAGAAATCATCAACTACCTGTCAAACTACAGCGATGCTTCGGATCTAGAGTACTATGCAGAGTACATCTATCAACCAGAAGAATCTAAAGGCGTAGGGTCGGGAATTGATAAAGACGTTTTAGAAGATTACTTAAATTATACTTTATAATGATTCGTTTAAAACATATTATTTCAACGCTTTTTTTGATTTGGATAGCTTGTTTTGTTGCGAATGGACAGTCTCGCCAAGAAAGGTTTGAACAAATTGAGAACCAAAAAACGGCATATATTACCAAACAATTGAGACTGACTCCTACTGAAGCGCAAAAATTCTTTCCATTATACAATCAGTATACGAAAGAAATTAGAAGTGTCAAATCAAAAAAATCAAGAGGCAATCAAATTGATCGCACAAGAGGTAATTCGTTCAGACCAGGAAATGATGCAATCGAATTCGACGCTCAAGAAGTAGATATCAAGAAAAAATACAGAGCCAAGTTCGCAGATGTTGTAGGCCAGTCCCGAGCATCACAATTCTTCTCTGTAGAACAAGAATTTATAGAACTGCTATATAAAGAACTTAATAGCAGAAGACAACATTAAAGAAAGAAGCTCAAATATTAGAGCTTCTTTTTTTTATCCCTATCTTTGCCCAATCATGATTAGCAATAGAGAACTTTTCCTAAAAAACACCGCTCAGACTTCCAACTCACCACGATTATTAGAAATTGAACGCGCCGAAGGCGTTTATCTTTATGGTCCAAACGGTGAGAAATATATGGACTTGGTTTCAGGATTTAATGTAAGCAACATTGGGCATAGACATCCAAAGGTTTTAGAAGCCATTCAAGATCAACTGGATCGATTTATGCATGTCACGGTCTATGGAGAGTTTGTTCAAGCTCCACAAGTCCAGCTGGCAACAGAATTATTGGAAGTACTTCCAAATTCATTTCAATCCGTATATTTCACCAATTCCGGAGCTGAAGCTGTGGAAGGTTCGATGAAAATTGCTAAAAAATATACCGGCAGACGTCAGATAATTGCAGCAAAACATGCTTATCATGGCAGTACCCAAGGTGCACTTAGCTTAATTGGCAATGATGAATATAGAGCATCCTATGCTCCCCTACTTCCAGAGATATCATTTATTGAGTTCAACAATATCGATGACCTAGCCAACATTACCGAAAATACCGCAGCAGTAATTGTTGAAGCGGTTCAAGGTGAAGCAGGTGTAAGAGTTCCTTCAAAGGAATATATGCAAGCTTTAAGGCAAAAATGTACAGAAACAGGGACTCTTTTAATTTTCGACGAAATTCAAACTGGATTCGGTAGAACAGGAAAACTATTTGCCTTCGAACACTTCGAGATTATTCCAGATATTTTGATGCTAGCAAAAGGAATCGGCGGTGGAATGCCTCTCGGAGCTTTTGTCGCACCAAAAGAAATCATGGATGTTATAAAAGATAACCCTATGCTTGGACACATCACGACTTTCGGTGGACATCCCGTAAGTTGTGCTGCAGCAAGAGCCTCCCTACAAGTTATTCAAGAAGAGAACCTAATTCAGGATGTTGAAAGGAAAGCAAACTTGTTCAGGTCTGAATTGAATATCCCTCAAATCAAAGAAATCCGCGGTTTGGGGCTTATGATGTGCCTACAGCTGGAAAACTTTGACCAAGTATATCAGGTCAGCAATTATTGTGCAAACCAAGGATTGATCATCGATTGGTATTTACATTGTGAAACAGCCTTGCGAATAGCACCACCATTGACAATTTCTAATCAGCAGATCATTGAATCTTGTAAAATAATTAAGGCAGGAATTGCCAAATTCTGTTAGAATAATTAAATTGCTTATACAATATCAACCTATATAAGCAAAAATGGATAATAGAAGAGATTTTTTAAAGAAGAGCTTGTTGACACTTGGAGCAGCTGGCTTAGGAACATCATTGGCTAGTGCCATTGACTTTTCAACAGGGGCCAAAGCAAAATTAAGCATTAACAAAGGGGATGTCATTTTATTTCAAGGTGATTCCATAACCGATGCTGGACGGAACAAGCAAAATTTAAAACCTAATGATGGCAATGCCTTCGGCAATGGATATGCCTTTATGGCTGCGAGCACTCTTCTTAATAAGTATGCAGATAAAGACATTAAAGTTTATAACAGGGGGATTAGCGGTAACCGCGTTCCAGACCTAATTAATCGTTGGCAAGAGGATGCCCTAGATATTAAACCTAATATTTTGAGCATTATGATCGGCGTCAATGATTTTTGGAGAACAATGGATAGCGGCGCTAAAAACACACCCGCCGAGTATAAAGCCCAATATAAACAATTACTGGACTCAACAAAATCAGCATTGCCAAATGTAAAATTGATTATCATCGAACCATTTGGAGTGAAAAATGTAAAACATGTAACTGATGCTTGGTTCCCTGAATTCCCAAAATATCAAAATGTCGCAAAAGAGATAGCCCAAGAATATGGCGCGATCTTCCTTCCATACCAACAAATTTTTGACCAAGGATTGAAAAGAAATAGCGACGGTGGTTATTGGACAACCGACGGAGTTCATACAACAATGGCTGGAGCAAATCTGATGGCTGAGGCATGGTTGAACCTAATCAAGTAATATACGAAGAGAGCATCATAAAATATAAATCTTATATAAAGAAAAACAGGTTGGAACATTATCCAACCTGTTTTTCTTTATCAAAATATTTTAGATGAAAGCGGATGTTTAGACAACCCTTACCAACAATCCTTTCAGATATTCTCCTTCTGGAAAAGATGCTCTTACGGGATGATCTTCAGGCTGGCAATACTGGTAGATAAATTGTATTTCCTTACCTGCATCCAATGCTGCCCATGCAATAACCTGCTTGAAGGTTTCAACATCCATAGCACCAGAACATGAAAAAGTAGCTAACAACCCGCCACTGTTCAATAGCATTAAGCCCCGTCTGTTCAAATCCTTGTAAGCTCGGGAAGCTTTTTCAAGAGCGGCCCTTGATGGCGCATATTTGGGAGGGTCTAAAACAATAAGGTCAAATTTCTCTCCCTGTTCCCCTAATTCTCGCAGGTATTTATTAACATCTGATTGAACAGCAACATGATTTTTACTGTCGAATCCATTGATTTTTATATTATTGTTTAATGTTTCGATGGCCAATGCCGAGCTGTCAACTGAGGTTACAGAACTTGCTCCCTCGCGAAATGCATTTAAGGTAAATCCTCCTGAATAGCTAAAACAATCCAACACTTTTTTTGCCATGTACATACTTTGCAGTGATGGCACGGTTCTCACGTTGATCACAGTAGAAACCAGATTTCTGTCCTTCAACGATATTGACTTGATAATGAATCCCATTTTCAATAATATCGACGAATTCTGGAGGTACATCTCCAAATAATTTCCCATTGGTATCGGGAAGCCCTTCATATTCTCTCGATTTCATGTCGCTGCGCTCATATATTCCTTTGGGTTCAAGCAATTGAGCCAATTCGTCTATGATGATATCCTTGACCCGCTCAATACCCGCAGAGTGGATTTGGACTGAAATATAATCTGCATATTTATCAGCTATTAATCCTGGAAGGAAATCTGCCTCTGCAAAGATTAACCGCACTGTATTGTTTTGGTCGGTCAATAGACTTAAACGATTATTTACAGACTTCTTGACACGATTCCGCCACCATTGCTCGTCAATCTCATTTCGAGGATCCCATTCCAATAAACGGACTGCAACCCTGGAATTTCCATTGTACATACCATAGGCAATAAACTCATCTTCTATATTGTAAACAGAAACGATATCTCCATTTTGTGGTTTGCCAAGAGCCTTTGAAATAGCTCCAGAAAAAACCCATGGGTGCAATTGCCAAGCGGCTTTATCCTTTCCTTTGTTCAGGATTATTTTATTCATGAATGCAAAAATAAATAGAATTGGAAGAAAATATTTAATCCGCAAATAAAAAAGGCAGAATAAAATTTATTCCGCCTTCCTTTTCTACTTAGATTAATAGAGGATTGGTTTAATTGTTTCTTATTAAATAGTCCTTGAAAGCAGCGTAATCCACTTCCAGGTCTTCAGCTAGTTTCGGTTTGCCATGTAGGTTTTCTGCTCCAACAGGCAATTTTACTTGTTTGTAAACATCAGAATCTATTGCCTCAGGGAATTTGCATGGATGCGCAGTCGAAAGAAAAACAGAAGCGTACTCACCTGGATACTCCTTTCGATAAGCCTCAGATGCTAGATAAGCTATGGCTGTATGTGGACAAGCAACATATTTGTATTTATTAAATAATTCGCCCATACCCACTTTTGTTTCTTCATCCGTATAAGTATATGAGCTGACCATACCTTTCAATTCTTCAAAATTATTTTCAAATAAATCCTGAATACGAACCCAATTACTAGGATTCCCAACATCCATAGCATTTGCTAAAGTTTGTATCGAAGCTTTTGGTTCATAAGCTCCTGAATTCAAAAACCTCGGAACAGTATCATTAACATTCGTTCCTGCAACAAAATGAGAAACAGGCAAGCCCATTTTATACGCTAATAGGCCAGCCCCAATATTTCCAAAATTTCCACTTGGCACTGTAAAAACAACCTCATTCAATCCTTGGGATTTTAATTGAGCGTAAGCCCAGAAATAGTAGAATGTTTGAGGGATTAATCTCGCAATATTAATTGAGTTAGCTGAAGTCAATCTCAGTTTCTGGTTAAGCTCAGGATCATTGAACGCTTGCTTGACTAATGCCTGGCAATCATCAAAGGTTCCATCAACTTCCAATGCTCTTATATTTTGTCCATTCGTTGTCAACTGCTCTTCTTGCACCTTTGATACTTTTCCTTTTGGATACAATATGGTTACACGAGTACCCTCTACTCCAAGAAACCCCAATGCTACGGCTCCCCCGGTATCACCAGAGGTAGCCACCAACACATCTAATAATTGGTCACCTTTATTGGAAAAATAACCCATTACTCGGCTCATAAATCGTGCTCCAAAATCTTTGAAGGCATAAGAAGGACCGTGAAACAATTCCAAGACTGCCGTTTCCGAATTTAAAAAAACCAATGGAGCATCAAAATTAATCGCTTCATTGATAATCTTCTTGAGGTCATCCGCAGGAATATCCTTGCCTATGATGGCATTGGCAATTTGAAAAGCAATCTCCTGAAAAGAATATTGTTGTATGTTTTTTATAAAATAAGGATCCAATTGAGGAATTGCCTCGGGCATATATAACCCTTTATCCTGAGGCAATGAGTTGAATACAGCCTCTTGAAAGGAAACTCTTAAGTCTTTATTGTTAGTACTGTAAAATTGCATTTTGTTAGGTTTAGATTAAGATAAAACTTTTGGGCCTTCTGCATTAACCGCAGAAACAAATTGTAAACTCTCGATGCCATTTGCGGTCAAGTGTTCTTGAATCCGGTCGACTGCTAGTTGGGCTGCTTCAAAACCTTTACTAATAGCAACGACAGAAGGTCCTGAACCTGATATACCAAAGCTCAAAACACCTGAATCCATCGCAATTCGTTTCATTTCATAGAATTCCGGGATAAGGATAGCGCGAGTTGGTTCAATCAGTACATCATGCATGCTTCTGCTGATCAACTCATAATCATTGCGGTACAAGCCAGATACAAGGCCAGCAATGTTTCCCCATTGAACTACTGCATCCTTTAGGGAGACCTTTTCCTTGATCAATTGTCTGGCATCTCTCGTTGGCACATCAACCTGTGGAAACACTATCCCAGCAACCAATTGGTCAGGTACAGGCAAATTTATTATATCCAATGGTTGGGAACCACGGATCAATGTTATCCCCCCCATTAGGGCAGGAGCAACATTGTCTGCATGACCATGTCCACAAGCAAGTCTTTCACCTTCAACACAGAATGGCATTAATTCATCCTTTGTTAATGGATTACCTAGTAAGGTATTGATGGCAAATAAGCCAGCTACGGTACTTGCAGAACTCGACCCCAAACCACTTCCAATGGGCATATGCTTTGTTAATTCTATCTCAACTCCAATTTCAGTTTCTAGACCAAGATGGGCCAAGAGCATCATTACACAAGCACTTACTGTATTTTTATCCGGATCTAGAGGCAAACGGCCATCATCTCCTTTTATTGAACGGATCCTTACACCAGGATTACCAACCCTTTGCATATACACCTCGTCGCCAGGCTTGTCAACGGCAAAACCAAGAATATCAAATCCACAGATCATATTAGCTACGGTTGCTGGGGCAAATACCCTAACTTCATCTAGCCAGTGATCTTGATTTATTTTGCTTTGCTTATTTAATACTTGTTCAGGATTTGACATTTTTTCTTTATTTATATTTGAATTAAGCGCCTACGTTTACTAAATCTGCAAATACGCCAGCAGCGGTAACTTCAGCGCCTGCACCAGGTCCTTTCACAACTAATGGACGTTCCTTATAACGCTCCGTTGTGAAGGAGATAATATTATCACTTCCAGATAGCGCATAGAATGGATGACTTTCATCAACCATTTGAAGGCTGATAGATACTTTCCCATTTTCAAGAGATCCAATATATCGAATTACTTTCCCTTGCTCCTCCGCCTCTCTCTTTAGATTGTTGAAATAATCATCTGCTTTCAAAAGTTCTGCGTAGAATTCATCTACAGAATTTGCTTGCAAACAACTCTCAGGCAAAATATTCCCCAATTCAACGTCTGAAGATTCAATAGGATAACCCGCATCCCTTCCAAGAATCAACATCTTGCGCATAAAATCTATTCCTCCCAAATCATCTCTAGGATCGGGCTCAGTAAAACCAAGTTCCTGAGCCTTCTTCACTACATCATAGAAAGAAGCATCTCCTTTAAAGTTATTAAAGATATAAGAGATTGTACCTGAAAGAATGGCCTCAATCTTTAATAATCTATCGCCGCTCATCATCAGGTCTTTTAATACCCTCACAATTGGCAAGCCTGCACCGACATTCGTTTCATAAAAGAAATCCACGCCATGCTTGCGAGCAGTCTCGTGTAACAATTTATATTGGGAATATTCACCAGAATTGGCAATCTTATTACAAGTCACTATGGAAATATTAGACTGAAAAATATTTTCATAATAGGTTGAAGGCAATTTGCTGGCTGTATTATCTATGAACACACAATTCGGAAGATTCATCTCCTGCATTTTGGAAATAAAGGTCGCTAAATCGGCAACCTCACCATCATTTTCCAATTCTTCTTTCCAGCTGTTTAGGTCAATTCCATTCTCATTGAAATACATCCTGCGGGAATTAGAAATCCCAACGACTTTGATTTCGATATCATTCTGCTCTTCCAGAAAGTCATGCTGTTTATTTAGCTGACTAAATAATGTTGACCCTATATTACCAGTTCCTATATTGAACACATGAAGAGTTTTCTTCAACTCAGCAAAAAAGGCATCATGCACAGCATTGAGGGCTTTTGATAAGTCCTCCTTGTTGATGATAACAGATATATTGAATTCTGAAGATCCTTGCGCAATAGCTCGAACATTGATACCATTCCGACCTAAGGCATGGAATAGCTTTCCAGACATACCTGGAGTACGTTTCATGTTCTCCCCAACAATGGCCAAGATAGATAGGTCTCCTTCAACTACTGGCATGGACAATTTATTCGCCAATAATTCAAGCTCAAACTCATTTTGAATCAACTCAACAGCTTTTTGAGAATCATTTGGATTTACAGCAAATGTAATACTGTGTTCAGAGGACGATTGGGTAATTAGAATGACGTTGATCTGCTCGCGGGCAAGCAGCGTGAAGAGCCTTCCGCTGAAACCTGATTTACCAACCATTCCAGAACCAGTCAGATTGATCACAGATACTTCTGAGATTGAAGATATACCTTTGATTGGATAAGCTGATTTGCCACTCTCAAATTGAATAACCGTTCCTGAAAATTTCGGCTGAAAAGTATTGCGGATAACAATAGGGATTTTTTTCATAAAAGCCGGAACCATGGTCGGTGGATAAATGACTTTTGCACCGAAATATGAAAGCTCCATAGCTTCAGTATAGGAAAGCAAAGGCAATGAAAATGCCTTTTTCACGATTCTAGGATCAGCAGTAAGCATTCCATTCACGTCTGTCCAAATTTCAATCGCTGTAGCATTCAATACAGAACCAAAAATAGCAGCCGTATAATCAGAACCTCCACGACCAAGAGTGGTAATACGTCCTTTCTCATTAGAACCAATAAATCCTGTTACAAAGAGGAGTTTATCAGCATGTGTTTGAGAGAGTGCTTGAATAAGCTGATTAGTCAATGGTTCATTTAGATGGGCATTCCCAAAATTTGAATCTGTCTTTATATAATAAGAAGCGTTGATATACTCTGATTCGGGAATTTCTTGTTCCATTACTTTTGAAACAAGATAATTGCTACAACGTTCACCATATGAAATAATCAGATCTTTACTTTGGTTGCTTAGCTCCTTTAGTGCTGTTACACCTTGCAGAAGATCTTCCAGTTCATTGATTAACAATTTAAGTCGTGTAAGAACAGGATTTTGAAATTTCACAGCAATCAATTTCTTGACTACTTCGAAATGTTTTTCTTCCATTACCTTGAGGTCCTCAGCGAAAGGTTTGCCTTCCGCTGCATCTTCAGCCATTTTTGTCAATAGGTTGGTGATTCCAGACATGGCTGACAGAACGACTAAAGGCTTTTCACCAGCATCATAAGATTCTTTGACGATGGATAGAACTGCTTTGATACTTTCTACGGAACCTACGGATGTTCCGCCAAATTTTAAAATTTTCATGCTTTAAAGCTGTTTATATACTGTTAGTTTTGTTTTTTCAAAATAAAAAAGCCCTCCTCGTGAGAGGAAGGCTTCTAATATCTGTACTATTTACTATACAATAGAGTCACTTCCTCCTGGTTTCACCCCCGGTGGTAATGATAATTGTAATAATAATAGATGAGTTTAACATTAAATTTGTTTTTGATTTCCCAAATATATTATAAAATTTCATATAACTGATAAGTTTTATTAAAAAATTATTAAAAAACATAAAAAAGAGAGATACAAGGCAATAGAACCTATTTTCGGGGATTTTTTTTCAAAAATGTAGATGATTATCGATTTTGGTTAAATGTTAAAAGTGTTAAAACTTTGTTAAATTTATAAAGAATTGTTTTGAATTCTATACAGTATGTATTAGATTTGCTTCAGCTCGTTTGAAAAATTACAATAAAATGAAGGATTTCAGGGAGCGTATGGTTGTATAAATTTAGCGAATTAATGAAAACAAAGAAACTAGTGGCAGTGATGCTATTCATAGGCTTATGTCTATTCTCGCAGGCTCAAACCAGCCAAAAAATCCTCAGACCCTGATAACCTAGCAAAAGAGTACTTCTCACAAATCATGGGCGTTGCTTCAAACGCTACTACAAACACCAAACTTTATCAATTTGTATACGAATGGCTAGGAACTCCTTACCGTTTAGGTGGAGATTCTAAAAGAGGTATCGACTGTTCTAAATTCTCTTTAGCAGTTTACGAAAATGTATTTAATACTACTATTGGCTACAATAGTCGCAATCAATATTCCAATGTAACTCCTATTCGTAAGAACGATTTACAACCTGGAGACTTAGTATTCTTCAAAATCAGAAGCAGAAGCATTACACATGTTGGTGTTTATTTAGGTGACGATAAATTCGCACATGCATCATCTAGCAAAGGTGTCATGGTTAGCAATTTAAATGAAGCATACTGGAAAAGATATTATTATAATGGTGGACGCCCTAAAGTGGATGAATCAGAACGTATCATGACGGCAGATGCAAACCCAACTAATAAATCCAACCTACACTAGATCGATCAAAAAATATTAAATATAAAATAAAGTCCGAGAGTCATACTTTCGGACTTTATTTTTTAAATTTTTGCTAAATTTACCCCTATTAAAATAGCTACAATGTCATCTAAGAAAACACTTATATTAAATAAGGAGCAAATTTTACAGAAGTCCAAAAGAATCGCATATCAAATCATCGAAGACAACTTTGATGAACCCACTATTGTGTTGGTAGGTTTGGCAGACAGAGGATATGTTTTTGCCGAAAGATTACAGAAAATATTAAAGGAGATAGCTCCAGACAAAACATTTGAATTGATCAAAGTAACAGTTCAAAAAAACTAAGCGCAATCTGGAAGCCACAACAGACGTACCTGTAGAGTCTGCGAAGAACAAAGTGGTAATATTAATAGATGATGTTTTAAACAGCGGAAGGACCTTGGCATACGGACTTGGAGTTTTCCTTGACGTACCGTTGAAAAGAATGCGTACAGCTGTCCTAATAGACCGTAGCCACCATCAATTCCCTGTATTCAGCGATTATTATGGCTTGAAGCTTTCAACTATCCTTAAAGAACATGTGGAGGTAGTATTGGAAGAATACGATAAAAAAGAAGATGCGGCATATTTATCATAGCCGCAACTTTTTTTTATTCTATTTGTTTAGGCAAAAACCTCACTAACTTTTTCCCTTATAAATCTTAAGTTTCTGACCAATCTTAAGATGTGAACCTCTAATATTATTATCAGATTTTATCTTCGTAACTGTAGCTCCTCGATGCTTATTTGCAATGTCTGATAAAGTATCCCCTTTTCTGACTACATAGGTTACAAACGTTGGGCTTTTCTTTTTGGCAGTTGATTTCGTTACTGCAGCCACCTTCTTGGTAAATTCTTTATATTCCTTATCCTCTTTGACATCTACTGCTGCAATTGCTTGTTGTATAACCTCATCTTGCGGGCTATTTAAAGCAGCATAGATCAACGAATCGCTCATAGATGCATTGACTGGAATTACTAATCGTCTTTGCTTTTCTGGACTTGCAATTACAACATCTCGCTTGTAACCAGGATTTAGTTGCCTAAGGACATCTGGTGAGCAAGTTAGTGCCGAAGCAACCTTCGTCAAATTCACAGATTTGTCAAGCATTAAAACTTTATGTTCAGATTGAAGATCATTAACCTGCGGAGTTAATCCATATAATTCAGCATGATTCAGCACATAAGTCATAGCAATGAATTTAGGAATGTAATTCTGAGTCTCTTTTGGCAAATAAGGGGACAATTGCCAATAGTTTGGACTATTCAACCCTGAACGTATTATTGCTCTTCTCACACAGCCTCTACCGCAGTTATAGGAAGCTAAAGCCAACAGCCAATCATTGAACTCGTCATAAGCATCCTTCAGGTAAGTTGAAACAGCATAAGTAGTCGAGTACACATCCTTTCGTTCATCAAAGTTTGAATCCATCGTCATATTATATCCTTTGGCTGTACCATAGATAAATTGCCATGGTCCTACTGCGCCGGATGTAGAAACAGTATGTGGATTCAAAGATGATTCTATTACTGATAGGTATCTAACCTCTTCAGGGATGCCTTGTTCCGCAAATATCTGATTATAAATAGGAAAATAATACTCACTCAGACCGAGTAACTTTTCCATATAAGGCTTATAATTTCTGGAAATATATTTATCCAAGTAAGCTTTTACGCGATGATTGTACTCTAAAGGAACAGTTTTTTGAATTCTAAGGATTCTTTGAGCAATATTAACGTCCTCATCACTGAATACGATGGATCCACCACTTACTTGTTTGATGGAGTCGAGGCATGGAAAATGTCCTCTCCTTATCTTTCTCAATCTGATCAATTATGGTAGCCTGAAATGTCTCGGCATAAATTGATGGCTCTAAGTTTTGTTCCTGTGCGTCGCTGATCTTAAAGGCACACAAGCCTATTGTAACTAGGAAACTAATTTTTTTGTTCATGAGTATTGTTAGGTACTGTTAAACTATCTGTGTTAGTTCTTCGCTTATCGTTGGCAATTTGTGCCAAATCTAATGGTTAGTTATAAAAAAAAAAGTTTCACCAGACATATCAGTATATCTAGTGAAACTTTTAAAAATCTTTAATGACCTGTATTAACGTTGGTTGTTAACTGTATCATTATTAGTTGTTGTATTTGTATTGCTTTCCGCATTTTGATCATCTTTTTGGCCTTCTTTGAATTCTTTCACGCCACGACCCAAACCACGCATCAATTCAGGAATTTTTTACCCCCAAATAACAACAACGCCAATACCACAATTATAATAATCTCATTGGTACCGATAAATAATAATCCTGATGTATACATATTCTACTTATTTACTAATTCGTTTCAGTTGGTATATCTAACAAATATATAGATAAATTATTTAAAAACCATGTAACTATCTTGCTATCCAGATCGATGGATTCATAGATGTTGTACCACGGTTATACACTTAAATCAATGTATGAATAACCCACTTCTGGATCTGAATCTGCCGCACCGATAACGGTTCCTGTCGAGATCTTCTGACCCTTTCTAACTGATACCGATTTCAAGTTAGAATAAGCAGTAAGGTACTCACCGTGCTGCACAACTACAGCATAAGAACCAATATTGATAACCTGCAGTACAGTACCTTCAAATACGGTTTTTACTGGCGCGCCATCTGAAGTACGGATCCTGATATAATCATAGAAATCACGAACACCACGTTCAACCGTAACACTACCATAATTACGGACAATATTACCCTGTCCTACTGGCCATGGCAGCCTACCTCTATTCGACGAAAATCCTGCTGACAACTTAGTCGCTTCTGGCGAGTTGTTCAACACCGAAGAACCTGTTTTCTTTTCAATTTTCTTCTCAGCCTCTGTAACAGTAGTACCTGTTTTCTTAGCCTCAGCTTCAGCGAGTCTTCTTCTGCGTTCTTCTTCTGCCCTTCGTGCCGCTTCGACTTCTCGAGCAATAGCTGACTTGATAGCAGCATCCAAACGTTTCTTCTCTTGTTGCTTCTTGGTCAACTGTCCACGGAAAGTACGCTCCTCCCTTGCCAATTGATTCAACTCCTGCGAGTGAGCAGCTTTATCCTTAGCAATTGTATTACGTTCAGCTTCCTGTTCTTTTAACAAGGACTGCTGAGTTTTCTTATCTCTTTCCAATTGAGCAATCTTCAACTCAATCTGTTTTTTTGTACCTTCTATTTCCGCAACCTTGATTTTACGTGCATCAGTAAACTGCTGTAAATATTTAACACGTTTAAATGCCTGATTAAAATCCTTCGAAGCAAAAATAAACATCATCTTGTTGTACGAGTTCTTATTCCTGAATGCGAAAAGGATCATTTTCTCATAATCCTGTCTCATCTTCTCGAGCTCAGCCTTCAGCTTGTCAACAATAGCGTTGTTTGATGAAATATTTTTATTGATGATACGCAATTCAGAATTGATTGTACTGATTTTATTCTCCCTCAGATCCAATTGCTTGCTCAAAGCAGCAACTTCCTGTTGGGATAAAATCTTCTCTTGAGTCTTTGCGCTTAATATTTTTTGAAGTTCAGCAATCTCCCTATCTATTCTTTCTCTTTGTTTCTTTAATTCCAAACTACTCTGACCATAGCTTAGGCCAACAAAAAGTAAAAGGGAAAATATACTGAGTACAATCTTTTTAAAATCCATGAACTGCTAAATTCTTTATATCTAGTTTTTGTAGAATTTCCAAAAATAAGGATATAGTTAATACGAAAATAAAAAAAACACAATTTCTTTAAATTCGATCACTCCTAATTAATTGATTGCCTTATATCTCGAAGGGATATTAAATGGCATTTCAACTGTTTTGTTAACTCTGACTTGTTATATAGCATATCAGAAGACACTTTCGCGCCACTTCCTTCAATGTTTAACGTGAATCTTTGCGGAAAATTATGTCCATCAATAACTGCAAAATCACTGTAATGTGCTTCCAATTTATTGGTCTTTCCAAGCTCCATTAAATTAAATGCAAATGGCCTGTTGCTTTTATTTACACCATAATGAAAGGTTAACCCCTCCTTCACCCCTATTACTTGAACATCATCCTCACTTGTCGCAATCTGTAGTTGGTCCGTACGCAACATTTCAGTTGATATATTTCCAATTAAAATATCCTCAAGCATTTTAAAAGTGATGCCTGGGTTGGTGTATTTATAAATGTAAGAAAATGGTTTCGCCACATATTCACTCTGCAACCTATTCATGATTTTGACACTGTCTGGAGTGATCAAAACTCGAGCAGCCTCAATCCCCAATAATGCAGTAACTGAAATCCAGATCGCCTTACTCCGTTCCATCCTGATGTTCAAAGTCACATTTTGGGTTTCTTCACCAAATTGAACCTTAGCTTTTGCCCTCCCTGAAAAGGTAATAAAATTTAAGTTATTCAATTCATAGGTGCTCAATAGATCCTTACCCTTTGCTGTTACGCCGGAATCATCCTTTTTCACTGCAGCCTTTTTACTTGCACATGAATATGTCAAGACCAAAACAGCAAGCACCAAACTTAGTTTACTCAATATATTTCTTCTCACTTATTTTCTTTTTTAATTTCTCTTTATCAATAGAACTTCCATCTGCCATGGTCAATGCCTTTTCCCATTGCTTCACTGCTTCTCTATTCTTCCCAACTTTAAAAAGGATATCTCCATAATGCTCAAACAGAACACCTGATGGCTCTGAATTTTTGATTGCTTTTTCTATCCAAGGGAGTGCCTCTTGATATTTCCCTTGTTGAAACAATACCCAAGCATAAGTGTCTTGGAAAGTGCCGGAGCTAGGCTCAAGCTCATTAGATCGTCTGGAATACTCAGCCGCTTTTTCAAGGTCCTTCTTCTGTAATGCTAGGTAATAAGCCGCATTATTCAATACAGTAACATTATTACTGTCCAATTTGATGGCTTCGTCATAAGCAACTTCAGATGCCGATTCCATTTTGATCTCATGGTATAGATCTCCCAATCCACCATACACCATCGATTTCACAAAATCGTTCTCATTCGCACTTTGGTCCAATGCTCGCTCAAGATATAACCTAGCATTCTCGGTATCCTTTTTCATCATATAGGCGACACCTACAAAATAAGTAATGATAACATTGTTAGGATTGTTCCTCAGAGCTTCATTGCCATCGACAATGGCTTCATCCAACTGATTGGCAGCCAACTCAACATTGATCAATTTACGCCATGCTTCAACATGTTGAGGATTCATCGTTACCGTAGTCAGGTATAATGACTTCGCCTGATCCAATTCACCGCGCATCCATAAAATGTCCCCTTTAAACATATGGCTATCCGGCATACGAGGATGTTTTAAAACTAGAACATTTGCCAGATCCTGTAATTGGTCCTTGCTGAAATCCTTGTTATTGTTCACCAAGCTCATCATGACGCGATGCTTATCAATAAAATTGACAGTATTCGACTGAAATGATTTCTTTATGTTTTCAAATGCTTGAGGACTTTTCTTTAATGCCATATTAGCATCCGCCATATCCATATACAGTAGATCATCCTTCGTCGTTACCAAACCTTCTTCCAAGACATCCAGTGCCTCTTTCGGTTTGTTTTGATCCATCATGATATAGCTTAAGGTACTATAGACTTGTCGAATAGGTGATTTCTTCTTGCGCCAAGTCTGCAATAGATCATTTGCTTCTTTTGTACGGTCGAGGTCCATTAAAATTTCCGCCTTCAACACATCTAAAGTATCAGTTTCACCAAACTTGGCTTTAGTTTCGTCGTAGGTTTTTAATGCATCTTCAGATTTTTTACCTGCATGCTGCATCATTATTTTTTCACGGTAAACCTGTGGGTTGTCGGGTTGGGTTTTTATAAAATCATCCAACAGCTGAACAGCAGAATCAAAATCACCCTTACTTTTATACAGTTCAAGGAGGTGATTATTATACAGAATGTTTTCCGGGGCGATCTTTACAGCCTCTTCAGCAGCAGGTAGAGCGACTTCAAAATTTCTTGCTTGAGCATATAATAAAGATTTAGCATAGTATACCTCAGCGCCTTTGGGATATCTTTCAAGTGTTTCTTCGATACTTTGTAAAGCATTTGCCAAATCGCCACTCTTCAGTTTTGACTCTATCGAAGCTAATTTCTCCTTATATCCCTTATCATCTTTCAATTCTTGCGCAAACAACACCTGTCCCGCCATCAACATTACCCCCAACACGAGAGGTTTGCACCATTGTGATTTTCTCATCTAAATCTCTTTAATTTTCTCCTATCATCTTGCCTATTGCACAGTCTAAGGCAATTCAAGGTAACAAATTAATTTTAAGAGCACAAAAATGCAGAAAAGTTTAAAGGATAAAGTTTAATAAATGTTAAATAAGAGGTTCAATAGGATCTGTTCCATATCCTCCTATAACACTAGCTTAACAAGATTATCAGCTAGGTTATACGAAGGTAAAATTTTGAGCTTGGAGCTCCTTGGAAATGAAAGAATTAGGTTTGTTATGAAAACTTGCTTTAAAAAATAAAATTGGCTTTGATAATTGAATTAAATTATTGTACCTTTGCAGACCTCTTTGTAGTGATTACAAAAGGATTTAAAACATTATTAATTAATTAAATAAAAGCAAGTGAATACGTTAAGTTACAAAACTGTCTCTGCTAACAAGAACACCGTTAACAAAGAATGGATCGTTGTTGACGCTGAAGGCGAGATTTTGGGGCGCTTGGCAAGCGAAATCGCGAAAGTGATTCGTGGAAAACACAAGCCTTCATTCACCCCACACGTAGACTGTGGAGATAACGTGATTGTTATCAATGCAGACAAAGTTAGATTGACTGGAAACAAATTGGGCGACAAAGTATATGTTCGCTACACAGGCTACCCAGGTGGTCAGCGTTTCGTTTCTCCAAAAGAGTTAATGGCAAAACACCCAGAGCGCATCATCGAGAAAGCTGTTCGCGGGATGTTACCTAAAAACCGTCTAGGACGTCAATTATTTAAAAACCTTTATGTTTATGCAGGTACAGAGCACAAACATGAAGCGCAGAATCCAAAACCAGTTAAATTTTAAGGAGAACGACTATGTCAACAACTAACACTTCAGGAAGAAGAAAAACTGCTGTTGCCCGCATCTACTTAACTGCTGGCAATGGAAATATTACCGTTAATGGTAAAGATTACAAGGAATATTTTCCTACATTACCTTTGCAATACATCGTTACTCAATCTTTATTGGTAGCTGATTCTCTTGCAAATTTTGACATCAACGTTAACGTTCAGGGTGGTGGGGTTAAAGGTCAAGCAGAAGCAGTTCGCCTAGCGATCGCTAAAGCTTTAGTAGAGCTTAACCCAGAAGTAAAACCTGCTTTGCGTGCTAAAGGGTTAATGACGCGTGATGACCGTATGGTTGAGCGTAAAAAACCAGGACGTCGTAAAGCTCGTAGAAGATTCCAATTCAGTAAACGTTAATATAAGGAGGATCAAAAAATGGCAAGAACAACATATCAAGAATTATTGGATGCAGGTGTTCACTTTGGTCACCTTACTCGTAAGTGGGATCCGAAAATGGCTAAGTACATTTTCATGGAACGCAATGGTATCCACATTATCGACTTGAACAAGACTCTTACAAAATTAGAAGAGGCTGCTTCAGCGATCAAACAAATCGTAAAATCAGGTCGTAAAGTATTATTTGTAGCTACTAAAAAACAAGCTAAAGAAATCGTAGCTGAACAAGCGAAAGCAGTTAATATGCCTTTCGTAACGGAACGTTGGTTAGGTGGTATGCTTACTAACTTCGCAACTGTGCGTAAATCAATCAAAAAAATGTCAAACATCGATAAAATGCAAAAAGATGGCACTTACGATGTATTGTCTAAAAAAGAAAAATTGATGATTCAACGTGAGCGTATTAAGTTAGAAAACCTTCTTGGAGGTATCGCAGACTTAAACCGTTTGCCAGCTGCATTGTTCATTATCGACGTGAAAAAAGAGCACATTGCGGTTGCTGAGGCGATGAAATTAAACATCCCTACTTTTGCAATGGTAGATACTAACTCTGACCCTACGAACATCGATTTCCCAATCCCAGCAAATGATGACGCTACTAAATCAATCAGCTTAATCGCTAGCGTAATTGGTAAAGCAATCATCGAAGGATTAGAAGAACGCAAACGCGATAAAGAAGAGGACGCGGAAAAAGAAGCTGCTGCTGCTAAAGCTGCAGTAGATAATGGTGAAGCTACTGAAGCTGCTCCAGGAAAACGCACTCGTAAAGCGAAAGACGTAGAATAATATTATTCTATTATATAAGCCGGATAGACTAGTGTTGGTTTCTGGAAGATCTGCTTCCTTTTACCGCAACTGTCTACCCGGTTTTTTGCTAATAAGCAAAACCTATTGAACAAATAAAAAGTTAACATTCTCTTGTTATTAAAACAAAGAATCCTTAACACATCAATTGTAATTTTAACAAAAAATATACTATGTCAGTACAAATTTCTGCATCAGATGTAAACAAATTGCGTCAACAAACTGGCGCTGGTATGATGGACTGTAAAAAAGCATTAGTGGAAGCTAATGGTGATTTCGAAGCTGCTGTTGACTACCTACGTAAAAAAGGTGCTAAAGTTGCTGCTAGCCGTCAAGACCGCGACTCAAACGAAGGAGTAATCATTGCTAAAGCTTCTGCGGATGGCAAATCAGGTATCGTAGTAGAAGTAAACTGTGAAACTGACTTCGTAGCTAAAAAACGCTGACTTCGTAGCATTTGCTGAATCAGTAGCTGACGCTGCATTGGCAAACAGCCCTGCTTCTCTTGAAGACTTAAAAGCATTAGAAATCGGTGGTACTAAAATCGCTGACTTATTAATCGAACAAACTGGTAAAATCGGAGAAAAAATCGACGTTTCTAAATTCGAAGCCGTATCTGCTGATAAAGTGGTTGCATATATCCACGGTAACTACCGCCTAGGAGTATTAGTAGGACTTTCTGCTGATGCTGAAGGAGCTGAAGAAGCTGGTAAAGACGTAGCTATGCAAATCGCTGCAATGAACCCAGTAGCTATCGATAAAGATGGTGTAGACTCTAAAACTATCGAACGCGAATTAGAAATCGCTAAAGAACAAATCCGTGCGGAAGGTAAACCTGAAGAAATGGTCGAAAAAATCGCTGCAGGTAAATTGAACAAATTCTACAAAGAAAGCACTTTGTTGAACCAAGAATTCGTTAAAGATTCTTCTAAAACTATCGCTCAATTCTTAGACTCAGTTGCTAAAGGATTAACAGTGACAGCTTTCAAACGTGTTCAATTAGGAGCATAACCATATTAAAACAAAATAAGATCCCATCCCCAAAAAGGATGGGATTTTTTTTGCCTCAAACAATAAGATCCCCTTTTTTGTCTTTCCATTGTAAGATATCAAGAAATGGGATTTCTCAAATCTCATATCACATATCTCACTACTATTCCTTAAATTGTTTGCAGATTAAACCACATATGAGAATTAAGCAAATTAATAACAACTCCATCAATCAGATCATGCTGATACTGATCATCATCTTGATCTGTATCCTTATTTTTAAGAATCTATACTATTATCTTCCAGGCTTTTTAGGTGCAATTACGCTTTATGTTCTCTATAGAAACAGCTATTTCAAATTGACAGAAAAAAGAAGATGGAATAAACCGCTAACTAGTCTGCTCTTTATATTGATTTCCATAGTTTTTATCGTCCTTCCCATTTGGGCATTGGTAGACTACCTTGTTCCGCAAATAACAAGTTTCTTGAACAATACAGATAAAATAGTCTCTCAATTCAACTTGTTAAAGGAATATATGGCAGACAAGCCTTTCCTTAAAGATATTGATATGTCAGACCAGGCCCTGCTGTCTACGCTGCAAGGATTTACAAAATATGTACCTACAGTCCTTAATTCAGTAGCAGAGGTGATGGTCAATATACTTGTAACATTATTTGTACTCTATTTTATGCAGGTATATGGAAGACAAATGGAAGGATATATTGCTCGTGGGATTCCTTTCTCTCCGAAAAGCAAACAGGAGCTGTGGAAGGAATTTGATTCCATGGTGAGATCAAATGCCATTGGTATTCCAATCTTAGGGTTTTTCCAAGGATTAGTGGCTGTGTTAGGCTACTGGATATTTGGAGTTGAAAATTTTATCCTTTTAGGAATGCTTACCGGTATTGCTTCAATAGTTCCGGTGTTAGGAACTATGACCATTTATGTTCCGCTTGGAATAATTACACTTGCAGGAGGTGAAACAGGCAATGGTATCGGTATACTATTGTATGGATTGGTATTAATTGGCAGTATAGATAATATTTTAAGATTCACGATCCTTAAAACATTGGGAAATGTACCTCCATTGATTACAGTCTTCGGTGTATTATTGGGACTGAAAATGTTCGGGATGTTGGGTCTTATATTTGGACCATTGATCCTTTCCTCAGTAGGTGTTTTAATAAAAGTATATTCAAATGAATATGGAAAAGGCGATTCCATAATCCTCAGCAGTGAATTCCCAGAAAAAAGAGAATAACTTTTATCAAAGATTTGTAACCTTTCTTATCATCTTTCCCCTTAAAGTCATAATCAGTATTTTGTATGACTTAAGTCACACTTTGACTTTAGTATTCTTCGTATCTTATGTTAAAACTTAATACAAGGTATAAAATGAAACAACTAAACGACAAAGTGGCTATTGTAACTGGAGGAGCTTCAGGAATTGGAAAGGCTATCGTTGAACTTTTTGTAAAAGAAGGCGCAAAGGTAGTTGTAGCAGATTTGAATGAAAAACTTGGCAATGATCTTATCAATAGCCTTGGGGATGCAGATGTAATCTTTATCAAAGCAGATGCATCCTCAGCAGAAGACAACAAGAAAATTGTTGAGGCAGCTATAGAAAATTTCGGAGCTTTACATATTGCTGTCAACAATGCTGGGATTGGCGGTGAAGCAAATCCAGTTGCTGATCTTTCTATTGAGGGATGGAAAAAAGTAATTGACATCAACTTAAATGGTGTGTTCTACGGTATGCATTACCAAATCCCTGAAATTGAAAAAGTGGGTGGCAGTATTATCAATATGGCTTCAATCTTGGGAGCTGTCGGATTTGCTCAATCATCAGCTTATGTAGCAGCAAAACATGGCGTTGTTGGATTGACAAAATCTGCAGGTTGGGAATATGCAACTAAAGGTGTACGTATAAATGCGATCGGCCCTGGATTTATATCAACCCCATTGGTTGATGATAACTTAGATGCTGATACCTTAAAATATCTCGAAACACAACATGCTTTCCAAAGATTAGGAAAACCAGAAGAAGTTGCTGAGTTAACACTTTGGTTGGCATCAGATAAAGCCTCATTTGTCACAGGATCTTATTACCCTGTAGACGGTGGTTATTTAGCAAAATAAATTCCCTAATATTTAGTTTATTCTGAGAGGCATTTGATTTTTTCAGATGCCTTTCTATTTTGCAGTTTCGTAACTTAGCAAGAATCGGATTTTAATTTCTGCCAAGAGTAGGGAAATTTGAATATGGAAAAGACACAAAAAGAATTGAATTACGAAAGAATTGCAAAAGCAATTCAATATATCCAGGATCATTTCCAAGAAAAACCAAGCTTGGAAGAAATCGCTGAACATGTTCACTTAAGTCCATTTCATTTTCAAAGATTGTTCAGTGATTGGGCAGGAACAAGTCCGAAGAAATTCTTGCAGTACACGCAAGTCAATTATGCCAAGAAACTTCTGAAAGAAGAACAAAGGACTTTATTTGAAACGCATCTGTTGACAGGCGTGGGCAGCACCAGCAGGTTGCACGATATGTTTGTACAGATTGAAGGGATGACACCTGCCGAATTCAAACAAGCTGGCGAAGGACTGACCATATCCTATAGTTTTCAGGAAACCCCTTTTGGAATCTGTTTAGTAGGATCTACCGAAAAAGGAATCTGCTATATGGCATTTGTAGACAATCTAGAAGGAGGACGAAAAGAATTGAAAGAAAATTTTGAAAATGCTGAATTTATTGAGCATGAATTACCTATTCATCTCGAAGCGATCAAAATCTTCAACCCAGAAGATCAATCCTTAAAAAAGATAAAATTACATCTGAAGGGAACGGCCTTCCAATTAAAGGTATGGCAAGCACTGCTTCAGATTCCTCTAGGCAAGGTCAGCAGCTATAAAGATATTGCCATTGCGATCGAGCAACCCTCGGCTTCTAGAGCAGTGGGAACTGCTATTGGACAGAATCCAATTGCCTTCTTGATACCATGCCACAGAGTAATTCAAACAACAGGACAAACAGGTGGATACCGTTGGAAACCAATCCGTAAAACCGTTATTTTAGGTTGGGAATTCGCACACAAAGACAAAGACATCACACATGAAGCTATTTAATACGGCAGAACCTTCAAAAAACCTAATACCTCAGGATGGAATTGTAAATTATTACGGTGTAATCTGTGATAATCCCAAATATTATTATGACCAACTTCTAAATGGAATAGAATGGAAAAATGATCAAGCCATTATCTTTGGGAAACATATCGAAACTAAACGCAAAGTCGCTTGGTATGGTGACAAACGATTTGAATACAGCTATTCCAATATACAAAAAGTCGCCCTCCCCTGGACAAATGAACTGTTGGAGCTGAAATCCCTCGTAGAAAAAGAATCTGGAGAAACATTTAACTCCTGCCTATTAAACTTATACCATGATGGATCTGAGGGAATGGCCTGGCACAGCGATGGTGAAAAAGATCTAAAAAAACATGGTGCCATCGCCTCACTGACTTTTGGGGCAGAACGCAAATTCTCATTTAAACACAAAACCACCAAAGAAAAAATTGATATAATATTGGAAAATGGAAGCTTATTGGTGATGAAAGGAAGTACTCAAGACCACTGGCTACATAGACTCCCTCCAACTAAAGTCGTCTACGGCCCAAGGATAAACCTAACTTTCAGAACCATAGAAAATGCTTAAAAGCGAAATTTTTATGCTATTACAAAAAAAAGCTATATTTGCATAAATATTAATACAAAACAGAATATATGTAATACCAAAAATTCTTTCAGAAAAACAATTCAATAAGGCTGTTACAGCTTTTAATGGTTTTATCCCAAAAAGAAAGAATTTATGATTATTATACAGAACGCAACATATATTCATCCCAACAAGGACATATTATTTCAGGACATCAACTTGACTATCGCGGAGCAAGAGAAAATTGCTTTGATAGGTAACAACGGTTCTGGAAAGTCTACTCTTTTAAAAGTTATAGCAGGTCAGTTACAACTCAACAATGGTACAGTCAGCTGTGATTCCATTCCCTATTATATTCCACAATTGCTCGACGAATATAATAATCTGACCATCGCAGCAGCATTAGGTATAGCAGACAAATTAAGCGCCTTCAAGGAGATTTTATTAGGAAATATGACTGAACATAATCTCGATCTCCTAAATGATGATTGGAGCATTGAAGATCGTTGCCAAAATACACTTTCAGAATGGAAATTGACAGATATTTTTCTTGATTATAAAATCGGGGAACTGAGTGGTGGCCAGAAAACAAAGGTATTTTTAGCAGGTATTACCATTCAGGAACCTCAAATAATTTTAATGGATGAACCCAGCAACCATCTAGACCACGAATCTCGGGAATTACTTTATCAATTCATCAAGGACTGTCGGAAGACCCTTTTAGTCGTTAGCCATGACCGGACTTTGCTTAACCTAATTCCTGAAATCGCTGAAATGACCAAACAAGGCATCGTGAAATATGGTGGGAATTACGAATTCTTTGCCGAACAAAAAGAACAGGCAATGAATGCATTGGACCATGACGTCAAATCTAAAGAAAAAGAACTACGCAAAGCTCGGGAAAAGGAAAAAGAAGCCTTGGAAAGGCAGAATAAACTCAATGCCAGAGGAAAGAAAAAACAAGAAAAAGCTGGAATACCTAAGATATTGATGGGCGGATTGAAAAACAAAGCAGAAGGGAGTAGTGGAAAACTGAAAACTGTACATGAAGAAAAGATATCTGGAATCAGAATGACCCTCCAGGATCTTAGAACCAATTTGCCCGAAATTGATCAAATGAAATTTGGCTTTGAAGAATCTAGCTTACATATTGGCAAAACTCTAGCTGAAGCAAAAGAGGTCAACTTGAAAATTAACGGAAGAAATTTATGGCACCAAAATCTAAATTTCAAGATCAAATCGGGAGATAGAATTGCATTAAAAGGAACCAATGGATCTGGAAAGACAAGTTTAATAAATTTAATCATTGGAAATAGACAACCCACTTCCGGAGAAATCTCTAGAGCAAACTTTAATTACGTATATGTTGACCAAGACTATTCCTTGATCAAAACGGAAATGAAAGTTTACGATATGGCACAATCTTTCAACCATTCAGGACTCCAAGAACATGAAATAAAAATTAGGTTGAATAGGTTTTTGTTCTCCAAGGATACTTGGGACAAAAGTTGTCTGTTTCTTAGTGGTGGCGAAAGAATGAGGCTATTGTTATGTTGTTTAAATATTCAAAGTCAAGCTCCTGACATGATAATTTTAGATGAACCTACCAACAATATCGATATTCAAAACATTCAGATCTTGACCGCAGCAATTCAATCTTACCATGGCTGTCTTGTCGTTGTTTCACATGATCAATATTTCATGAATGAAATAAATATTCAGGAAACAATAGAGCTTGGTTGATAATAGACAATAGACATAAGACAATAGACATTAGAAAATGCACACCGCCATGCAACCCTGTAGGGGTGTCACTATTATAGAAAAAATAAGACCATACCCCCAAAAACCCCATCGGGGTGAAATGCCGGAGGCATGAAATATCTCTTAAATGCCATCGGCATGTAATATCTATAGAAACGAAAATCGCATCAAACACTAACGCCGTAGGTGTGGCATGTTTGTTAAATTCCCTGTTATAATAGTGTCATCCCGATGGGATTTTACTATTTTTTTATGCAAGGTGACACTGTGGCACGGCTAGACAACCCCATCGGGGCGGAACTATTATAGAATGAATTTAGCATCCCAATACAACCCTGTAGGGGTGTCACTATACATTGCTGTTCAATTAAATATTATAAACTCCTTGACGATCAAAATTCTTATAATGCGCCAAAATAGTTTCTCTCGCTAAAGCGAGAGAATGCACTAATTCCGTGAGGAAACAGGGGATAATTGGGAGGTTAAGTGGTCGCTGCGGCGACCACTTAACCTCCCAATTATCCCCTCACTAAACGAGCGAACGTGTCATTCTCTCTCGTAAGAGAGAGAAACTATTTAGTGAACTGTCCATGACTGTTTTGATTGATCGAAGATTACTTATTAAAAAAATATAATCACCCATACCGCCCCAGCGGGGCGGAACTATTATAGAAATGGTACATAAAAGAAGGTATGCAACCCTGTAGGTGTAACTATTATAGAAAAAATAAGGCCATATCCCCAAAAAACCCCATCGAGGTAAAATGCCGGAGGCATGAAATATCTCTTAAATGCCATCGGCATGTAATATCTATAGAAACGAAAATCGCATCAAACACCAACGCCGTAGGTGTGGCATGTTTGTTAATTCCCTGCTATAATAGTGTCATCCCGATGGGATTATACCATTTTCTTATTCAAGGTGGTACAGCCATCCAACCCCAGAGGGGTGCAACTATTCTAGAAATGATTACACAACCCCAATGCAAACCTGTAGGGGTGTCACTATAACTTCCTGTTTTAAAAATCCTCTACCTTTCCTCCAACTAATCTCCTTATCCAATTTCTACAGATTATTTAAATATAAATTTTATTTCTCCGTAAGAAAATAGTAAATTTCACCCGTATTAAGAAACAGATTTATCGATTTGATAAAAACTTGATCAAAACACAAACAAATATTAACACATAAGTGTTTGATTATAACAGAGTTTAACTTAAATTTGATTATTCAAATATCATTTAACCTTTTAACAATTATTAAAAAGTCCTCAATTAGAACTAAAGCATGAAAGATAAATTGCTATTCTTACTGATCATTGCCTTTCTCATAGGTTGTAAAGAGGAGGACATGTCTCTAGTTGATGGAGGGTTAAATCAAGCTATCCTGGAGAAACATATCTGGAAAAATGAAATATTAATAGATGAAGTTTTTACAGATAATACAACTCCCGAACGTTATTCTAGATTTACTACTTTAAGTTTTACTGGTACTCAATATTCACATTCAATACAAGACTCGATAAAAGAGAACTTCTTAAATAATTCAAAAGCTGATCCCACATCAGGAAGATTAAGAGAATTCTGGGGAGATTATACCATTGACCCAATAGACTCAACATTGACCCTATCCTATAGGGTTAATGAGAAAATTCAGTCTACAATGAATATACCTTCTGATTCATTGGTTATATCTACAAAATATAAAATCCTCAAACTTTCCGAAAATGAACTAACCGTTCAGATGAGGAATGATTCAACCTCTTATATTTATAATACACCGATGACCTTTAAACCAGTCAAGTAATTTCATCAAAATTTTAAACTAGGTATAAATACAAAAAGGAAAGACAATTTCCTTGCCTTTCCTTTTCCAATTTATTTGAATTAATTAAAACGCGTATCGAAGTCCCAATTGAATCTGGAATGGATTTCCATTTAAATTCGAAACTCCAGTTTTTGAAGTAATTTTATAATTATACTCTTGTTTAGCAGCATCAAAACTGTTGATTGTATATAGATTTTGCTTTCCTAAATTATGCCCTACACCCCATTCTTTGTTCAATAGGTTTGCCACATTGAAAATATCTATAGAAGCTTCAATACCATGAGTTTTATAGAATTTGAATTCTTTGGCCAAGTGTAAATCAAATACTCCATAAAACCCATTTACACCACCATTTCTTTCCGCCACTCTTCCAATATTGCTATTGATATAATCTTTAATACTCTGTTCAGCATCTGGATCTTCCAGAATTTCGGTGATGCCTTTTCTAATATTTTCAGGAGTAGATGGATTATTAGGATCGAATATAAATGCCAAATCATTTGAATTTACAAAATCCCCATTCACGTTGCCATCAACAGCCAATGAATACCTTGTTCCAGCAACTCCACTGAATCGTAATCCCATAGATACACCCCAAATTGATGGCATTGTACCATAAAACACAACTTTATGACGGTACTGATTATCAGAATAGGTCATCGTACTCAAATTACGTGGGTCATCCTTTACCATTAATGATAAGGTTGCCGAGTTAGCCACATTCCCATTGTAGGAAGTATTGTCCCTTGAATCGTTCCAAGTATATGACATCGTTACCTGACCGTCTTTATAGTAACGGTAAGTACCATCAATAACGACTGTATAGGTATTGTTCTTACCCTCTGAATTCATTTCCAAAACACGACCTATAGCCTTTGTTTTTCTTCCATTAACCCAGTTTGCAGCACCATTTTTCTCATTAATAGTGTTTGCAGGAACAAAAACTCCCCTATCCCCTTCATTCTTTAATCTGAAATATGGGTCATCGACCATGTTACGATCTACATACATGTAGTTATTTCTTGCCCAAGTACCAAATGCGGTAATACCAACACGTAACGATGGTGTAAAGAAGTGATTAAGGGAAAGGTTTGCTTTATAGACAGTTGGTACTTTCACATCTTTATTGTTCATATTGATCGTTACCAATTTCTCCACTCCAGGTTGGTTTAACAAGTCTTTCCCAGGCGCAGTATTGGGATCTTGTCTATAGCCAGCAAAATTTGGCTTAGGCATCAATCGAGGGTCAATAATATCAACTCCAGCAATACGGGTTCCATCAAACAACATATTGTTCAACATCGAGTATGGATTAAGTGCAGATCCATAAATACCTCCTCCGAAACGGATAATATTCTTTCTTTCTTCGTTCACATCCCACGTAAACTGAACCCTTGGCTGAACTTGGAATGTATTGATCCCATTATCTGTAGAAAGACCTAACTCATCATAGACAATTTGATTAAAATTAGCCTTCTTTAGGTATTGTGTGTTGTCCAACCGAAGTCCTGCTACCACATCTAATCCTTTTGCAATCTTTGCCTCCATCTGACCATATAATCCAACAGCAAGATTATTGACTTGTGTATTTTCCTTATCTGTAATATATACATCCCTGGCATAACGGTACGGCGTCAGATTCTCAAAATTTTCCATGCCGGTGAAATAAAATCTACCGTTCATCTCACTGCCGTAACGGAAATCCATGTTGGTGTACATGATATCTGCCCCGAAGATGTATTTTATTTTTTCAGTATTAAAATACAAGTTGTTTACAGCTTGAAACATATTTCCATGAAACCACTCTGGTGAAAAACGTTGACCTCCGATCTGTATACTTCTGCTATAATTGTTCGTGCCATCCGTCGAAGTTACCTTTTCAACAATAGCTCTCGGAATACTTTGATCCTGCCCAATACCCTTTACATTATGGAGCGCATCTGAGCTTTCATAAAAATGCTGAACCTTAAAATCATTGGTCAATCTAGGACTGATCGAAGTCCTCAAGGATGCCATCAAACTATTATTGATATACTTCCTGTTCATATGGGATTCGTAGGCATTTATATTAGAATTGTCACCTTCTTGCTGATTATCCTTATCATAAACAAAGTTATTCCTTATGGTTAATAGATTTTTATCGTTCAATTGCCAGTCTATCCGGGCAAACGCGGCATCTGTAATTTTCTTTTTATCGAATGCACCAAATAATTGACTAGGATCAGTTCCATACTTCTGTTCAGCGATCGCAGAAAATTTGTCCAACGTTTCTTGAGTTACCTTATACCTGGCTATATCCTCAGCATTTTGAATATCCGCAATATACAATGGCCTTGTATCAGTTTGATGATCCCAAGCAACAAAGAAATGTGCTTTATCTTTAATAATCGGTCCCCCAAGCGAGAAACCATATTGGTAGGTAGAAAATTCTTGCTGCCTTGGAGTACCATTCAGATTATATTGACTAGATAACCAGTCCGTCCTACCGAATGTGAAAGCACTTCCTGTTAAGGTATTTGTACCAGATTTTGTGACGGTTGTAACACTTCCACCACCACTGCGACCATAAGTAACATCATAGTCATTGGTCACAACTTTAAATTCTCGAATAGCTTCCATAGAAATAGAGTACGCACCACCACTGTTTCCACCAGCTACAGTACTTCTGGAGTTCATACCATCGACTGTAAAGTTTGTTGAAGAAGCTCGCTGACCAGCTAAGTTAGAACCTGTACTAATTGGAGACAGGTCTATCAATGAGGAGAAATTCCGACCATTAACTGGCATTTTCTTTAGCTCATTGGCAGTAATCGCAGTTGAGGACCCTAATGACCTAATCTTATTCTGCAATCCTTGACCTTGGATGACAACTTCGTCAATGTTGTTTGACTCATTGGTCAATTCCAAGTTGACGGTGATCTCATCACCATAATTTAATTTATAATCTGTTTGTTTCTGTTCATGATAACCTAGGTGGTTTGCAGTAACAGTGTAAGGACCGCCAAGAGGCAATTGTTGAAAGGTAAAAATACCATTTTGATTGGTTACGGTTTTCTGGCTAAAACCAGTGGATTCATTTCGCACTGTAATTGTTGTCCCATTTAATGCTCCATCAGAATCAGTGATTCTTCCCGTAATGGTAGCCTCAGTACTTTGAGAGAAACCTGCAATTGGTAAACAAAATAGAAGTAATAGACAGAAAATAGTCTGGGAACTCAAGTTTTTCAGCATAGTGTAGTTTTTTCGTTTAGTTGATTAGCGATACGTAATTTTTGGTACCTCTTAATTTGGTCACGAAAGTATTGCTGAGATGTTTTGAAAACGTTACCTTGACATTAATTAATGTTTAAATTTTATTGAATTATCATTTTTAATATTACCTTTTCTTAAGAAAAAAAAGTGTAAAACCATTTCAAAAACAAGGATTTATAATGTTAATAAATACTTAATTTAAGGAAATAAAAAATCAAGGATTCAATATAAAAAAGTGTAAAAGCGACAATTGATTGTAACTTGATTGAGAATCCGATCCAATTGCCATCAATAGATAAGTTGTTGATTTGCCATTTCTTTTCAATTAAATTATATTTGATTCAAATCAGAAATTCCATGAGATTCGAAATCAAACCAACTGAAGAAGATTATCTAGCATTTCAATTATTTGCAGCTTCACAGTCAGAAAGGATACAAAAAAGAATTAGAAATTCTAAATGGATCATAAGTGGATTCTTTTTAATGTTTGCTCTTTTCTATTACTTGGACGGAGAAAATATATTCTTAACGATCTATTTTATTGCCTTCAGTTTAGCTTGTATTGTGTTTTACAAACGATATGCGCTTTGGATTTATAAAAGACATTATAAAAAACATGGACAAGAGGTTTATTCAAAGAAGTTCGATCAACCCGCAATTGTAGAATTTACCGAAAAAGCATTACACACAAGTGACTTCACTGGTGAAGGAAAATATTATTATAGTCAATTAATTTCTGCTCCTGAAACAGATAATCATTTTTTTATTACCCAAACTTCTGGTATTGGAATAATAATCCCTAAAAGAGATTTAAAAAATATTGATGAATTTCGGGATGAAATTCTATCTCACGGAATCCCGATTGAGGATTTTAAGGGATGGAAATGGTAAGAGCATGAATAAAAAAGGGCCTGCATCAAAGATTTGATGCAAGGCCCATCACCAATAACTAAACTTATCTATTTACCCAATTTATGGATTCAATAATTCATAAACCCTTACAAAATCCACTTGATAAACTGCTGGGAAGGCGGTATCATCAATACCTTTTAAACCGCCCCAATTGCCACCAACAGCCAAGTTCAGCAACCAATGAAACCTTTTGTCAAAAGGCCATACACCACTGCCCTTGCCTTCATTAGGAAAATGTAGGATCTGCTCCCCATCAACAAAACCTCGAATGTATTCTGGCGTCCAGTCAACACGATATTCGTGAAATTCAGTGGTCGCATTTTGAATCTTCTTGATGGCTTCTTTTTGGGTGCCCTTAATATGATTGTAATCATTTGTATGCATCGTGATATGCACGACATCAGGTTCATAACCTACATGTTCTAAAATGTCGATTTCCCCAGAAGCTGGCCAACCGCCATAAGCCCAGTCAGTTGGCAACATCCATGCTGCCGGCCAAGTTCCCCTCCCTTGAGGAACCTTTGCCCTAACCACAAATCTTCCATACAGGAAATCTCCTTTCCCCTTACTGATCAATCTCGTAGACGTATATTCTGAACCTTCATATTTTTCCTTCCGCGCAGTAATACTTAAAATCCCATCTGCGATATTGACATTCTCAGGTCGTGCATCAGTATAGTATTGCAATTCATTGTTCCCCCAACCACTGTCTCCGATTCCAACATCATAACCCCATCTCTCCGTATTTGGCAACCCATCAACATCAAACTCATCAAACCAAACTGGAGTCTCCGAAAACTTATATTCCTTTGGCTTTGGAGCAGTAGGTGGTTCCGGCACAATAATATTGTTCACATTAGATTTATCTGAACATGACAATAGAACAAGTATAGGTAAGATCCAAAAACTCATATTTCTTCTCATTTTTTATTAATTTATAAAATAAAATTGACAGCCAATTAAAATGAACGTAACGTTATTGTCCACCATGCATCACCACCAATATTCACTCCGATCTTCATAATATCATAACCAGCACCATCTTTATTCTTAGTCATTTCTAAAATATCATATAGAACAAAATCATTTGCAGGACCAGTGGCAGTTTCGCCACCATTATGTGCTTTTTTCACACCGATATGTGCTCCTTTTCCAACTAATCTCAGTTGTCCCAATTTTTTGACCCCAGCACCTTCAGTTACTGAAAACTTAAAAGTCCCCGAATTCCACAAAGCTTGATCACCCGTCAGGTTGGAGGCAGGCTCGCATCCTGTAGTTTTGTTTCCTAGATATCCGTCCGCAAAGAAATCACCTTTGTTATCATATCCAAATGTGCCCTCTGCGTTAAAAGAAAAAGTAAATTCATCATTGAACTCGCAAGCTCTACCTGTTACTTCGCCTTCACCACTACTCCACCAATCACCATTATCAGCTCCAGGACCAACTTTAAATGCTCCTGCCTGCGGATTCAGTTTCCATTTCTTTTGCGTGCAACTGGCAATAAAACCAAGTGCTGTTTTATCATCACAGGCATTCGGGTCGCTTTGTTTTACGGTGATCGCCTTCGTCACACTTGCCATTCCGCCCTGACCCACAACATCTAGTTTCACATCATAGTTGCCAGCAAAAATCAAAGAAACCTCTACAACATCTCCAGTCAACTTCTGGCCGCTGGACACGATCGTCCAACTAGCAATAGTTGGGGTACTCGTAATGTTTTTCAGTTGTATACGTCCTGGCGCAACTTCAACTGCTTCAAACTCTGGATTTGGCAATGCGCTCAAAGTAAGGTTATCACCCTCAGGTCGGCAGGCAATGATGACCAACGAAAAAAGCATAACCTTCCATAGGTTCTTATTTAATATTTTGTTATATATCGTTTTCATAATTCAGTCAATTATTTAGTACCCCCATACTCTTTATTCTGCTCCAACTGTGTATTATCCAGCTCTAACAATGGAATCGGCAATACTTCGTGCTTACCTGCCACAAAACCTTTGCTAGATAACGCTGCTGCTGCATCTCCCCAACGGACCAAGTCAAACCAACGATGACCTTCACCAGCTAATTCTAGCCTACGCTCTCTTTTTATATTTTCAAAGGTTGCCGCTACTGCGCCTAAACCTACTCGAGAACGAACAGCATTCAATAAAGCTGCAGCTCTAGCTGTATTTCCACTTCCACGAACCAAGGCCTCAGCTTCCAATAAATAAGTATCTGCAAGACGTATATCATATATATTCTGTGGGAAATTTAACTCAAAAGAACCTGCACCAGTCCATCGATTGGATTCTCGACCAGCATATTTCTCTAAGAAATAACCCGTATCCATATAACCTGGTGTATATGATGCCGAACCATTTGCTTGCAATTGATGCATATCTGCCACTGTATATGGATATCTAGGATCTCCTTTGATCAAGTCTACAAGACCATTCGTCAAAGGTAAAAATCCCCATCCTGCTACATAATCGGGTGCCCCCGCACCTGCTGCATATCCACGGGGCCCGATCATGATGTTTAAGATGTTACCCTCTGTACAGTCAATACAACCCCAATCCCCAACAGAGGTATTGGTGAATGAAATTTCCAGGATAGACTCCGAATTGAATTTATTGCTTACCTTAAACAGGTCTGCATAATTTGACAATAACTTATAACCATATTTGCTGGTTTGCCCAGGCTCACCATTAACTTCCTTAAACTGATCCGCCGCTTGCGTAAATTTTTCCTGTTGTAAATAAACCTTGCCCAATAATGCTCTAGCAGTACCCTGTGACGCTCTACCAGCTTCCGTACTTAAGTTTAGATTGATAGGCAAAACAGGAATCGCTTCCGTCAAATCTTTTTCCATGGCGTTATAAACCTCTTGTGGTGCCGCTTGCGTAGTCTGATAAATAGCATCGCCCACCAAAGGAGATAAAATCAAAGGAATATTCCGGAAATAACGAATCAGGTCAAAATAGAAATAGGCTCTCAAGAACTTGGCTTCAGCAGTAAATCTAGCCTTCTCATCATCTCCCATAGGAATATCTGGCAACTTCTGAAGTAATACGTTGGCTCTCATGATTCCCATATACCCTCTTCGCCAAAGGTCTTCCTGAGGACCTACTGCCGGACTAACCGTATAGTTGGACCATGCTTGGATATTTGGTAAGTCTGATGACCCACCACCACCAGCTGAATGATCATCCGATGCCGCTGATGCAGCCAATATTTTAGTAACATAACTTGAACTCTGGAATCCCACAACATCGTACACCGCAACAAGACCATTGTATGCCTCTTGGCGATTCCGGTAGTAATTCTCTTCTAAATCAGTACCCCTAGGTTTTAGTTCCAAAAAGCTGTCCGAACAAGATTGACCAAGTGTCGAAAATGCGATAAGTACTAAGAATAATTTATTATATAATTTCATTACAATTCTAGATTAAAATGCAACATTAAGTCCGAACATATAAGACCTTGCTTGCGGATAGATACCGCGGTCTATACTCATGATTCCACCACCAATCTCTGGATCAAATCCCGTATATTTCGTGAACGTCATTAGGTTCTCAGCCATGGCATATAGCCTGATCTTTTGAAGGCCAATTCTATTTGACAAGCTTCTTGGAAGTGAATAACCAATCTGAACAGTTTTCAATCGAAAATAGCTGCCATCCTCCAAGTAGAATTCAGAAGGATTTGTGAAATTATTGTTCGCATCAGCATCTGTTAAGCGTGGAAAATCATTCGAACTACCTTCACCTGTCCATCTTCCTAATGCACGAGTCGAATAATTCGCATTATTGATATCTAACCTGCGCAAGCCTTGAAAAACCTTATTGCCAGCAACTCCTTGCCCAAAAATCAAAGCATCAAAATTATTCCATTCCAAGTTTACGGTAAATCCGAAGGTCCAATTCGGAGTTGGATCACCAATGAATGTTCTATCATTGGCATCAATGACCCCATTTTCATCCAAATCTGCCCACTTGAAATCACCCGGGCGAGCATTCGGCTGTATCAACCCTCCTTCCGAGTTCTTATAAGCTTCAATTTCTGCTTGGTTTTGAAATATACCCATCGTTCTAAATCCATAAAAAGAATTGAAAGGCTGCCCTACCATTGTACGCGTAATATTGTAGGTGGAAGCTTGGAATCCAGCACCATTCAAGAAACTAACCCCAGCACCAATGTCTGTAACCTCATTCCTTAAATACGAAGCATTACCATTAACCGAGAAATTAACTGCACCTAATCTGTTTTTATAGCCAAGTTCTAATTCAACCCCTGTATTCTTCATATCTGCAACATTGGCCGCAGGGTTTCCAATTGCTCCAACATAACCTGGTATGCGTGGATTCTGAAGGATGCCAGTCGTTACTTTGTTAAACCAATCAAACGTCAACGTGAAATTCGTTAAAAAACTCATCTCCAGTCCAATATTGGCCTGGCTGGTCTGCTCCCATCTCAAATCCGGATTGGAAGGTGCATTGGGGCTATTACCCACCGTATAAATGTCTGTTAACCCAATCGTATAATTACGGCCACCCCCAATGGTTGATAAATAAGCAAAGTCGCCGATATTATCATTACCCACAACTCCATAACCACCACGAATTTTTAACATGCTGATATTGGGATTGTCCATCAAGAAATCCTCCTTACTAACGACCCAACCCAATGAAAATGATGGAAAAACCCCGTATTTGTTGTTAGAACCAAAACGTGAAGATCCATCTCTCCTGATCAATCCTTCAACCAAGTATTTTTCTTTATAGTTGTAATTCAACCTGGCAAAAAGGGAAGAAACAGTATGACCAACATTCTCATAACCTGAAGAATTCTTCTGATCTGCAGGAATAGTATAGTTCAATGATGCATCATCAAAATTATTAACAGGAATATCAAAATAAGTCACATTTATTCCTCTGGCACGATTGTCATAATATGCACCCTGTCCAATTAAAGCCATGAAATTATGATCCTGCAAGCTATATTGATAGGAGATTGTATTTTCTAAGTTCCAATCAAAACCTCTATTTGTTCCACGTGTAAAATCATTTTGAGCTCTTTGCATTACAGCATTCAGGTAATATACTGGCGTGAAACTCTCATGCCCCCAAAATGATAATTTTGAACCTAGTGTCGAACGGATTTTCAAGCCTTTGATAGGTTCAATTTCACCATATACATTACCAACAATATTATCAGACCATCCATAATTGCCCAATCTTGTTTGGATGTAAGCAAGAGGATTTGACATTTCTTGAGCAACATATTGAGAAATACCATATGGATTTCCGTTTGGATCACGTGGTACAGCTTGAGTTGAATATGGTAGACTAGGATTGTTGATAATCGTAGGATCGGTAATAATTAATGGAGTTGTAGGATCGAGGTTGATTGCTGAAGATAATGGCCCTCCAAACTCACTGTTTGTATTTCCCACACCTTGTCCCCTTTCATGCGAATAACCTAGGTTCTGACCAAATTTTAGCCATTTTGCAACCTTATGCTCCGAATTCAAACGGATATTATTTCTTTTATAATTGGATATTTCAGAAGCAACAATTCCTTCCTGAGTCAACAAACCAAATGATGTATAGAAGGTAGAAACCTCGTTACCACCACTGATACTTAATTCATGGTTTTGGCGGAATGCATTTCTGTTGAAAATATGCTCCTGCCAATCAGTACCTTCTCCTAATGACGCAGGATCGCTAAAAGGTAATGCATTTCCTGCAGCAAGGGCAGCTTCATTTCTAAGGGTAGCATATTCCGTAGCATTCAACAAACTTAGTTTTCTTGCCGGTGCCGAACTTCCCAAAAATGTATTATAATTAATGCGGATAGCTCCTTGAGCACCTTTCTTTGTTGTTACTAAGATAACTCCCGCAGCAGCTCTAGCTCCATAAATTGCTTGTGAGGATGCATCCTTTAAAACCTCAATAGACTCGATATCTGATTGGTTTAAGTAACCTATACCACCAGCATCCACGACAACGCCATCTACGACCCACAAAGGGTTATTATTTCCAAAGGTTGTAAATCCACGAATCCGAATGGTTGATGATGCTCCAGGTTCACCTGAATTAGATGCAATCGTCAATCCTGAAGCTCGACCTTGAAGTGATTGCTCCAAACGAGTTACCGGCATAGTTTCGAGATCGCTGCCCTTAACACTACTTATAGCCCCAGTTACCACACTCTTTTTCTGAGTACCATAAACCTACGACTACAATTTCTTCTAGCTCATCCAAACCGTCTTCCAATTGAATGTTGTACACTCCAGATTGGTTCACCTCAATTTGTTGGGAGATCTTGCCTATCTGTGAAAATCTCACTACTGCACTTTCACCAGGAAATTCAAGGGTATATTGGCCGGTTGCATTGGTACTCGTTGCCTGCCTCTTTCCTTCAACGGTTACAGTTACCCCAGAGATGGGCTCCCCAGTGGTTGAAGACGTAACCTGCCCGCGGATTGATAAAGTCTGAGCCATCAAATCCGTCGCAGAAATACACATACAAATCAATAGAAATGCATGCAAAATTTTAAATCTCATAAATGGAAAATAATTAAACATGGTTATAAATTTGAAAAAACATCAAAGGCTTGGTTATGACCTGAGATGATATTCCAAAGTTATCTGAGAGAAAAACATGATGTACTTTTTAGCCCAAACAATCACCACTACAGAAGAGAAAAAATTGACTCATTCGAATATTTTACCATCCTACAAATACACTACATCAAGATGGTTAAACACTGATTATCAACGCAATAAAATCACTCACTACGTTTTTTAAATTTTAGCGTATTTTTAAGGATTATTACAAAATAATCGGTTTACAAATTGGACTTTTCTGGTTTAGCAAACTCCAAAAGATAATCGTAAAGGTTGATTTCAGGATCAATCTTTAGTTTTTTCCGAAGCCTATATCGACTTACTTCAACAGCTTTTGCTGTGACATGCATCAGTTGGGCGATTTCTTTGGAGGATAGATTCATCCTAATAAAGGCACATAACTGCAATTCCTTTTGAGTCAATTCAGGATGTTCTTTTTTCAGTCGAAGGAAGAAATTTTCATTGGCATGATTAAAATGGATATTAAATTTCTCCCAATCTTCATTCGTCTGTTCTGCAGAACGAATAATCCGTGTTAATTGCTTGAAATTAGTTTTGAGCTCATGATCTTTTAACCCCTCCATAGATTTATTGATGCCATCCTTGATCTTACCAAGTGCCTCGCCACGTTGAATAATATTCATCGTCAAATTAGCAAGTTCCTTATCCATATACCCTATTTCTGCCTCCAAGTTCTGGTTGCGTAACTTGATTACTTCTTTTTCCTTCTTCTCAATCTCAAGCTGCCGAACTTGCAACTCCTGTTGATGCAATCTCCTCAGTTTTTTTCGCTGCATTGCTAATATCCAAAATGGGAAGGATATAAAGAAAATAGCATATAACACAAACATCAAGGGATGCAAATACCATGGCGGAGAGATAGTAAAAGAAATAAATTCCTCAATAGACTCGTTCCCTACCCCGTTCCGAGATTTAATCTTGAAGACATAATCCCCAGGCCTCAAATTCGTATATTCTTTTTCGCCTTTGTTGCTCCAAGAAGACCATTGAGTCTCTAAGCCCTCAAGCAAATAACTATATTCCACTTGCTCCTGCTGTTCATAATTTGTGGAACTGAATTCAAAATGTATAGTATTGAAGGCATAAGGTATTTTTCGTTCTTTAGACTCCTTATGACCATTTCCACCAAAAATAACCTGTTCTTCTTTGGCGCGATTGGAAGTTTTAATTAATCTGAGTAAGACATTCGGCTTTACAGCTTTCTCGAGATAGTCTTTATAGTTTAGTAAAATACCACCTTTCTGCCCATTGATAAACACGTTCTCTAGGTCATGAACATACACAGATTCAAAACCACCCAAAATCTTCCCATTGAGCATAGGGAAATGATTCATAAAAAATTGTCTGTCTTTACTCGTATTTGAGTAATCCAATACACTCAAACGTTTATTGCTTACAAACCATATATTGCCATATTTATCTTCTTTCATATATTGAATTGGCAATCCATGGAGGACAGACAAACTTGCAGATTTTACAAATTGATCGCTGCTATCATCATACTCATAAATAAAATTGGGATTGCAGACAACAACCTTATTCTTTATAAAAAACAAATAATTATGTAGAATAGACGACTCTGCTTCTGGAAATGTATACCTCTTTTCTTTGATTACATTCTTAAAATCTTTTGATAACCACAACTTGGATACTCCCCTATAAGGATGTGAAACCCATACAGCGTTTGCATTATCATCATAATGAATAAATCGCAACGATTCATTCGACTTGTTAATATGACCTAAATCCTTAAAATCTGTCCCATCAAACTCCATTAACCAAAGTCCACCATAGGTTCCTGAAATCAATCTCTCAAAGGGCAATACTCGGGTTGTAGCTTTATGCATCCATGTACCAATGGATCTGTAAATGGCATTTGCATTTCCATCCTTAATCTCAAAGCTACCGTCCTCATGCGCCATTAATAGCCTGCCATTAAATTCATTGAGCGACCAAACTTGACCATCACTATGCGCAATCTTCTTAAAATCCGCCCGCGCCATCCCCAATATCTTGTCCCAGTGACCCATTGGGCAAAACAGTAGCATAAAGACCGCTTGAAGTACCGATATATAGACTGTTGCCAAATATAAGATGCGAATAAGCACTTACCGTAGTATTTTTATCCGGTTGAATATATCCTATACTGCTGTTAATAGTGATGTAATCAATACCGTCATCTGTTGCCAACCATAAGTTGGAATTTTTGTCGGTGAATATAGATCGGATATGGTTCGTTTGTAATCCGCCTTTATAGACATAGTGCTGCATGACCTCACCAGCACCGTTGATAATAAACAAGCCACCTGAATTGGTGCCAATAGCATATCGATTGTTGGACAAATCCTGAAGGCCAGAAATTCGAAGGGAATTTAAATTAGGGTATCCCTTCACCGCTTTGGGAACAACAGTACCTTGGGCATAGATAAAAAGACCATTCCTAAGTGTTGAAATTAATAAAGTATCTGTATTGAAATTAGCTATATCAGTGATGACGTCATAAGAGATTTCTGAAGACTGAAGAATAGATTTCCAAATACCATTTTCATATTGCATCAAACCCATTTCCCGCTTCATGAGCGAACATCTTTCCGTTCACCTGACCCAAAAACTGCCAGCTGCTCTTTGCCCGGTCGACAATTATTTTATTATGACTAAGCCTAAAGATGTAGAGGGATGTGTGGAAGAAAATATCATCTCCCAAAATCTCGGTATGCCACACATCAGAAAAAAAACGTTCTCCTTCTTGAATTTTATCTTTTAAAGAATGGAAAATAAGCATCCCCTTTTCATCCCCTTCAAAATATCCGAGCTCATCTTGTCCTCCAACATAAATCCTATCATTCTTATCAATAGCAACAGAACGGACAACCGTGGCATTCGGAAGCGGATAAATTCGCCAATTCCTGCCGTCAAAGGAAAGTAAACCCTCGTTATTGCCAAAATACATCACTCCCTTGGAATCCTGCGCAACTCCCCAATTCTGCAAGCCACCCTTATATATGCTACTTGAATAATTAAAGATCTGTGGTTTAGAAATTGTGCCCTGAGCAAAACTATCTACTGAAATAATCGATAAAATCAGAAACAAAAATCTAAAGCAATAGTTCATAAAAATATAATTGGGGATAACCTATAGGTTAATATTCGATGTGTAATATTACAAAATAAATTTTTAAAATATTGAATTAGCTTTCTTTAGAGATGTCAATCGCTCAACAGTCTAAATACAATGCCTAAACGGGCTTGCCAATAACTTCTTGACACTTCGTTGAGTCTAGTATATCCTTGAGATCCATCTGCCATAAAAGATAGATCATTCCCGTCTCCAGTATTGGCATAAAGATAGCCTAAGTCCAGGAGCAGCTTTATTTTGTGATTGATTCTCAGCATTGGCGTTAATGAACCTAGAATCTGAAACCCCTTGGCAGAATGCTCAAAACTTTTTGGATGTGCAAATTGAGTCATTAAATTCCAGTTCGCATCTGCAGAATAATTGATCTGATGATATTGAAAATTGGTCTGTATTGTTAATTTCTCATTGGGTTTATAAAATAAATCAAATCCAGCATATGGACCTTTCCAGCTAGATCTATAAGAACTATTCAAAGTGATTCCACCTTGTTCTATTCCGTCATCAGACAACCAATAAGTATGAGAGGAAAACCTATAACCCAAAATAGGAACAAGCGATAAAGATTCGCTTGGATAAAAATGGTACCCTGCATGCGTAAAGACCGAGTAGTCTGAACCTTTTTTATTTTTGACATGTAACTGGTAAGAAGGGTTCGTTCTATTATCTTCCAGATAATCTATGTCAGAGACATTTCCACGGATCGTTTTCCCAAAACTTCCCCCAGCCTCAACAGAAAAACGATTCACAAATTGATAATGGCCAGAGACTGAAAAATCGGCAATCACCAAATCTGTCCATTTTAACTCTGATTTGATATTGGGGTTCGATCCTTGTAAATTTCCGGCTATGGACCAATCCATGTTTTCCAACCTAAACCCGGCAGTCCCTTTTACAACAAGTTTATCGTCAGTCTGACCATGGATCATGGATAGCATGAAAATTTCCAACAAACAAAAAACAAAAGATAATATTCTATAAAGCATAAAACATAATAACAAAAACACCAGTGACCCGATGGATCACTGGTTAACTTTGGGAATTTATTAATACTAATTAAATGTAAAAGTTTCCCAGGCTTGTGGATTATCCCGTTGGCAAGTCATAGGATTGACCCCATTTTCTGAGGAAACATATTTTCCATTATTACCTCTTAATGCGACTTTACCATCCGGCATAACTTCCCAAGTGAATTTTTCCCAATCACCGATACTTGGACGATTACAGGTCATTGGACCATTTCCGTTTTCAGAAGACAAATACTTGTTCATACTGCGCAAAGATACCTTCCCATTGCCAGCATCAACTACCGTAAATTGTTCCCATGCTTGAGCATTCGGACGGTTACAAATCACAGGATTCTCACCGTTTTGGCCACTTACAAATTGATTGTTATTTCCTTTCAATGTAATGGTACGACCGATAATGGATTGGTTATTCTCCATTTTATAAACACGTACATAATCAACTTCCATTCTACGTGGCCAAATATTTGGATCAGGATCTCCTCCCCAGTCTCCTCCTACTGCTAGATTTAGAATAATATGAAAATCATGGTTAAACGGCCAAGATCCCCATCCAGAATAATCATTATAAACAGTATAATATTTATTGTTGTCCACAAAGAAATCAATGCGGTCAGGTGACCATTCAACCGCATAGACATGATAAGCAGTTGTCGCATCGCCTACATAAGTTTTACCAGTCCGTTGATTCCCAATCCTAAAGTAATAATCCCTACTGTGTACCGATCCATGGACTTGGTTTTGATCCTTGCCAACGTGTTCCAAAATATCAATTTCACCACAATTGGGCCACCAATAATTGGTAGTATTGTTCCAGCCATATTTTGATTCATCATTTGGATAAAGCCAGAATGCCGGCCATGTTCCCCATCCCGCAGGGACTTTCACTCTTGCCTCCATCCTGCCGTAGGTCCATCCCACTTTGGAATTTAACCTACCAGATGTGTACTCATGACCATTGTGCCAATCCCTCCTGGCCTCGATAACAAGGTGCCCGTTCTCTACACGTGTGTTTTCAAGACGATTCGTATAGGCTTGCTTCTCATTATTGACACGCCCAGGATCCCAGATTTCATGACTCCATTTTTGACTGTTAGGAAGACCTGAATAATTGAACTCATCTGACCATACCAAGTTGTAAGTAACAGCTCTAGCAGCAGTTTTCCACTCATCAATCTGGTTCTCAGCAATTGTTGTCTCTTTTTTACAAGAAACAGTACCGAGCATTGCCAATAGGGACATAGCCCAAGGGACGCTCTTCGCCCATTTAATTTGAAAGATTCTCATAATAAAATTTGGTTTATAGTTTAATTGTGTTTTTCTTTAACATAGGTTATTGAGAATTCCCAAATCCAAACATTTAATTCCTCCAAAAGGATATTAATTTCCAGACAGGAAAACCGATATTAAAGTTCCAATAAAACTTTCAAGCTAAAGGAAATTCTAAGCCCTACTTAGTCACTACAGAATCTTATTCGAAGGGAATAAAAATCTAAATTTGCCACCACAAATACACTACAGAACCATGATAACAACCTGATTTTTAATGAATTGATAATTGTAAAAATTTTATTACTTCAAGCTCAATGACATCGTTTTAACATGAGAATATTGACCATCTTTCTTAAAAAAGTTTTTAATGGTCCCATTGTCCATAAAGCCCATTTTTTCATATAGAGCAAGTCCCAATTGATTATCGGTATAGACTTGTAACCAAAGGAGTTCGAGTATCGGATTTTTCCTTGCCCATTCTATAACAGCGGCTAATAACGATGATCCAAGACCAGAATTTCTCCATTCCAAAATCATCCCCATCCCGATAACAGCGGTATGTTCCATTATTTTCCTTCTGCTTCCAGTTAGGTCAATATTACCAATAACCTCTCCTTCGTATTCTGCCAATAATAAGATAGAATTAGGGCTATCCAAAAAAGATTGAATCCAATCCTGCTCCTGTTCAATGGTAACTTTGATCTCTTCTTCCAATTTGGGGACGTATTCACTTTGGGGAATATAAGTCTTGATACATTTCAATAATTTTTCAGCATCCAAAACCTGGGCTTCTCGGATCAAAACATGTTTACCGTTCTTTAATACAAGTGATTTTGGGAAAAAGGAAGACATAAATCTTTAGGGCTATAAATTAGGATGGTAATCACGATCGATTTGATCGCTGAGTTCAGGATGTTTTTTAACGTATTTAGCTACAAAAGGGCAGTAAACCATTACTCTCTTATTCTTGGCTTTTGCGAAGGCAAATGCCTCTTCAGCTAAAGCTGAAGCAACCCCCTGCCCCTGCATACTTTCTGGCACGACCGTATGCATCATGGCAATATCTTTTTTATAAAAACGATACTCCAACCTAGCAATTTCACCATCCTGGTGAAACTCAAATTGCAGGTTGTCCTCATTATTGATGATATCCATAGTATAAAAATATGATCTTAATGAAAGTTACGGAAAATCAATTTAATAAAATCGAATTTTACTACACTTAAAAGACTTTATGGTGTAGGTATGTTTTCAGTGTCACTCTTAATTTTGACTGGCCCTCAACAATCTGGAGAAAGACAATGAACCCATCTTCCATACTCCATTTTCTTTGACATAAACTTCCGTAACCATAAATGGATTGACAACAGTATTACCTCCAACTACAGCTTCTAAATCGATATCATTTAAGAGAATAGCTGTGTTGCCTATGAAATTTACTGTTACTGAATAAACCTCAGCATTTTTATACCAAATATTGCCTGATTTAATAACATCTAATTCTTGTTGTTTACCCCAAGATCCACCCATATGAACGAACATAGACTTCTCATCAAACAACTTGTCAAGCTCTTCCACATTTTTTTCCGCCATCCACTGCCATTTATCTTTCGAAAGTTTTTCAATCATTTTCAGATCTGTTGATTCCTGTGCAAGGGTGATGGTCGCGCCTACAACCATACAAAGAATTGTAATAATTACTTTTTTCATAAACTTGATTTTTTAAGGGTTTATACTTTAATCTTTTCTATCTCTGATTTTATTTTATTTAACCAATTTTTTATTTCATTTTGAACTTGTTTTTCTTTATCCCCTTCCATTACAAAGAAAACCCCATCTTTTTCTTTTCCTCCTTGAGTTGAATAACCCTCCAGAATCCGACTATTGGGACATAATTGTTTAACTGTTTCAAAACTGTTCCCTATTCCATAACCAGCATTGGAATTAAATGGAACTACAATCTTTCCAGTAAGATCATATTCCTTTAAAAAGCTCTTAACTGGTGGAGGTAACTGCATTCCCCATGTAGGAAATCCAACAAATACCACATCATAGTCTTTTATATTTTTAATTTTTGTTTTTAAAGGTGGCAAGTAACCACTAGAATTTTCTTCAGCTACTTGGTCCACCATAGTTTGATAGTCCTCTGGGTAAGGGGTCACCAGTTCAAGTGCATGCAGGTCTCCTCCTAAATTCTCATGGATTATTTCTGCTAATGCCTGAGTGTTTTTAGTTCTGGAGAGGTAAACAATCAAAATTTTATAATCATTTAATTTTTCAACCTTTACTGGATTATCATCTTTAGCATTGGTTATTTCTGCCTTACATGAACTGTAAAGTAGGTTAAAGATGATCAGCACTAGTCCAAATTTTGGGAATATCTTCATAAGATTAATTATTTAAATTCTTTTCTGTCAACCACTTTGACAATGCATCGGCTACTTCAATATTATTTAAGTCTGAAAAAGGAAAATGCGTGTTCCCTTTGATACCAACTTCAGGGAGATGAATCACTGTAGCATCCCCGCCATGCTTATTTATGGTTTTCGCCCATAACCTAGCCATTTCAAGGCCTGAACGCCAATGATCACTATTCCAGATATCCGTGGGAGAGTCTACAATATTATCTCCATAGTAGATAACGTTACCAAGATACCATCACCAATTTTATCAAAAAAACTCGAAACAGCATCCGTCAAAGGCAATCTATCGGCATTCTCTGGAATCTGGTAAGGTGTTACATGAGGAGAAACATGTAGCTAGGGCAAGAAATAAATAAAATCTTTTCATACTAAACAATTTATATATGATGATATTATTAAACTTTGCATTTATAACCATAGATCTTTTAAAATTATCTTACTCAAAGTTCAGGTTTATCAATGGATATAACTGTATCCAGATTACGGATTAAAATACCAATATTACTGATTGGGGGTTAAGGCATTTTTGTTAGTGAACAACGAATCATTTTCTTTAAACAACTATTAAACAAGTTAATAATATTCGGATTTTTGGAATATTCTTGTTAATATTATCTACACTTTCGTTTTTTTAATTAAGCACGACCATGGAACTACCACACTTTAAATACAGCCCAAATGCTTTTAGTCTGAATATTTTTGTAGAAGAAGAAGGCATTTGCTCCGCCTGCGATGAAGAAAGGACTATTCGTTATAATAGCTCTTTTTATAGTTATGAAGAACAAGAATATATTTGCCCTTGGTGCATTGAAAATGGTAATGCGGCTTTAACTTTGGATGGCTATTTTATTGATTATGAAAGTATTGAAAATCCCAAAAACATAAATGAAGACCTAAAATCTGAACTATGTGAAAGAACACCAAGCTACAACGGTTGGCAACAAGAGGTATGGCTGACACACTGTAACCAACCTTGTGCATTTATAGGTTATGCCGACACCAAAACTATTGAACCCTTCATGGAAGAGTTACAGGATGATATTAATAATATTAGATACAAAAAGGAATTTGTGTTGCAGAACCTGTCGAAAGACGGAAGGTTAGTAGGCTATCTGTTTCAATGTTTGATATGTAATAAACATAGACTTCATATAGACTCTGATTAAATAAAAGAAAACATTTCTCCAAAAACTTCTCTATTCAGTGGCATTTGAGCAAGCCTGCTATGGCGAACCGAAACCATAGGAATTAAACGCCATAGGCATGAAATTCGTCTTAAATGCTGTAGGTATGTAATATCTATAGCATTGAAATCTCCCCAGAAACCAACGCCGTAGGTGTGGCATGTTTGTTAAATTCCTTTAAATAAATGACTTTGCTTTTGAGGTTTAAACTTCTTACATAGTTCACTAAATAGTTTTTCTCTCTTACGAGAGAGAATGACAGGATCCCTCGTTTAATAGGGGGGTGAATTGGAAGGGAAAGAGGTCGCCGCAGCGACCTCTTTCCCTTCCAATTCACCCCAAGCCCCCCAAGAATGCTTGTCATTCTCTCGCTTTAGCGAGAGAAACTATATAGGCGCTGTGCAAGCGTTTTGTTTTCACAGCGTGATTCTTTTATCTAAAAAATCAGCAATTAAAAGTGTTTATCAATATAGCATGGGGAACTGATTTCCTTAATATCTTTAATTTCTATACTTAATTTGTCCCCAATATGAAATTCGATATGCTCCCACTTCAATCGATCTTCTCTTTCATTTATTCCGCTTGGTATTAATTTCATTCCATCATTATAATTATACAAGAATATTTGTGTGGAATAACTTGAAATTTTTATTGAATGTATTTCATATTTTGTGATTTCAAACCCAATCATATATTTAAGAATATTTCTGCCAGAGACAATTTAAATTATTAACTCACTAGATTTCTCCCAGTTATCCTCAAACTTACATTATAACCCTGAATTAAATCAAGCAGACATTGAAATTTTATTGGATTATTTTTAGTGTTTGTTTAATATTAGTACTGTACTAAAATTACATTGAACAAATGATAGGGTTCCCTTAAATAAATGAACAAAACACAAACATTTCTAAAATTGGTGAAAGTCTATAGTTCTATGGCAAGTAGTTCTTTTGCTAGATTATGGAGGCCTTCGGTTATCTTCCTTCTCTGTGCCTCCCGAGGTTTTTTAAGTCCTGTCGCATATTGGTACATCAACCTTTGATTGATACCAGTAAGCTTTTCAAAGCCTGAATTCGTTAAAACTCCCTTGTAGTTCTGCAAAAGAGATTCAACATCAAAATTAAAAATAACTTCAAATTCACCCACAGTTTTGGAGAATATTTACGTTTTCCTTCAGTGGCAGCTGCCTCAACTTACCACGACTAACCGACTTCATCGGTGTTAAATAACACATCATACCAATTCTAATGTCTATTGTCTTATGTCTATTGTCTAATAAAATAATCAGCAATTCATAGTGTCACCCCTACAGGGTTGCATGGCGTGATAAATAAATATTCTAAAACAATTTCCCACATAGGGTAAAATGGTATGTTTGTTTTTTCAGCGGCAGTTGGGGAAACGTGCTATGGCGAACCTGTACAATCGAGCAATGTCATTAAGTTAAGGTCGGTCGGTGTTTTCACCGGACACTGTTGTTTCTAAATAATAAAAATAGTTTGCTAATCTTGCGATTACGATGACACGCATATCGAGGGAAAGGGGGCGATTTTTGGGGAAATTTAGGGGCGGCGAGCCGCCCCTAAATTTCCCCAAAAATCGCCCTTTTAAAAAAAAGAAACTGTCATTCCAGAGCTTTAGCTCTGGAAACTATTTTGTGGTCATAGTAACACAATCCCATCGCGATGAAACTATTATAGCAGGGTAATTAACAAATATGCCACACCTACGGCGTTGGTTTTTGAGGCGATTTTCACTTCTATAGATATTTCATGCCGATGGCATTTAAGAGATATTTCATGCCTACGGCATTTAACCCCGATGGGGTTTTCTCGCCGTGGCAGGTGTCCCCACCTGCCACTGAAAATATGCCAATGGCCTTATTTTTCTCTAAACTTAATGATATTGCAGTCCTGGTGAGGCACGCCATAAATATGGCTTTCAACCATTACGTACTAAAGAATTACTTTTATTTCTTTTCCAATATTAACGTTGGACCATCAACGTAAGCTTTACTCAAAGTTATTTGAGAACCTGAATAATTAAAAAACCCATTTTGAATCATTAATAATTACAAGATTAATTTTAGTTTCTTCAGGCGAAGGAAAACCACTTAAATAATCTTTTTTGAATTCATACGGGTATTCTCCATTACTATATCCAAAATTTTCACCGCCGCTAACTTTTAACAAATTGTTTTTTTGAAAATTATAAATCACATTTTTTGAACTGTAATCAGTTGTAGATAGTTTAGCTCCTGAAGGGTTCATAACGTATTGATCTATTTGAACTAATTTCCATTCTCCAATAATGCTATTATTGTTAATTTCAATTTCATTACGCTCACAGGAACATAATGTTATGATAATTGAAATCAAAAAAATAAATCTTTTCATAGCTCATCCGTTTAAAATTGCTTATTAATAATTTCCAATACTCATGTCGTGTTGTTGTCATCATCTAGGTCATTATTACGTTTAAAGACATTCCTTAAGAATTATAATTTTAATTTCCTGATCAGTAGCAGTTGAATGACTCTCCAATCTGAACCAAAAATTACATAAAAAAACACTCAATAAAGTATCACAATACAGTATGTACATTGGAATTCTATTTTAAGGTTAGTCCCTTTTGCTTCCTGGAAAAATTATAATTTTAGGTATCAATAAACTGGTAAACAACCTGTTAATAACATACTAATATATGAATTCATTTATATTACTCGAAGGATATATTAAAATAGAATGAAAGATTGGCAAAAAGGCATTTCTATATTTAGGTCTCCTATACATTTTTAGAAAAAACTATTTGCAAAATAAATTAAACCTATCGTTCTCCTAAAATAAATCGGCTTGTCAAAAGTTGAAAGTTATTACTTAAACTATGAGACTATAATATTATTAATAAAATTCTTTCCGGCACGGCTGCCGTCTAAACACTAAATACTTACTACTTTATACTAAAAAAGCCCGACGCAAGTCGAGCTTTTTTCCAGTAGAGTCGAGTTGCGGAAAGTCTAACCTTATAGAAGATTATGAAGCTATTCTAAACGCAAGCAAGCATCTTAAATAGGCTACAACCTGATAAGATTTAATCGCCTGTTTCAATCTCTGAACCAGGCTTTTCATTATCATGATACAACAAAAAAGCATTGAACAGACCTTACGTTAAGAGCCTACAACTTCGGTAAAACAAGACTACCATAGGAAATACTAAACAATTCAATTTACCTTAATAGTGATATCGAATGTAGATCATATAAATTCATTTTTTTGGGGACCACAGATAATACTCTATCTAAGATATTCCTCTTCATCCCTCGTTCTTTCTCGTTTTATATCTTTCTCAATATAACCAATATTCTCTTTTGCCCATTCAGAAACTTCAAGAGTAGGATGGCTTATTAGTTTATTGAACAATTCTCTCTGAACATCCAGGTACGGAACCACCGAACCTATCGAAGAAAAACTCCCAATATTTGCACTAATATTACTTAAAACTGATCGGATAGTTCCAAACTCGTCAATTAGCCTAGTAGCGACTGGATGCCAGTTTTTGAAGTCATCGTTGTTTCCATCAAAAATGGGTGCTAAATCTGCTATAATTGTTGGAGCTTCGGGAGAATTGTCATGGCACCATTCAAAAATTCTATCAATATTTCCACTAAACAAGACACCCACGTTGGACATATTATTTGTCGTACTAATATTTGATTGAAAAATAGATGTAAGCGCATGAAACCTATCATAATCTTTTTCACTTGAGATAAGTACTTCAGAAATGTAAGGCCAAACTACATCGAAATGGTATTTGATAAGTGTGTAATATAAATTCAATATGTCATGATCCCATGTAAACGATCTATATCTGTCAATTGAGTCTATAAACTCTTTATTTATTTTCTTCGCAAATTCTGACTCTTCTACATTCTCCAATATGTCAGTTAGTGTTTTGAACCATTTGTAATTATCTATGGTAGTTTGTCCTTCTACGGTTACCCCTAACTCTAGGTAACACTTTTTAAATAGTTCAGTAAGCTCTTTCTTTTTCAATGCATCATCAAATGAATAATCAAAAAGTATATTAAAAGCGACCTGATAACCCTCTTTTCCAAATGAGAATAATCTGTTTGAAAATATTTCCATCTCTTCAAGTGAAAGGGATCCAATACTTCGGACACGTTCAAAATCAAAGACTTTATTTTGTTTACCATCTATCAAAGAGAATAAAGGATCGAGATCCTCTATGCTTATTTCTCTACTACCAATAATTTCAAACAACAAAGAATCCAATTTATCGTTTTCAATCAGTGCTCCTTTTACTTTATCCATTATCTCACTGGTAGCTTTAGATAGGAAACCTATAATAATCGATGGGTTTCTTTGATCCTTTGCGATCGCGGACATAGTGTCAAAAACTATGGATAAAAATTTCCATTTCAGTTCAACGTCATCACCATAATTTTCATATAAGCGCTTGCCAAAGTAAAAGCCAGGAACCCCATTGTTCTTTGAAAATATTGCCGGGAAGACTTCATCCCATTTCACATCTTGGTCAAAAAATTCATCGGCCAAATCTTCAGATGCCCTTATCAGTCTCTTATTGGTTTCTTCAAAATTCCTTCTTTCAACAATATATCTCTGTGAATCGAGGTATTTACTTAAAAAGTCGTCTTTTGTAAGTACGTCGATTAACTGCTGGATCTTCGATTTCGATTCTTCATCCATAACATTGAAATCATAATCCCTAACCAACCTCAAAGAGTTAAGAGCCTCCTGCCAAAAGAAGTTCTTTTTCGACATAATTTCTTCCAAGAAATAGAGAATTAGCAGTCCCAGTCTTGCCCTGCACAATCCTCTTAGTCTTTCAATAACAATATTTTCTATAGTTTCCTTGCTTCCTTCATCATTATCATATAAGTCTCTAAGAATTCTTATGATCTCATCAAAGTAATGAACGATTTCGGAATAGTCAGGTTCATAGTCTTTTAGAACATAAGTCCCTTGATATTCTGCACCGACATCTCTTCTAAAACCCCTCCCTTTTAAGCCTACACTAAGTGCACTAAGAATTAACCGCTTAAATCTTTCGTCATTTTGCTGAAGCCCCCATTTAATGGCATCCAACCTCTCAGTCAGGTTTGCCTCTGTTCCGGCAAGTTGAATGTTGAATAGCTGTAAAAATTGACCGGTAGCATTATTTGATATGTTTTCGTTTTCAGCAACAGCAAACTTTAACAGTACTTTGATACTTTTTCCAAATGTCCGACGATCGAAACAAAGTTTTTCAAGAACCCATATAAGGTTTCTTCTACCTTCCTTTATACTGGACAACTGGGCAGTTGTTTTATTAAAAAAGTTGCGATAGAGATTTTCAGAGACAGCTACTGGATTCACTTCAACAAACGAGCGGAAGAGGCGTGAACCCAACTCTGTATTTAAAACTTCCGCATTATCGAAAGGGCCGTTTTCCCCCACAATCTTCCCAATTATTTGGTTTGCTTTATCATCATAGCCAAGATATTTCATTTGCTCGGCAAAGGCCTCTGAAAGTCGTGTCCTATGTTGCGATTCAAGTCTCGCTATATCTGTGATTACACTTAGGAATTTATTGTCGTCACAAGTATCCATCCACTCTTGTGCCAAATACATAGCTAATGGCAATGGCCGGACACCAATGTACCTACCTCTTTTTTCAACAATCTCCCTTTTTATATAATAATTGCATATAGCAACAAAATCATGCTTCAGTACCTCTTCCGCCCCGTCTATGCTGGTTATATTCTTGTTCGTCGCTATAAAGTCGATCTGCTCCCTTTTATCAGCTTCAAAACCTATGTAATTAAATAACGAACACGATCTGAGCATTGTTCGATTTCTTGGATCTCTACCCTTCTCACCTAATAACCTATCCAGCAAATCCTTGTCCTCCAATTTCCCAACTATTTTACCTCCTGATTTTATACTATCCACCAATAGAGTTGCCATTAGCGAATTCCCTTGAGCAAAATCTTTTATTCTTTTGAGATTTTCGTCACCTATTAGATTCGCCTCCTCATCAATAATTCTTTCTGCTACATCGTGTAAATCACCTCTCTTTATGAAAAAATACCTGATGTTAGATATGATGTCATGGGCTTCCTCTGGATTAGAATCAACTGTTATTAACGATATTTTACTGTCTACACTTTCTACCAGTGTTTTAAGGCTTCGATGCAGATCTTTAGAGCAATTGTCTAAAACAATGATTTTATCGTCTTTATCATTAACTATTTTTTGTAATAACAAGTGGAAATCATAATTAGAATGATCGTTACAGTTGACATATAGTACCCTTGCGGAGAGAAGTTTTGATTGGTCATCGCCATCCCTTTCCCTAAAAATCTCGAAAAGGGTTCTGGTTTTGCCGATTCCAGGTTGTCCGATAACTCTGAAATTGTTTCGAGGCGCAGTGGCAAGACCTATTAATTCACTCCTTAATTGCTCAATTTTATTGTTGACAATAAAGCTATGTTTTGTCTGTATATATTTTGCCCATTCCTTCCATGGAATAAGGGGTATGTATTTAATTTTCTGATTCGCAATCACATGGTCTGTCGCTATTTTTATAGCACCGTAAAGATCGTTTATAAGATTTTCCTTAATTTCATCTATATTTTTTGTTTTTGACGAGTACTGATACTCGATGGGAAATCGATTATGTCGAATATCAAAAGGAATGTTAGTAGCATCATCAAGAGGGGAGCCGTAGTGATTGTTCAAGACACCTATTATTCTTCTTTCGCCTAGCTCATTTTTTGCTATTCCATATTCGTACATTACATTATTATTTATGTTTACAATATGCCGAAGTCCAAAAAGCCTGTGAAAGTACTTCATTGGTTTAGGAATGCTGTTTATTACGGACAAGTCCGCGATAAAAATGTCAGAATTAGGTATCCTTTCATCTACAATCGTGTCGGCAACCTTTACTGACCCTGACTCGCCCCTTATTCCTTCCTGAATCTCAAATTGTAAGTCAGAAAGATTAGGTTTCTTTTTTAGTTTCTTTACAGCAGCCTCGATACACTTCAGAATAAAGTGCTTATTATATTTTTGATCCGTTGTGGACTGCCAAGAAAAGAAAATCGTGATTTTCATTATCTATCTTTTGATACTTAAGTTACAACTATTTTATAATAGTATTTTATTAAATGCTCTGATTCAATTTCATCCCCTCACTTTGATAAATATACTAAATTTTGACAAACCTGTTTAATTGTATCTTATTGACAAGTCTTTAAGACGCTTTGAGAACGAAGGAACATTTATTATAATGGATCTTCTATATCTTGTTGAAAGAACTTACAAAAAAACAGAGAAAGTCCAAGATACCGAATCCTTGACGAAGTAATTAGATGCCCTCTTCCATCTCTGAAAGCATACCGAGCTGTTTCAATATGTCATATTTAAACTTACTTAGCGGTCTTTTATAAAATTCTTTGTTTTCGTAGTACACACCAAAAAGCAAACGATAAACCTCTTCTTTTGATATTTTTTGTCCAAGAAGAAGGTGCATCTTTTTGATGTAAGATTTTGAGTAATTCTTTTCTATGGTTAGTATTTCGCTGAGTTCCGCATGGTGCGTATTGTAAATCTCATCAATAAACATTGCTTTGAGCGTATCTCGAGACTTTGAACTTTTTTGAGGAGTATCCTTCACAAAAATCCGATATTTATTTAAGACCGTGGAATAGAAATATCCAAATTGAAAGTCCTCATTCTGCGTGCTGTCCACATAAGGATGGATATGGTCGGTTAGGTTTAGTTGAACAGTCCCTTTAATTGAGCTATTACACGAATGGCAGGATGGGATAAGATTCTGGAACGAAACTGCAAGAAGTGGAAATTCTGATTTCGGATACCAATGATCCAATGTTGGCCTTGTTATGCATTGTCCATTCGCTTTAATGACCACTGTCGATGTGTATGCCCGGTTGCAGTAGGTACATGTTTCCCTATTCAGGTATTCTGATAAGTTGTAGGCATTGTAATGCTTATTCTTCTTATCTGTGAACCATCCATAATCAAGCACTTTGTTGAGGTCCTTTATAATAGCAAAGACCTGTAAAGCTTGTGCACGATGTGGCCCATTATAACTAGAGTGGGTATGTTTTTTGTTAAAATAGGGCGCCAGCTCTGATAATTGTACGTCGGAAAAATCGTCGTCCAGAAACGAGTGTCGACCGCTAATAGACTGATAGGATCTCCAATCAATATATCGGAGAGATTGACAGGATTAGTAAGAAAGGTTGTAATCCTTGGGTTTACGTTGATAGATTTCAGCCTCGAATCACAGATGGTACATTTATGACCTATGGGCGGAGTACATCTCGGATTACCGATGCGACGATTCACATAACACTTGAACATGTTGAAATGGATATCTTTTGCAGATGCAATGTTAGTTGCGTTTAGATCAAGGTGAAACATGGTTAAAAATCCTCCTTCCTTATTCCGGTTCTTTCCATAATCTCCTGAATATCGCGCCTAGCCTTGGCTCTTATCCGGTCTTCAATCATCAGGGCTTTCATCATACATTTCCAATAATTTGTATTTTACGACAGGCTCCCCTATAATACTTATTGTCTTTAGTAACTTTTGGCTCCTGATCTCAGCATCATATGCTTCTTTGTAATCGAAGCCCTTTTTCTTCCCAGTCAGTTTGTTGATATCTTCATTTATGCGGGATATAAAGAGTCGTGTTCTCATTATTTTGATTTGATCTCTCCAACAGAGTCTTTTCCCTTCCCAACTCAAGCAAACGCAAATCTTTAATGCAATCCTGTATCTTTGATTCTGCGAACGCCCCTATAAGATTTTGGTCAAGAAAGAAACTGTCCGTAAGCATTTCATGAATGTTAGATCCGAAGGTCTTCGCTTCGTCATTGAAGGGAGCTGCAACTCCATCTCGTAATTTCAGGACGTTACGATGTGGAATATCGGAGAGTATGAATGGCGAGTGCGTAGAGAATATGATATTGAATCCGCTGACACTTTTCAGCTTCAATCTACCCAAACTTTCCAGTAACTTTTTAACAAAAAGCCGCTGGTATTCAGGATGATAATATAGCTCTATTTCATCCAATACGAGGTTGACAGCGTTGTATGGCTGTTTTGATTCGTCCAGAGAATCAAGATTAAGGATATGATAGATAATAGAATGAATAGCATGCACCATTTGCTGTTCGCCAGAACTTAAATGCCCAAAGGGAAGTTACCTTTATCACTGGCTATCATAACTGTCGGCCAGAAAAGCCCGGTCGGTATGAAGTTAGATACCACTTTTTTCTTTTGTTTTGAATTACTATAAGCATCTCGAATTATCTGTTTAAAATCCGAAAAATCCAGTATAGTCTTAAAAATTGCTCTGTCCAGATTCGCTGGATTACGTTCTATGATCCAATTGGCATTACCCATATAGTCGAACAAAAATGCGTTGATTGCCTGCTTCAACTTTAGTGTGACGTGGGGTTCGGTCAGTTTTGAGCTTCTGGATCAGTTTAGATGTGCTATTGATAAGTAGGATATTGGCGACATTATTTTCTTCATACGACCAAGAACTCGTAAAACTCACTGAAATCTGAATACTTCATGCATATTTTTACCACTTTGGAGACAATATATTTTGCAAGTAAGCATCTTATCAGTTTATTATCTACTGAATCCATATTGTCAAATGCAAATTGCGAAAGCAGTGATCGGTTTTCATTCTTTTCAGAATTTTCTTTCCGAAGATCATCTTTTAGATATTTTAATACCTCTTCTATATCAGGTTTTACCGCCGTGTCGTATGTTGTTATCAGTTTTTCAAAAAGATCGATCAGGTCTACTTTGGTGATTTCCTTCGTATTCCTGTAAATAAAAGCTAAAGTAAAAAAGTCAATCTTACCGACATTATCCGGCACGAGCTTGAACTCCAGTTCAGCGATAGCTTTGTCATCTATAATATTCTCCGATTCAAATGATTCCCCTATGATGTTTGCTAATATCCTAGTTTGTGCAAGATGAAGCTCTACATTAATATCAATATTACCTTGGTCTCTCCATGGAGTAATGACCAAAGGGGTTTTATATCCGTCATTTTTATGAAAAAGACCATTCAACCAAAAGTACTCACCTGTGCTGTTAAGCCCATGAAGTGAATAATTCACGCAAATAGTGTAAAAGAATTTATTGCGCTTAAATTCTTCTATTTCCCATTTTCCAGACCTTAATACATAAAAATTGATCTGTTTACCAGAATTGGAGATGAGACAGAACTCATCATTTAACTTATAAAAAAAGCTCCATTTGCGAAACCTCAAGTATCTCATCTATCTTCTTGTTTTGTTGTTCGTAATAGTCTGCTAAATGCCTCTTCTCTATGAATCTGGAATTGTTGCTTCGATCCTGCAAAAATTCTTTTCTTTCTGATAGGGAATACAGAAGCAGGTATAATAACTCTAGTAATGTACTCTTACCAGCGCCGTTTTTCCCTAGGATCGCCGTAATGTTTACATGATTTATGGATTTATGATCATGCAGGTCATAAAGACCGTTCGGGATAAGTTATTCGATCACGGATCTCGATCAGATAGTCGTGAGCCCGTTTACCTTTATTCTTAGCTTTCGGATCGTATATAAACTCGAATTCCTCGGTAAATCTATATAACACTCCAATCTTTAGTCTCTTTGTATATTGATTTTCTTTGTTTAACTGTAGTGCTAATAGCTTGAATTCCATTGTAATTATTTAGGTTATATATATTTGCATTGTCTTAGATTCACTTTTCGAATGATATCTGAGGGGAGAAGTTTATTGAAGAAATTTTCAGCAGTTAATAATAATAAATGATTGAGATCTGAAGTAGGTATCAGAAAGTCGAAGCGATGATTGGGATATACTTCATAAATCAATTTTCCGGTCTCATCGAGCTCTTCGATATCATCTTTAAAAATGATATAGTTTGAATTCTTTTTTATGAAGGTTTTAACAGACGACCAATCCTTATCATTGGCCGAAACACTTGAATGGTGATGAATGACTAGGTTACGAATCTGCCTAATTTGCTCCAATAGATCCCATTCTTTTTGAATTGTGGTGAAATCAACAGAAGCAAATTTTTTAAGATACTTTCCCTTCTGAGACCATTCACTGCCTTTCATCGACCTCATCTCTTTAGGTGGCAAATGTATGCTGTGAAATTTTGCGCAAATAATATTTAGATGTGCATCGATTCCACTGAATACCTGTGCTAAAAAAGTTGTCCTGAACTCACTTGGGAAATCACGGCTGTGCTGCCACCATTTTTCAGAAATATCGTCCACCAGAGAATAGTAATACTCGGGATTTTCTTTTGCCAATGACTCATCTATGGGATTAGCTGTATCAAAGGATTCAACATTACTTTTAATATATCCTTCAATAAAATCCAAGAAGTTTTTATAATGAGCAAAGTAAAATTTAAGCGTAATCGAATAAGCTTTTCCGAAATTCATTTTGACAAAATTTAAGTTTATTGCCTAAAGACCAGTAGAGCCTAAGCAACCATCCAATATAGTGATATATTCTTATCCATACGTTAACATGAGTGGATAAATCAACATCATTTTCCGACTTTTGACCACATTTAGTGCTAAGCGACAGATACCAAAAGCTCAACAAGGTGCACAATGAACCATCAAGTATTAGAAAATCAGCTTGTTGAAATATTGGTTCAGATCTTTTTGTAAGAAAGTTATATGGTCGTTGAGAATTAGTTTTTTTAGAACGCGCCTTATTATTGCATCAACCTCGGTTGCAATGACACATAATTGTTCGTGCGTTTTGGGAGGTTTATCTCCATGTACAAACTTGTACCTTATGTTATATGCATTCTTAACAGCCATATAAATTGCTATGCGCTCCGTTGTAGTGCCTTCCAAATAAAAGGCGGTTCTTTCCGAGACCTTGTGAATGATCTCATTGCCATCTGTAGAGAACAAGCATTCAAGTATGGCCATGTAGTGTGTTATTTTCTGAGGTAAATGAGGTGTGGACCTGGCGCTGCTCAAAAAGGACATCGCCTTTTCAATCCTATTCTCAATTTTGTAGGGATCAACTCCCGACTGAAATTCACCACTCAGCATCGTTTTTTTATGTACCGACTTCTCCTTTTGGCTCTCCGAGTTCTTATTTGTGCAATGCTCTGTATATTTTAATAGCAAATCAACAGGCGTCCTTCAATTCAGCTTTATTGAACGCAGTATTCTCAAATTGCCCCAATACAAGTCGAAAACACATTTCTGCCCGTCCACCAGTTTATTGATTTGACAATAGTAAACTGGCCGTATGCTTGCTCCAGGCTAATACTATTATCTTTTACAAACCACAGGAACAATAGGAATATTTCCATCTGCCAGCACAGTTGTGTTAATTCTTCATTCATCTCTTGCTGAAATATCGGGTTATCATCAATGCTTTCATAAACAGCATATGCCATTGCATTTTTATCATAAGATCTCAGGTCACGTAGCCGCGCGAATTTCTGAAATTCACTACCGAGGACTTTTGCTTTTTCAGCATCATGAGTGGTAATCTTAAAGGTTGGTGTCTCGATCAGGTCGAGATCTTGTAATTCCAGAAAGCGAATACTCGCAAGTATTTTAAATGACATATATTTTTTTAATAAATCCTACTCGGTAAAAGGTGTCAAAAGCATTTTGCGGATTATCTCCCTAAGTTTTAAAGGTGTCAAAGTTCATGTATATCCTGCCATTCTTTATTTCAGACTTCTAATATACTGTATAAATCTGCTGAATTAAGATTGAGGTAATTATAAAAATTTCCATTAGCTACAACAAGAGTCTGCACTTTGTATTCTGATTTTGTAAATTAGCGTGTAAAGTTAAATTTCAAGGCAAAAGACATTCCTCCAATGAATATACAAACTCCCAATCAAGGCTGGAAACAGTTCCTGATGGCAAGAGATGAAATGCTATCGGCATACGATAGGGCGCGTGAGATGAGTCGTAAAAAAGCGGTACAGACTGAACACGGTAATGTTGCCGAAGCTGAGTTTCGCAGGTGGCTCACCAACTTCCTACCAAAGCGATATGGCGTCACCTCTGGCTATATTGTCTCGCAGGGCATTCCTAACTCAGAGAACATGGTGCATTATGATGTAATCATTTATGACCAGATGGAGTCGCCTATTCTTTGGGTCGAAGGAAATCCGGACTCTTCCGATTCAGGTAGATCACTGGCCATCCCTGTCGAATACGTGTATGGGGTAATCGAGGTAAAGTCCGTATTCAATAAAAAAAGTGTAAAACAGGCTGTCGAGCATTTGAGGAAATTGAGACCGTTGATGGGGATCCCTAAACCTTCAGTCCATGACTATAGATTTTACCTGCCCAAAACTTTCTTTTGTGCAACTGTTTTCTTTGAATTACACAAAAGCAATGAAAAGGATTTTGCAGCACTCGATGCCTATTTAGATGGTTCAGACCTTAGGGGATTTTATGGCGGCTACATCCTTCGTCCAGAATCGCACGAAAAATATTCCAGTGGAAAGATCTTGTTCGAGTATCTGTATGATGATGAAGAACCATGGCGCAACTCCCTGCTCTTTTGGGCGCACTCCAAATGCAAAAAAGTCGGTAAGTACCATTTAAGAGCAAGAATAACTCACTCGGAAACTTACTTCTCGGAATTTGCCTTTGACATCATCGCACTATTAAAAGGCACGTACAAGCCGTACGCCTTATCTAGCACGTATGCTTTTGGCACAACAGATTGGGAAAATGAAAGCGCTGTAAGTACAACCTACGCTAACCCAGAGGATGTTAAAAGGTATTCGGGAAGGAGCTGGATAGAGTTCTTAACCGGAATCCTGAGGACAAGTAGCAAAAAATGCTATGTATAATTCATTTAAAAATATACTGTGTGATTGAATTTGACAGGAGTTTAATTCACTTTCTAAAAATTATTGCCGTAAGGGCCGCCCGAAATTTTGGACATAGCAAAGTGCTAAGAATAACCTGCTCTTAGTGTGTAGATTTCTGCCAAAGTAGCCACCACATTTCTTTCCAAACTGGCTACTAAACTCATTGTTCAGCTTTGCAACCCCATCCCACAGGAGAAATCGAACTTTTAAAAAAAAGGTCTTAATGCTATTGTAGAGTGTGTTTTAAGGTAGTCTTCAACAAAAGCCTACAGATTTCACCCATAAATATCGAACTATAAATGACCCAACACTAACAGTTTTGGCTCACAGATTCTTATTGGCATAAAAAAAGGAGATTTCAAATTTATGAAATCTCCTTAAGTAGGTCGAGTTGCGGAAAGTCTAACCTTGCAGAAGATTGTGAAGCCATCTTAGATGCAAAAAACTTGGTTGAATAATTAAGATTTGCCTACCCGTTTCGGACTAAGATGCTGGCTTTTTTATGTTTAAATAACATGTCCACGCAACTACATACTATTCGTTACATTGTTTGCGTTATAAGGGAAGAATTGGAAGGTCAATGCCTTTTTCTTATCTTACAAACCCCGTTTCCATTGGAGAACGCTTTAGAGAAAAGTGAATGCATCTAAGACAACGTCAAAAGGATTTAGTGGAGATTTTTGGTATAACGGAAGACACCATTACAAACTGGGAAAATAATAGAAATAAACTCTTGGCTATTTATTTCCCCCTAATCATAAATTTTCTTGGTTATCTTCATTTTGAATTTGATCCAACAACACTAGCGGGAAGGTTGAAAGAATATAGGTACAAAAAGGCCTAACTCAAGAATAAATGGCAAAGTTACTTAAAATCAATGAATTTACTTTGTTCAATTCGGAAAAAGGGAGTTATACTGAATTTCCAAAAACTTTCAATAAATTAGAAAGGATGCTCTGCAAAAAATTCTCGATTATACTTTTTAAAGTTCAATTTTTAAAATAAAAAATGCATTTTTGCTAGAATGAGAGACCTTTCTGACATATCAATTTGGAAGCAGAATTTTGGGCTTTTGCCTATACAGCTTGAGCCAACAAAAAATAAGGAAAATTTCCTCATGCTGAATGGTGGATACGGAGATTTTTGTCTTCAAACCGTAAATGACGACAGTGATCTTGAACATTACTACTCCAGGTCTTGGTCTAGCAATACGAAAAATTTTGTTGTGTTAGAAAATGACAAAGTAAAAATCTTCAATTGGGAACGAAGCAAGATTACTCCAGAGATAGTGTCGCAACAGCATGTGGCTGAGAATTTCAATGTCTTTTATGATTACTTATTATCTAAAAGCTTTAAGTCAGAGAGAGATGTTGTGCCCTTTATTATTGACATTTTTAGACAGTTTCGAAATATAACGTTGGAAAAAACCAACCCTGTTGAAGCATTAAACTTACTCTTTGTTTTACTAACCAGTTTAGAAGACGACTATGCTAATTTCAATGAAGCTAAATGGAACGTAAAGCCAGCTCACATTCCGGCTGGATTTGATTTTTTTACTGAAAAACTTCGCACAGGAATTGTAAATATTAAACCGGAACTAGATTTAATCATAAGACATTCAGCTGGAGTATTGTTTCAGGAGGCTCAAAAAGAGGTGCTATTCTTCAACCCTCAAAGAGATTTATTTGGTGGTGTTTCTACGAAACTTGGAACAAAAAGTAATTTATATTCCAGCATCCATTATACTCCTCCTTATCTCGCGCGGACAATAGTTGAAAATGCTATTCGGCATTTAGATTTAAAAAAGCCAATTATAAAAATTTTCGACCCCGCTTGTGGATCTTCTGAATTTTTGATTGAAGCGCTTAAACAATTGAAAGAATTGAAATACAGTGGAACAATTAAAATTACGGGATGGGACACTTCAGAAACTGCAACTAATACCTCTAAATTTTTACTCGGTTATGAAAAACGAACCATCTGGAAAGACAAACTAGAATTCGATATCCGTCTGGTTCTTGATTCATTAGTTGAAGAATGGACTGAAACATATGATCTAATTTTGATGAATCCGCCATTTGTTTCATGGGAATTGTTAGGGAATAAAGATGCAAGAGATGCGGTCAAAGAAACGCTAGGTGCTAATTTTTCTGGAAAGCCCAATCAAGCAAGTGCTTTTTTTTATAAGGCCATTCAGTTTTTGAGTGAATATGGAGTTATTGGCTGTGTAGTACCTTCATCATTACTTACTCTGGACTCTTACAAAAATTTAAGGAATAGTGCTATTGAATTAATAACATTAAAGTTAGTTGGAAAGCTAGGAAATTTTGTATTCGAAGATGCTTTAACGGATGTAAGTATAATAGTCGGACATAGGCCGAAAGTAGATATTATTCCAACGATTCTTTGGACTCGCAATGAAAAGAGCATCGCTCAAAATGCTCTGCGAGATTTGAGGAAAATGTATTACTCGAATCAACTGACAGTAAATCAAAAAGATTATAGTATCTTCCAACCCATTACCTTTCCAATAATTCAGGATAGTTGGAAATCTATATCATTGGCCGAAAATGAGCTTTTAAAAACACTTCGAAGGTTTACTTTAGAGAAAAAATTAGTTAAAGTCAAGGATGTCTTTGACGTACAACAAGGCGTGAACTCCGGTAGTAATCCAGTATTTAAGATAACAAAAGCCGAATACGAGGATTTACCAGAAAAAGAAAGGAAATATTTCCGACCAGTTGTCGATAATAAAGCCATTAAGAACGGGATTTTAATTAAGACCAATTATATATGGTATCCTTACAATAGAAATGGAATAACGTTAAGGACAGAAGCAGAATTTGAGGAAGGCGCTCCTGTTTTTTATGAAAAACTTCTGCAATCAAAAGATGCTTTAGCATCAAGACCAAGAAAGAGCATCCTTAATTGGTGGTACTTGAGTGAACATAGAGCTTGGCTTTTAAGAAAGGAGCCAAGACTTGTTTCGACAAGGTTTGGTAATTCAGATTCGTTCGCTTTTGATGCCAATGGAGATTTCATTGTCGAAAATGGAAATGCTTGGCTACCGAAAAAGATATTTGAAGAATCGGATTTTTATTTTTATGTTGCTTTTTTTTCAAGCCCATTCTTTGACAAGTTACTATCAATTTATTCAAAGCAATTATCTGGTGGAAACTGGTATGATTTAGGGAGAAAGTATTCTCAGGAAATTCCAATTCCAGATGTAAATTCAACTGAAGTAAAAAGTTCGGACGCCTATTTAAAATTGGTAGAAATGGGAAAGGAGTTGTCAACAGGAAATATCTATGTAAAGAATTTTTTGGACGAAATTTTGTTAAAATACTTCTACCCAATAGCATAAGTCGCATGTTAGATAAGCTTAAAATTATAACCGGATTAAATAAGTCCTGCAAAATTTTTTTTGCTGAATCTTCATTCTTTCTCCACCCAAGTAGTACAAACAGGTTTAAAATATCAGGTGACAATACATCTACAGCTATAAATAACTATAATGGCTATCGAGAAGAAATTAATGTTTTAAAATGGTTTAAAGACTTCTGGGTTTATGTTGATATAAAATTCGAAAATCAGAATACCTTTATATCATTATCAGTTTTTCAAGGTTCATCCACTGACAATGTCAAACATCAACTTTTTAGGGCTGAATGGGATGATTACAATAATATCGAAGAAAAGCACCCTCAACCGCATTGGCATATTACCTCTAATCAGGCTATCGAAAAAACATTTGAAGAATTAGCCGAATTATCTGATACAGATACTTTTGTGAGTGTTTTGCAAGAGGAGAAATCTAAAATCATAGACCTTAACAAGTTCCATTTCGCAATGATAGGAAACTGGATAAATGATGAAACCCACGTTCATTCTTTAAATAGCGAAGAAAGAATTATTAAATGGTTTCAGGGCATTTTATCACATATGAAAATTCAATTGGAATATTTAGAATGATACACTTCCTCATTCTATTATAATTCTTCTACTTAACCATTTCTGTTAGCTTGAAGGCGTCTAACGTGAGGACTTTTCAGCAAAAAGTTTCAATCGGTCGTAATGGAAAAAGCTATTGACCGCGATCTGGAGAAAAAAGGATAGGAAATCCGAAAACATCTTGTTCGTCAAATGGAATCGGTTTAGCCGCAATGGCAAGGCCTGGATCTCATATTGTAAGAATCACAGAAGATTTGAGAAAATATAAAGAAAACCCTGCGTCTCGAATTGTGACAAGGCACAGGGTTTATTAAAGGCATACGTATGTTCAAATACACACTAAAAAGTGACATGATTTATACACGCTAACTCTGGTGTACTTCGCACTTCGTCTAACCGTACATAGTATTCCTCCCCAGCTTTATTTTTAGAGGACGCTCAACCCTAAACGTATAGTACCTTTCATCAACTTCGACAATAGTGACGGGAATAGCCTTTTTCCCTTCCCACGAAACCCATGCCTTATCTCCTAGTACAAAATTTTCAATTGTTCGTTTTGAATAATGAAGTGGAGTAATATTTTTGACAAACACAATTTTTCTTGGATCGTACGTGCTTTGACGAGACCTTTTGACTATTTTAACAGAACTGGGCAACTTCCTCTTTTTTAAATAATTCTGATAGGATTTCCATGCGCTTTCTAAAGCTCTTCATTGCACCCAGAGGTGGGTTTTTTATCTCTTAAATAGTCACGGTAGTCTTCGAGAATACTGTATAATGGCCACCGTTCGTCTCCGTCCGAGAATCCACGTTTGCTCGCTAAATCACCGAGCGGTGAATTTCTGTTTTTATGCTTCATTAACCAGTCAGTGAAGGTAGGCTCAGGCTCTACAATCGGTCGATCCTCATTAGAAAGTTGTGGACTACTAATGATCTCGCTGTAGGTATCCCGCATTTTTTCCACGGCAGCATCCAACGTATCCGCTTCTGTATAATGATGATTTTTCTTGACATAGCCAATATAGGCCTGCTACCCGCTTCAGATTAAAAACCTCGACAACCCCTTTCCTTCCTTTTTGAAATGATAATAAAAGGTTTGGCGAAACGTATTCACGAAAGACTACTATTGCCAAATCATCGTTATGACGTTCTATCTTGACACCGTGACGTTGAACTTTCATATCTCTAAAGTAAGCAGGTTTCGACTTCAAATGTTGATCAGCAAGTACTTTTCCCAATTCTTCCAAAGTTGGCCAAATTTTGTGCAAAATCAACTTTTCGTCGTAAAGAGGCAAATAAACGCCTTCCGCTATATTTTCAGGCAGGTTTTGTGAAAGCCCATTGAGTTTGTTTCTTCGTTCTTTGATTTGAGCTGTAGGTATTAGAACAATAAGTTCGGCCTGTCTTAGATTGCTGATCGGGTATTTTGTGTCAGCTAATAGAGCCGCACGTGACGAATAGCCAAAATAAGCTGCTACAAGTTCGTGAGCGTGAGAAGATTTTAAATCAATGCCGAATTTTTCGTTAGAAAATGAGCGCAGGGAATCGGCGCATAGTTTTGTGATATGTTGCATAGCAATATTTTTGTTAATGCTGGGCTTTAATCGTTGTCGAGAGTGTTTAAAGACAATCTATGCCAGCAGATTTAACTAAAATTTTGCTGTTTGAGGCTGTCAATAATCAAATTACCTTGCGTTTCAGTCACTCACAACTGGGGCGCTCGTTTCCTATTTCAAAAATAGGATAAAAGTTTTAGAAATACAAACTTGGCAAGTAGAAGATATTTTGTCACATCTAACATGACTTAGAATTGTCTTTGGCATTCTTTTAACAGATGTTGGTCACAACAGACCTAATACAAACCTAAAGAGGGTTGAGAAGCCAAATTTCTAATGAGAAATCGAACTTTGGAAAAAGCACCTTAATAATCTAATGGTCAATGGTTTTTACCCAATTTACATCGAAAGACATATTTGCCTATTCTATAAAGTTAAAAGGATGAGGACTACTAAAACTTTAATAACAATGTCCGGAGTGGTAATGAAGTTGACAGGCTTATCTTCAAGATTCGCTAATTAGATAAGGACGATATACTGCAAAGTCAAACCCGTACTATACAGGTTATCAAGCTGCTTTTTTACCTCGGGCAACAAATCGGTCACGCGGAAAGATAGCGGTTCATGCCCCAAAGAACGCACGCATCCGATGACCAATCCAAAAACCATATCCGACTGTAATATTTTCCAGCTGGTAACGCCCAGTTCGTTGTATATCTTGTTCAAGTTTTGCGACAGGAAGTGTTCCATACGTTCAGCAGAAGAAGGACTCAGGTATTCCTTCGAATGTTTGAGGTAATCTATGACCTCCTGTTTGTCATAGTCATTCCAAACGGATATGGAGACTATGTGGCTAAAATCTTCCTGAATACCGGGCAGTATATCAATAACCGGCTCGCTGATGGCATCGGCCGATACCGAGTAAGGGGCTATGCCGTACGATGGGTATAATGTCCTGATACGTTCAAGGATCTGATCGACTATTTCGTGATCTTTCATTTTAGTTTAGTTTGATTAAGTATGTCAAAAGCAGGGTAAACAAAAACTGTCTGTCTAATCCTGCTCCATCCGTTTATCCGACAACCGGTAGCTATCCTTATTTTACGACAAATTTACCTTTCATAATGCCGTAATGTCCCGGAAAGGAACATATAAAATCATAGATTCCTTTTGCCAGCGCCGGAAACTCGATGGTATCGCTTTCCCCACCACCGATCAGCCGGGTATAGGCTATGATGTCACCCGTTTCGTCCTGTGGAATATATTCGGTGGAAGAGGCCGAGGCTGCCTTCTGTCCGAATGCATTTACGTCCACTCCCTGAGCCAGCAGGACAAAATTATGGCCCATTGACTGTTTTGACATCGTACCCGTGTGCTTAAGGGTCAACTGCACGGTCTGTCCTTCAAATACCTCGATGGTGCTTAGATCAAACCTCATCCTGTCATCCGAGGACAGGACGATCTCTGCTTTTCCGTCCCGCTGCTCCGCTCCCGTGTTTACAGGATTCCCGGATTCGATAGCCGTTTCGGTCGTTTCCGATGTTTTTTTGTTTTCTCCGCATGAGACCAGGAGTACCGAGGCAGTCATAAACACTGCCATTTTCTTTTTTAGTTCCATATTATCTGATTTTATTAATTCATGCTATAAGGCCAGTTAAAAGAGTGCTACGCCCAGAAAGCCGCCTATATTGTTCATAATAGTCTTGTCCGGGCCATAATAATCGGCGTTAAATGCTGCTCCAAAAGTAAATTCCCTGTATTTCAGTCCTGCACGAAGGAAGATTGCACTCTTGGTATGGGTATCTGTCGATATGTGGTGTATATACTGGCCCTGCACACGGGAATAGAAGTCCAGTTTTTCCGATATCCTTGGTTTGTATTCAAGCAGCACAATGGATTCGGTGTTGGGCTTGTCTGCCAGATCTATCCGCTGAAAGACCACTGCCGTAAATCTCTGAGAGCCATAGGTGTACATCAGGCCTCCAGATGGCAATATGCCGACCGGTGAGGCATAGAGAAAACCGGCATTGACCTTAAGACCTTTGTAAATGTTGTAGGTAAGGTACGATTGTACCATTCCGTCCTTCACTTCCCGTTCGCCCCATTCTCCTACGATACTGCTGACATTAAAAAAGCCAAATTTCGGAAGGGACTGAAAAGATTTGTCCATGATGATCTGTGACTGTACCCCTCTGCTGCCGACCACCGTTTCCACCATTACCGGGGGATTCTTCGTCTTGCCGTGATCCTGAGCCGTCGTTCTACCGGCAACGAGCAGCATCAAAAATGTTATTATTATTCTCGTATCCATAAGACATTTTTTTTTACTGAGACAAAATTAGCAGGTGGATTATGCGCGGGCGAGGATTAAACCTACGGGGATTAGGACAAACCCTGCACAAAAAGTTCACGGTAACGCGTCGGGCTGTAACCCCTCAATTTTTTGAACAGCCTTGCAAAATAGGACGGATCGTCGATATTACATTCATAGCTGACTTCCGCTACACTTTTGGTCAAGTTCCAGAGCAGGTACTGTGCGTGGATCATCAGGACCTCCAATATGACTTCCTTGGCCGTCATCCTTAATGTTTCCTTTATACATCTGTTAAGGTAGTTTTCAGAGATATGCAGACGTTCCGCGTAGAAAGATACATTCTTATTTTCCAGATGGTGGGCATGCACCAGGGTCTTGAAGGCTATGGCAATGGCCTGGCTACGGCAGACCGGTTTTCGGGCAGATGACAGGTCAAGCACATGATAGAGTTTGGCCTGTAAGAGACCGTGTACGATATTCCTGTTCGGATGTGCCTTCTCGATTTCATGAAGCAGCAGGTTATTGATGTTGCCAAGCCAGCCACTCTGCTCATGACAAAGGTTCAGTACCGGAGAAATGATGAATAGCTTTAACAGTGCATGGTGCCGTAACATCACGGACATGGTCAGCTGTTCCAGGAGAACAAGATATCCTTCGGCACATCCGGAAATACTGCGCAGCGAGTGGACTGTTCCACTAAAAACAGATAGCAGTGCCGGGGCACTGATCTCATAGGAATCCCTGCCGATAAGGACATCTATCTTTCCCTTTGTAAGATGGATAAAAGTATTGTTATTGGCACGCAGCGCCGGTAGCGGTGTTTCCAGATACTTCGCCACGAAGTTTAGGGGATAAACCTGTAAGGGGGTAGTTTGCCATTTGTGGTTTTTCGGGGCAGCTGAGAGGAACCTCTTGATAAAGCCTGAGGTGGTTACCAGTTCGTTCAATTCCATATCTGTTGCTTTTTAGGTCTGTTCCTTTATCCTGTAGGTACAGCGCTGTCCCTCGGAAAGGATATGGGATACTCGCTCAACTTTATGTTCTTTGCCGAGTAATGACTTAAAATTTTTCAGTTCCGCACGGCAGAATCCCTGACATTCCGTGGCCGCGGCGCAGATCGGGCAATGATTTTCTATCAGGAAGTATTCACCGTCCTGTTTTTTCCATTCCGCCATATAGCCTTCCTCCGTACGGATACGGGCAAGGATTTCAAGACGCTCTTCCAGGGTGTCTGCATTTTTCAGCATCTCTTCGTAACGGGTATAGGTTTTCTTTTCCCGCTCACCGATAAGCAGGTCAATGGCATTTTCCCCCAAGAGTTCCCTGACGGAACGCAAAAGTTCTACGGTGACCTGAGCATGGGCATCTGGAAGCCTTGCAAATCCTCTGTCCGCAAGTTTATAATAGGTTATGGGCCTTCCAACACGCTCGCTTCTGAAAAAGCTCTTTATCAGTCCGTCATCTGCAAGCTTTAATAATTTAAGCCTGGCGCCTTCCTTTGTAATGCCCAGTTCACCGGCTAACATTGCAGCGGTAATTTCGCCGTTCAGCTTGATAAACCTCAATGTCCTGTCAATCAGTGATTTTTTCATTTTGCAAAATAAAGTTGTTTTATTTCTGCAAAGGTAGTGAATATGACACTCTTATCCTAATCCTTGAATTTTATTAATCAGATGATATAACTGCGGAAAATGTATAAATTATGTCAATTTAGCATTTTCTGTCTCGATAAATAATGATTAATAAAACAAGTTTTTGTTGTTTTATTAATTTTCTTCCCTACCTTTGCATAAGGTTTAAATATTAAAAATAAATATCATGAGTTACACATTACCGGAACTTCCTTATGCATATGATGCATTGGAGCCACACTTTGACAAAGAGACGATGACCATCCACCATAGCCGCCACCACCAGGCCTATGTGGACAACCTGAACAAGGCGGTTGCCGGCACTATAGGCGAGACCAAAAGTATTGAAGAAATTCTCCGTGAGATCAGTAAGTACACTCCTGCCGTAAGGAACAACGGTGGCGGTCACTATAACCACGACCTGTTCTGGAAGACCCTTTCCCCGGCGGCCAAACTGGCACCTGAAAACGAACTTGCCGATGAGATCAACAAGGTGTTCGGTAGCCTTGATAACCTGAAAGTAGAGATCAAAAACGCAGGTCTGGGACAGTTCGGTTCAGGTTGGGCATGGCTACTGGTCAAACACAACGGTACGCTTGCCGTATCGGCAACCGCCAACCAGGACAACCCGCTCATGGACACCAATCTGGTAAGCCAGGGATATCCGATTTTGGGCGTAGACGTATGGGAACATGCCTACTACCTTAAATACCAGAACAAAAGAGCGGATTACCTTGATGCGTTCTGGTCAGTACTTGACTGGGCTGCTGTTGAGAAAAACTATACGGAGGCGCTTTCAAAAATCAAATAATCATCTATGCGGCATTGTTTTGCCGTCAATGTTATCCGACTAAATTTTATCCATGGTTACAGAAACATTCGTGAACAAAGTGGAAGCATCCGGTATCGTTGCCTTTGACCTGATCGATTTTCGCCCTACGATCGAGATCGTAGATTTTGACATCAAGCAACTGTTATTTATGGAGATGATCGTCAAGGAGAAAGAGTTCCGTTCCGCAGTCCGAGAGATCGACTTTGCTGCCTTCAAAGGCAAAGCGGTAGCCGTACATTGTTCGGTAGATGCCATCCTGCCATCATGGGTCTATATGGTGCTGGCCGACAGATTGCATGGCAATGCCGCTTATTTTGATTTTAAGGACATCCCTTCGCTCGAACTTGACCTCTGGAAATCCCGGGTGAAGGCCGTGGATCTCTCCCCATTCCGGGATAAGAAAGTGGTCGTGAGAGCAAGGCCGGAACTCCCGCCCACACTTTATATGCTGGCAACAGATCTTCTCAAACCCATTGTGAAAGCCTTGATGTACGGTGAGATCGGGATGCCCAAAGTAATATTCAAATAACAACATCAATAAATGAAAGCAATAATATTTAACGGAGCCCTGGAGAGACGGACATCTTCCACCTCAGGACTGCTTTCCGGATACCTGACGGAAAAACTGGAGCAGGCAGGGGTCGAAAGCAAGGTTTTCAACCTTGCAGATAGTGGTATCCCGCTGTTTGATACCACCCTTACCAAAACCCCGAAAGGTGTGGAAATGATGAACAATCTTTTTTTGGAAGCCGATGTGCATTTCTGGCTTGCACCCTTGTACCATGGGAGCATTCCGGGCGTGATGAAAAATTGTCTGGACTGGCTCGAAATAAGCGCAAAGAACATTAGACCTTACCTCACCGACAAGACTGTGGGACTGATATGCTGGGCTGATGGTGCGCAGGCCATGCAGGGCATCAATGCCATGGACGCCATTGCTAAATCGCTCAGGGCATGGCCATTGCCGTTCAGTGTACCTGTCTTGAAGAGCGAGCTCTTTGACAGAGAACGGCCAATGGAAATTTCGGACACATATAAAAACAAACTGGACCTGCTCATCCAAATAGCAACAACCAGAATAATTGCAGCAGTTCCGACATCGAAATTACAGCTATGATAGAAACGGATATATTAATAATCGGATCTGGTCCGACAGGTCTGTTCACGGTATTTGAAGCGGGCCTGCTCAAGTTGAAATGCCACCTGATCGATGCGCTGCCGCAGATCGGCGGACAGCTTTCCGAGCTGTATCCCAAAAAGCCGATCTTCGATATTCCCGGATTTCCAAGTGTGCAGGCAGACGAACTCGTCGATAATCTTTATGAGCAGATCAGGCAGTTCCAACCCGGCTTCACGCTCAATGAACAGGCTGTTTCTTTAAAGAAACTGGATGAAAATCTTTTTGAAGTCATCACGGACAAAGGAACGGTCCACCGGGCAAAAGCTGTGGTCATCGCCGGCGGTCTGGGGAGCTTCGAACCCAAAAAGCCTCCTTTGGAAAACCTTGCGCGGTTTGAGGACAGGGTGTAAACTATTTTGTGAAGCGGCCGGAAGATTACGCCGGGAAACGGGTGATCATCGCCGGTGGAGGCGACTCCGCACTGGACTGGACAATCCACCTGGCAGAACTGACCTCATCGCTGACACTGATCCATCGGCGGAACGAGTTCCGCGGAGCGCTGGATTCCGTGGAGAAAGTCAGGAAACTAAAACACGAAGGGAGGATACACCTGATTACACCTGCCGAGGTGACCGATTTGCAGGGAAATGGGAAGTTAGTCGCCATCACCATTGAGAAGGAAGGTGTGACAGAGACCATTGAAACGGATTATTTCATACCGCTGTTCGGTCTGGTTCCAAAACTTGGCCCGATTGCAGGCTGGGGACTGGAACTTGAGAAGAATGCCATTAAGGTCAACAATGCCCTGGACTACAGTACCAATATCCCCGGGGTTTATGCTGTTGGAGATGTAAACACCTATCCGTATAAGATGAAGCTTATCCTGTGCGGTTTCCACGAAGCAGCTATAGTCTGCCAGAGCATTTACCAGCGATTGAACCCCCACAAAAAATTCGTGCTGAAATACACTACGGTAAGTGGTGTGGACGGGTTCGACGGGTCAAGGAAAGAGGCGGAAAAAACAGGTTGTAACAGCTATTGAATAATGGGTGAGGTTAAAAATGACATAACGATCAATGTGACCGACCAGAGCGGCCAGGTCCACATACTGGAATGCCCGCTGGATATGGGGCTTACGCTGAAAGATATATGCAAGGCTTACGAACTGCCCATGGAAGCGATGTGCGGGGGAATGGCCATGTGCGCCACCTGCCATTGCTACATACTCAGCGATACATCGGCACTACCCGAAAAATCGGATGTGGAATATGCGCTGCTTTCGGAGGTCTTCAATGAAAAAAGCAATAGCAGGCTCGCCTGCCAGATGCCCCTCTCTGCATTCATGGATGGGATGCATATAGAAATAGCGCCATAAGCAATGAGGTTTAATAAAATTCTTTGCCGTAACGGAAAGGGGGTATGCTATTATCGGAGTGATAGCATAGGAATCTGCTTGCATGCCATAAGAAGCTGAGCTTAAACGGGTAGGCTACACACAGATTTGCTGAAAATATTTATAAGCAGACACAATATGAAGACAATAATAGTTGCTATGGATTATTCCATAGAAGCCAAGAATGCAATGAACTATGCTGCTGCGGCGGCGGCTGAGCAGAATTTCGACCTGGTCCTGTTCAACCTTTACCATGTATCCATCCACGCGTTGAACGCGCGGGTTCCGGCAGCATCTTTTTATGAAATGTACAGGGATGAAAAAGATAAGCTGGCTCGGACAGCGTCTCAGTTGGCATCGGCTTATGGAATCGAGGTAAGCACATACATCGCGACCGGGGAAATGATTGCAGAACTGCAAAAATGTTACGAAATCCATCATGGTGAACTGATCGTTATGGGTATGCGTGAAAAGTCCCTTGAACAGGATCTAATGGGAAATACTACAACTGCTGCGATACACCATTTGAAGTTTCCTGTTATCGCCATTCCGGCAACCGTAAAATACCATGGAATCAAGAAAGTATTATTCGCATGTGACCTTGCCAGGGGTGTGCATAGCAAAGTTCTTGAACAGGTAAAGGAACTGGCATCCAATCTCAATTCAGAGGTTGAAGTTTTCCATGTTAATAGTGTTATCAATACTTTAACAACCAATGATAAGGTATCAAAGCATGCCCAAGAAGTGGACAATGCATTGAACGGTATCCAATATTATTACAAGAACGTCGAATCGGATGAAATAATCGGATCCATTAACAGGGAAATCAAAGAATATGGGGCTGACCTGCTGATTATGGTTCCCTATAGGTACGGTTTCTGGGGCTCGCTGGTGCACAGGAGCAAGACCAGGATAATGGCATCGGGCAATAATATTCCGTTGCTTTCCATCCCCTTATAAGTATAATAAATGCGCATAACAAACCGAATTTTTTAAAACAGATGGCAATTAAGATTACCGATGAATGTATCAACTGTGGAGCCTGTGAGCCTGAATGTCCAAATAATGCCATCTACGACGCTGCTTACGAATGGCGCTTTTCAGATGGGACTGCTCTGAGCGGTCTGATAGATTTTGGAAATGGCCAGGTGGTAAATGCCGATGAGCAACATGAAGCCCTCTCCGACGAAGTCTACTATATCGTGCCCGATAAATGTACGGAATGTACCGGCTTCCACGATGAACCGCAGTGCCAGGCAGTATGTCCCGTCGATTGCTGTGTGGATGACGAGGACGTTAGGGAAAGCAAAGAAGAACTGCTTGCCAAAAAGGCCTGGCTCCATAACGAGTAATTACCGTCCAGCAGGGCATGTAAACATTAATCTAAAAAAGAATGAAACTAAGTGAACTATTAAAAGAATCTACGAGAAAAATACATCAGGAAGTCGAAAAAAAAAGTCGTTCTGAATATCAAAGCCATAAAAACCGATATGGATTACGTCCGGTTGCTGAAATATTTTTACGCCTATTTTTCAGCCGTCGAAAAGGAGGCAACTCCTTACATAACCCCAGATGTCTTACCGGATTATAACGAGAGAAGGAATGCATCCCACATCCTATCCGATATCGGTCAGCTTGGAGGAACGATTGGGTCGCTACCGGCCGCTGTCCCACCGATTATTACCAACAGCCTACAGGCGATGTCGGCACTATATGTTCTGGAAGGTTCAACTGTCGGCGGGCCATATATCGTGCAGATGCTAAAAAAAGGCGGTATAGAAAAGGGATTTTCATTTTTTTCGGGCTATGGTGAGAGCGCACAGCTAAAGTGGGAGACCTTTCTTTATCACCTGGATCGCTTTGGCGAAGGCAAAATGGACAAAATGAGCGCTTTTGAAACCGCGTTATCGACATTCAGAAACTTCGGACAGGTGTTTGACGTCCCGACCTTGGAAAAACAGCAGCCGGATATATAATTAGATCAATGGCCAGGTAACATGGAGAATCGAATTTACCTTATTACCGTAGGTTTCCGGATACAACTTATATAACGGTTTACCAAAATATCCCGAATCGGTCATTTTGACGTTATGCGTCGGCCCTGATGCTAACGACGGGGAGTCAGCACCTCTATCAGAAACCGGCATATAAAAAGAATAATTAAAACAGATAATAATGAACCATAAATCAATTACCGGATCGGGACTTTTACTTCTCCTGATCATTCTGGTAGGCTGCCGTCAGGGCAGCCAGCAACAGGGCTGGAACCAGGGCCCCGCGGAACTTCCCATTGCCATTGTAGAACAGGGTAAAGCAACGGTTCCCAGGGAATATTCGGCGAGCATAGAGGGTGTAACAAATGTTGAGATCAGGCCACAGGTCTCCGGTTACCTCAGCAGGATACTGGTGGACGAGGGCGATTATGTCAAGGCAGGTCAGACCCTTTTCAGGATTGAGGACAGACCTTATGCCGAGCAACTGAATTCGGCCAAGGCATCACTTCTTACGGCCCAGTCGGCCGTGACGACCGCAAAGATCGACCTTGAGCGTAAAAAAGAACTGGTCAAGAGCAGAATCGTATCGGAACTCCAGCTACAGGAAGCGGAGGCGACCTACAATGGCGCTAGGGCAGCAGTTGAACAGGCCTCCTCTATGGTTAATTCCGCCAAAATCAACCTTGAATTCTGTACCATCAAAGCGCCGGTGAGCGGCTATATCAGCAGGATACCCTATCGGTTGGGAAGCCTGGTCGCTCCCGCAAACGGCGAGCCCCTGACCTTTCTTTCCGACATCAACAGGGTCAATGTATATTTCAGTCTCAGCGAAAATGATTTTGTCGCCTTCCAGAAACTCTATGGAGGAAATGCGAACGACGGGAAACTGGCGGGCATTCCCCCGGTCACCCTGCTGCTTTCAGACGGACAGCCCTATGAAGTACCGGGAAAAATCGATGCCATCGATGGACAGTTCAACAAAGCAACGGGTTCCATCACCCTGCGTGCACGCTTCGACAATCCAAAATCGGTACTGCGCAGCGGAAATACCGGAAAGGTCGTGCTGGAACAGCATTATGCCGATGCGGTACTGTTCCCTGTCGCCTCAACCATTACCATACAGGACAAAGTGTTTGTTTTTTCACTTGATAAGGAAGACAAGGCCGTCCAGCTACCTATCGAGGTGAGCGGAAAGGCCGGTAACAACTACATCGTTTCAGACGGTATCAAATCCGGCGACAGGTATATTGTTTCGGGTTTTGACAGGCTCCAGGCCGGCACACCTGTCACAGCGCAGAAAACAGAACCCGAAAACAAACAACAGTAAACAAATGCACAGACCATTATGTTAAAACAGATCATAAAACGACCGGTACTTGCCACGGTAATCTCCGTGATACTGGTCATACTGGGCGTGGTGGGGATGCTCAGCCTTCCCATCACCAAATTTCCCGATATAGCCCCGCCAACGGTCACCGTTACGGCCATCTATCCCGGTGCAAACTCGGAGACCATTGCCCGTTCGGTCGCCCCGCCGCTGGAAAATGCCATCAACGGGGTGGAGAACATGGACTACATCAGTTCGGTATCCAGCAATGACGGTTCTCTTGTCATCACCGTGATATTCAAATTGGGAACAGATCCCGACCAGGCGGCTATCAACGTACAGAACCGCGTGGCGCAGGTCACCAACCAGTTGCCGGCTGAGGTTATACAGGCGGGCATCACGACACTCAAACGCCAGAACAGTATGATGGCACTGATCACCGTGACGAGCAAGGACGGCTCCATGGACGACCTGTTCCTGGAAAACTATGCCAAGATCAACGTACTGCCCGAGATCAAGAGGATCAAGGGTGTGGGCGATGCGATGGCCTATGGTAACAAGGACTATTCCATGCGGGTTTGGCTTGATCCTGCAAAGCTGAACGCCTATAACCTGACCCCCGCCGAGGTATCACGTGCCATCCAGTCACAGAACCTGGAAGCCGCTCCCGGAAAACTCGGGGAAAGGACATCAGAGGCCAAGGAATATGTCATGCGGTACAGGGGAAAATTCACCGAAGCGGCCCAATACGAGAATATCGTCATCAAGGCGCTCAATGACGGCTCCGTCCTTCGTCTGAAGGATGTTTCCAAGGTCGAATTCGGTGCCTACAGCTACAGCATTTCCTCAAAGTCCGACAAACGTCCGTCAGTTACCATGGCCGTTTTCCAGATGTCGGGTTCCAACGCCAATGAAGTCCTGATCACCCTGCAGGAACGCATGAAGGAACTTTCCAAGTCTTTCCCGGACAAAATGGAATACGAGATACCCTTCACTACGAAGGAAGCTCTTGACCAGTCCATCAGCCAGGTGATCATGACCCTGATCGAAGCGTTCATACTCGTGTTCATCGTGGTGTTCATCTTCCTCCAGGACCTGCGCTCGACGCTGATACCTGCCATTGCGGTTCCGGTATCCATTGTGGGCACGTTCTTTTTTATGAGCCTTTTCGGGTTCTCGATCAATATCCTGACCCTTTTTGCGCTGGTGCTGGCCATCGGTATCGTCGTGGATGATGCCATCGTGGTGGTCGAGGCGGTCCATGCCAAGATGGAGCACCGCGGGCTCAATCCGCGGGCGGCCACGATGTCGGCGATGAGCGAGATATCGGGAGCCATCGTTTCCATTACGCTGGTCATGTCGGCGGTTTTCATACCGGTTGCCTTCATGGAAGGTTCCACGGGACTGTTCTACCAACAGTTCGCCCTGACCCTTGCCATTGCCATTGTCATATCCGCTGTAAATGCCCTGACGCTGAGCCCGGCACTCTGTGCCCTGTTCCTCAAACAGCTGCACCATGGTGGCAGCGGACACACAAAATCAACATTCAAACAACGTTTCTTTGCGGGGTTTAATGCCGCCTTCAACAAACTTACTTTCCGCTACGGCAGGTCGATACTTACATTATTGAAGAGAAAATGGATCGCCTTTTCGCTGATGGCGGTTTTCGGGGGACTTTTTATCTGGCTTTCCATGACCACCCCGACCGGCTTTATACCCGATGAAGACCAGAGCTTTATCCTTGTCAAGGTAGACCTTTTCCCCCGGTGCCTCCAAAGAGCGTACAGGTGAAGTGGTAGCCGGTGTGGAAGAGATTCTTATGAAAAATCCGGCAGTGTACAAGACCATGTCCGTCGACGGGCTCAACCTGTTTACCAGTGCCATGTCATCCTCTTCTGCCTCGCTGTTCGTGAAGCTGAAACCTATAAAGGAAAGAGGAGCGGTAAAAAAACTCGAGGAGGTCATCGGCAACCTTACCGCAGAACTTTCTAAGGACAAGCGGGCAAATTTCCTTGTACTGAGCATGCCGACCGTTGAAGGCTTCGGCAATACCAACGGTATGGAGATGGTGCTCCAGGACCGAAACAATGGTGAGCTCCAGCAGCTGGGCAATGTTTCCTACGGGATGATGGGCGCACTGATGGGACGCCCGGAGGTCGCTGTGGCCTATACCACCTTCGATGCCAGGTTTCCCCAGTATGAGGTACTGGTGGACGATGCAAAAGCCGCGCAGCTCGGTGTAGATGTTTCAAATGTAATGGGTGTGATGCAGGGATATTTCGGAAGCATCGAAGCTTCAAATTTCAACCGCTTCGGAAAATATTATCGCGTACTCGTGCAGGCGACCCCAGAGACGCGTAGGGACAACCAATCGCTCAACGGGGTGTTCGTCAAGAACAGTACCGGTGGGATGGTACCGATCAATACGCTGGTGACCCTGAAGCCCGTAACAGGTCCGGAGGTCGTGGACAGATTCAACCTGTTCAATGCCGCCAATCTTACGGTCATTCCCGCACCGGGATACAGTACGGGCCAGGCTATGGCTGCCATCCAGGAAGTCAGCAAACAGGTGCTGCCGCCGGGATATACCTATGACTACAAGGGCATGAGCCGTGAGGAAAGTACATCAAGCTCACAGTCGACTGTTATCTTTGCCCTCTGTATCGTCTTCGTATTTTTCCTTCTCTCGGCTCAGTATGAGAGCTATGTGCTGCCGCTCGCGGTGCTCATCGCGATCCCTATCGGCCTCTCTGGTGTATTCGTTGGGATTTCGGCTGTACATATTGCAAACAACATCTATGTGCAGATCGCCATGGTGATGCTCATCGGGCTGCTGGCCCAAGAACGGGATTTTTGATCGTGGAATTTGCCATACAGCGGCGCCGCGCCGGAAAGAGCCTCATCGCCTCGCCGTTGAGGGTGCAAAAGCCAGGCTGCGCCCGATCCTGATGACCTCCCTTGCGTTCATAACGGGGCTTATCCCGCTATTGTTCGTTGTCGGCCCATCGGCACTGGGTAACCACTCCATCGGGTATGCTGCCATTTTCGGGATGCTCTTCGGGACCATTCTGGGGATATTCATTACGCCAGTGCTCTTTGTGGTGTTCCAGTATCTCCATGAAAGGATCAGTGGCAGGACGGTAACGGACGAAGACTGGGAATATTAACCTATAAGATCTGATAAAATGAAAACCATAAAAGATATAAGACCTGCCGTAATTGGCGGTATCCTGTTTTCGGCGTTCCTTGCCTCCTGTTCGGTACAGAAGTACAGCCGGCCGGAGGTGGAACTTCCGCAGGCCTACCGGAACTCGGAACAGTCTGCCGATACGGTAAACATCGCCAGTATCGGCTACAGGGAGTTCTTCAGGGATCCCGTACTGGTTGCCCTGATCGACAGCGGTGTCCGCAACAACAACGACCTGAAGGTAGCCCTCAAACAGATAGAATATGCCTCCCTTGGGTACACGCAGTCCAAATGGGCCAATGTGCCCACCGTCAGTGCGACCATTGCCGGGGCAACGTTGACCCGTCCTTCGGACAATAGCCTGAATGGCCAGTCACTGGGCTATTTTGTAGGCCAGAAGCACATTGGCGACTTCACCACCTCGGTAAATATCGGCTGGGAAGCGGACATCTGGGGGAAAGATAAGGGGCGCAAAGGAAGAAGCGCTGACGGATCTGCTGCGGACACAGGAAGCTGCCAAAGCGGTGCAGACCAGGGTGGTGTCCGAAATCGTTTCAGGATATTATAATCTGCTGATGCTGGACAAGCAGCTGGAGATTACGCGGGAAAAACCTCTCGTTTGCCGACAGTACGCTTGTTATCCTAAAGAAACAGCAGGAACTCGGGATGATAACACAGCTTGCCGTACAGCAGCAGGAAATGACACGGGACCAGATATCAAAGAGTATCCCCGCTATCGAGAGTGCCATATCCGTACAGGAAAATGCACTCAGCGTGCTTACGGGAAATCTCCCTAACAGGATTGAGAGAAGAGAAGGACTGGACGACATCCAGACACCTCAGGGTATCTCGACGGGAGTTCCAGCAGAAATGCTGGCCTACCCGTCCCGATGTGAAGAGCAGCGAACTGAACCTGCGAAAAAAGTATAGCCTCTATCCATGTGGCCAAAGTGAGCCATGTACCCAGCGATCAATATTACGGCGCAGGGCGGACTGAATGCCTTTAAGGAATCCAACTGGTTCAATGTACCGGGTTCCCTCTTCGGAATAATCGGAGGAACTATTGCCCAGCCGATACTGAACGGAAAGCAACTGAAGACCCGTTACAGACAGGCACAGGTGGCATCCGAGGAGGCTGAAATAAATTTTAGGCAGGCCATACTTGGTGCCGTCGGTGAAGTTTCAAATGCACTGGTGCAGATTGAAAAACTCGACGAGCAGCAGGAAGTAGCAGAAGGGCTTGTTGCCACGGCAACAAAAGCTGTCGAGAATTCGCTGACGCTATACCGGTATGACGGAGCGACCTATATCGAAGTTATCCTTGCACAGTCCAATAAGCTTCAGGCAGAACTTGAACTTGCATCGCTGAAGACGCAGAAGCTCGGGGCAATTACCGCCCTATACCGATCGCTTGGGGGCGGTTGGCAATAAACGAAATATGAACTGTGATGTCCGGAGAATCTTATTGGCTTAGGGATCTGTCAGCATTTTCCGGACATCTACACTAAAAGACATCGGTCATGATACGGACTAATATCAGACAGGGGGTCATTTTAATAACGGATTTCAGTGGGGTGCCTGAGTTTGTTTTCAATACGAAAATCTACATGGGGGGAATACATCATCAGGGAACTGTTAGCTGTCCTCATTAAAGCAAACGGCGGATATTTCCGCATATCGGAAATGGAAGGCGAAGTCCTACTGTTTTACAAATATAGAAAGTACCCCCGTTATAGGGAGACGACAGAGATTATTGTACAGATGCAAGAGGCGTTTGCCGAAAAATTGTCGGAGCTGAACGAATGTATGGGAATCAATATCGAAATGTCATTGAGGTTCATTGTCCATTATGGAGACTTTTTCTGTCCATAACGTCAATAAAATTAAAAAGCCCGACGGAAAGGCCGTCGTAGAAATACATCAAATGCTGGAAAGTGGGCTTGCTAGGCGTTCGTCCTTTATCTTTTTCAGTGATTCTTTCTTGGAAGCCGCTGAAGACAGAGAATATAACCTGTCCGATGTAAAGACTCCCCTACCGGGAGTCGGTATAATCTATCATCAGGATGTATAACCCACAAATAATCCAACGTAGTGCTTTGAGCGTTACTATTCCTAAAACTGAGGACATGAACATGAAGAAAATATCGGTTGCCGGCTCTTCTGATAGCTCGCCAACAATCCCGAAAGTGGAACCAACACCAGTTAACTCTCATTTCATTGAAAGTGGGCGGATGGGCTTTTCCGGGAAGGATAATGAACACGGGCCTAATTTTATACGTAAGGCCCTGGACAAAGTTAGGCCTGTTTTATTGGAAAAGGGATTTAAAGGCTTAAAGTTAAGAAATATCCTGACCTGTACCGGATTTTCGAAATCCAAATTCTTTAATTATTTTGGTAATGTAATGGGATTTTACGAAAATCCTTCTGCACCACGAGTTTAGCCTTTGTTACAATGCTATATATCAAGAGGCAATGGTATGGCCACAATGTGTTGATAGTGTTGATATCAAGGAGAAAGTTGTCCAGCTCAGGCAGAGGACGATCTCCGCGAATAATGTACTGACTCTTTATTTTAATGACAGTCGCTACTTTACATCGAGATTTGTTCTCTTCTGATAGCCGTAGAAAAAATAGAAACTGAAATCCTTTCGGTTTAATCGATACACTGTCTGAAAAAAAAATATCTACTTCCAGGTGCAGGTCTATTGTCAGGGAAATCCTGTCCGCCCCTACAGATAATTCTTTATAGGCCCAGGTCGATAGTTTTATGAATTGTTTTACCAATAATCGCTGGTGTACCGGACTATTGATGGTAATTCTTTAAGAATTTTTATCTATTTTATAATGATGGATACAGATCATTTTATTTTATTATTCTCTGTATGTAAGAAGCTAATTGCAGAGAGAAGTGAGGTAATCCGCCTTCTTGAACAAAAAAATAGCAGGTCTGCAACATGTAGCCTTTAATTTGGATGACCGATCGTTTACGATGGTGCTAAAAACGCGGGAGAGAACGGAAAATACAATCCTGGATATACTCTTATCACTTGGGTTCACGGTAAAATTTATCAGGGCAATTCAATACGTGGTTTCGGCCGACGGTATTTAAGCACATTTTCATTAAATTTGTTAGCAAGCAGATCTTACTTTGCCGTGAGGCAATGTATTGATTATATCAACCATGCTGTAGATATGAACTTTTTATTTGACAACGACATCATACTCGAAAACAATGCTGTGCACTTACGGCCCACTTGCAGAACAGGACATAGACCATCTATTGCAGGTTGCAACAGCAGATGTAGACCTTCTTCAGTATTCGCCAAGCCCTATCTATAACAGGGAACTACTGGAAAAATATGTGAAGAAAGCAATGGAAAATAGATCCTCCGGCATCCGTTATACGTTCTCTGTCTTCGATAAGACCAAATGCGCCTATGCAGGTTGTACAAGCCTGTTGAATATTTCGAATTTGGATGATAGGCTGGAAATCGGTGGCACGTGGTACGGTAAACAATTTCAACAGACGGGACTAAACAGAAACTGCAAGTACCTTTTATTGGAATATGCTTTTGATACGTTGGGTGCGGAGAGGGTCGAGTTCAGGACGGATGAGCGAAATCAGGCTTCCAGAACGGCAATTGAAAAAATAGGCGGGCAACTTGAGGGAATATTAAGGAGCCATACCCTGATGCATGATGGCTTTAGACGGAACACTGTTTGTTACAGTATTCTCAAGCGAGAGTGGGAAGGATTGAAAAAGGGTATATTCAGCCGGTTTGCCCAAAGCACAGAAAAGGACACTGATATAAAATAAGTTTAACAGGAGATATGATAGCCGTAATATTTGAAGTGTATCCAAATGATGGAAAGCTGGACGAGTACCTGGATATCGCAAAGATGCTGAGGCCGGAGCTGGATCATATAGAAGGATTTATATCGATAGAGCGTTTTCAAAGCCTTATCAATCCGGATAAAATATTATCCCTCTCGTTCTGGAAGGATGAAAAAAGCGTAATGAAATGGAGAAACCAGGTCATGCACCGCGGGGCGCAGAAAGCAGGGCGGGAAACGGTCTTTAAGGACTACAGGTTACGTGTTGCCTCGGTACTCCGCGACTACGGTATGGATGAACGGGAGCAGGCACCAGAGGATACACCTTTTTAATATCGAATAGCAACATGCTCGTTTTTATCGATAAGAATAGCATTAGCATGAATAGTCCTATTCTAAGTCGGATTTGTCCTCATAAAGCCAAGAGGTATCAGCTACTTTTATATTTAAGTCTGTCGCAAATTAACTGCCAGATGGATTCGTGACGTCCTTATTATTGTGTTTATGCATCCAACTTTTTTAATATGTGTCATAGTTTATGTCTTCCTGTTGAGAGAACAGTACCAAAACAATGTCCGATTTCGGATCAAGTCTTATTACCGGTTTGAATAGTAAACGGATTAATTTTAGAACAGACATGGCCATAAGACTTTATAATGATATGGGATTACAGTTTTTCAATTTTCCGCAATTCACCGTGAAGGACTGATACCGCATGGTCGAGTTCGCTTTCATCCATCGAGGCAAAGCCAAACCTAAAAGCGTTCTGTCCTTCATAGTACCTGCTTATATGGACGAGCCCTTTTTTTCGGAAAAGTTCGGTGACTGACAGATCCTCCCTAAGCTTGACCCAAATTGCCATCCCACCTGTAGGCAGCGTATAGGAGACATAACTGGCCAAACGCTCTTTGAATAGCTTATCCAGAAAATTCATACGCTGATGGTAGGTTTTCTTGGCTTTTTTTAGGTGTCTTTTTAGCTCTCCCCCGTTGATCAGGGCAGCTATTGCATTTTGCATATATCCGTCCCCTGCAACATCTATAAGTTTTCTCAATGCTACCGCCTGCCTGATAAAATTCATTGGTGCGACCATAAACCCGACCCGCAGCGAAGGGTCTAATATTTTAGAAAAGGAACCGATATATATCACATTCCCGGCATGGTCTGCACTTGCCAATGGTAGATAAGGCGAGGACAGATAATGGAAATCGTAATCATAATCATCTTCGATTATAACGAAGGAATACCGCTTCGAAAGTTCTAATAACTGCATCCTCCTTTCTATACTCAATGTAACAGTGGTCGGATAATGGTGATGGGTATAACATATACCGCATCTACTTTGCTATTTTTGCATATCCGCTCGATAGCGTCTGTATCTATGCCGTTCTGGTCTACATTTACTTCGATGATCTCAGCGCCTGTCTGCCCAAAGGTCTTGTTTGCAATCGGATAATTTGGTTTACCGACGATGACCTTTTTGGAAAGACCAAGAAGCAATTGAGCAGAAAGGTAGATGCTCATCTGTGCACCATGTGTGACAAGCAGGTTCTCGGCGGAAATGTTCAGACCCCTCGTCAGCGAGAGGTAATTGGCCAGTTCTTCCCTGAATTTGATGGTTCCCTGTCCGGTACTTGTATTTGCATTTGTAATACCATAGTTCCTTGACGTAAGAGAACGGTATGTTTTCAGCAGGGTATCTATCGGACATAGCCGCACATCGGGACATCCGTCATCGATGGTGATCGTCGGGGAAATGGTAGGGTGGCCGGTAGCCTCTTTATCAATAATATTGAAAGGGAGAGCAAGGTCGCTGCCATAGCTTACGCTGTTTGCGGATTCCATTTGCGCGGATTGAGCGATGGGATGCGCTCGGAAACTGCGACATATCTCCTTGGGAAGATATTGATCCAACCCTGTGCATCGAGCTCGTCATATGCCGCGATCACAGTTTTACGATGTACACTTAAAATTCTGGCGAGCTCACGGCTGCCCGGCAGGTGGGTGCCTGCTTTCAGGGTGCCGTTTCTGATGCCATTGACTATGGCATTTGCAATCTGTATGTAGACGGCCATTTTACTGTCCTTGTCTATGTTGATGACATTTTTGTACGGGAACATCTGGACTACCTTTTATGTCAAAACTGGAGTACAAATATAGTCCTTATAACAGGTAATTTTGTGATTATAATTGTAAAATTTTCAGAAAAATGGATTACAGAATCAAGAAAGTGGATCTACGAGATCTGGACACTGCGGTGGAACTGTTTAATATGTACAGGGTATTTTACCGTCAGGCAGACGACTATGAAAAGTGTAAAAAATTTATACAGGGACGGCTGGACAATGAGGAGTCCCATATCTTCCTTGTATATGTAGGCGAGAGAGCGGTTGGCTTTGTACAGCTGTACAAACTGTATCACTACATCAAACTCCAAAAGCAATGGCTGCTGAGCGATCTGTTTGTCCATCCCGATTACAGGGGCAAAGGACTTTCGGTAGCATTGATAGACAGAGCCAAACAGTGGTGCGAGGAAACAGGAGCTTGCGGGTTGATGCTTGAAACCGAAAAGACGAACGACATAGGCAATAAGCTCTATCCGCGCTGTGCGTTTGAGTACGATGGTAACCACAATTATTATTATTGGTGGAAATAAGAAATATTAGGGGTGACGGGTAAAGTCCGTCATTCCGTTTTAATTCGATGATATAATGAATGGATTTAATATGCAACCTATTTTACAGAACGAAAAGGTTGTCATGTACCCATTACGCGAGAACGACTTTGACGATCTGTATTCCGTCGCCTCCGATCCAAAGGTATGGGAACAGCATCCCAATAGGGATAGGTGGAAAAAAGAGGTATTCACGGTCTTCTTCGAAGGGGCACTGAAAAGCAAGGGCGCTTTCAAGGTTGTTGACAAAGAAAGTGGTAAAGTGATAGGTAGCACAAGAATATACGACTACAATGATGCAGAAGACTGTATCTTCATTGGGTATACTTTCTACGGGGTGTCAAGTTGGGGAAAGGGTTTCAATCTGGCCGCAAAGAAAACCATGTTGGATTATCTGTTTCGCTTTGTCTCAAAAGTCAAATTCCATGTCGGGTCAGATAACATCCGTTCCCAAATTGCAATAGAGCGATTGGGTGCAAACAAAATTGCTGAGCTGGAAGTCGCCTATTTTGGTGATCCGGTTCCCAGGTTGAATTTTGAGTACGAAATCAGTAAAGAACAGTGTAAAAAGACCGAACAATAATGGATGTATTTGATCTTATTGAAAATGACGGATGGAAAACGATATAATAATCAGAGAAATGAAAGAGCAGGATATTCCCGAGCTCTTGCGGTTAATGGAAGCGATTGTTCTGTTTGAGGGCGATACGGATTTTAGTCTTTCGGAAAGCGATCTGTTAAGGAGGGGGTTTGGGGAAAATCCCCAATTTGGTGCTATCGTTGCAGATGCAGGCAGTAACAAACTTGTAGGGATAGCCGTTCACTACATCATTCCTTTTATGCACAATCTAACGCCCTCGCTCATGCTCAAATGGCTGTATGTTGATGCCGACCAAAGAGGGAAAAACATTGGTAGAAGACTGCTGAAAGGTCTTGCACAATATGCCTTAACCAATGGATATAAAAAATTCAATTGGTTTGTACTTGGCAATAACATTGATGCCCAAAAATTTTATAGCAGCTTGGGAGCAAAGCCCGATGATAAATGGATACGTTGGACAATTACACCAGAAAAAATGGTTGTATTGGCAGACTAATAGCATTTAATTATTGAAAGTATGAACGAAGAAATTTTAAGGAACATTACCCTCATACAAGAGCGGATAAACAATGCCTGCAAAGAAAGCGGCAGAAATCCCAATGAAGTAAAATTATTGTTAGCAACCAAAACCGTACCTGCCGAACGTATCAAAATTGCGTTGCAGGCGGGGCATACATTGATAGCCGAAAACAAAGTACAGGAACTAAAAGAAAAATACGAAGCGTTGAAAGAAATTCCGCATGCCAACCATTTTATAGGGCATTTGCAGACCAACAAAATCAAAGACCTTTTAAAATACGGTGTGTCTTGCATCCAGTCGCTTGACCGCTTGGATTTGGCAGAAAAGTTACATCAACGGCTAAAGTTTGAAAACAAGAACATGGAAATATTGATACAGGTAAACACTTCCTTTGAGGAAAGCAAATTTGGTGTAAGCCCGAATACTGCCGTTGAATTGGTAAAACAGGTTGCACAATTGGAAACCTTGAAAATAAAAGGCTTGATGACCATTGCACTATTTAGTGCTGAAACGAAGAAAGTGCGTAAATGCTTCCGATTGCTCAAAGATATTCAACAGCAAATTATTACTTTAAACATTCCTAATGTAGAAATGCAGGAGTTATCAATGGGAATGAGTGGCGATATGGAAACAGCTATTGCAGAGGGAGCAACTATTGTAAGAGTGGGTACGGCTATTTTCGGACAAAGGATTTATCCCGACAGCTATTATTGGAACGAAAAATAAAAACTCAAAACGATATACAGAAATGAACAATAAACTGTTCAGTTTCTTGCTAACTTATAGATGAATACGAGTGCACCTATTTAAAAAAAAATGTATATGCCATTGAAATATCAAATAAGAAATACTGTTCAATTCCCCGAACAAACAGCGGTTCCAAAAGAGCAAAGCAATGCACCTGAATTTGATATCCTAAAAGAAGATATTACAAACAATGCAGAATACTGTCAGTTGTTAATGAACAAGTTGCTCTCCGTATCCTATGCAAAGTTACCCGACTTTTTTTCACATCATTGCCAGATCGCTTTAAACCCCTTAAAGTGGCTCAATAAATTCGAAAAGCTAATCGCCGAAAATGAAGACCTGTTTATGAATACTGCGAACAGAGGTCGAATGATAAAATGTTATACCATTATTGAGAGCAAACGCAAGGAGATTGAATACTACGCCAGCAAACATAAGAGTGCTAAACTATCATTGCAATATATCAACGCCGGATGTGAAACAAGGTGTTTCTCTTTCAGAGAAACCAAGAGTAAAGTAAGTGAGCTATCAAATTACACCGATAAAATTATTTTTCTGACAAAAGAAAAATACGATTACGAGCAAGCAACTATTGATTTTATCAGTCCCAAATTACCTGATTTTGCTCTGCAATGTCAAAAGGAAATCGACCACATACAACATCTAAATTACCTGACCAACGAATTTTCCGGTGAACAGGTACAGACAAGAAGTGCCGCTCTGCCCTTTAACAAATTGAAAATAAATTGTAATATCAACCAACTGGTGGATATATATTACCGATTGAGTAGGGAAATGCAGACCAATGGTAGACCTACCATAGAAGGTAGTATCAATGATTTAGCAGCGGTCATTGTAAACTCCTTTGTAGATAAAGACGGTAGAGACTTAAGCCTCGATACCGTAAAAACCGTTCTTACTCCCTCTAAAACGGATAAACGACCAAAAGACCATAAAAAAATTGATATAGATAATAAAAACTAAAAATATTGTCCTTAAAGACCATTTCAGGACTTTCTGACTTTTTGTGATTCGCGATTTTTGCACGAAAAGGCATGGTATCGACTGATGCTGAAGTTGATTTCCGTGTAAATATTCATCAAAAATCAGCGCTTTATGAGCAATAATTCGGTAAACTGGCTTTATGTATTGGAAGATGATTTACATCCAAATGTATTGACTGCAAATGTAAAACAATTTTCGGAATCTTCTGACTATTCCATCAATCTTAAAAATCACACACAAACATTCCGCCCTATTTTGTCAATCTTGTCGGTCGCTCCAGCCACGAAGCCAAAATAATACTGATACAATTAATAAACGTTAGCAATGCTATCCATCATTACTTGGTAGGAATGAACGGCTCATGGAATGAACACCTTTTTTCCAGCCAGATGCGTCAGCTTTACTGCCAAACATTGGTGCAGCTCGAAATTTTGCTCGAATTCTGCGGAAAATTCGATGACCTTGTGGCATCGACCTTGCCTCTGACCACTTATTCTATTTCAGATACTCGTATACAACTAAGATACAAGTTAAACGCACTAAGGGATAAAATCTTGAAATCCGAGATAGAGGTGCAATTGGGAGACTTGATATTGAGTGGTCTAAAGCAGCTGATCACAAGACAGGAGCTAAAAAAATCGGAGGCGGAATATGCAAATTTGATTATTGACAAATTGGGAAAACTATCCTGTTTTTCAACTTTTGAGGTTGAGAACGTCCTATATCAATATGACTTTAATACTCCTGAATTTTTCAATTATTGTGCAAAAGGATGTGATAACTTACTGATCGATACGCCGAGTTTACACGCACAATTTGAAATACTGATCGGTTTGGAAGATCGGATGAATGGCTTGCCTCCGAGAACCAAAGCCAGATGGATTAGCAAAGATGAATCCATCCGGGAACAATTGCGAACATTCCTTAAAGAGAAGAAAGGATATCTCCAGCAACGGATCGAATTACGAAGGACAGAAGTCGAAGATCAAAAGCTTTTGGAGGAAGTCGACCGCCAGCTGGTAAATCTCCCCGTGACCCAGTTGGGACTTTTCATAAGATTGTTCATGGAAAAAGGGATTATACCCAAAGAAGATGTAGGCAAAACCTTTGCCTATTACGCCCAGCATTTTCGCACGCCCAAAACACCGTTTATTTCAGCTGAAAGCTTGCAGAAGAAATCCACTAATATAGAATATGCGACGGCACACAAATTAAAGGGACATTTAATCGGTATGGTAAACTGGCTGAATGAAAACTGCAATACCCAACCTGGGCAAAATTAAATCCTATGAAGGCACCCTATACGTTGTACACAAATCAAGAGGGCGTAAAACCTAACACATATCCCGAAAATCTGGCGAAGCAGTGCCGGTACCCATTACCCTTCGCCCAGAAAAGATACCACTACAAACTTCGGGAGGTGGAACTGGTAAGCCAGCAATCAAGTTATAATCCTTTTTTTATTGATCTTGTTGAGATTGACGTCGATGCTTCTACATATATTCCGTTTACCATCCACGACAAACAGATTTATATGTACTTTATGTTAAAGGGAAGTTTGCTTTATATGAATGCAGCGAAAAAGCCCATTATCAAAACTTACCCGAATACGTTCCTAATGTCTTATTACGATAAGAGCGAATATTTTGCCTATGCAGAAGAAGGCGAGCATATTGCACTCGTGCTAAGCATAGACCCCGAATGGATCGGAAGTATTCATCAGGAGTACCGTAATATCCAACGTATTCTGAATCGGTTTATCAGTGGCAAACGACCATACGAAACAATGAATCAGTGCCGAATGGATAGAAAAGTCCAACGCTGGCTGTTTCAGATCTACAGCTATTCTCAGGATAACAAGGGTGCATTGGATGGCAATCTTCGCAAATACGTCAGCCTTCTGTTGGAATATTACGACAGCATGTTGGAAGACCAAGAGAGCGACATCGCTTTTAAGGTCAAGACTTTTTTAGACGGGAATTATTGTGATGTTAGATTGAATGTTAAGTATTTGGCGGATCACTTTCATATGACAGGACGAACCTTATTAAATATATTCAAAAAGCAATATCACGTCAGTATTCAACAATATTATACTGACTTGCGGATGGAGAAGGCTAGTAGTTTATTGGATCAAGAAGGTGTCACCATTAAAGATATTTATATGGAGGTGGGATATACAGACGAAAGAACCTTCCGCTATGCGTTAGAACGTTATAGAAAACGCAACAAATAACAGTTTTTCTCATAAAAGATTAATTTAACCCAAAACGGTTAATAAAGAGTAGTTTACAAGAATGGAAAACATAAGCGGTAACGATTTAGTAATGGTGCTTACTGCACTTGCTTTCATCTGATTACCTTGTAAATCATTGGTACAAATTTACTAAATAACTGGGCGAAGTGCGATATACTTTGCCCTTTTTTTGTAAACTATCTATAAAAAAATTCCCCCATAGGGGTTAATCTGTGATATTGTTTTCAATATTATTCCCAAATTTTGGCATATCAACAACAGTTGTAGCTCCAAATAATAGTAACAACTTTTAAAAGACTATGCTATGGAAATCGTGTTGAACAAAATTTTATCGAAAATCAAGCATCAGGAAGATAAGTTATCTGCCAAGATGATGAGAACTGCGGATGAGGCTTACGAAATGACCTTATTCTTAAAGGAAATGCTTTTTGACATTAAAGCCGAAGTCGTACAATCCGGATTTAAGGACGACCGGCAAGAGATTGATTTTTTCAAGAATATCAAACCTCAAATTTTAGGGAAGCTCATTTACTATAATAAAGTATTCCGTATTGAAACTACCTGCCCTGTTAGCACAGGCAGAATACATCAAAGCTATTACGAAAACCATTTAAAAGTTCTCAAATCAGAATACAGAGAAAGCCTTTGTAACGAGGATTTTTACAGATACTACCGTGCTCAAAGAACAGACCGTGACCAAACCTACTTCCGGCTCGGACAAATTAATTATCACGATGGTTTAAAGAGTGGCGTATTTGAAATTGACCTAAGTTTCTCTACTTACTACGATAACAAAATAGCTCACATTGTTGCCAATGAATTACTTTATACTTATTTACTTACCAAAATAAATCCCGAAGAAAACCCTGATACCATTTTTTATTAATGGGGGATGCTTCCAAAGATATGTTATGGACAAATACTCAAAATGCACTTATTGAATTGATATATGCTTTATACGCTTCGGCTTCTGTTGCATACGGAAAAATCAGTATCCGAAAATTAGCTTTGATTTTTCAAGTGATATTCAGAATACCATTAAATGACTTACATCACGCTTTCCACAGAATGAAAACAAGAACGGGTTCCCGAACGGTATTTTTAGACCAACTCAAAATATCCCTCGAAGAGTATATGGATAAAGACCTTTAGCAGATTGCAGCACCGAGATTTAAAAGCAGTACCCAAAACGTACTGCTTTTTTCTTTGCCCATATCTGCCAATTGGCAAATGGGGGTAAATCCTGCTGCAAAATATTCTCAATCCCTCAAAATCCCTATTAAATAAGGGTTTTCGCTAATTGTAAAAATTTTCAAAAAAACGCCAAACCAATTGGCAAGGCTTGGCAGACAAACACTGCCACCTTTAACAATTTTGCATAGTGAATATTTAAAAGCTGTGCAATGAAAATTATAACCATTGAAGAAGAAGCGTGGCAACAGTTGAACAGCCGTATCAATGCCATTGCCGATTACCTGAAAAGACAGGAAGATAAAAGCTATGATGAGCTGTGGCTCAACAACCACGAGGTATGCCAATACCTGCACATCAGTGAGAAAACTCTGTGGCGTATGCGTACCAAAGGCGAAATAGCCTACTCAAAATTGTATGGTCAGTATTTCTACACCATTGGGGCAATCAAGGATATGCTCAACGCCAATGCCGTACAAAGCAGCGATGAATTTGTACAGGAGCTTATGGCAAAAGGCAAAAGCTACATTGAAAAAGGCAGGAAACTTAATGCTGCTAAAAAATAGGTATGAACCCTCAAAAAGTATGTTCCTATGAATATTGACAGAATGGAATTTTTGGCGTGGATGGAACGCCTGATGAGCCGCCTCGATATGCTGGGCGACAATATAGACGAATTACAAAGGAAACGTAACAGTATAGACGGTGAGGAACTACTGGATAACCAGGACTTGCTTCAGATGCTCAAAATAAGCAACCGTTCACTGCAACGGTATCGCTCTATCGGCAAGCTGCCTTACTACACCATAAGCGGTAAGCTGTATTACAAGCTGTCTGATGTACATCAATTCATCAGGGAAAGTTTTAACCCGCCTACTACCAAACTGAACGCCAATCAGTGACAAACACTGCCTTTGAGTGCCACTTAGGGCAATGCAGTGAACGCTTCCTTTACATTCGGCAGTGAACTTTTAAAATTTTCAGAATATGAGCGAAGAAACAACCAATAAGCAGGAAATGCCCGAACAGCTATCGGACATATTGCTCGTGCTGGATAAAGAAAAAATGAAAATCCAAGCAGTAAAGAGCATTGACGAAAACGGAAAAATGGAAACTGTTGACCCCACAAAGAAAAACCAAAATCAGTTTATGCGTGTGGACAAAAGCGGCGATTTCTTTTCCAACTTCTTTTCCAATTTTTTCAGCCAACTAAAGAACCCGACCAATTTCGCATTCTTCAAAGTACCTGCCGCCAATGCTGTTGAAAAAGCACAGGAGTTCCAAAAGCAGGTAGATAAGCCAACTCCTGAAGGCGAAAAAGTGATGAAAGAACACGAGGTGAAAATCGAACCTCAACCGGATAAAAAACAAGAAAATCAAAAAAATATGGAAACAACGCAAGCAACGCCGGACGTAAGCGAATACCGTTACAAGCCGGAGCAGATTGATTGGGACACAATGAACAATCTCGGATTAGGCAAGGAACGCCTTGAAAAAATGAACCTCCTTGAACCTTTATTGAAAGGTTACAAAACCAATGAGCTTGTACCTATCAGCCTTAACCTCGGTACAGCCAGTCTTCGTACAGATGCCCGAATATCGTTACAGTTGGTAGATGGATTGGTAGTCCCTGCGCTGCACGGCATCCGTAAGGAACCGAACCTCAACTTTGAGTTTTTCGGACACAAGTTTACCGACGAGGATAAGAAAAACCTGCTCGAAACAGGCAATATGGGGCGTGTAGTGGATTTAAAAAATTCTAAAACAGGCGAAATGATGCCGTCCATTATCAGTGTGGACAGGCTTACCAATGAATTGGTTGCCCTGCGAACCGAATTTATAAAAATCCCCGATGAAATTAAGGGTGTAAAACTCGACGATGCTCAAAAGCAGGCATTAATGGAGGGTAAATCCCTAAAGTTAGACGGTATGATTTCCACCAAAGGAACCGAGTTCTCGGCTACGGTACAGTTTAATGCGGACAAGCGTTATGTAGAGTTCCTGTTTGACCGCAACAACGCCAACAGGCAAACGCAAAGCAACGGGCAAAACAACCAGCAAAGCAACGGACAAAGCAATCAGCAAAGCCAGCCGCAGGAAGCTCCAAAAACATTCCGTGGCAAAGAACTGTCCGATGAGCAGTATAAGGATTTCAAAGCCGGGCAAACCGTTTACATTGACGGTCTAAAGGATAAGAAAGGACAGCCGTACCAGGGCTACATCACTTTCAATGCGGAAACCGGAAAAACGAACTTCCAGTTCCCAAGCCAGGTTAAGGCGCAGGCAAAACCTACCGAAGCCCACAAAACGCAAACTGCCGTCAATTCGGAGGGCAAGACCAACGAAGCGACCAAAAACATCAACGAGCCTTTGAAGTCCGGTCAGCAAACTCCGAAAAACAAACAGCAGCAGGAACAGCAGGAAAAACCCAAAGCTCCTGCAAAGTCCAAAGGCGTAAAAAGATAATCAAGTATGAAAACAATTATTGCAGAAAAACCAAGCGTAGCAAGAGAAATAGCCGCACTTGTGGGAGCATCCGACAAAAAGGACGGCTACCTTACAGGTAACGGCTATTTTGTTACGTGGGCATTCGGACATCTGATAGGATTGGGAATGCCCGAAGACTACGGCATTTCGGGATTTGACAAAGCCGCCTTGCCGATATTGCCCAAGCCCTTTTTGCTGACCGTTCGCAAAGTCAAAAAAGACAAAGGCTATACCGCCAATACTGGCGCATTAAAGCAACTGAAAGTCATTGAGCAGCTTTTTACGAAAAGCAACAGCATCATTGTTGCTACCGATGCCGGGCGTGAGGGCGAACTGATATTTCGCTATATCTACGAATACCTCAAATGCAACAAGCCATTTGAAAGGCTTTGGATTAGCTCGCTGACGGAAAAAGCCATTAAGCAGGGTTTCGATAACCTGAAAGACGGGGCAGCATTTGACGGCTTATACAAGGCGGCACAAGGCAGAAGCCGTGCCGATTGGCTTGTGGGCATCAACGCTACACAGGCTCTCTCCATTGCCGCAGGCAATGGCATCTATTCGCTCGGCAGGGTGCAGACACCTACACTCGCCCTGATTTGCAAACGCTACCTGGAGAACAAAAATTTCACGGTAAAAAGCTACTGGCAGATACAGTTATCGCACCACAAAGAGGGCATAGACTTTAAAAGCCTTTCCAAAACCAAATGGGATGAAAAGCAGCTTGCCGATGATGCGCTGAAAGCCATCCAGCGAAGCGATACGGGAATGGTTACATCGGTAGAAACCAAAAGCGTTACGGAACAGCCGCCTTTATTGTTCGACCTGACAGGACTGCAAAAGGAAGCCAACAAAAAGCTGAACCTTTCTGCTGAAGAAACGCTCAACATTGCCCAAAGCCTGTATGAAAAAAAGTTTATCACATATCCACGCACCGGAAGCAAATACATACCCGAAGATATGTGGGCTGAAATACCCAACCTCGTAAGGGCATTGCAGGACAGGGAAACCTGCAAGCAAGCCGTAAGCAAAATAAAATGGGGGGCGTTTCAACAAGCGTATTGTAAACGACCTGCGTGTTACCGACCACCACGGATTACTGATTACGGATAAAATACCGTCAGCCCTGAACGCAAAGGAAAATGAAGTGTATGATATGATTGCCTTTCGATTGCTGGAAGCCATTTCACAAGCCTGTGTCAAAGAGCTGACCGATGTGGGAATACAGGTATTGCACTACGATTTTATCACGAAAGGCTGTAAGATTTTAGAACCGGGTTGGCGTTCCGTCAAAGGCAGTTTTTCCGATGATGATACCGAGCCTGTACAGGATTTGCCCGAACTGAAAAAGGGCGACGAACTGAAAATAAAGGAAGCCGCCGTTTTGGAGAAAAAGACCAAACCGCCTGTTCTTTATACCGAAGCAGGGCTATTGTCGGCAATGGAAACCGCAGGAAAGGAAATCGAAAACGAAGAAGAACGGAAAGCCCTGCAAAATATCGGCATCGGCACTCCGGCTACCAGAGCCGCCATTATCGAAACGCTGTTTACCCGCAATTATATCCAAAGGGAAAAGAAATCCTTAATCCCTACCGAAAAGGGATTGCAGGTGTACGGGCTGGTGAAAGAAAGGAAAATTGCGGACGTGGCAATGACCGCCGAATGGGAATTGGCATTGCAGAAAATCGAAAACAACGAAGCGGATGTCGGAGCATTCCAAACAGAAATGGAAGCGTATGCTTCTTCCATTACCAATGAACTTCTGCAAACGTCCATTGCCCAAAACAACCTGCCTAAGCTGGCTTGCCCCAAATGCAAAAGCCATCAGTTGATTATCCGTGATAAGATTGTGAAATGCCCTGATGAGGCTTGCAATTGGGTACAGTTCCGCAACGTGTGTGGCGTACAAATCGGCATTGCCGATATTGAAAGCCTGGTCAATAAAAGGAAGACCTCGCTTATCAAAGGGATGAAAAGCAAGGCAGGCAAAAAATTCGATGCGTACATCGTATTGAAAGACGATGGTACAACCTCTTTTGAGTTTGATAAAAATAAAAGTAGCAAGCGTAATGGAAAATAAACCTGCCATTAATCCAATTGAAATTAAAAACCTGATTTATACCATTCGGGATAAACAAGTGATGCTGGATAGCGACCTTGCCGCTTTACATCAGGTAGAAACAAAGAACCTAAACAAAGCCGTAAAAAGAAATATCGAAAGGTTCCCTGCTTCGTTCTGCTTTCAACTGACCGAAGCAGAAGTTGAAAACTTGAGGTTCCAATTTGGAACCTCAAGTTTAAGCTACGGCGGCAGGCGTTATTTGCCCTATGCTTTTACCGAACAGGGGATTGCAATGGCTTCTGCGATACTCCGTTCGGATATTGCCGTAAAAGTAAGTGTTGAAATTATGGAAGCCTTTGTAGAAATGCGGCGTATGCTTATCAGCAATGCCTCTTTGTTTCATCGTTTGGATAAAATTGAACTGAAACAACTGGAAGCCGACCAAAAGTTTGAAGAACTTTTTAAGGCGCTGGAAAGCGATAAGCTCCACAGCGAAAAAGGCATCTTTTACAATGGACAGATTTTTGATGCCTATGCCTTTGTTTCTGATATTATCAGAAGTGCCAAAAGCTCGATTATCCTGCTCGATAATTATGTGGACGATACCGTACTAACTTTATTGGGCAAACGAAATCCAATTGTAACCGCAACCATCTACACCAAAAACATCAGCAATCAGCTACGGTTGGATGTACAACGGTACAACAGCCAATACCCAACTATTGATATTCAAACTTTCTCCGATGCCCACGACCGATTTTTGATTATCGATAGTTCAGAACTTTACCATATCGGGGCATCACTCAAAGACGTGGGCAAAAAATGGTTTGCCTTTTCACGGATGGATATTGAGGTGGGCAGGATGCTCCAAATCCTGAACCATCCATAGCAAGAACCTCTGAACATTCAGAGGTTTTATTCATTATGCAAAAAAGCCTGCCTAATAAGCAAAACATCCTCACTTTCTCGGTGGTCTGGGTCATCCACACAACAGTCAACAGGACATACCGCCTGGCATTGAGGCTCATCGTGAAAGCCTTGACATTCGGTACATTTATTAGGAACTATGAAGTAAATATCATCAGAAAGAGGCTCTTGCGCTTCGTTAGCATCTATTTCAGTTCCATCAGGCAAAATGACTTTGCCCGACAGTCGAGTTCCGTCAGCAAAACGCCAATCGTCTGAACCTTCGTAAATTGCATTATTCGGGCATTCAGGCTCACAAGCACCACAGTTTATACACTCATCTGTTATCTTAATCGCCATTTTTTTATTAATTAGATTTATTGGAAGATTATTCTACTTCTTCAGGTATTTTGAATATTGTACCCTCCATTTCCTTTGCTATGCGTAGCTGACAGGCAAGACGGCTTCTATCGGTAGCATTTGGCAGCGTATCAAGCATATCAATTTCCGCATCAGATATAGGGGGCAGTTCTTTCCCGCCTGCCAATACCTCAACGTGACAGGTGGCGCATAGTGCCATACCACCACAAGTGGCAAGTATATCATACTCACTACCTTTCAGCACTTCCATTAAACTTAACCCCATATCAACAGGAACGGTAAGTTCCTGTCGTTCGCCTGTCCTGTCCTCTATCGTAAAATTGACCATAGCATCACGTTCTCAATAATTATTAAAAGGTTTGAATACCATTAACCGTAGTATAATTAAAAGGCACTTTCTTGTCGGGATATACATACCTGAATGCGCTCTGTGCCATTAAAGCTGCTTCGTGAAAACCGCAAAGAATAAGTTTTAATTTACCCTCATAAGTGTTGATATCGCCTATGGCAAAAATGCCCTGTATGTTGGTGGAGTAATCAACCGTGTTTACATCGAGTGATGACCTGTGAATATCCAAGCCCCATTCTGCAATTACGCCAAGTTTGGGGCTAAGCCCGAACAACGGAATAAGATAGTCGGCTTTGTGTACAGTTTCGGTTTGGTCGTGGTCAGCAATCACAACTTCATCTAAATGACCGTTCCCGTTTATTTTCACAACATTGGATTTTAATATGAGGTTGATTTTTCGTTCCTGTGACAAATGGAATACCTTTTCAACGCTGTCGGGTACACCCCTGAATGTTTCGCTTCTGTGTACAAGCGTTACCGATTGGGCAATATCCGCTAAAAAAATAGTCCAGTCCAATGCACTGTCCCCACCACCTGCAATTATCAGTTTCTTATCCCGGTACAGTTCAGGATTTTTGACCATATAAGCCACACCTTTTCCATTCTCAAACGCTTCCAGATTTTCCACTTTCGGTTTTCGGGGTTCAAAAGAACCTAAACCGCCAGCGATAACGATTACTTTTGCCGCTACCTGTGTTTGCTCATTGGTGGTTAATATAAAGCTGCCGTCTTCCAATTTGTCTATGGCTTCAACACGTTCACCAAGTGTAAACGTTGGCTTAAACGGCTCTATCTGCACCAGCAGATTGTCTATCAGTTCTTGTGCTTTTATTCCCGGACTTCCCGGAATATCGTAAATCGGTTTTTGCGGGTATATTTCGGACAACTGCCCGCCTATCTGTGGCAATGCATCTATAAGATGGCATCGCATTTTCAGTAGCCCAGCTTCAAAAACGGCAAAAAGCCCAACCGGTCCCGCACCGATGATACATATATCTGTACTTATCATTCTGTTTTGTTTTTATAGTTTGTGGGAGTTAAGTTAATAAGAATAAGGTTCTAATGTCCCCATTTCGCCTTGTGAATATCTACGCTGTATTTCTTGCATTTGTTCAAATGTGGTCGCTACGAATGGCCCACCATAAACTATTGGTTCATTGTGAGGGTTGCCACTTCCAAGCATAAATTGAAATCCTTCTTCACTTGCTTTTACAGTAATATTATCGCCTTCTAATGAATAATTAACCATTGTTTTTGGCAATATTTTTTCGTTTTCTGTCGTTCCACTACCTTCCATACCATATACAAAAGCCATTGGTTTAGTAGGTATCGTAATGCTTTTGTGTGGTTTTAGGAAAATATGTAAAAGGTTAATGTCTGTTACCATTTTATATGCGGTGCTTTTGCCGCCATAAGTCCCGTGTACTATTCTTACCAACGCATTTTCAGTTTCAATTTCTGGAACGTCTTTCGCATCTACGTGAATGGATTTGGGTGTTATAAAACGATTTTTGTCAGAATGATTAAACCAAATTTGAAAAACCGCTTGTTTCTACGTGTTCAATTTTGGGAAACTCATCGTGGTGCATTCCGCTTCCTGCCTGCATAATTTGTAAGCCACCGGGTTCAATAAAACTCATACCACTTAAATTATCTCTATTTATAAAACTTTCCTTACTGTCAGGTCGCATATAGGTCATTACCGAAACGCCTGCGTGTGGGTGAGGCCCAAAAACCTGTTGCGACATACGAAATTCCGAAAAGAGTAAAAAAGGTTCAATAGGAAAATCCCTTGCAAAGAAGCCTGTGCCTTTAAGTCCTTTTGCAATTGGATTAAATGTTGCGTCCGTTTTTTTGACAACTTTTTTGTTCATTGAAAGTAAATGTTTGCGAAACTGAATTTAGGTAAGCCCAATGCTGATATTGCAGTCAATGACAGCATACCTAAAAAACTTCTTCGTGAATTATTTTGCATAATCTATTTTGCTGTTCTTATGAAAATAGACGTAAGACACTACCAAAAATGTCAATGGTACGAGAGGGAAAATTGCTCCTGCGTTTTTGTCCACTGTTAAATGTGCTATAAATGCAGAAATAAATATGATACCAAAACCTACATAAGCCCATTCTTTGAATTTTGTCGGTATCATTGGTAACACCAAAACAATTGCACCAATTATTTTGAATATGCCTAACTCTATTCTGAAATAGTCAGGATAACCCAAATGGCGAAATGCTTCGGCAAACATTGGGTTAGTAAAATACATTGGGGCTGTTGAAACTCCGGTAAGCAACATTAAAACGGTTGCCGTCCAATAAATGATTTTGTTCTTTTTCATTCTTCTTTTCATAAAAATTAAATTTTGTTATACACGCAGATATTTCCGCTCTGACCAAAATGTTCCGAAAGGAATTATTGATGATAACAGCAGAATAAGAGTTTTTCCTGCCTTCCATTTGAATCTGAATGCAGCAAGAATAACAAGCGAACAAAACACAAGAAATAAAACACCGTGTATTTGTCCTACTATATAATTAGGCAACCTGATTTCCCAAACGTATTTTAGTGGCATTGTAAGAGCAAAAGTCAAATATGAAATACCCTCTGCAATGGCGGTATATCGCAATGTTTGCAATAAATTCATTTCATCTTTAGCTTAGATTATTTCAGATTTTACAAGATTTTCCAATGCCTCTTTCAAATTTGGGAATTGAAACACAAATCCTGCCTGGCGAATTTTTTCGGAAGAAACACGAGAACCGTTTAACACCAGAGTGCTCATTTCACCCAATGCTTCTTTCAAAACAGATTCAGGAGGCGCAGGTGTCGAAACAGGTACACCTATGACTTCCGAAAGTGTCTTTGCGAACGTTTCATTGGTTACGTATTCGGGCGAAACGGCATTAAAAGCTCCGCTAACGGAATTTTGAACCGCAAATAGGAACATCCGGCACATATCGTCAATATGTATCCACGACACGTAATGTTTACCGTTGCCTGCCTGTGTGCTAACACCCTGTTCTGTCCTGGGCAGCATTCCCGACAGCGCACCGCCGTTCTTTGACAATACGGTTGTAATCCGCAATGCTACAACACGGGTTCCAAGCTTTTCAAATGAGAAGATTTTTTCTTCCCACACTTTACAGACTTCCGCCAGGAAACCATCCCCTGCCGCATCACTTTCCTTAAAAATCTTATCGGAAGTTACCGCACCATAAATACCCGCCGCCGATGAGGAAATAAAGGCTTTCGGTTTGCAATTATATTGCTTTGCTTTTTCAAGGAGCAGCGCTACCGTGTCCACACGGCTGTTCAGGATACGTTCTTTGTACTCTTTTGTCCACGTTTTGGAAACGCTTTCGCCCGCAAGGTTGATGATGATTTCTGTGTTTTCAAATGCCGCTTTTTCAATTTCGTTTTGTTCGGGATTCCAGTAAAACTGATTTTCTTGAGGACTGCGTGACAGCACAGCCACTTCAAATCCTTCTTCTTTCAATAATTTAGAAAGTGCTTGACCAATCAGCCCTGTTCCGCCTGCAATGAGTATTTTTGCCATAACTAAGATTTTTGAGTTTTTAATTTTTTTCGGTATTCACAGGGGCTTGCGCCATAAGTTGTAATAACTTTTCAAAGCGTTCCTGGTATTTTGCATTGATGTTTCCGTTTTCATCAAACAATTCGCTGCGCTGTATCGGCACACTCAAAGGAACCGTCCAGGCCCTTAATGCTTTAGCCACCGCGTCCATTGCGTTAATGCCCTGCATTGCCTGCACACCGTCAGCCCAACATACCAGGCCAATTACTTTTCCTGTCAGATAAGGGGCGGGGAGTTTGGAACTGTACTCCAACCAATCCAGGCAGTTTTTCATTACGCCTGTCATACTGCCGTGATACAGCGGTGTAAGCCAAATGTGTACATCTGCTTCACGAAATAGGATGTTCATCAATTCTACCGAATGGGGAGTGTTTCTCAGCGTAACATCAAACAGGGGTATGCCGCCATCTGCAATGTTAAACACATTAGCTTCCGACCCGAGTTCATTAAGCTGTTTGATGAGGTGCTGGGACAGGCGTTCAGAAGTAGAGTTTTCCCGTCTTTCCAATGCACCGTTAAATATCAATACTTTCATTATTATACTTGTTTTTTGTAAATCACTTTTGGCAATCCGATTTCCCCGTACATCAGCGTTTTTACCAATGGTTTGAGCAGAGCGGTAGCCATAATGTAGAGTGCCGGGGGAATATCAGGTCTTGCCCTCACTACTATTTTTTTATCTTGGTAGGTTGACAAGTCGGCTTCGGTTAGATTTTTCTTCCATAAATCCAATGCCACGCCAGCCGCATCTTTGAAATCAAAATAAGCGGCATTACCGTGAAACACATCTGCCAAAACCATATACACCCAAGGGGGAATAATAGCATCGACAGAACACACAAATGCCACGGCTTTTTCTTTATACATTGATAAATCAATATCGGATAAGGAAGCCCGAAACTCTTTTTCTTTGACAATCATTTCCATAAAAAGCAAAGTTTTTATGTCAAACTCGATGATTTCCAATTCGGTTTTATAGTCTATCAAATCAAGAGCAACAATTCCCGATGCTTCGACTTTATTTATAAAATTGCCGTTTTCCATTTTAAAAAAGTGCTACATTAATGAAAACTCCAAAGCTGTTTTCGTTAATTTTTTTGGGTCCGTAAAATTCAAAGTTTCCTGCCACTCCGAATGCAAATTCCTTATAGCCTAAACCCACTCTTGCCCTGGCATAGCTTATATTGTGAGCACCACCATCTGCAGTAAAGCAATAAACACCTTGTACCCTCGAATAAAACCGCCATTTATCGGATATTTTAGGTTTGTATTCGCCCATCATGAAACCTTCTATATTCCCGATATCATCTATATAATAACGAGGATTCAACATAATGAAAAAATCTTCCTTGGAATATACGTACAACGCTCCCAAAGCGGGCCTTATGCTGATTTCAGATGACATATGAAATCCACCCATCAGGCTGAACCCCTTGGTCAATTCATAAGTTATATTTCCCTGTGCCTGGTATCCATCTTGTTCTTTGTCATCCCATTGTCCAATAGCTTCACTTACAGCCAAAAAGCCGAATTTAGGGGCACTTACAAATTTTTTCTGCACGACGGCTTGAAAAAGTAAACCTTTATCGCTGAACATCCCTTCCACTATTACGGGAGGATTTTGTACGGGTGGCGGGTGTATATCTTGTGCATTAACTACATCCATTGCTATAAAAATTGAAACGAGGGTTATAAGGAATGTTATTCTCATTATATACTAATACGTATTTGCTGTTTGTTTCTGAAGTTTCGACTTTTCCATATCAATAAGGAAAAGCCGAACTTAGATAAGAATGAAAGAAATTACTTAACCTTTGCAAGAGCTTCCGCATATTTTTTCTCAACTGAACTCCAATCCAATACAGACCAGAAAGCATCTAAATAGTCGGCTCGTTTGTTTTGGTATTTCAGGTAATAAGCGTGTTCCCAAACATCCACGCCCAAAATGGGATAGCCCTGATTAGTTATGTTTGTGTCCATTAAAGGATTATCCTGGTTAGCTGTAGCCGCAATACCGATTGTGCCGTTATACTTCACAAACAACCACGCCCAGCCCGAACCAAATTGCCCTAATCCTGCTTGTTTTATTTGTGCTTTCAATTCATCAAGACCTCCGAAAACGGTTTTTATTTCTTCCGCCAATTTCCCTTCAGGTTCGGTTTTAGGTGTCGGGGACAACGTTTCCCAAAACAAAGTATGGTTATAATGTCCACCTCCATTATTGCGTATAGCCGGACTATACTTGCTGATTGTTTTTAAAACATCTTCCAATGTTTCTTCTTCCAATCCTTTTTCGCCAATAGCCTTATTCAGATTATCTACATAGGCTTGGTGGTGGCGTGTGTGATGAATAGTCATCGTTTCCTTGTCGAAATGAGGTTCTAACGCATCGTAGGCGTAAGGTAACTCAGGCAATGTGTAGCTCATAATAATTGTATTTTTTGTTTGTGAAATAATATTTCAAGGATTCAAAAGCATTAAGCCTGTTCCGGTTAATGCGGTTTGCTGTACAAACTGGTAAAGAATTTAACAATAGCCTATAGCGCTAACTATGGGGAATATATGTCTTTACCTTAGTAAGCAAGTGCTTTTAACTCTGTAAATGAATTGAGGCCATAAACTCCAAATTCACGTCCTATACCGCTTTGTTTGTAACCGCCAAAGGGGTCATTAAAACCGGGTGCTGCAAGGTTAATGCCTATCGTGCCTGTCTTGATTTTCCGTGCCACTTCAATTCCTTTTTCGGGGTCGGCAGTGAACACGCCACCGCTCAAGCCGTAGTCGGTGTCGTTGGCAGTTTCTATGGCTTCGTCAAGCGTTTTATAGGGAATAGCTGCAATAACAGGCCCGAAAATTTCTTCCCTTGCTATCTTCATATTGTTGTTTGCATTTACAAATAACGTAGGTTTTACATAAAAGCCTTTTTCAAACTCTTTACCTTTGGATTTGCCCACTCCGCCTGTTAATACTTTTGCGCCTTCATCAATGCCGGATTGAATGTAACCTTGCACTTTGTTGAATTGCACTTCGTTGAACAATGGCCCTACATAGGTATCTTCTTTGGTAGGGTCGCCTACTTTCAAACCGCCGACCATTTCAGCTAATGCTTCTGTAATTTCTTTGTAGCGTGTTTCGGGAACAAGTATGCGAGTGAGTCCAATACAAACCTGTCCGTTGCTCAAAAATGTTTTGTACTTAATGCCCTCTGCAACAATTTTAGGGTCGGCATCTTCCAGTACAATGGCTGCGGATTTTCCGCCCAATTCCAAGCTAACCCTTTTCATCTGGCTGCCTGCAATGGAAGCGATTGTTTGCCCCGCTTTGGTAGAACCTGTAAAGGCAATCTTATCAATATCGGGATGGCTTACTAGGTATTGGCTTACTTCCCTGTCGGCAGGCAGAATGCTTAATACGCCTTTTGGCAAACCTGCTTCGTTAAAGAGTTCGCCCAATGCGTAAGCGTTCAGGGTGGTTTCGGGTGTAGGTTTTAAAATCACCGTACAACCTGCCAGCAATGCGGGAACGATTTTTACCAATGAGGCTTGTTGCGGTACGTTCCACGGAATAACTGCCGCTACTACGCCTACGGCTTCCCTGCGTACCAATGTAGCCCCACCGTTTGGCGTTTCGCTCTGTTTTACTTCCCAGCCAAAATTTTCGGCAGCGTGGATGAAAGCCTGTGTCTGATAGGTTAAGTAGCCCTGCAATCCAAGTGTATGGAAAATAGGAATACCGTTTTCGGAAGTTACTAGTTCGGCAAGCTCTTTGGCATGGCTGATGTGCAGTTCGTCAAAGATTTTCAGCAAATCAATTCTTTCCTGTACGCTTTTGTTTGTCCAAACGCCACTGTCAAAGGCTTTCTTTGCCATCGCAACCGCTTTGTCAATATCAGCCTGCGTTGCCAATACAATGCTTCCCGTTACAGATTGGTCGTGTTGGCTATGCAGCTCTAACACGTTGTTTCCTTCGGAAGCAATCCATTCGCCCCCAATGAACAATTTATCATATTTTCTCTTGATTGTCATTATTATCAAAATTTTATGGATGATATAAATAGAATGGTTACTTTTTCTTTTTATTGTTATTAAATTCTGCGACAAAGGTAAAGCGGGATAGTTAATAAAACAAGTTATTGCTTTTTTTATTAACTATCCTTGAAGTAACCATCCATCTTGTAATATGAAAATAGCATGAAAAATAGCCGCTAAGTATTTTTTTATACCTTTGTACTGGAATAATAAAACAACCTTTTTATTGAGAAATGAAAAAATCTGCGGCAGATAGAATATTGATGATTTTGAAAATGCGGGGCGAAATTTCCGTAGCGGTTTTGGCAACTGAATTAGGCATTACCAAAGAGGGCGTTCGTTTGCATTTATTGAAATTGGCAGAGGACGACTTAGTAAAAACCAACTTCAAAAGTGAGGGCGTAGGCAGACCTCTTGCCTATTACTCGTTGAGTGTAAAAGGTTTATCAAAATTTCCCGACACACACGCCCAAATCACGGTAGAGTTGTTGCAGTCCGTAAAAAAACTGTTAGGCGACAATGCGTTAGATCTACTGATAAGTGAAAGGGAAAATCAAGTTTACGGGCGTTATGAAAAAGAAATAAAAAGTGCCCAAACTATTGAAGAACGACTGGAGCGTTTGAGCCAGATTCGCTCCAAAGAGGGTTATATGGCAGAATGGAAAAAAGAAAAATGCGGCGAATACTTTTTAATAGAAAACCATTGTCCTATATGTGCGGCCGCTACCGAATGTCAGGGCTTTTGCCGTAGTGAACTTAAAAACTTCAAACAACTTATAGGCAGTAAATTTGAAGTTGAGAGAGTACAACACATTGTTTCCGGCGGGCAACGTTGTATGTACCGGATTACAGAGCTTGTCTAAATTACTAATTTCCGATAATTTTCTTCCGATGATTGGTTCCCCAATCCATTAGCACGTCAAAAACGGGTATCAGGGTGTTGGCATAATCAGTTACATTGTATTCTATAATAACCGGTCGGGCGTCATATACAGTGCGGGTAATCAGCCCATTTTGTTCCAGGTCTCTCAGCTCCTTAGCCAAAGTCTTTCCATTAATTTTAAGAAGACTACGTTCTATTTCATTAAAACGCTTGTTTCCGTGCAATATGGAGAAAAGCACCAGTATTTTCCATCTTCCGTTAATGACATACAAGGCATCCTGAATAGAACGAAGTCCCAATTCGCAGTCCTTATGTGTTTTTTCTTTTTTGTTCATAATACAATCCTACTTACCAAAAAGTAACTACTTACCTTTGGTTAACTACATACAAATATAAAGCAAAATTAGCTAATTTTACGATAGTATACAATTACTATAAATTTTATGAAAAAGTTTGATTTTATAATAGTAGGTGCAGGAACCGCTGGTCCTGTGATTGCTTCTCGTCTGACTGAAAAGGAACATATAAATGTTTTACTACTGGAAGCCGGTGGAGAGAATACGAACGAGCTTTCCAGAATACCCGGAGCTTTCTTTAAAGTGTTAGGAACGGATTATGACTGGACCTATTCTTCAGTAGAGCAAACCGGTTTAAATAATCGTTCCATTTATTCCCCTTCAGGAAAAGTTGTAGGAGGTTCGTCTGCAATAAATGTTGGTGTATGGGTGCGCGGAACCAAAGAAGATTATGATAGTTGGGAGGCTCAAGGTGCCAAAGGATGGAATTTCAGTAAAGCTTTGGAAATGTTTCAAAAAATAGAACAAACAAATCTTGGACCAAGTAAATATCATGGAGATAAAGGCAAGGTAAAACTTACTGATTCCAGCTATCCTACTCCTTTTGTTCATACTTTATTGAATGGATTCAAAGAAGCCGGTTTTGGAGAAATAGGTGATTATGCAGGAGAAAATCCATATTCAATTGATATAATGCAGAAAATTTACGAGAACAATACCAGGCGTACCCCTGCAGATAGTTATCTCACAGAAGATGTAAGAGCGCGTGAAAACCTGACAATAATTACTCATGCCTTTGTTCGGAAAGTTTTGTTTGAAGGAACAAAAGCTATAGGTGTGGAAGTAGAGATTGATGGTCAGATTCAGAACATGTATGCCAGTAAGGAAATCATTCTTTCAGCAGGCACTTTTAATACTCCTAAACTATTGAAGCTATCTGGAGTTGGACCTCGTGAAGAACTTGAAAAGTTTGGAATCCCTGTGATTGCAAACGTACCGGGCGTTGGTGAAAACTTGAATGACCATTTGATGTTTACATTAAAATTTGTTTCAGAAAAAAATATAGAGGATTCTATTTTTAATCCACTCAGTGATGAAGCAATTGACCAATGGTATAAAAATAAAACTGGACCTTCGTCTTATTATCCAGGTGTTGCATCAGGTTTTGTATCAAGTGACGGGACAAAAACAGGTGCTGATTTCGAATTAATTTTTACATATACCCACGGCGCAGATGGGACAGAAAAAGAGTTTGCAAATATTGAAGACATCCAGGCACAGAGTGGATATTCTGTCACAGTAATACTACTTCAACCAAAAAGTAGAGGACAATTACTATTAGCATCAACTAACCCATATGATGCTCCTTTAATCAATCCAAGATATTTTTCAGACTCAAGTGATATGGAACGATTCATAAAGGGAGTTCGATATACACAGAAAATTACAAAAACAGAATCGTTGGAACCGTACACATATTTGGCACATCCGGCACTGGATGCTACGGATGAAATTATTGAATCTTTGATTAGAAACGAAGCCAGCACAGTTTTTCATCCGGTGGGAACAGCTCGGATGGGTGACGTAGAAAATGATTCTTTAGCCGTTGTAGACTCTTCTCTGAAAGTGAGAGGTATTCAGGGATTAAGGGTTGCTGATGCATCAATCATTCCGGCTGTAAATCGCGGACATACTATGGCGCCCGTCGTATATGTTGGAGAAATGGCTTCTGAAATTATTATTAATGACAATTAACAAATATCTTCTTAAAAGAATAAAAAATGAATCTGTACGGAAACAGATAAACTGATGGTATTGCAAATAAGTAACTTAAGTTTCCAATTTCATAAAAAAAGCTTAACCTGAATAGCCATGACAAAAAGAATAAGCTTTATAACGAACCGGAAGCCTTTACGGTTTTTACTTGTTGGTAAAGACCGAAATGTCACAAAAGACGGCGTGGATATTCGTGTAAACCGTTTTTGGTGCAGGGCGAGGGAAATATCAAATACACCTACAATAACGGTCTGATGGCAAAAGACCCCGAAACTGCCGCAATGAATTTTTTGAGGGCTTTGGAAAAGCTGCTGGGCTTTGTAAAACAGGAACAGGAAAAAATCGCTGAAATACAGAAAGACCTGCCTATACTTCAGGAAGTGGTTAACGGTACGTGGTCTAAGGAAAGCCGATTGAGCGAACTTAAAACTGAATTGGCTTCCGTTGAACGAAAGATACAGTTGTCCATTACACCGGAAACGAAAGAAGAACCTAACGAACAAGCTGAAAAACAGAAAGAAGCCCCAGATAATTCGGAAAATATTATACGGACGAAAGGTGTTCATCTGCCTCGTGGCGTATTGTAATGGTCATTTACTTTTCGTCCTGTTCGTCCATTTTCTTTATCAGTGCTTCACACAGGCTGTCAAGGAATTTCGTTCGGTTTATCTTACGGGCTTTCAGTTCCATAAACGTATGGTAAAAATCGCCTAATTCAATATTAAAAGCATCTTCAAATCCTTTAGCAATTAATTTTATGTCTGTATTCCCACCGTTAAATACACCGTGGGAATACAGTGCATATATGAGTTCTGTAAGTGCTGTTTTGCTTGCTGTCCATTTCAATGAATTGTCCGAACTCTTTTTCACATTGATGTTATTCAGCCTGTCTTCCAAATAAACTTGTATCAGGTCATTGGCAATTATCTTGGCTACCTTATAGTCGTGCGAAGTAGAAAAGCGGTGGTCTGCTTCAAAATAAAAAGTGTCCAACCATAACCGTATATCGTGTTTCCCTCGCACAAAAAATTTCTCGTCAACAAAAGAATTATTGCTGCGGTAATACTTGTAAAAATCAATGTTATTATCAAAGAACCTCTTTAGCTTCTTCAGTTCTTTGGCAAAATATTTCTTGATGCGCTTATTTCCATAAGGTCTTCTCGTTTCTATTTTATAGATGGCATTATAGTAGATGAGCTTTGAAACGATAACTGGTTTTTGATACTTGAAAAAATGGATTTCTTCATCTATATTCTTAAACCCTCTTTTCAATACATATCCTTTTACATCGGAAAGGCATTTAATAATAAGGTTCCATCCTAATGTGTCTAATTTAGTTTGAAGACGTACAACCGAACATTGGAAGCAATATCTGATTTCTTTCTTCTGCTGATAATCCATTGATGACCGTCAAAGAAAGACTGGATATTGTTTCTGGTTAGTTTTTTAATATCCGCATAAGCAAGTCCGGTAAAACAACTGAAAATAAATAGATCTTTTACCAATTCGTATCGTGGGTGTGGTGGTACACACTTCATCAACTTTTCTACATCCTCTTTCAGAATATAACCTCGATCGGTTTCTTCCATACTGATTTCATAATCCTCAAAAGGATTATCACGTATCAAACCTTTTTTAATAGCCAGCTCCACCAAACTTAAAACAGGCATTGTGTAAACCCAAATCGTGTTATGGGAAGACTGCAAATCGTATCGAAGGTAAAAATCCAATTCACGGATAAAATCGCAAGTCAATTCTCGAAAAGACATATCATCACGATGGTAGCGTTCTTTTATAAACGTGCTAAGATGATTGTAAACCGTGATATACTTGTTGTAGGTGCTTTGTGAGCGTTCTCCTTTATCAACCAGTTTTTTAAATTCGATATTTTGATCGTTGAATACTTTAAGTATTGCATCGTCCATTACACCAACACCCAAAAACGATAATTTTACTTTTTGTGCCGTTGCAAAGCCCTCACGTTTCTGCATATCTTCATAAATCTTGTCAATGCGCCCACGAATGTTATCCAGTTTTTGGTTGATATTCAAAGCGATGACACTTTTACCCTGAACTCTTCCGTGTTTTAAATCCCAATTATTAGGATTGATTTCTAACTTTGTTCCCAAAGTTTTAGCTATTCCATCAATAGTAATACGTGCCATAATGGGGGCATTACCGTTCTTTTTCAGTTCGTTCTTTTTCAGATAGAAAAGAAGTTTGAACGTCGATTTTTTTTGTCTGCTCCATAACTTAAATGTTTAATGTTTAAAATTAAATTACATTGAGTTACAAGGAAATATAAAAAGAAGTGCAAAAAGCTGAAATATAACCGATTAAGTACTTTAGTTACCTTTTGTAATCGGTAACGAATTAGTAACCTAACTTTGTATTTTCACGTCCAAAACCAATCCGACACAGCGTTCCAAACTAAGACTACTGTTTTATAAAGTACTGTATAGCAACGGTTTTAACCGTTTTGCTTATCTTTGCTTTTTATTAATCTTTTTTCTCATAAATTGAAAAAATCGGTAAATTTTTAGCACACATTTGCTCAATTTTTACCGATTTTTTCTTTCTCACGCTTACCGCTTTGGTGAACTTTGTATCAAAGGATGGTGATAACCATCACTAAGATACAAAGACAATGGAAACAACAGCTACATATCAAAACCAACTCAAAAGAAAACGGATAACATTCAATATCGTTATCATTCTTTTGCTGCTCCTTTGGACACCTGTAAGCATCGACAAAATATCTGACTTTACTGCATTTAAAAGCGGTATCCTCCGTCAACCTTTTTCAGATAGTTTAGGGTACATCCTTATTTACACACTCCCGGTATTGGAGTTAATAATAGTGCTGGCGTTGATCATGGAAAAATATCGCAAAGTAGGTTTAATACTATCCACTGTATTAATGGCTGCTTTTACAGCTTATATCGCCGTGGCTCTTATGGGTGCATGGGAAAAATTGCCTTGCGGGTGCGGATCGGTGATAAGTGGCATGACTTGGATGCAACATTTTTTCTTCAATCTTTTATTCCTTTTTCTAAGTGGTTGGGGGCTTTATTTATAGTACAAATTGCGAGGTAGCAACGCCGGAGGCGAAGCTATCGAGGGCTCGTCTGCCAAAAGACATATAAAAAAGTATTCTTTAACATCAAAATTTTAATGCGATGAAAAAATTAAAAATGAACCTATTTGCTGTGGTGGCATTGGCAATTGCAGCAGTAACGATGTCCTTTACGGTAGTGAAAAATTTCAGTTTCGCAGGAGAAAAGTGGTTTGAGTACACGGATGAAACGGGAGATGGGGACACATCCAATCCTCAAAACTATGTGCTTACTCCAAGTGATGGCTTAAATCCGCCAGCGTGTCCCGAAGGAAATGATGAAATCTGTGCGGTTAAGGCTCAACCTGTGATGATTGGTGGTGAAGAACATCCCAATTTAGGTACTGTTATTGATGACAGAGAGAGAAAGGAGCAATAGCCTTTCAGTAAACCATTTGAACGAGTGTTAACAAGGCTGACCCTTGTTAACGCTCGTTTTGCTGCATACCGTTATTAAGTATCACACTATTGGGTATCGGTAGAACATATTTAAGGCTGTTAGGCTCTAATGTATATATCGTTCCATCAATATCTCTCGTTATCGTTTTTGCAAAACGGCTGTCTTTGTTCAATCTTCTCAAATCAGACCATCGCAAACCCCGCCATATTAATTCCTTTCTTCGCTCATCTAAAATAAACCTCAATACAGTTTCACTATTATCCGAACTGAAAGGAATAAACGTGCTATTATAGCGATTTTTTAATAGTTCGTTTATAGTCTGTAAGGCGGTGGTAATATTTCCTGCTCTTGCTTCACATTCAGCTTTTATCAGATAGATTTCGTTGGTTGAAATTCCTGCAAACCAACTTCCAGAATTACCATCGTAATTTCCCCTAAAAGAATAGTAGCCTGCTCTGCTCCTAAAGAATGCTGTTTTTCTAATATCATTTGCTTCATAGGTATTATATAGTTCGTTGTCAATTCTACCACGGGTCACGTTCATAACTTGTCGTCCAAAATCGTTAGCATGAAAAATCACCTCTACATTATATCGGGGTATTGGAAATGAAGTTGCCGAACCCATCGTTAATGTGTTATAATCAAGTAAGGCATCTGAATAGCTTAAACAAGTGTCTGCGTAAGACAATGCTTTCTCATAATCTTCCATTGATAAATAGATACGGGCTAATAGTCCATAAACGGCTTGCTTGGTTGGTGTCGTTTTATAAGGGCTATTGACGGATAGAAGTGTAGCAGCCCTGTTCAGGTCATTGATAATTTTTGAATAGGTTTCTTCAACCGATGAACGTACAGATTTCTCACCAATATCAGCTTTTAACCGCAGGGGTATACCTAAGTCTGTTCGCGAGGTATTTTTATCATAAGGTTTTGCCCATAATTGCGCAACATTATAAAATGCAAAAGAACGGAAAAACAATGCTTCTCCCTCTATTTGGTTTTTTTCTGCCGGAACAGGGTCGATTTTTTCCAACTGCTCCAAAATCAGATTGCACGAGTATATTGCTGCATACAGCATCGACCATTCGTTGGTTTCATCATCATTAAATACGTCATCTTTCCATATATAGATGTTTTTTGCAGTTAATGAGGTTATATTGTTCAGATTTTCTGTTTGTACAAATTGATTATCCGTAGCACCATCCTGAATTGTTGGATACCAGCTATTCATCCTCGATGTGTTGTACAATAACGCTCTTAGGTCTGCAACCGTGGTCGGTACAACGAGTGATTTATCCGGTTTAACGTCCAAATATTTTTCGCATCCTGAAAATGTGATTGTTGCAATCAGTAATATTATTATATAGCGTGTCATAGTTTCTAAATTTTTAAAAGCCTGCTCTTAAACCAAATGAAATAGTCCTTAACGGTGATAAATCTCCAAATTCGGGATCAACGTTATGTTTATCTGCTTTCCATATCGTGCCTAAATTGGTGGCATACATCAACACCTCCAATCGGTTCAATTTCCACTTGTTTTCCAGTGATTTAATTTGATAGCTAAGGTTGATGTCCTGTAAGCGTATATTGTCTCCCTTTGAAATCAATACTTCGGCACGTGGGTAAAAATAACCATCCCGATTGGCATCATTCGGATAGACCATTGACGGTACTTGGGTAATGGCTTCATCACCGGGCTTTTGCCATCTCAAATTGAAATCCGAATGCGAACCTGTACCATTAAATATTGCATTATAGAATACACTGTTTCTCCTGAAATAGAACCCTAATTTATAGCTTATATTGAATGATAGACTTAACCCTTTCCATGAAAATGTATTTCGTAAAGCACCAAAATGTGTAGGCGTGGCGGAACCGTAGTAAATGAGTTCTTCGGGTGTGGTTTCGTTACGGATTGCTGCGTAATCTTTGCTTACTTCGCCATGCAGGTAGCCCATAGGGTCGCCTGTTTCGGGGTCAAGACCAGCCCACCGTAAGGCAAAAATGGAATAGGCGGGTTTTCCAATGATGGGTGAAATAACCAATCCACTATTAAGATAATTGTTGAGGTCTCTTGTCTCGGCAAGATATTCCGTTATTTTAGTCTTTACGGTACTGTACAGCAAATCCGTCCGCCATTCAAAGGCTTTACGGATATTGACACTGTGTAATTGTATATCTATTCCGTTTCCGGTCATAGAAGCTGAATTTCCAAGATAGCTAAAGCCTCTGCTTGAAACGGGGTTTACCGCTCCCGTTGTTTGGTCGATAGGCATATAGCCGATGAGGTCGGTATTTTTCTTATGATAGTATTCGACCGTACCGCTTAGCCGCTGTTTTAAAACAGCAAAATCAAGCCCCACATTGAACTGCCCGTTCTTTTCCCAACGAAGATTTTCGTTCGGTGGATTGACTAATACACCATAAGGCGTATTTATTAAATTTCCACCATTGTAATAACGCATTGTGGGCAGAGCCGAAACATTGCGATTGAGGTTACCGCTATAACCGAAAGTCGTCCTTAGCTTCAACAGGTCAAGCCATGCGATATTGATAAACCGTTCATTCGTCAGATGCCAGCTACCGCCCACAGACCAAAGTGGGGTAAACCGTTGATTGCTCCTTACACCAAACAGATTTGAGCCATCTTGTCTTGCACTAATGTTAAGATTATAGCGGTTGTCAAACGTATAAGCCCAATTGGTAAAAAAGGATATAAACCTATCGTTGGCTTCGGATGTAAAATATGGATTTGGAATTTTTGCAATTCCCCCTATGGGACTGTACAAGGTATAATCAGTATCGTAATTAACTGCGACAGTCGTCAAAATATCAGGATTATAACCATATTGTGTAGACTGTGTTAGGGTGGTGGTTGCCTGACGAGCCTCTGCTCCAGCAAGACCTGTTAGCTGGTGCTTATTCCAAGTTTTGGAATAATTCAGTTGCAAACGGAGCGATTGCGACGTGAAGCCGTTTACTGTTTCATTAAGGATGTCGCCCAATGGTATAGCACGAGACAACTCACCATCTGTACCGACCTGCGTATAGCTATTAATCATATTACGGGTATAATACGATGCCATGCTCCGTATATTTTTACCTGTTCCTTGCGCATTTTCATATTGGTATTTGATTTCTGCATTTAGCCCTTTTCCAATGTCATAGTTCAATCCTGTATTCAGTATAAGGCTGTTTGTCTTCTGCCTATTATTGACAAGGTTTATTTCATCCAACGGGCGGTACTCCCAATTTAACAAGCCTTGTTCCTGTGTTTCTTGAATATAGTTTGACCGATAGTATCGTTCAATTGGCAAGGCGTTTCCATTTTCATCCGCAATTCGGGCATAGGGTATCGAAGAAAAACTGGTAGGTCTTCCTGAATCGTTTGAGGTATGCGTAAAAAACAATGCTGCATCCAAACTCAATTTTTTGGAAAGTCTGAATGTATTATCAGAACGCAAATTATACCTTTGATAGCCCCCATCTGTGGTGCTGGTATTGTCATCATAGCCACCGGAAAGATAATAGCTTACATTTTCGTTCTGCCCGCTTACGTTCAGGGAATATTGTTGGTTTAGCCCTTTCCTGTAAACGTATTTGTTCAACTCCCGGCGAATATCGTACTGTACCAATTCGTTAAGACTTTGTTGCAATGCGTCATCGCTTAGTAACCCTTGCTTATTTTTGTACATCAATTCCACAGCGGGGGATAAAGGGACATAGCCTAATTGTTCATTGGCATCATAGAAGTTATTGCCGAATAACATTTTTTCGACCTCGATGTAATCCTTAGATGATATGTAAGGCAACTGCATCATATCCGGTTTTTGGATAAAGGTCATGTTGCTGTTAAAAGATATAGTAGGCGGTTGGTTACGCTTGGCTTTCTTGGTGGTAATAACGATTACACCGTTTCCGGCTCTTACCCCCCATATAGAAGCTGCCGTAGCATCCTTTAGGATGGTAATATCTTCCACATCGTTTGGATTGATACTATTAATATCTCCCTCATAGGGAAAGTTGTTCAATATAATTAGCGGTTGCCTATCAGAAAATATAGTGCTTAAACCCCGGATGCTTATTTCTCTTGTATCTCCAAGCTGTCTGTTATCGAACATCACCGAACTGGCTATGCCATCCAATCGGCTCAATACATCGGTAGAGATTTGACGATTGAACAGTTCGTTGTTGATGTGGTCAAATGAGCCTGTGGCTCTTTCTTTGGGTATTTTTTGGATACCCGTAGAAACCACTACTTCACTTAATGTATTGCTTGCCGGATTTAGGCGCACCGTCAATGGGTTTTGCGGGGCAGTGGTAAGGACAAAGGTCGTGTCTATCAGCCCAACATAACTAACGCTAACCGCTAAAGGAAATGCTTTGTTTGTAAATTCAAAATCGCCGTTTTCATCGGTTTGTACCGTGTTATTCTGACTACGGTTTAACAGCTTGACCGTTGCGCCCGTTACGGGCTGACCATTTTCATTATTGACTACCTTGCCCCGTATGTTGGATATGCTTTGGGCGATGGTATTGGTCACTGAAAATAGTATGAGTAAAAAAGTAATTGTTCTTTTCATTGAGAAGTTTGGTTTATAGTTCAGAAATAACAAAAAAATCCAGCACTCTTTCTTCTTCCACGATGGTTATGCCGAATGGTTTAAGTTGCCTGTTAATAGCTTCAATGTCCTCAATTTTAGGTGGGATTTTTGGAATGGCTATTTTTTGGTCGGTAAAATCATTTATCAATGGGATATGCTGAATATCTTTATTTGTATTGTTTACCCAAGCTGAAAGGTATTGTAAGCCATCTTCGGGTTTATTAGGGATTATGGTCGTTTTCCCTATAATCTGAATGGCATAGCATTTTGTATTACGTTTTTCCATTCGCCCATTTATGCCAAAGTGATAATTGAGGTCAGCTTTTATCTTTTGTGGAAAGTACTTCAATGCCGATATTTGTGCGATCCATTCGTAGCAATACAAATCTTTTAAAAACCTTTTCTGTGAAACCGAAAACGGTTCTTGTAATTCCAGCTTTGTCCGGTTAAGCGGCATTGTTCGCAACTCTTTAAAGGCAAGGGTGTACATACGGCGAACGGAAGCATTGGTAGATAATACTCTAAAGGTGCTATCTTTATCGTTCACTTTTGATTGAGAATTGAGCGTAGGTATGCCTTTTATAAGCGGTGTAATAATACTCCTGTTGACGAAGAAATCAGCATCAGCACCATTATTGTTAAGTAGTAATGGAAGTGTGTCATCGTATGTTAGGTTGTCTTTTTTTTGTGCAATGCTGTTTGCCTCACCTTTCAATGCCAATGTAATGTTTTCCTTTGTTACATCGGATGAATGTGTAATGGCTTGTATTTCGCCGGATTTACTTATCCATACTTCATGGGGCAACATGGTATAAGGAAAATGGAATTTGTAAGTATTGTCATTAGTAACTGAAAATATATTTAGTGGAGAAAGTACCGTGTTCTTTTTTAGGAATGCCGTTATATCATTGGCTTTTTGGTCTGTTACGGGCAAAATAATAACATCGTCCTTAAACTCCTTTTCCAATTCGTGAAGTCTTGGTAGAGAAGCTACACAAGTACCGCACCACGTTGCCCAAAAGTCCAGGATGATTAACTTGTCCTTGTATTCGCTGAGCGTGATGGTTTCTTTTCCCTCGGGGTGGTTTACGACCTGCAATGGGGTATTCCAAAGGGCGTCGGGTATCGGGTCGCCGATATTGAGGGGCGTAATACTGTTGTTTGCAGTCCCCCGAACGGGAGACTGCGACCGGGCTGCCCCGGTACCAAACAACATGAAACAAAAAATTATAAAAAGGTGATTACCGGACACTCCCAGTGCAAAATGCCCATGAGTGGCAGGCTTAAATATTTGCTTTAGTTTGGGCCAAAGCACGGCCACGGCGTATAATAACGTCATTTTTCAGAATTGAATGGTTCATAATGCTGATTGATTAATCCTATGTAAAAAAGGGCGACGTTATTCTGGTGGGCAAATAAGGTTAAGTAAGAATAGTTTGTCAGGTTGAAAAAACAACAAAGCACCAGAGTAAACCATTATTAAATAGTCTACGTTCTGATGCTTTTTCCTTTTGACTGCTCCGCTCATAAGTTCGTCTTTTAAAACGAACTCCAAAGCACTAAGTCAAAAAGTGGATTGACTGCCGGCTTATCTTTGTAGCATAGGTTCTGGCGGAACCTTTACTCATCGTCTTGGGTCAACTTTCAGTGCCAACGGTCGTAAAACCGTGGAGCAATACATAGATAAAGCAAGCGTCAATCCTACCCAAGAAAATAATATTTTCTAAAGATAGGATAAATTGACGCATTACTCACATCCCGTATTGCTAAAACCGCCAGATCTTGCTACGAGAGTTCGTTATGGTCTCAATTTATTTTTTCTTATTTTAATTCTCTTTATATCAAATTCCAACAAAAAAATTTACTCATAACAAACATAAAATAAAAATATTAAAACTCATAGTATTTAGTGGAATTTTATTTAGTGGTATCTAAAAATTCTTTTTTGGTACTTTATTCCATGGCGACAAGTAATGACTATAATGAAATAGATTTGGAAATCGAAAAAAAGAAAATTGGGATAAGATTTCGACAAATCAGAAAAGACCTTGGGTATACAAGTCATGAAGCTTTTGCCTATGACCATGACTTAGACAGGTCTCAATATGGAAAAATTGAAACAGGAAAATTTAATTTAACATTACGAGTATTGGTAAGAGCTTTAAATGCTATTAAGTACTCTTTTTCTGAATTTTTCAACGAGGAATATGATAGTATTGAAGTTGACAATTAGCCTCTCAATTCATCAAGTGTAACTTTTGAAAAGAATTTATAAAACCGAAAGCCGAACATGAGGTTCGGCTTTTCTTTTGTATAATCGCCGATATTGCACGGTTTAATAAAAAGACAACAACAAAATTTAATAAAAAAATCACGACAATATTTACTAAATTTGCCACAGCAACGTTTAATAACAAGAGCACAGCAGTGTTTGATAAACGAATAACGATATGGCAACACCAAGAGAAAGATTTGTAGAAGCCTTAAAGTTTCTACAGCAATTGCAGGAAAAAGGAACAATAGGTATCCATACAGATGATCTACCCAATCGTAAGTACCGTGAAATCCTGACCAAGAATGGATTTATCCGGGAAGTCGCCAAGGGCTGGTATATCGCGACCGATCCGGAAGCTAAGGATGGCGAAACCACAGACTGGTATAGTTCGTATTGGGACTTTATCGCGGTATTCCTAAAGCATAGATACGGGAACGACTGGTGTCTCTCTGCCGATCAGTCCTTATTGCTCCATGCCGGTAACCAGTCTGTACCGCAGCAGTTACTTATCCGTTCTCCCCCACGGAAATAACCATCCAACTGCATTGCCGCACAATACATCTCTTTTCAATCTACGGGGAGAACTACCGTCCGCGGATCACCTCGTGGTGACCGATAATGGGATACGAATGTACAATCTACAGTCTGCTCTCATTTATAGCGCTGCGACCATCTATACGAGAAATGCAATAGATGCCCGCACTGCGTTGTCATTAATAAGGGATGCCTCCGAACTTCTACCCGTACTACTCGAAAATGGTCATACTACGCTGGCAGGACGACTGGCCGGAGCCTTCAGGAACATCAACAGAGAACGAGTTGCCGATCAGATCGTAGACACCTTTAAGCAAGCGGATTATGATATCCGCGAAGAAGATCCATTCGAAAGTAAAATCGATCTGAAATTACCTGCCCGCGAGCGATCCCCATACGCCACCCGTATCCGTCTGATGTGGGAGCAGATGCGAGAAGTGATCATACTGAACTTCCCTGCTTCGCCAGGGCTACCAGAAAGTAAGGAAGCTTTTCTAAAGGAGATTGACGATATCTACGTCACTGACGCCTACCATTCCCTATCCATAGAGCGCTACCGTGTAACGCCCGAGATGATTGAGAAAGTAAGTTCGGGAAAATGGGATACCAAAGAGAGTGAGGAGGATCGCAAACAGCGCGACGCAATGGCAGCGAGGGGCTACTATCAGGCATTCCAGTCTGTAAAGGAAAGTATTGCGGCGATATTGGACGGCGCAAATGCTGGAAGGCAGGTAGATATCGATCACTCCAAATGGTATCGACAACTTTTCGATCCGAGCGTGACAGCTGGTTTGTTGAAAGCTGCTGATCTGGCTGGATACCGTAACAATCAGGTTTATATCAGCAACTCCAAACACGTTCCCCTGAATGTAGACGCCATGCGAGATGTGATGCCGGTGTTGTTTGAATTGTTGGAAGAAGAAACGGAGGCATCTGTTAAGGCTGTTTTGGGGCATTTCATATTTGTATTCATTCACCCTTATATGGATGGCAACGGAAGAATGGCGCGTTTTCTAATGAACGCTATGCTTGCATCGGGTGGATATAAATGGACAGTGATCCCCGTGAAAAGACGGGATGATTATATGAAAGCACTCGAACAGGCCAGCGTCGAACAAAACATTGAACCCTTTGCAAAATTTATCGGATATCTGGTAGAAGAAAGCCTAAAGGGCAAAACGATTGCCGAACTACCAAAGAAATAAAAGGCCTGTTTCTTATAAACGTCATGGTATAATATGCCTTTTAAGTACGAAATGTCATATTATACTATGACTAATCGGGATATTAACCTGAATTTAAGGCCATGGTTAGAACACCAACCCACACGAACTTATAGCTGTCTCCGCTGAAACTCTTCGAGCAGCCCCCCGTTCTTCCAACATTTCCAATAGTGAGGCATACCACATGTAACTAAAATCCTTTTTCTTTCGCAAATCCGGAAGTTTAATATCCCATAATGTCTCCCAGCGTTTCCAATCCCATACGTCTGGCACGCTGGATAAATTCTACATCTGTCTGCAATTTGGTCAGGGATATATTTGAGGATGTCATTTGTCAATCTAAATTATTATGTGAAAATTAAAAATAAATATCCGTTTCACCACAAATTTAACAAACCAAATTCTAAATATGAAGTACACTTCATAACATGGCGGGCAATTATCTCGCAACTTCGTTGTGTGAAGAACATCCGCAACGACGATTTAATTAAGGCACTCGGCAGACGGGTCAGAGATCTGAGGTCAGAAAGGAAACTGACCATGGAGAAACTGGCCGAACTTCCGGTATTGACTACCGCCAACTTTCCTATATCGAATGGCCAGACCGATGCCAGCCTAAGTACACTACATGCCATATGTAAAGGTCTGGATATTTCCCTCTCTTTCTTAATGGATTCGGAATCCCTCCGATAAATTCCACTATCTTTAAATTCCCCAAAAACGTCATTTAATAGTATTTAAACCCACATTTTAGTGTAGGGGTGAAACGTTTCTTTCACCCCCCTTACACTGTTTTTGCGTTGCCCTGTTTTCGTGCTTTGTACCCTGAATGGGATGAAAAACCCATCGGGGAACATGAAGTATGGCAGGAGATAAACCCTCAGCCAACCTACCCAAACTTCCCCAATTTTTCTTGACCGATCCCAGCCCAAAACCCCTGTGGTTTTGAGCAACCGGATCATCGCCTGTCCTCAACAGACAGGTTACGCATTTGCCGCGAGGGCAGTGCTCGGACGCTCTTTGACATCGAGGGATGAAGCATTATCTCCTTAGAAGTGAGAAATTTTGCGAAGGTGAGGTTAAGCCGGACAACGGTGAGCACCAACATACCGACAACGCATTGGCAGGCGAAAGCCCGATCCGTACGGATTGACGTGGGTAGTCCCGAAACCTAACATAACCGGCAAGAGCGGATCATTCCGGGTTCGTTGCCCGTTGTCGGTTCCAACAAGGGATCTGTCCTCTTTAACCTTTCCCCATAAACCATCAAAAAAACAATGAACATACTTTTAACCCCACTGCAATTGCAGGCACTCCTTTCCTATGCGGCAGAAATGGGGAGCAAAATCGGTTCTGACCGGATCAGGCTATGTCAAACCCTACCTCAAAAAATCCAGGGCTTTCAGGCGCTACGGAAAAAAGAACGTAAAAACATTGGATAGGCCTTGGGCTGATAACCCCCATAAAGAAAAATATCCATTCCAAAAACTGGCGGATAGACCGCATGGAAATCGAAGCCGTAAGTACTTCCCGGCACGCCATGCGGCACCTGTAAACCTAACACCTTAAAACTTCCTTATATGACATCCAAAAAAAAAAGAAATTCCATCATTTAATGATGACTTATCCCTCATTGCTCTACTCAGCGAGCTTGGGCATGAACCTGCTTCCGTGACAGATGAAGAAACCCAATATGCAGCAGTTTTCACAAGCCGATCAAACAACCGTGTTGTTCTTACGGTCAATAACAGCCTGAACAGTTGGTTCGACAGATCGCTTGGCAAAGGCGGCAGTGTTATAGATTTCGCCCAGACCTATTGGCCAGAATTGTCCACAGAACAAATCGAACAAAAACTCCTCGAAATCATGACAAGAATCGAAAGTACTGGTTCGCCTGAAAACAGAGCCAGACGGAAGCGCAAACCGCTGAAGCTGCCCCATTACCAAATCGATCAGGTAAGACCACTCGGGCAGACAAACGAAATTACCGATTTTCTGAAGGAAAACCGGATTGTGGGAAATCGCCGATCTGAATGTTCAAGAAGTCCACTATTTTGTTATTGACCAAAAAGGCAAGCGTAAAGATTTCTGTGCTGCCGGATGGCAAAATGAGAATCACGGGTGGGAAGTGCGTGCAAAACATTTTCAAAATTGTATCGGCGCAAAAGGAATGACTATGCTTTCACGAAGCGAGACGGTACTTGCCATCTTTCCGGAATATACCGACTACATGAAGAAGCGTAATGATAAATATCTGTCTTACGCCTCGGTCATGGTACTGAATTACCCCAACTTTCTTCCGGCATCCATCAAACGCGCCCAGCGATTCGAAAAGGTGATGCTCTATGTCGATGAATCCCGGGAGGGCTACCAGTCGGCAATTGAACAGTTTACCCGTGAAGTGCCGCAGACAACCGTATTTTCTTTTTAGCCGTCAACCACCGCTTATGTCAAAACTCATAAACATCGATGGAATCCGCGAGGCATCCATCGTGGATTTTCTTGCACGGCTTGGCCATCACCCTGCCCACCGCTCCGGTGGAGAGCTGTTTTACAGGAGCATGCTCCGAGAAGAAAATACACCTTCACTGGCCGTCAATGATGGCATAGGGATATGGTTTGACCACGGAGGAGCAAATCAGTCCGGGATCAAAGGAGGTAACATCATCGATCTGGCAATGTCCTATTGGTATCCTGCCACTTTCTATGAGGTCATCCAAAAGATAAGTGACGTCATGGCCATATCCTTATCAGAACAGGCAGACACCAGTGAAAAGGTGAAACGTCAACGGACAGCACCACCGGAGGAGCCCCGTTACACCATAAACGTGGTGAAGGAAATCGGCAATCATCCTGCCATTGTGCAATACCTGCAAAGCCGGGGCATTTTGGAGCAAGCCCGTGGCAGGATGAAGGAAGTGTATTATAGCTTTAACAGTGGCCCGAACGAGGGGAAGAAATTCTTCTCCGCAGGCTGGCAGAACGAACACGGATCATGGGAACTGCGCAACAAAATCGGGCAGACGGATTTTAAGGCCTGTCTCGGGCGTAAGTCGATCAGCTTTATTGCAGGAAATCCGGATAAGTTATCAGTTTTCGAAGGATACATGGATTACCTTAGCTGGCTTCGCGATAATCCACACTCTACCGACAGCATCATCGTTCTTAATTCAGTTAACCTGCTGGAGATAGCAGTAGACCGTGCAGCAGGTTATCAAGAGATTGATCTGTATTTTGATCGCGATAAAGCTGGCTCTACCGCACTTGCTAATTTCCAGCAGAAATTACCCCATGCCACTGACCGATCAGAAGTTTACAAAGGCTATAATGACTACAACGAAATGTTGATGGCACGTCTGCGGTGCCGCCTCCCTTGGCAAGACGATTACCCTCGGACGAGATCAGACCATCTTACCAGCGGTAATCGCCCTAAATTATCTAATCCATTCTTAACAAATATCTTTAAAACACACCATCATGGAAATTATTATTACTTGGGATGTAGCCCTATTTTTAATAGTCCTCTACTTCGCCACAAAGTACCTCTACCAAACATTATTTAAAATCGTGACCGGTTGCCACGACCCTTTCAATCCGCTATACAGTTACAAGGACTATCCTACTTGGGAGAAAGGCTATAATAAAGGCAGAAGCGATGCCTTAAAAGCTGTGAGGAAAATACTCGAGGAGACCCGATCCGAACTCGCTAACATAATGAAAAAATATGCTGTCTCATCAGATGACAATAACAGCCTCCCGGAAGATAATCCAGAAGCTGAACCTGTAAAAAAGCCTACCTTATAGATAACATAACGTTTATGTAATACGCTAATGGGCTGTTAAGCCGATAGCATAATTAGGCAATAGGCTGATTTGCGGACTAAGCAATGGATAAGGAAAGCAGCCTATTACTAAGGCACTTTGTTAATAGGCTGTTTAGTCCACTAATCCATAGGCGGAATAAATAACTATATGACAAAGCAACTAAGCAATTAAACGATTAGCCAGCCTAATGCTTATTGAGGGTGCCGACAAATCCATTAGCCGATAGGCCAGCATCTTATTTAACTACCTGAACAATTAGTCAGCAAAGTATTTAGCCCACCAAACCAATAGCGAAGACCATCCCATGACAGGCAAATCCCTACACACTACCCACCGCCCGACGTTTCCCCGCAGCCACAGCTACCCCACGGAAACGTCGGACAGCCGCCAAAACAAGGTTTGTTTTGCCAGCTGCAAGTTGTGTTTTTGGGTACCCCAAAAACCAACTTGCCTTTGCCCTGTGGCACCCCTTGAGGGGGATGCCTGGCAAAGGGGAAAAAACCTTCGCAACTTGGTTTTTTTCCTAAAGGGCGGCTAAAGACCCATTTAAACCCATGACAAAGACTCCAAAAAAGATCGGCAGACCGCCCATGTTGACCGGAAAGCGAATCCGGATCATCAAGGCCAAACTGACCGATGAAGAATTCGAAGCCCTGCTCGAAATCCAAAAAGCGACAGGACTGAACCGCATGGAATTGATCCGCAAGCGAGTCCTGCATGGTGGCAGTACCGTAACAATTAACATAAAAGAACTGCTCGGCACGCTGGATGCCATCGGCGCAGAGATGGGCAGGGCTGGCAACAACATCAACCAGCTGGCAAGACATGCCAACATACTGAACAAGCAAGGAAACCTAACCCCCGAAGTAATAATCGAATTCAATAAGCTGTTTACCGCTTACATCCGCATCCAACAGGAACTGGAAAAGACCCTGCGCCAGATCCTGCGTGCCATGAAAAGCACCTGACATTAAACCATGATCGTGAAGATACTCAAGAAGTCCGCCACCTTTAAAGGTGTTAGCTACAATACCGAAAAAGTGGAGAAAGATCGTGGAGAACTCATGCTGGTGAAGAACTTCGGCATGCTTCAGGGATTGGAACAGCTACGTCCACAGGATTACATCAACTATCTGGAAGCAGTATCCTCCCGGAGCACACGAACGAAATATCCGCAATTCCACGTCGTCATATCAGGCAAGGGAAAATCACACAGCAAGGAAGAACTCACCGATATTGCCCAGCAATGGATGCAGGGTATGGGCTATGGTGAGCAGCCATACCTGCTCATCTTTCACAAGGATACTGCCAACAACCACATCCATTTGGTGTCTACGCGCGTGGGAAAGGACGGTAAAAAGATTTCAGACAGCTACGAGAAACTGCGTGCTTATCGAGTGCTGAACAGGATAACCGGTGAAGACGAAAAACAGGCCGTGGCCGCGCATCTGGGAAAGGCTTTGACCTACAGTGTTTCCACACGGACACAGTTCATGATGATCCTTGAAGCGCGCGGTTATACGCTGGCACTTAAGGACAACCAGTATGCTATTAGCAAATATGGCCGTGAGCTGGCACGACTTGACCTCGGTAAAATCGATGCCAATATCAAGTCGCGTGAAAAGGATGCCGGCAGAATCAGGCAGATCCGTGCCATCATCGAAAAATACAGGACTATCCACGATCCATCACTTTATCGTACGGAAACGGGATACACTTCTGCACTGGCCACTTTCCTTCAGGAAAAGTTCGGATTGCAAGTACTCTTCCACAGCAAAGGTGATAAGCCACCCTACGGTTATACGCTGATCGACCACTCCGGTAAGGGTGTATATAAAGGTGGAGAGATTATGCCTCTGGCAGAATTCATCGCGCCGATACAACAATCTCAGGAGCAAAAGATACAGTCAGATGAAACCATAAAACCGCAGGTTTCTGACCAGAAGGAAAAACTACATGCTTCGATAAAAACTGAATATCAGGAACCTGAGCTACCCGGAAGTGATGAGATTACCGAGGAACCATCTTCGGAGGATTTTCCAGAACCTCAATGGGAAAGCACCACGACACAGCCTGAGATCTATTCTTCTGAAGTGGATTTCCAACTGCCTTCGATAGACATCAACATCTCAGACGATATCGACGACGAAGCCATTCTTGGACGAAACCGCCGACGCAAGCGCAAGGCGCGAACAAATACCCGTTAACCCAAAAACCACATTATGGTCATATTGATAGGAAACCAGAAAGGAGGCGCAGGAAAGAGCACGCTCACGCTGTTGCTTGCCAACTACCTCACTGCCAAACACGGCCGGAAAGTGACCGTGCTGGATATGGACTACCAGCAGTCCGTATCAGCCAAATATGAAAAAGCCAGGGTATTGGAAAATGAGGATCCCTATGAGGTCATTCCGGCAGACCTTGCCCATTTTCCGATGCTCTTAAAAGTACTCACCAAAAATCCCGATGAAATTGTGCTGATCGACCTACCCGGAAAGATGGACGACGACGGCCTGATCCCTGTCATCCTATCGGGAGACCTCATCCTCTGCCCGTTCAACTACGACGAATTCTCGGTGGATTCTACGCTGCTGTTTGCAATGGTTGCCGGGAAAATCAACAACCGAGCACCCATCGTATTCATACCTAACCGGATCAAGACCACCGTGCGCTATAATACGCGTATAGAAGTAGATAAGGTGATGACAAACTTCGGAACGGTAACCCCCGGGATTGCTGATCGGATAGACTTCCAACGTGTGGACACGATCCACACACCAGCCATCGTCCTGCCCGTGGTACTGCCTGTACTGGACATCATCTACACGACCCATCTGGCAAAGGAGCATAAGAAATGAACGAAATAAAATCACTCGCCGACCAATTACGGGAAAAGCTCCGAAACGGCGAAACAGAAAACCCACAACCAAAGGAACAAAAACAGGTTGCCAAACCACCTCCGGTGGAAAAACGAAAGAAACCGCCAAAAACGGCTTCCAATGAGACTGAAGCACAAGCGTTTTTTCAGGCACTGGAATCCTTCCAGTTGGAAGGCAAGGAAAAAAGTCTCATCCGCGTGGACAGCAGGACGATGAACCTGCTAAAAAGAATCAAGCTCGCAAAGGGCATCGACATGAACCGCTTCATTGTGTACAGCCTCCATCAATACCTCGGGCAGCATCCCTGGCTGGCTGCTCACATCCAAGAAACCCTTAAAAAAACAGAACTATGAACTGGACAACTTTTCTGCTTACCCTCACATTGGCCTATGCCGCCTATTACGGACTCAACCTATTGTTCGATTTGCTGATTACCCGCAAGCCACCAGCCTCCCAAGACAATGATGAAATCCTTTTTTTTGAAGAACACACCGAGCCGCAGCTCATCGACTATCAAGAGGAACCCGAACCCGTCGTCCCACCTGAACCTGAACCACGGGAAGTACCACAGCCTCCTGTGGGAAAAAACGGTCAACAGAACATCGCTTCCGCGATTATCCATGCCACCGGGGCTGTTGGGTTGAAACAGCTGTTCAGTCTGGCAAAAGGTGACCTGATCGAACATACACGTGCCATCCCATATTAAACACAATGAGCAAAAACAGATTGCTAACAAGGACGGTACAAGCCGTCCTTTTCTGTACCCTGCCACTACTGGTAGATGCCCAACCGGGCATCTCCGAATTCTACAAAGTATCCGGGGAGATGAACCGCTGGTATTTCAGTCTCTCGGATCTGGTACTGGTTATCGGAGCCATCAGCGGAATCGTTGGCGGACTGCGGATATATACCAACTGGCAGTCCGGCAAACATCAACACATCGACGCACAGGTTATGGGCTGGTTTTTTTCCTGTCTCTTTCTGACTCTTGTCGGTGCCTTCCTTAAAGCCCTCTACGGGATTCATTAATCCATTTTTTAACCCTTTTAATTCTTCTTTTCTATGACAGTAAAGACAAAAAAACTGTTCGCTTCTACTGCAATCATAATGATGGCAGCCCAGAACCTTCTTGCGCAGACCGGCGGCGGCACAACCGGTATCAATGCAGCAACTTCCTCTCTGACCAGTTATGTAGATCCCGTGGCAACACTCACGCTGGCCATTGGCGCGGTAGTCGGGATCGTGGGAGGTGTGCGCGTGTACATCAAATGGAACTCGGGAGATCAGGATATCAATAAAGAATTGATGGGCTGGCTGGGTTCCTGCCTGTTCTTGGTACTTGTTTCGGTGGTTATCAAAGCCTTCTTCGGCGTCTAATGATCCGCAGATACTCCATATACAAGGGGCTCCAGCGGCCTCTTGTGTACCGGGGGTTCAAAGGAAAATTCATCGGTTGGGGTATCGGCTCCCTCTTATTGGGACTGGTCGGTGGCGGCCTGCTGGGTGCACTCACTAATATGTACCTGGGCGGCACCGTTACCATTGCCCTGATCGCCGCCGGACTTTTCCTGACCTTCCAGCGCCAGAAGAACGGCCTGCACGAGAAAACCCGTAATAAAGGCATAACCATCCATCCCGTACACCTAAAGAACACCTATGCAAACCCATCGAAAGACAGCATTTAAAATGCCCTACACCGGCATTGATGAGGATAACGGCGAAGCCCTTCTCTATGGTGAAAGAGGGGATTTCTCCGTTATATTCCACATACGCAATCCGGTCATGCAATACGGGCAGACCCCGAACCCTACAACACCTACCATAGCCTGCTGCTCAACCTGATCAAGATCCTCGGAGAAGGTCACATCATCCAAAAGCAGGACGTGTTCTCCCGTAACATCTATCAGGGCGGTACGACAACCGAGTTCCTGCAACAGAAATACAATGAACATTTCCATGGCCGCGAGTATACCCAGATCGAAACCTACCTGACCATCACCAGACAGGTCAAAAAGGGAGCCTTCTATGTTTATGACCCTCGGATGCTCCTCGATTTCAGGCAGAACATCGATAAGGTGCACGATCTCCTATCGGGAGCCGGGATGCAACCGCAGAGACTCAACGAACGGGAGATCCACCATTATGTATCCCGCATGCTGGGAATGGATTTTACCTCCCCACATATCGCTCTGGAGAATGTAATGGCAGGCGAAAGGCAATTAGGTATGGGCGACCGGGCAGTGCGGAGCATCAGCCTGATCAACACCGATACCATCGACTTGCCCGAAACTGTCGGCACCTACACGCACAAGCAGGACGGCCGGAACCTGCGGAATTTTCCAGTAGATAACCTATCCTTCCTGCATCATGTCCCCGATTACCGCTGCATCGTCTATAACCAGCTTATCGAAATCCCCGGTCAGCAGCTCACTCTGAGCAAGCTTGAATTAAAGCGCAAGCGCCATTCGGGCGTACCCGATCCGGCCAACCACATCTGCGTAGAGGACATTGACCAGCTCTTGGTAGACGTAGCACGCGAAAACCAGTTGCTCGTCAACGCACACTTCAATATTGTCCTATGTGCACAGACCGATAAAATAGGCAAAGCCGCCAACTTCATCGAGGCCGCGCTATTTCAGCAGGGCATCATCCCATCACGCAATGCCTATAACAGCTGGAACTGTTCCGGGCAGCATTACCCGGCAACGGGATTGAACTGAAAAAGTACGACTGGTTCCTGACCACATCGGATGCAGCCATCTGTCTGCTTTTTAAGGAATCGATGCAGACCGATGAAAAATCCGACTTTCTGATCCGCTTCACAGACCGTCAGGGCATTCCCGTTGGCATTGACCCGGCAGATCTGACCACCGGCCGGTTGAACAATCGGTCGAAATTTGCACTTGGCCCGTCGGGATCTGGAAAATCTTTTTTTATGAATGCGCTCGGTTGAGCAGTACTGCCTTTATAACATGGACGTGGTCATCGTCGACACGGGAGATAGTTACCAAGGACTATGTAGTTATTACGGAGGAAAGTACATAACCTATACCGAGGACAAACCCATCTCGATGAATCCCTTTGCCCTATCAAAAAAAGGAATTTAATCTTGAGAAAAAGGACTTCCTGAAGACGCTCGTCGCCTTGCTGTGGAAAGGTGCCAAAGGACAATTGACCCAGATCGAGGATACCGTGATATCCAACGTTATCTCGTCCTACTACTATGAATTTTTCTGGCTCGATCCAGGCCCTCAAAATCCAGGGCGCCCCGAGAAGCTCAACTTCGATACCTTCTACGCTTATTCGGTAGAAAAGATACGCGAGATAAGGGAAACGGAAAAGGTGCCCTTCGATCTGGACGAGTACCGCTATGTACTCAGCAAATTCCACACCGGTCAGGAATTCGGGACACTTCTGAACGAAGCGACAGACCAATCCCTGTTCAGCGCGCCCTTTATAGTGTTTGAAATTGACAATATTAAGGGAAATCGCACTCTGTTTCCCATTGTCACATTATCGATTATGGATGTCTTCCTGCAAAAGATGCGGCACCGCAAAGACAGGCGTAAAGCCCTCATCATTGAGGAAGCATGGAAAGCCATTGCGAGTCCGCTCATGGCGGGTTATATCCTTTATTTATATAAAACCGTCAGAAAGTTTTGGGGTGAGGTCATCGTGGTAACACAGGAACTCGGCGATATCCTTGGCAATCCCATCGTAAAGGATAGTATCCTTGCCAATTCAGATACCATCTGCCTGCTTGACCAGAGTAAATTTCAGGAGAATTACGATGCCATTGCCAAACTCCTTTCCATTACCGATACCGAGCGCCGCAAGATATTCACGATAAACCAGCTGGAAAACAAAGACGGAAGAGGTAGGTTCAAGGAAGTCTATATCCGTCGCGGCACGACCGGGGAAGTCTATGGCGTAGAGGTCTCGATCTTCCAGTATCTCACCTACACGACTGAAAAAACCGGAGAAGAATGCGGTGCAGATTTACGTCCGCGTATATGGTTCCTATCCGAAAGCACTCAACGCATTCGTCGCCGACATGGAAACCAGCGGACTTGGACTCGGTAGTTTCGTTGCCAAGGTCAACCAAGTAGGGGAACCTTTGCCTGCACCGGCACAATAACATCATTCATCCTTAGCAGACTTAACCATGCGAACACTATTTTTATTCATAGCCTTGCTGCTGGGAACACGGCTCCATGCCCAGATATACATCGACCCCGCGGTGGCCGCAGCAACCGGTGTCCATGCCGGCGTAATCAATGGACAGCTCAATACCACCAACAATAACCTTACGCTGATCCAGCGCGGACAGTTGGCTGTGACCGGACAGCTGGTCATTGTCAATGACCTACAGGACAAAATCTACAAGGGGCTCAGTGAGGTCTCAGCCGTTGTCCGGAACCTATTGGCCATTAAGCACATCAGTGAGATCAGTACAGATATCGTGCGAGACGTGAACAAGGCGATGGATCTTGCCGGTAGCAATCCCGTGCTGCTACTCTTTGCAGAAGAAGGTGCCCGGGAGTTTAAGAGCCGAGCTACCGCACTTGCCGCAGAGGTCACCAGTTTCGTCACACGTGGTGGAGGGCAAAACCTCATGGATTCGGGTGAGCGTGCCAAATTGCTCAACCGTATCGTCACAGAGATGACAATTTTGCGCGGAGTAGCCTATGGCATGTACCGATCTATGTATTGGGCAAAGCAGCGCGGAATTCTAAATTCACTGAATCCCTATGCAGGCTTTATAAACCTTGACAAGCGCATCGCCGACGATATTATCCGTAACGCCAAATACCTGAAACAATGAGAACGATAATCCTTTTAGGGCTATTGGTGCTGACCATCGTCCCCTTTGCACATGCGCAACTGAACGTCGAGCTGCTGCATCAGTTGGTTCAGCATAGCAAGGACGAGAACCAGCGCCAGAACACCGCTCGCAACAGGCAGGCATTGACCACAGCAAATGAAGAAGTGAACCGATCCAAAATGTCGGATCTTAAGGAAAAGTACCGCAGGTTACAAAGCCGCTTCAACACGCTGGGACTGGCTATAGATGCCACACAGATCGGGTTACAGGCAGCACCTATTATCAGTGACATTGTGCGCCAACAGGAAACCATCATCCGTCTGGCCGGAAATGATCCCCTGCTCATTGCGCTTGCTTATAGAACGGAAGCTGATCTGGCAGACAGAGCTTACATACTCAGTCAGTACCTCTATGCACTTGCCATCAGTATCGGCGACATCAACCAGATGAAGTCAAGTGACCGAAAATTACTCTTTGGCCACGTGCTGACCGAACTCCGGCGTATAGCCGGAACGTCGCGGGGACTGGCAGCAAATATGTATTACACCAGCCGCAAGCGCGTACTGGAATCGATGAACCCATTTTCAGAATTCGTCAACCGGGACAGGCAACTGGTAGAGAACATCCTTTCGAAACTAAAGCAGATCAGGCAATGAACAGGAAAATTCTATGTACAATATTGCTGCTCTGCGGAATGCTAACGGGGCTACAGACCCATGCACAGAGTTATGTGACCATCGTCTACGATGCCAAGCATCTGGCCATTGTAGGGGAGAATGCCGCTGTCCGATCTGCTGCCGAAGTTACGCACAACAGCTATCTGAATACCATTAAGAACCGGCTGGATGACATCAACCTGAACGTCAGTTCGGTGGTCATGGTGCAGGATATGATCCATCGCTCGCTCACGCAGGTAGACCGCGCCCTGCGCAGTGGGCTTACTGTCCGCCAGATCGGTCAGATCAGTGCTGACATCATCCGTGAATGCAATCTCATGGTGGAAACGGCGAAAGGGGCACCGCACCTGCTGCTCTTTGCCGAGAACGTAGCCAGGCAGATGAAGAACCGCGGAGTAAATCTGGTCAGTGAGGTATCCGATTTTGTTATCAAAGAGGGGCAAAATGTGCTGATGGATTATGAAAAGCGCGAAGCCCTTCTGCGCAAGATTGTCCTCGAACTCCGGGTGATGCGTGCGCTGGCGTTCAGTATGCACCGATCCATGTATTGGGCTAAATTCAATGGCATCTTCCGTACCCTGAATCCCTATCGGGATTTCATCAACCGCGACAAGCGTCTGGTAGACGATATCATATACAAATTCAATCTCCTGAAAGACTGAGATCTGCAAGAGCAGATTTCAATCCCTTTAAACCATCAATTCTAATTCAATCGACATGAAGATACCCCTGATCATCTGGCTGGGTTTGCTATTGCTATCCATAACAGAAAGCAAGGCACAGAACGTAAAAAGGCAGACCGATAAGCACATCGTACACCAGCAGGAACGCATGGTGTTCAAGCAATGGGACAGAAAGAAGTTCACGCCCACCAAAGGCTTCCTCGGGCTCAATTACCAATATTGGCTTACCTGGGCGTGGCACCCCAACTATCCCAAGACCGACCTCCGTCCGCTCAGTGCCGCTGGGCCGCAGACACAGCGGTTGCTGATGGTCGCCGCTATGAAGAATACCGAAGAAGCCTATAAGCTACATGCGGATACGCTGCGTAATACCGCACTTTCCGAAATGGTTAACTATGCCGGAGTTGCCTCTGTGGCAGATCCGCTATGGCAGCTCTACTACCGCCATGAGTTCAGTCCCCTGATCGATGGACAGAACGTAGACCCTATGGACGGAGCAGAAGCAGAAGTTCGGGACTACCTGACGCGTACAGGTGTAAAGGAATGGTACCTCGAAGAAAGCAGGGCACTTGCCGAGCGGCTCGATGCCGCCAGAACCACCAACCTCGACCGTGGATCGCGCATCATGGCCTATCATCGGATGCTTACAGAATACCGTGAGCTGTCGACACTTTGGGAAGCCAAGAAGAACCGGGCAAAACTGTACCTGTCACTGACCAAGGCAAACGAAAAGGCGAAGGTTTCAGACCCCTCCATTGCTGTTCCAACGGGTAAGACCGACCGTCAGATTGCCGACGATATACTCAGCAAATCCAAACTCTAAAACCTTGCATATGAACCTGACTAACTTTTTTTTCGGTAGCTTCTCCATGCAGGGGCAGCCCGTAGATGTCCCCGAATACTTCCGGGACAAAGTCAACTTCCTACAGGGAAACGGCACGTATGAAGAAGGCATGATGCATTTTCTAAAACAGATGAAAAATACCATCTGGACACACTACGATGCCTTCATTGCCGACGCACAGGCGCTCTGCGCCATTTTTATGCTTGTCTTTTTTTGCCATTAAGGCTTATGAGATGATGTCGCTGGACAAGAAACTGGAGGTTATGCCTTTATTGCGTCCATTCGGACTTGTTCTGGTCATCCTCTGGTGGCCTACATTCACGCGCGTTGTCGCCTATCCAACAGACATCGTGGCAAGTAAGACCGAGGCCATGTTCGATGGCAGCCAGACCGAGATCAACAACCTTCGCTTGCAACGGGCAAAACTGATGGTTGATCTTTCCGATCAGCTGCTCACCGTGCAGGCCGAGACCGAGACAGCGAAGACCGAAGCAGATACATGGTACGGTAAGGCTTGGGAGTCCGTCAAGTCCAGTGTCAAGGAAGGCTTCGCCGAGGTGTGGAATCCTATCGTTGAGATGCGTAACCGTATGCAGATCGGTTTTCAACTACTGGTAACTTCCGTATTCGAAACACTCGCCATATGGCTGCTGCGCATCTGTGTGTATATCATCTTTATCGTGCAGATTATCTTCTCGACTGTTTTAATCATACTCGGCCCGTTTTCCGTTGCGGCCAGCGTCCTCCCTGCCTTCCGTGACTCCTTCAGTACGTGGATAGCACGGTTTGTATCGGTCAACCTCTATTCCGGTATTGCCTATCTGGTCATGTATATCTCATCGCTTTTCCAGCACTACGCCATGGAAGCGGAGATCACCCGGTATCAGGCACTGGTGGGAACAGCAGGACCGGATCTGGAGAAGCTGACCGTATTTGCCAGTAACGGACTATTGTCATTTGGTATCGTCATATGTACCTACGTGATCGGGGCATTGACCATGCTCACCGTGCCCAGCATAAGTACCTGGATCATCTCCACATCAGGAATCTCATCAGCGGCTTCTACCATGGGCAGGGGTGCATCAAATATGTCGCGCATGATCGCAAAAGCATTCACCAAAGGAAAATAACATTCAGATATGATCATTAAAAATATAGAATCCAAGATACGCCTTGCAACGTTCCTCTCGGCAGGCTGCCTCATTGCGGCGGTCATTATGGTGCTCGGCGTTTCGTTCTTTGCCTACCGGCAGGTAGCCGATGCCCGAAGGAGCATCTACGTCATGGATGCGGCAAATGTACCGATCCCTGCAAAACAGACCGACATACAGATGAACCGGGAAGCGGAATACCGATCCCATGTCGGGCGCTTCCACACCCTATTTTTCTCACTCACTCCTGACGACCGTTTCATGGAATACCAGATGAAGCAGGCCATGTACCTGATCGACGAGAGCGGGGCATTACAGTATAACAATCTAAAGGAAAAAGGATTTTTTAATTCCATCCTCTCCTCCAGTGCCGTACTGACCATCCGCACCGACAGCATCCACATCGACATGCAGCGAAAATACTTCCGCTATCATGGAACGCAGAAGATCGACCGCCGCAGTTCGGCTATCGTCCGCTCGCTGGTGACCGAAGGTTATCTCAGCGACTTGGAGATGCGCTCGGACAACAACCCCCATGCGATACTGATTACCCGTTGGAAGACACTTGAAAACAAAGACCTACAAAATGTCCAGAAAAATTCATTCTAACAGCCAGAGCGATACCGTTGTCCGAATACAACGTTACTTCCACAGGGCACAAACCTATTTCCGGAAGCTGCTGCACCGTTATCCATTTCCCATTTTTGCCGGGATGGTGGTCTGTATCCTGTTATCGGGTACCCTTGCCTTTACCGTTATGCGGGTGAAGGAACCGGAAGGTATTCCTGTATTCCCCAAAGCACCGGCAATCGGTGCGGACATCGGAATCTCAGGTGCAATCCAGACCTATGATGCACTGCGCGAGGTGTCCGAAATTCAACAGGTAATCCAGTCCATCATTGAAAAGGACAGCCTCAATGCCGCAGACAGTGTTCTGCTGATAAGCGCGCTCAAACGCTTTGATGAGTTACAGTACGCCAAACCATCCACCCAAAACAACAAACCATGAAAATAGATTTCAGAAAACCGCGGTACGTTATACCGCTCATCCTGTTGCCTTTCCTTTGTATCTTCTTCTATGTCTACAAGAGTAGCTTTGGCAAGGATACAGCTCCACAGGCAGGCGAGGATTCCTTACAGACCGGTCTGGCAGGTGTATCGGATCAGGTACGCGACCAGGCATTGGCAGACAAGCTGGATGCTTATCGTAATCAGTATCGACAGGCCGACGGTTACACCGCCGTCGGAACGATACAGGAGGAACAGACCAACACCGAAGCACCTGTTACGTTATATAATGAACGTGAGCGACAAATGCTCGACTCCATAGACCGGGCGATGAAGAACCGTTATGGCTCTTCAGGTTCCGGAACAGGATTTCCCGACGCCGTATCGCAGGTACGCAGCGGAGGCACCGATGATCCGCACGACAGGGCATTGGCAGAAGCCCTTTCCAAAATGAACCAGCCCACGGCAGTAACCGCTGCCCCAGCGAAAGCTCTGGAACCACAACCTGATCCCATGGAACTTTTTCGACGCCAGATGGAACTGGTGGATAGCATGGGCAAGGCTAACGATCCCGAGTACCGGGCAGAGCAGGAGCGGCTCAGACAGGCCGAACTCGCGCAAAAGGAAAGTCAGGAGCACACCAAGCTTTCTGTCACAAAGGCTACCAGTACAGCAGCGGTGTTCAATACCGTCACTCCACAGCATGAGGAAACCTTCATTACCGCCATTGTGGATCAGGATATCAAAGGTTACGCCGGATCACGTCTTCGCATCCGTCTGCTCGAAGACATGATGGCCGGACGCTTCCTCATCAAAAAGGGAACCTACATTTATGCCGAAATATCTGGATTTTCGGGACAGCGTGTCAACCTGACCGTTACCTCCATTATGAACGGACAACATATCCTCCCGGTCAGGCTGTCCATCTATGACCACGACGGACTGCCCGGATTATATGTACCTGCATCGGCGTTCCGGGAATTTACCCGTGATCTGGGCGGCAATGCCAGTCAGGGAGTCACCCTGCAGCAGGCGGCTGAGAACAACAGCCAGCTGGTGATGAGCATGGTACAGAAAATGTTCCAATCGACCAGCACGGCCGTGAGCAAAATGATCCGCCAGAACAAGGCTAAGATCAAGTACAATACCCTTGTGTACCTCATCGATCCCGATCAGCTTAGAAATAACCAAAAAGACTATTAAAAACAACACTTATCATGAACAAAATACTCTTTGTTTCCCTTTTCCTATTGCTTACGGGACTCGGACTCTGTGCACAGGAAAAGGCCAGTACCTCCCGCAATGAATTGCCCGATATCCTTATGGACAGCAGTACCTCCCTGCATATTATCTCACCTGAACCCATTCGCTATGTAGACATATCCACCCATGCCGTGGTGGGTGATCTTCCCGAGGCGAACGTCTTACGGCTAAAGCTGCTCCCGGACTCTGCTCATGGAGAACTGACTACTGGCTCCGGTAGTTTGGGAATAGTGACAGTGATCGGAGAAAGCTTCATCGCTCAATATCAGCTATGGTTTTTCCAGTCAGCTTCTGAAAATAGTGTCGTGACGAGTTTCAATATTTTACCCTCACACACACGCCCTCTGGATAGTCCCATTGATCCCACTACGCCCGAACTCCGAAGGCACGCATTGTCCATGCTGGCCCAGCGAAAGGTAACACCTGTCCGAAAGACAGAGAACTATGGCATTCGTGCAGAACTTGGCGGAGTCTATACCATAGGCGACCTTGTACTGCTCGATATCACCTACAGGAACACCACCAATCTGTCCTATGACATCGATGAGATGCGCTTTAAAATAGAGGATAGGAAAATCACCAAGGCCACTAACGTGCAGTCTATAGAGATCAAGCCCATATGGCAACTGTATCCGAACACCTCGTTCAAAAAGAACTACCGGAACATCTACGTTTTGAAAAAAGCAACCTTTCCGGCAAATAAAGTGCTGAACGTAGAACTCTCCGAAAAGCAGATTTCCGGAAGGACAGTTACACTGAAAATACGGTACAAGGACATACTCAACGCCGATACCTTTTAATCTCATTATTAACTCTTGTACAAATTACATATGGAAGAATTAGTTGGCACAACGGTCATGGTACACCCCAAACTGACCCAAGACCCGATAAATATGCAAGGAAGCGTGGGGACGATCAGCCGCACCCTTAACGAAGACTGTGCATCTTATGTCAACTTTGGCCATGAGTACCTTGGTGTCTATAACAACGATGCTCTGCTTATGTTGATGCCTACCGAAGTCGCATTGGGAGACTTGCCAAACGATATAGTTGCAATGGATCTGGATGCTTCGGAAGTTCTGGACATTTTTAGGATTTGCATGCTCAATGAGTCTGGAATACCAGAAAAGCAGGAAACTGCGCTCAGGTTGGCTGTGGCAAGTCCGGTAATATCCGAGGCAATTGTATTCACGGTGCAGGACTGGATCGATTTTCAAATAGACAGACTCGATCAGCAACAAAACCCCGGAAGGGGTAGGTAGAGACCCTCAGAAAATATTTAATCCTTCAATTTATAGAATGGAAGAGACCTTCTCTTCCAGTTATCCTAAATCAGATAATATGAAAGACTTACTTGGCTTACAGGTCATGGTACATCCTGACCTGATCCAAGACCCGGCAAATATGCAAGGGCACATGGGAACGATCACATATCTGGTGGATGAAGGCCGCGCTGCTTATGTCCAGTTCAACAATGATGCAATTGACCTTTACAGCACCGATGCCCTGTTGATGCTCATTCCCCCGGAACTCGCAGTAGATAAGTTACGTGCCGATATAGATATATCCGATATGGATGTCACGGATGTCGCCGATATTTTAGAAATGTATCTACACCACACATCCGGGAGACCGGGAGCTCAGCGGGAGGCGCTTAATTGGGCAATGTCACATGATAAAATTTCCAAAGCTATAATATTCAGCGTTAAAGACTGGATCGAGTTTCTGAAAGAAAGATTCCACTTTGAGCAAAGTCCGGGCAGAGGCCGATAACAGATCCCTAAATTCTAAATCTCCTATCCATGGTAGAGAGGGGAAACCCTCACAAAATTTTTTAACTCCTCAAACCTATAGAATGGAAGAAACCTTCTCTTCCAGCTATCCTAAATCAGAAATAATATGAAAGACTTAGTTGGCGTACAGGTGATGGTACATCCTGAGCTGACCAAGATCCCGCAAATAAGCAAGGACACTTGGGGACAATTACCCATATCGTCGATGAAGGCCGTGCTGCTTATGTTCGGTTCAAAAATGATGCAATAGGCCTTTATAGTACCGATGCCCTATTAATGCTCATTCCCCCGGAACTCGTAGTGGATAAGTTACGTGCTGATATTGAAAATATTCGATATGCAGGCTTCAGAAGTCGTCGATATTTTAGAATTGTATCAGCTTCATTCAACCGGAAAACCGGAACACCAGCAGGAGGCGCTTGATTGGGCAATGACACATGAAAATATTTCTAAGGCTATCATATTCAGCGTCGAAGATTGGATCGAGTTTCGGACAGACAGATTCGACTTTGAGCAAAGTCCTGGCAGAGGCCGATAACAGATTGCCGCAATTCTAACCCCCCTATCCATGGAAGAGAGGGAAACCCTCTTCCAATATTCAAAATCAAATTACTATGGAGGAAACTAAAGAACAGCAGGCGATGCACCGTTTTCCTGCAATTCTGCATTTATCTCGCCGTAGGGATCGATATCCTAATGTTCATCTATGCCGAAAAGATCGTAACCAGTCCGCTCAGCGAGCGTTATGGATTTTCGCACTTCCTTGAGCGTATGGCTCGGATTGTAATCTACCATTACCCATTCAACAGTAAGCTGTTTACGTTGCTCTTAATATGCCTTGTGTCCATCGGTACGCTCAGCCGAAAGCAGAAAGACCCTCAATCCAAAAAATGCCATAGCCTATCCGCTCACAGCAGGATTACTGTTGCTTCCGGCAAGCCTCTGGTTTTATGGCAAACAGGCAAACTGGCCATTGCCTTACACAAGCTGGTACGATCTGGGGTATATTGTTTGTAGCATTGCAGGCGCTCTTCTGCTCCACATCGCCATGGACAATGTGTCCAAGATTATCAGCTCTGGGCTTGGTAAGGATAAATGGAACGTAGAAGAAGAATCCTTCATGCAGCCCACCAAACCCAAGGTCACACCTTACGCTGTTAATATCCCTATGTTATTTTATTTTAAGAAAAAGGTGCGCAAGGGATTCATCGTGCTGGAGAATTTATTTAGGGGGTGCTCGTGATCGGTACCCCTGGATCGGGTAAGAGCTTTTCGATTTTTATGCCGATCATTCGCCAACTGGTAGCATTGGAATGGACACTCTGTGTATTCGACTTCAAGTTTCCGGATCTTGGACAGGTTACCTATTACCATTATCTTCTTGCAAAGCAAAAGGGAAAATGCAAGGGTTATGGTTTTCATGTCATCAACCTGAACGAGCCGGAGAAAAGTAGACGCATCAACCCTTGGCGAAGTGATTACTTGCAGACCTTAGCTGAAGCTTCTGAAACGGCGGAAGCGTTGGTGGAGGCGATGAAAAAAGGCGACAAGGCGTCCGGGAGCGACCAGTTTTTCACGCAATCAGCGGTCAACTTTTTGGCGGCCTGTATTTACTTTTTTAGCAAACACGAGGGAGGCAGATATTCCAGTTTTCCTCATGTACTGGCTTTCCTTAACCGTTCTTACGAGGAGATCTTTACGGTGTTATTTAGCAACAAGGAGCTTCATTCCCTTCTCTCGCCCTTCATGACAGCATACAAGGCTCGCGCATTTGATCAGCTTGAGGGACAGGTAGGAACGCTCAAGATATTTATTAGTCGCCTGGCCACTAAGGAAACCTTTTGGGTATTCTCAGGAGATGATTTTGACCTCAAGATCAGTAACCCCAAGGCACCATCTATACTGATATTGGCGAGCAATCCGAATACGCAGAGCACCAACTCCGCATCCTATTCCGTAGTCATCAACAGGATTACCAAACTGATCAACACAAGGGGCAATATTCCGGTGGGTTTGGTGGTGGATGAGGCTCCAACTTTATACCTGTACAAAGTTCAGGACATCATTTCCCAGGCGAGAAGTAATAGAGTTTCGGCCATCTTGGGGGTGCAGGGATTGACCATGTTCAGGCAACAATACGGCAAGGAAACGGCAGATACGATTACCTCGATTGTAGGAAATATCCTCAGCGGATCTATCCGTGATAAGGACGGGCTCGAATGGATGGAACGCCTTTTTGGAAAAGTAAAACAGATGGGCGAAAGCCTTTCCATCGACCGGACAAAAACATCACTTTCTCTTAGTGAGAAACTTGAACCACTTATTCCGGCAGGCAAGATTGCCTCATTGAAAGCGGGGGAAATGGTTGGTTTGCTGGCTAACGACGCCGTTGAAGAATATACCGGAAAATTCGAAACTACGGCAGTCAACTGCCGCATTGACCTTGATCTTGATGCAATCCGCCAAGAGGAAGAAGCCTATCCTGAACTTCCTACTTTTTACGATTTCGGAGACCGTAAGGAGGAAATACTACTACAGAATTTCTTCCGAATCAACGACGAGGTAAAGAAAGTCGTATCACAGTTCAAGCCTGCAACGCCACCGAAACCTGCACCGCATGGCAAAGGTTCCATGCGTCCGGGATTCACAAAATGATTTTAACTTAAATACTTAAGAATATGGAAGATCTAAAAGGGAAAATCGTCATGGTTGATCCCTCATTGCACACCTATTTCACACACGGACTTGCACAGATCGGGATCGTCACAGATATAAACCTTGAAGAAGATGTTATTGAAGTCGAATTTGAAAACCGATGGACTGAACTATATCCCGCAAACGCACTGAGGACAATGAAACCATACGGTGATATAATCCACGATGCAAACACCAAAAACTTGAATTTTAGGGATACTAAAATTCTTTTTCGACTGATCTTAATGGGTGAATCTGGTGTACAGGCAGAACAATTCGACGCGCTGGCCATGGTTGTAAGGAGTAAAAAAAGCCCTTGATATAGCTACAGAAACCTTACGGGACATAATAGAGCGGACTCCAGATCAAACACCGGGGAAAGGAGTCGGGCGTTGACTATGGTCAGACGGACTGCATTCACTGCCTCAATATTGCTACTCATATGCCAGATCGTCTTAGCCCAGCAGGTACAGCCCAAACATATCGCGCTTTATCCACCGGAGATATCCATTCCGCACCCAGATATACCGGAGACCTCTCCTTTGACATTGGACAGTATCAAACCTCTGCCCGAACTACCAACATTGAATGTAATCATGCCTTTGACTGAATATAGAATGACTTCAAAGTTTGGGTGGCGCAAGCATCCAATTACCGGAAAGCGGGACTTTCATAATGGAATCGACCTTGCCACCCGGGCAGGGATCGTCCGTAGCATCATGGAGGGAACGGTCGAATCCACAGGTTATCACAGAAACCTTGGTAACTACGTATGTATTGACCATGGCTTTGTGCACAGCGTCTACGGACACCTGTCACGGGTAACGGTAAAGAATGGACAAGCTATCGCCGCAGGTTATCCCGTGGGCATTACGGGTAAATCCGGGCGGACGACAGGGGAACACCTGCACTTCAGTATCCGCAGCAACGGTATCTACATCGACCCGTGGAAGTTCCTGCGCAGAATTTTGCAACATATCGAAAACGAACATTAATCAAATTTTTATGGAAAATCAATTTAGAGAAAGTGATATCCCTATTGGAGATCTACGGAAACTCGGTCTGATGAAAAATGGCAAACCTGACCTTTCTGAAGAAGACATCGATGCCCTTCTTGCAGGGCATAGGACAGATCTAATTACGCTGCGTGACATACATGGCGACGGTATCCATATCCAAAAAATGGATGCCAAACTATCACTTCAACGTGATGCCAATGGACATATGTCGTTACAGCTTCATCCTATCTACCGCGATGTCAAGAAACACCCGATGCTTTTGGATGTAGAAGCAGACCAACTTGAACAGGGAACGCTAACCCATGTCCTGAAAACTTATCAGGGAGGGGACGGAAAGAAAAAAACATGGCTTATTGAGTACGATCCGGAGACTCGGGAATTCATCTCATCAGATCCCCAAAAGGTACGGGTGCCATCAAAAATCAATGGCGAAACTCTTTCTGAACTTCAGAAAGAACAGTATCGTAACGGCGATGTTGTGCAGCTCACCGATGGCACACGCCTTCAACGTCGTGCCAGTAGCCGGAGTGGAGTCACTTCCAACAGGGAGGCTCTCATGTATTCGCTGATTCTCGATGGAGGAATTTCCTATTTACTGCTCCGTGGTCTGCGAAACCTCTTCGGTAACAAAAGTGCGCAGAAAGATGCGTACACGGAGGGTTACCAGAGAGCACTGCTGGACATGCAACAGGCACAGCGCACAAGGCAGGCACCCATCTACCAACAGGAAAATGAACAGGAACAACAGGTGTCTAGGAAAGGCTACTCCCGGTAAACATTATGCATGAAAGTGGAAGTATCGATCAGAAAGTACTGGATTTCTTTACCCCGTGGCTGGAAAAAACAGTGCAAGGATCATGGTCATTTTTACCGCAGAAGGGTATCGCCGGGCTTCTTCAACCGGTTATGGTCAGACAGCACCTGTTATTCTACTCCGCCCTGGATGCGCTCTGTTTCTGCTATTTCCAGCCCATATGGTTACAAAGGCCGGGCAGCTGTGCATTCAGTGCTATAGGGTTTCAACCAACCTCCGGGCAAGTACAGGAACTGAAAAATCAATTGCCCAATGCAAGGACAATAGGCGTTTTCGATGATGATTTATGCGGAAAAGTGCTGGATTGCAAAGTCGCTCTCTGGCTTACGGGCCGGGATGCCAATTTTGATTATGCCAAGGATATGGTAAACATCCACTACCGGGATAAGGAATTCAGCATTCCCGAACCTGAATTCTCCCTGCACCGTTTCCGTATGCTCAGTGGATTTCGTTCCGCGTTTCGCACGATCAAGCCACACGCCCATATCTCCTTTACGACAATGTTAGCCCACCGAAAAAGGGCTTTATGAAGCTAATTGATAAAAAATGATACCGGAACATTTTAAGCAGAATATCTCCCTCGAAATTGATGTTTTTGGTTTCCCTGTACAGGTCGACTATAAATTCTATTGGCCTGAAAAGCGGGAAAATCAAAAAGACCCCTTGATCAGTCACATCGAGTACCGGGCAGAATCTTATGTCATCAGCGAAACCGGATACCGATCTCATTTTTTCCATACGAAGGCGCTCGAAGAAACAGATTACAAAACAATCGAAGAGCTGGTTACCGCTATTGGAGAGCACCTCGCTCTTGACAATGGCTACAATCCCCCAACACGTGGACAAATGAGGCTATTCTGAACCTACTATAACAATTTTTCTAATCTTAAAATCAAATTATCATGAATGAGAACAACCTGGAGTACCTGAAGAAAACGCTTGAGGGACTCGGCTTTGGCACAAAACTGAATGACGTTCTCGAGACCGCTATCAGGCGCGAGATACCCAAATTCAACCTCGGCATCACCAGCCAGCGCAGGCCACTCGATACCACGGACATCAACGCACCAAAAACGGATCACCTTTCCTTTTGGTTCAATTTCAACCGCTCCAAGGACAGCGACATGTATTTTCTGAACAACTACGACGTTATGCTGACACAGGCAAAAAGCACTGCTCCACGGTCACAGAACTTTGATCTGGCAAGGGATCACCGCGTTACTGCGTTGCAGGCACACAAATTGCTCTCCGGGCTTTCCTTTAAAAAAGAGGTCTATCCGCGCAGTAGAGAAGAAAATCAGCAACAGGGTGTGCCGTCAGAGAAGACCCCTATATGGTTCAAACTCAGCCTCGATATCACCGATGCCTATGGCAATCATCCACTTCGTACATTCCGGCCGGAATATGGCTTTGACCTTGTCGAGACACTCGGAAAATATCCACTTAAGGGACTCGACACACCGGAAAAGTTAAAGGAAGCAATCATCACCCTGCAAAATGGTAACTACTACCATGGTGAAATGGTCATCGGAAAGAAAACCGTCCCAGTAGCCATCGCTGCCAACCCCCAGATAAAGAGACTTAATGTCTACGACAAAAATATGATCGAGATACGCGATGAGGTCATATTCCCGGAAAAAGCCAGAGCAAAAGCCGTAGAAAGTCAACAATCTCCAGCACAGGACAGGGCAACGTCACAGGCGGCACAGCCCGAACAACCTTGGGTACAAGAACCGGAGCAAGAAACAGGTAACAAACGCGGGAGGTAGTCATGGATTATTGCTCAAACGAAGTTATGTTCAAAGGTGATAATATCAAGAAGGTTATGGATCACTTCCGTGTATTCGGCGACAAGGCACCTCCTTTTTTTGGACACCGCTGTCCTCAAGGATAAGGTCAAGTTCAAATCACCATGGACACCACCGATCCGAGATCTCAATGCTATCGCCGAACGATTTGATGTCAGTTACACGCTGATATACCAAATCGCAGGTAAACCCACCGAATCGGTTTCCTACACTTGCTTACAGCATGAACCTGTGTCGGAGGCAGCTGAGAGAATCCGCAATGTGATCAACAATTTGTCGAGCGAGGATGACTTCCATAACGCTGAGCTGTTGGTCGGTGAGCTGCTCTACCATCGTACTTTTGACCTGCGAGATCTCGGCGTGATAGCATGCCTGCTCAAAAAACAATCCTTTAGGATAGACAGACTGATGGAAACCAACAATGGGATCTCTGACAATGCCATATGCAGGCCATGGGAAACGACTGACTCCTCTACGGAAACGAAAAGAAGCCGTTAGGCCAGATACTTCCCCTTGCCCGGTAGGACTGCGGCTCGTCTTTGTCGCTGCGCACCACGCTATCGCCGGGTGCGTATCAGCGACTGGACGTCCGCAAACCTTCGGGCACGCGCGCGTAGACATAAAGCGCACGCTCGTCCACTAAAGCCATACCTGTGCACTTTAAGACTACGCCTCATCCGACGCGCAGGAACATCCTATAACTGAGAACAAACCAACATCAAACCATTTCGCATGAAAAAACTATTCCAACGCATTGACCGGATTCGGGCATCTGGCGCTGCCACCCTAAACCTCGAATCCGGCTCTCCATACTATCACCTTAACGGCAAGCGCTTTCTCGTCCACAGCATGGGTAAACCGGAACTCAAGTGCCGTGTCACCTTGATCGTAGAGGGATCGCCGGTTGACTTTACCATCAATGACATTTTATGACCCATTAAACAATTTTTTATCCATGAGCAAATTAAGGTTACGAACACCCATCAGTTATTATGGCGGCAAGCAAAAGCTCGCCGCCCGTATCGTATCCCTGATACCCCGTCACAACCTCTATTGCGAACCCTTTGTGGGTGGTGCAGCAATTTTCTTTGCCAAGAAACCCTCCGCAGTAGAGGTCATCAACGACACAAATGGAGAACTTATAAATTTCTACAAGGTGACCAAAGAGGATTTTATAAGTCTGGAAAAAGAAATCCGTGTCAGTTTGCACAGCAGGGATCTGCACCGAAAGGCATCGGTAGTTTACAACAATCCCGATATGTTCAATGATGTCAAACGTGCCTGGGCCGTGTGGATATTAAGTACACAGGGGTTCAGCGGTATGATTGATAGTAATTGGGGATATGACATAACAGGTAATACCACCTCCAAAAAAGATCAATACCAAAAAGGATGGCTTTACCAGAATGCTGGCTATCCGTTTGCAGCGATGCCAGCTGGAATGTGCCGATGCCCTCTATGTAATAGAAAGTAGGGATACTCCGGAAAGCTTTTTCTATTGTGACCCTCCATATTTTAACAGCGACTGCGGACATTACGATGGCTATAGTGAGGAAGACTACGAAAAACTGCTCGATCTTCTTAGCAGGATACAGGGCAAATTTCTGCTTTCTTCCTATCCCTCTCCGTTGCTCGAAAGATACACCAATAAACATGGCTGGCAGAAATGGTCTGGCAATAGCAAGGTTTCTGTCAATGCAAAGGGAGGTGACCAAAAGACCAAGACTGAAGTGCTGGTTGCCAATTATCCTATAGGCGAACAATTGAAAATAATTGAAGATAACTTTTGGGGGTAAAGCAACGCTGGCACAGATTGATATACTCCATTGAAAGACCTATGTCTATTGGGGCATTCCAATCGCTAAAAAACCTAACAAAACTATTAATTTATGAATAAGCACTTAGCAATTGACCCAGATGCTGTATTCTATCATGGAACGGAAGCATACTTCGACAGGTTCGAGGATTCCTACAGAGGCAGTAATACTGCGTGGGATAATACTGTTCACGGCTTTTTCTTTGCCGACAAAAAAGAAAATGCACTCCTGTTCGGCGACACTATCTTCACCGTAAACCTTTCCGTACACAACCCCATAGATCTTAGGTTACATTCGATTTTTGATGAGAAAGACCAGGCATCTATCATTTGGGAAATCCTGACCGGAGAAAAGCTTGACAGCGCTATAGCACTACAGAACATCTACGATGAGATCAGCCTCGGGGAGATTGGCGAGATGTACGACTGCCTTCACAGTGAGGATGCGCATGAACTTATGATCGAGGCTGGTTACGATGGTATTATTTCAAGTTTAGGCGATGATGAAGTGGAATATGTCGTTTTCAGCGCTTCCCAAATCAACATATTGTCTATCGAAAGACCGATGTCCATCGGACGGTCAGGTCGCTAAAAAGTGAACTTAACTTATCAAACTATGGCGAATTGGTGTACCAACACAGTATTTTTTAATGGAGATTCCAATAAACTTGAAGAAATTGAACAACTATTCAACGAAATGGCGCTTCGGGAAAAAGAAACACGCGAAGGTCAGCTACCTTTTTTTATACAATCCGCAGAGGGATATTGCCATGATATCTATACCGAAGACGGAACAATATATTATGAAACCAAATGGGTGCCTAATACAGACATTCTTGTGCAGATTGCCGACTTCTATCAGGTTGACTTTACACATGAATATTCGGAACGCGGATTTGACATCTTTGGGGAAGCGAACTATGAGCAAGGGGTGTTGAAAGACGTCCGACTCGAGGAAGAAGACTTTGAACTATTTGAAACAGACGAACAGGGTTTGTTCACATTTATGGGAACATCTTACGAAAGTGAAGAAGAACTTCTTGAGGATTTATTGGAGCGGAAAAAAGATCAATTGGACAACTCCAAAGGTTATAAAAGGTAGCTAAGTTTTAGGCAAAAGAGAAACAATCCAATTCAAAATCACCCCATTCAACTCTTTAACTTATTTAATTATGGAAAACCGCTGCAACAATTCGGTAAGATTTAACGCTGAACCCCAAATGCTCAAAGAAATAGGATGGTTATTCCAAGCCATGTCCGCTTTAGAAAAGGAAAGCGGACTCGGTCAGATCCCTCCATTTATAAATGACGATGGTGAAGGTTACCTGTTTGAAATTGATTTTTCAAAAGGGTGCTTCTATTACGAGACAAAATCAGAACCGAATATTGAAGTTCTTGTAAAAATAGCTGATCGGTTCCGAGCTGGGTTCTTACTTGAATACTACGATTTTGGACATGCGCTTTTCGGAGAGGCAAAATATGAATATGGTACGCTGACCGATGTGAGGTTGGATATAGAAGATTTCGAACAATTCAACTATGATCTGGAAGAGCAGGCATATATGTTTGAGGGATTTTACTACGACAGTGAAGCTGAGATTTTGGAAATAATGTTGGAAATGAAAAAGGATCAGCTAAATAATTCTTATGGCAACAGAAGATAGAATCCAACTTGCAAAAAGAAAAATGCTCCTATAATTCATTCTTCCACTCAACACCTGGGCAACCCCACCAAATAATTAACTATATCAAATCATAAACGTATGGCTAACTGGTGCAATAATATAGTACAGTTCATCGGCGAAAGCCAGAAAATCGATGAAATAAATTGGATATTCCAAGCAATGGCTTTATTTGAAAAAGAAACCCGCTTTGGACAGCTGCCTCCATTTATTCCAGCAGATGAAGGTCATTTCATTAACATCAGCGTGGAAGGTTCAGCAATTTATTATGAGACACATTCATTTCCCAATACGGAAGTCCTTGTAGAGATTGCTGACCACTATCAGGTTGGGTTCATGCATCATTATAGAGAGTTCGGGAGGAAAATTTTTGGTGAGGCAAACTATGAACATGGGAAATTGGAAGACGTACGACTTGATAAAGATGATTTTGAAAGAGCTGAAGAAATTGGAGTAACATTAGAAGAACCGATTTACGGAATCGATATCGCAATGCTTCAGCATATACTGGAACAAAAAAGAGACAATTTAACTAACTCTCATGGCCACAGAAGATAGATTCCTACTGGCAAAAAGAAAAATGCCATCCTCTGGCATTAATGAAAACTTTCTGAAAATAAAAATACGGTAGCAAAAACGACCTCATTCCTCAGTTTCACTATTATCTTCCACGTTGTTGTGAACGCAACCAAGCGTCAAACATCCGATCTGTCTCTCTACGACGGGAAGCTGCACGAGAGCGTTTTGACAAACTCCAAAAAAACAGAATCCATACCCCAAACCCAACGGCATAAGCCGGATAAGGATTTGACATTGACAGAGCTGCAAGAAAGGCACCAGTACCTATGAAACTGGTAATGCACAAATGAATAAATGTCTTCATAGCCTTAAAATTAATTCTCTATACCTCAAATATAAACAATAATCACCTGCATATCAAATAAATGAGGTTATTAGTTCCCTTTCTGATGGTGATATGCCCGTCGTCCTTACCACTAATTCCATCCTATGAAATATGTTGACAAAGAAGATATAACGAGAAAACACGACCTAACTGCAGAAGAACTAAAGTCGCTTCCGATGTTTGCTCATTTTACGGACGAACAAGCAGAAGAAGCGATTGATACCATAAAAACGTTTGTCGATATTGCGTTCAATTATTACAAAAAAGATAAGGAAAAACAAGGTAATGATACTGATTTTTAGTATATTAGAGTATTGTTTAACACCGACATTTTAAGTAATAAGTTTATGTCAGATACATTATTTTTCGACACATTTGCCAAAGGAAAAAAAGAACCTAAGGCAATGAAAACCAATAAGGACTGCGTGATTTATACTCGGGTGAGCAGTCAACAGCAGGCGGACAATTTAAGCCTTGCTACCCAATTAAAAGCCTGTACGCTCTATGCCGAAAGAATGCGATATAACATCGCCGCTACATTCGGAGGAACATATGAGAGCGCCGAAACCGACGAGCGGAAGCAGTTTACGGCTATGATCTCCTTCGTAAAAAGGTTCAAAGGGAAGATATCATATATTCTTGTGTACAGCCTTGAACGGTTTTCACGGAATGACAATTCCATTTGGCTCACCAACGAACTACGTCGTCTCGGCATCGAGATCGTATCTGTAACACAACCCATTGATACATCCAGTGCCTCGGGACAGATGCAGCAGAAGATGCTCTTTTTATTTGGAGAATTCGACAACAAGCTACGCAGGCAAAAATGCATGGACGGGATTAGAGATACGCTTTTAGATGGGGATTGGCCAACCAAACCACCTATGGGTTTCGATGCCGTCCGTAAGAACGGCAAAAGAAAGATTATAATTAACGAAAAAGGCAGACTCATCCGACAAGCATTCTACTGGAAGGCATTCGATAATCTATCAATTGAAGAGATAAGGGTAAGACTTAAGGAAAAAGGACTAAAAGTTTGTCATCAGCACCTGTCCAAGATTTTTCGCAATCCTTTCTACTGCGGTAAGATGGTGCACAACATGCTTGAGGGAGAAGTTGTAAATGGCAACCAAGAGCAGATGGTATCCAAAGAAGTCTTCCTTAAGGTCAACGGACTGCTAAAAGAAAACGCACAAGGTTACAGAATCAATGAGGAAAACGCTGAAATACCATTGAAACGTTTTCTAATGTGCGATCATTGCGGAAAGCCGATGCGTGGCTATATTGTAAAGCGGAAGAATCTATATTATTACAAATGTAACACGAAAGCCTGTAATAACAATAAGAGTGCAAATGCCCTTAATAATCTATTCGAGCAGCTACTACACACGTTTAAGGTAGATAAAGCCAAGGACATGATTAAAGCGATCACTAAGCAGGCTGTCGCTACATTCAATCAATTGACCGCTGGTGATCAGGACGAATACCGAAATCTACAGAATCAACACTCGGACATTTTAAAGAAGATAGATAGGCTGGAAGAACGATATATCGAAGAAGAAATTGGCGGTGAACTGTACCACAAGTACCGGGACAAGTACAATGAAGAAAAAGCTGAAATCGAGAAGAATCTCATGAGACTCTCTAAACAAGTGTCGAACCTCGATGAAAGCGTGGGTTTCGCTATCAAAATCGCCCTTGAATTGCCTTTAAAGTGGGTTTCAGCAGACTACAACACCAAGAAGCGCATACAGTTTTTGCTCTTCCCCAAGGGTATAACGTATAGCAAGAAAACAGATGAATGTCGAACCCCACGAATAAATAAGTTCTTTTCGTATATAGCTTATTTTCAGCAAATTATAAGCAATAAAAAAAGAGGTATACCAGAATTAGGACTGGATTTTACCTCTTTCGCAACTTTGGTAGCGGGGAGCAGGATCGAACTGCCGACCTCAGGGTTATGAATCCTGCGCTCTAACCATCTGAGCTACCCCGCCGTTTTTCGGTATGCAAAGATAGCAAATAGGAATAATTATCAAAGAATATTTTACACAATTTTAGAGGATAATTCATCCAAACAAACCCGAAAATTCACAACCAATTTATAGTCAAAAAGATAGCATATGGAATAATAACCCTATTTTTCATTACCTCACAAACTTACCAACGCCCTAAAACTGTTAATAATGCCGTTTTTGTGAATAAAGATTTTAATTAGATTTTTTTGAATATTGGATTAAATGATTATTATTACAAAAAGTAGCATGAAATTATGCTAAGCGATTACTAACAAGAATAAAATAGATCTACTTATAAATATCATATGGCAGAAAAGATTAAATTAAATTTAGAATATGTATTAAATTCTTCACCTAGAATTCTCTTTCCTTACCTCCAGGAGCCAAATGAACTTGCTCAATGGTTTGCAGATGATGTGAATTATCACGATGGTATTTATGAATTTATTTGGGACAACGAGTCTCACCGTGCAAAGCTGATTGCAACAAAAGAAAACAAAAGTGTCAAGTTCAAGTGGCTGGATGATGAACCCCTATTTCTTTGAAATTGAAATTATCCAAGATGAATTGACAAATGATGTAGCGCTAAGCGTAACGGATTATGTAAAAGAAGACAATCTGGACGACAGAAAACTAATCTGGAATAACTCTATTGGGTACCTACAAAGAGTTATTGGAGCATAAAAAAGATTTTAATCGCTGAGCCCCTAGACTATGTTTAGGGGCTCTTTGTATTTCAAGATATCACTGGAAAGATCAAGGAAACGTTTAACGATTTTCTAACATTTTTCAGAATACAAAAAGCGTATATTTGCATCAGGACCATACAATTGAGTCTTCAAGCGTGAAAATTGGTCAGATTAGTTAACATGAAAAAAGTAAACTTACTCATATTACAAGCATTTATAAAGCCCTTCTTGGTGACTTTCTTTATTGTCATGTTTGTATTGTTGATGTTGTTTTTATTCAAATACATTGATGATCTCATTGGTAAAGGGTTTCAATGGTATGTGATTCTGGAACTGTTGAGTTATCAATGTGCTGTCCAGCTATCGATGGCATTGCCATTATCCATGCTCTTGTCTTCCATCATGACCTTCGGAAACTTGGGTGAGAGTTATGAGCTTGTCGCTATTAAGGCTGCCGGAGTTTCCTTACGTAAGGCAATGACTCCGTTGTTTATTGTGGTGGGGCTGTTCAGTGCAGGTTCTTTTCTCTTTTCGGATTATATCCTACCGGTGGTAAACTTGAAAATGGGATCCTTGCTATATGATGTAAGAAAGAAAAAAGCCGATTTCTTTATTAAACCTGGCGTTTTCAACAATACCATCCCTGGCTATTCCATCCGTGCGAAAGGAAAGAGTGAAGATGGTACAACTCTGCATGACCTGATGATCTATGAGCATCCTTCTGGTGGTACTGCAACTAACGTAACTTTCGCTAAAGAGGGGTACATCCAGAATTCAGCGGATAATAACTATATGGTTTTGGAATTAAAGGATGGAGTAAGATACGAAGACTCAAGGTCTGAGAACGCAAAACGATACGATCCTAGACAACAGTTCACCCGATTCAGGTTTAAAGAGACTACCACCAAATTTGACATGGGCAGTTTTGCCATGAACAGGACCGACCAGGAACTGTTTAGGTCCCATCATCAGATGTTGAACTTGAAACAACTCAGGATGTACTCGGATTCCAACAGGATTCAGATCGACAGCCTGGAACGCATTAATTCTACCGAAGCCAAGCGATATGTCAATTATTATTCTGATTATTTCAGGAATGGCAATCCAGGTCAGACCAAGGCAAAGGTAGGATTGCCCGATCTAGAGAAAAATGGTCAGATGCGGATGGCAATCAACAATGGATTGAGCCAAGCACGGCAGATCAAAGATATGGCCGTAAACCGCGAGGCAGAGTTCAGCCCGTATGCTGAAAAGGATATCCGTTACGACATTGAGTGGCACCGAAAATTCACACTCGCAGTATCCTGTCTATTACTGTTTGGCATTGGAGCACCATTGGGTGCAATTATCCGCAAAGGAGGTTTGGGATTACCCGTTGTTATGGCGATTATATTTTTCTTAATCTACCACGTCATAGCTACAGTGTCCGAAAAGGCAGCAAAAGATGCCAGTCTTACACCTATGTGGGGTATGTGGATGGCCATCATTGTACTGACGCCATTGGCAATATTCCTGACTTATAAATCTACCTCCGATTCCGCATTATTTGATGCCGATCAATATAAGATCAAGGCGCAGGCAATATGGAACAAAATAATCGGATTCTTCAATAAGAAAAAAGAAATCAAAGAGAACAAAAGTTCTCCTGCATAAAATCTTGTAAAATAAAAGAAATGGGCTTCAAAATCGAAGCCCATTTTCATGTTAACTATATACTTCAAATTAATTTCCTCCACGAACCCTGCTCTGCTCATCGCTAGCACTCTTTTGCCTTCCCTTTTTGCTCATCTCTTTCCCTATTTTCAATGTCGCTGAAAACAATATGGTCCTAGAATCCAAGTTGAATTTTTGATGCATTCTTACACCTCCAATATGAGACTCTGCTTGATAGTTCATAGTTTTGAATATATCATTGGCAGCAAGCTTTAAGGATAGTTTATCATTCCAAACCGATTTCATCACTCCAGCAGAAACAAACCCCCTCCCTTTCTGACGAAATACACCATCAGTCTGGGGTGAATTATATTGCCCATTCAGTTCAAAAGACCAGCTTTTCGGAAATTTAAAAACATGGGTGCTCTGCAAGGAATAAGACCACTCCCGGTTATCGATTTTCTCGTTATTGAAAGATCCGAAATAATGATTTTCAAACACGTTTCCATTATTAATCGTCGTCCAGAAACTAACAGGAGAATAAGTGTGATTTATATTTAAACCCTTATTTCTAAAACTTTCAATATTTGCAATCGACCTGATCGTAACATTTTGTTCCGGCAATTGAGTGAGGACACTGGTCATTACATCTTTCACATCGGTATAATAGAAAGAGGCATGAAGGTTTCTGCCAAATGAATAATTCAGTTCAAATGAGTTGGCAAGTTCAGGTTGCAACAAGGGATTCCCCTCAAAAAACACAAAGGCATCAACATAATAACGGAATGGATTAAGGTTTTCATAATCCGGCCTATTGATCCTTCTGCTATAGGAGACCTGCAAACTGTGCATATCGTTGATTTTCCTGCTCACAGAAGCACTTGGAAAAAGATGGCTATAATTCCTCTCATTAACAACTGCATTGGTCAATTGGTTGCCTAAAGCATTGGTCGCCTCAAATCGCAGTCCAGCAGTGATATTCCAATCATTGGCCTCCAAAAGATAGTTGGCATAGGCAGCATGAATTTTCTCCTCATATAAGAAATGATTGCTGGTACTTTTGTCATTTACCCATTGCCCGTTTCTTAATGTATCATTGATAGCATTATTATCTGCTTTAACAAAACTACTTTTCCAACCTACCTCTAGATTCTGATGTTCACCTAGATGATGCAAATAGTCTAACTTACCAACATAAAGCTTAGTGGATGATGGTGTTTTATTTTTTCTGTGAGAAAAGAAACTAGGCTGGTAGGCTGTCTTCTGAAAATCTGACTTCAACTCCTGATCGGCTTTATAATCTGCGTTCATATATTCAAAATCAGCAGATAGAAGGTGCTCCTTCTTTCCCATCGAATGTTGAATATTTGCCATAACAGTATGGTTGTTCCATTTGCTCACATTGCTGTTATCAGTCAGTGAATTCGATATCATTTCATCATTGAGAAACAGTATATTATTATAGCCGTTATTGAAATTCTTATAAGTTCCGAAGCTGCCTGACCAAGCTAATCCCATAGAAAGTTTTTCAGAGGCTTGAAAATCAATTCCAACTTTTGCATTGTTAGTTTCCAGAGGTTCGTCCGTCTGAGAATATTGCATTGATTTCCTGGCTTGGCTATCATTGGGATTTTTCTCAAAGAAACGGTCAAAGTTTCGATATTCCCTTTCCCCACGATACCCCCTATCATAACCGGCACTAAAATTCCATTTATTGATTTGGCTATTAAAATTGAACCCCGCACCATATCTTTCTTTTCTGCCGGCACCAGCAAAACTGTTCACAGAAAGGTTATAGCCTGCCTTTTTCCCGTTTTTCATCACGATATTAATCATTCCGCCCATACCTTGAGCATCATATTTCGCCGATGGATTTGTAATCAGTTCAATGCTTTTTATGGAAGATGACTGAGTGCCCTTTAAGAGGGTAGCCAAATCTTTTGGTGATAGATAGGATAATTTTCCATTGATCATCACTGCAACATCTGACTTCCCGCGCATACTGATATTCCCATCATCATCCACTTTAACAGCAGGTGCTCGTTGGAGTATTTCGAGAGCCGTCATACCTTCAGACAAAACGCTATTCTCAATATTGATAACCATACGGTCCGATTTCCTCTCAATAAGCTTGCGCTCACCTGTTACCTGAATTTCCTCAATGTTCTGAAAAATTGCTGTTAATTGTAAAATTCCCAATTTCAAACCATTATTGGGAATATCCAAATCCTTCTTCTGAAATTCGGAATAACCCAATAAAGTTATTTTCAGATCATACCTTCCAGGTTTGATTTCCAGAGAGAAACTTCCATCATCTTTAGAACTGACTGATTTTTCATCTCCTGATAAAGGGTTTTTCAATATAATGGTAGCCTGACTGACGGCAGAATTTTCTTCGTTATGGATAATTCCTTCAATTTTGCTTTGTCCAAAAAGGACCGTTGAAAACAACAACAATAAAGCACATAGTTTAAGACGTAATAGCATATATATAGATTATATTTAATGGAATGGCTTATTGTTTTCATAGATAAAGATGTTAAGCTCTAGATACTTTCTTTTTTTTCTTTCTTCTGCCCCACCAGATTAAGAATCCTGTAATTGGCAATGAAGTGGCAATCACCCCCGCCAAGAACGTTGATAATTTCCCGAATTGTCCCCACCATTGGCCCATATGCAATTGCCAAACATAGTTCTCTACCTTTTCATGTAGGACAAATGGCCTTTCAACCTCAATATGTTGACCGTTATATTTATCATAGACTTCCATACCTAGGTTTTCCGTGCTTTTTAAACCTGATACCCCCATCTGAAAGGTATATGCACCAACATTATCGAGACTATAAAGCCAAATGGATGCATTCTTCTTATCTGGATTTTTTTCCAAGGCTTGGTAAGCAAATTGAGCAAGATCCAAGGAAGTCTTTGATTTATCCTCTGCAGGCAATGCAGCCTCCAGATGCTCATCAGACCCGCCAAATGACGTGATAATAGCCGTGCCTAAGGAGCCATGAAAAAAGATAATGATGCCTGTAGCACTTAGAATAAAACACAACAACAGCGAATAAAATCCATAAACATTGTGAAGGTCGTAATTCAATCTTTTGAACTTCGCTTTCCATTTGATCGTGAAACTATCCTGTTTTGCCTTCTTCGTCCATCTTTTCGGCCACCACAAGATCAATCCTGTAATGCAGCTAATCAGAAAGATTACGGTAGAAATTAAAACAACCCATCCTCCAAATGCATGCGCCAATAGATTGGAATGAAGATGCGCAGTTACAAAGAAGAAATGTATGGTATAATCGACTTTCAAAACTTCAGCTGTATAGGGATTGATATAGATAAGATTTAATTTTTTGGTTTCCTCATTGAAAGCTCTAGCCCTAACCGATCTCTTAGGATCATTGAAAAAAACCAATTGAGAGATTTCAAGGTTAGGATTAAATTTCTGGACAGATTCCATCATTTGATCCGCAGTAGCTTTAGGACCTCCCAATTCCACATACTTGGCATCACCAGCTGAAAGTTCCAATATTTCATCGCAATAAACGATAATAGTCCCTGTAAGACATACAAAGACTACAATCAATCCAGAAACTATGGATGGCCACAGGTGTAACCAAGCGTTTAATCGGGTAAACCAATTTTTACCCTTCTTTTTAGGAGGTGCAGCACTGCTGACTGGCTTAGGTTTTGTTTTCAGTTCGAAATTTTGCATGTCTTGATAGGTGATTAGAAATAAACTACCGCAAGAATTTCTCCTCGCAGTAGTTGGGCATTAGAAAAATCAAATTAGAACTTGAATGATAAATTAGCTAAGAATTCGAATGGCCTTTGCGGTTTGCCATACATATCCCAATATTTTATATTAGCAATGTTGTTTAATTTTACACCTATACGGTATTTGGGCTGGTCATAAAATACAGTACCATTAATTACTGCGTAAGATGGGATATAGAAATCATCTGCAATATTCATCAATACTTTGTCTACATAATTAAATCCGGCTCCAAATCCCAACCCTTTCACTCCATTGTCCAAGAATTTGTATGATGTCCATAAATTAGCTACATGTTTTGGAGTCCATGCCGGTGTTTTCCCAAGGATACCTTCTTCACTCTTCACATATTTATTATCATTGTATCCATAGCCTGCAATAATATTCCAACCTCTTACAGGGTTTGCAATGAGGTCTACTTCAAATCCCTCACTTTTCTGCTCTCCGTCCTGAATGTTAACCCCAGTGGTTACTTCCATCAGCCTATTGGTGACCTTAATGTTGTAATAACTAACCGTAGCATTGATAAGACCATCCATCAGCTCGAATTTTGCACCGGCCTCAATTTGGTTTGCTTGCTCTGGTTTCCACTTGATAATATCCGCTTGTTCAGGATCATCATTAATATTGGCAATACCTCTGGATGCAGCAATGTTCGTGAAACTGTTCATGTAATTCGCAAAAATCGAAACCTTGTCTTTTATAGGTTGATATACTAGTCCGATTTTGGGAGAAACATTGACTTGAGTATAGCCTTCAGTCTCGGTATAAGATTCTGGTGTTGCTCTTTGCTCTACCTTACCATTCTCGTCTTTTATTTCAGGCTGCCCCGGACTATAAGATTTAATGGTACCTTGTTGGAATCTATTAACCCTAGCACTCAGCATTACGAAAAATCGATCCGAGATATTTGTAACATTAGAAAGATAAGCACTAGATACATTGTACTTGCTATCATCAATACCATCACCAAAACTCCTATCACCTCTGGAAAGATCAACCTCAGAACGAGTCAATGGTTTCCAAACCTGATCCTTCACAGAAACCGTGTCATAGATAGCGAAGAATGGAACCATATATAGGTTTTTATTGGTATAGAATGTCGCATCAAGCCCCAATAATACCTTATTTTCTACTGATCCTACTTTATAAGAACCATTGAAATTTTGCTGAATTACGGAAAAATTCAGACTGTAATCATCAAATATTCTGTACCGACGCTCAATTCTGTTGTCATCAACAATCATGGGAACCATAAATACAGAACCCTTGTCTCCTGCGTTATTGTACAAATAAGAAGTTCTTGAAGTCCAATTTTCTGAAATCTGGTGCTCAATCTCGGCACCAATGTTAATGTTGGTCCTATTGGTGGCGATATCATTTGAAGTAAGGGATCGATCATAAGGTAGATCCCATTCCTTCATATTTGACATGGTTAATTTATTTGTATTTCGTAAATAGGCTACCAATGGTTTTGTAGAATTGTACAGATCAGCATCAAACCTTACATTGGTCTTTGCTCCAGCTTTAAACAATAAGCTGGTCGCAAATCCAAAAGCCTTGCTCTTACCTTCATTTTGAAAACCATCATTGGTCATTCCCATGACGTTGAAACGTCCCAATGCTGTCCTGTCTTTATTTAACGGCGCATTAACATCTGCGGTCAACCTGTTCATACCAAAACTTCCGGTAATGTAACTTACCTCTCCCCTGAAGGATTCGAATGGTTTCTTGGTAACGTTATTAACCACACCACCGTATGAAGTTACTTGAGCACCAAAAAGTGTTGCAGAAGGACCCTTTAATACTTCAACCTTCTCTAAGTTGAATATTTCAGATACAGCTCTCGTGTTCACCGGAAGGCCATTCCTAACCATTCCTGAATTAAAAGTCGAAAAACCACGCAATAATATGCCATTCCCACTGTCGTTAACACCATTGGAAACTACAGCTGAAGGAACTTGACCTAAAGCAGAAACATAATCTGTTGCCGCCGTTTCCATGATCAACTCTTTTGTAATGACACTATATGCTTGTGGATTTTCTAGATTTGCCAAGGGCATTCTCGCGATATCCTGAGTTTCTTTCCTTGCGTATTTATTCCTTTGGATATCCGATACAATGACTTCTCTTAATTGCGTAGAATTGGACTGTACCGTTATACGGTCCACTTGCAAAGTTTGTCCAGATTGAATGGTTACAGGAACTTCTTCGACCGTATAATTTGCATAAGTTACTTGTAGAACATATTTGCCAACAGGAGCAGTTAATGTATAATGTCCCGTTTCATCTACGGCTGTATTATAACGTGTATCCTTTAAGCGGATGGAAGCATAGGATAATGGTTTACCATCAATGGTATAAACCTCACCTTGGATGATGCCCGTCTGTTGGGCTAATAAAACAATTGGAATTAAGATTAAGATAGAAATCGTTAATGTAACCTTTAAAAATTGTTGAGTAAAATTTCCAAACATATATAAAACTTATTTAGATTAAATATAAATAATGAGGCAAAAGTATTACATTTGAAATTCCAGTGATAACATTTAAGGGATATAAGACAACATATAAAGGATAAAATGAAGACAGTGACACTAAAAGAACTCTATGGCAAAGATCATTTACATGAACTTTTAGATTCCTCTGATCATCAACAACTTACCCATGGATTTGAGCTCAAATTAATTAATAACGAACTTTTTGAAGGCAAATTAATGAAGTATCATGATGACATGGTAACCGTCAGTTTTCAAGAGTGGAAGCTACATCAACCCTTTCTCTTAAGAGTGAACCACCAGTTTCCAATGATCAAAGTACAGTTTGAAATAGAAGGAAACTCTAATTTTGAAAGTGTCAACAATAAATCTATTGTTATTCCAGGAAACCATTACCAATTTATCAATATCCCTAAGACCAATGGATATATTGCGTATAACAGCTCTAGAAAAGTCTTGGAATTCATATTGAGGAAGATTATTTATTTGAATTACTTAAAACTCAAGGTTATTCTGAAAAGCATTTACGAGAGCATTTTTTGTTAAAGAATTACACCTTTTACCGTGAGGCATCAGTGATTAATGAACATCAAAAAAAATTAATCGATGAGTTGCTGAATCATCGATATCAATCTGAATTTGCCAAACAGTTTATAAGGACAAAAGCTCTAGAGTTGATCATTACTGTTTTTGCCGGCGCAAACAATCAGCTAAACGCTGTGAAATGGTCGCAGAATGACATTGAAATTATGTTAAATATAAAAAGTTACCTGGATGAGCATTTTCATGAAGAATTACATTTAAAAACTTTGACCCGAAAATTCGGAATCAATGAATATAAATTGAAAAATGCGTTCAAGGATTTATTTGATGATACTGTATTCAGTTATATTAGAAAGCAAAAATTAAAACGTGCAAAATATCTCTTATTAAATTCTGATTTAGAAATTAAGGAAATTGCTTTCTTGACAGGTTTTAAGTATTCTCATCATTTCTCTAAGGTTTATTTTGATCACTATCATATTAAACCACAAGAGTTCAGGATTCAACATTCATCTTAATTCTTTTCAGATTTTGATTTTATAAGAGAATATTCTAATTTTAGTGAAATGATTGTTTAAACAACAAATGATTTGTCAAACCAATTTAAATAAGTTTTCCCCTGTATGTATTTAGTGTAGAGGCAAGATTTATGACAACATACTTATAAAATAATGGTTAATAAGCCCTACCTTTGTAACAATATTAAAAGCAAATGAAAATCCAATTAAATACGATTGAAGAAGCAATCGAGGACATTAAAGCAGGAAAGGTCATTATTGTTGTCGACGATGAGGACCGTGAGAATGAGGGGGATTTTGTCACTGCAGCACGTAATGCTACTCCAGAAATCATAAATTTCATGGCTACCCATGGTAGAGGCCTTGTTTGTGCACCTTTAACTGAGGAGCGTTGTAAGGAGTTAAACCTAGGATTGATGGTAAATACCAATACTGCGGTGTATGAAACTAATTTTACTGTTTCTGTGGATCTTCAAGGATATGGCTGTACCACAGGAATATCTGCTTCAGACCGTTCAAAAACCATTAAAGCATTAATTGATCCAAATATCAGACCGGAGGAATTAGGTCGTCCAGGTCATATTTTCCCTTTGATAGCTAAAGACGGGGGCGTATTGCGAAGAACAGGTCACACAGAAGCATCTGTAGACTTAGCTCGTTTGGCAGGATTTGAACCCGCAGGTGTACTTGTTGAAATCTTAAAGGATGATGGTGAAATGGCACGCTTACCAGACTTAATCAAAGTAGCTGAACGTTTCGACTTGAAAATAGTATCCATTGAGGATTTAATTGAGTACCGCCTGAAACATGATACCCTAATTAAAGAAGAAGTAAGTGTTGAAATGCCAACGGAATGGGGAGATTTCAAAATGAAAGCCTTCACTCAAAAGAATACTGGCGAACAACATTTGGCACTCTACAAAGGTGAATGGAATGAAGATGAACCTATCTTGGTGAGAGTGCACAGCTCTTGTGTGACAGGTGATATTTTTGGTTCTTGCCGTTGTGACTGTGGACCGCAACTTCATAAATCTATGGAAATGATCCAAAAAGAAGGTAAAGGTATTATTGTATACATGAATCAAGAAGGTAGAGGGATAGGATTAGTGAATAAGCTACATGGCCTATAAGCTTCAAGAAAATGGTGTAGATACTGTCGATGCAAATCTTCAATTAGGATTTAAACCTGATTTACGTGATTACGGTGTCGGAGCACAAATATTGAGATATATGGGCGTGACAAAATGAAATTGATGTCAAACAACCCAACAAAACGTGCTGGATTAATTGGATACGGCTTGGAAGTGGTAGACAATGTGCCTATCGAAATCGTTCCAAATAAATATAATGAAGGTTACTTGAAAACAAAAAGAGATAAAATGGGACATTCCCTAAATAATCTTTAATAATATTGAAATGGAGGTTTTATACCTCCATTTTGTTTTTGAACCCCATGGTTCTACTTTAGAATAAACATTTCTTTAAACCAATTGTTCGATAAAAAAATAGACTATGAAGAATTCCCTATTAATTGAAAAAGCATATCTAAACGGAGCGTTTATCAGTTCCAAAAAAACATTTGAGGTCATCAATCCATCCACGTTAAAACCCGTGGGTTCATTGCCAGACTTAACTGTTAAGGATTGTCAGAAATTCATCGATACAGCCCATAAATCTTGGGAAGTCTGGAAATCAACCCCTGTAGGCGAACGATCCAAGATGCTCAGGAATCTTTATAATTTAATCAACGAACACAAACAAGAACTTGCTGAAAATTATGACCTTAGAGAGTGGTAAACCTCTCCAAGAATCATTGACAGAGGTAGACTATGCCAATTCATTTATTGACTGGTTTGCAGAAGAGGGAAAAAGAGCTTATGGAGAAACTATCCCCTCTTTGGCAGGCAATACCCGGATGCAAACCATTAAACAAGGTGTTGGTGTGGTGGCAGCCATTACCCCTTGGAATTTTCCATTGGCTATGATAACACGCAAAGTAGGACCAGCATTGGCAGCAGGTTGTACAGTAGTATTAAAACCAGCTTCACAAACTCCATTCTCAGCAATTGCTTTAGCTAAGTTAGCCGATAAAGCAGGATCCCTAAAGGGGTATTCAATGTTATTACCTCTAAGGATAGCAAAGGAATTGGGAAGGAATTGGCAACCAATGAAAAAATCAGAAAAATATCATTCACAGGATCTACTTCCGTAGGGCGCACGTTAATGGAACAAGCCGCTTCAACTATCAAGCGTATATCATTAGAGCTTGGTGGAAATGCTCCATTCATTGTGTTTAATAACGCAGATATCGATAAGGCAGTAAAAGGTGCTGTTTCAGGAAAATTCAGAAATACAGGACAAACCTGTGTGTCCATCAACAGATTTTATGTTCAAGAAGAAGTCTACAAGGAATTCAGCACGAAATTAACGGAAGCCGTTAAGGCCTTAGCTGTTGGAGATGGTCTTAAAAAAGGAACACAAGTTGGCCCATTGATCAATTCTGAAGGCTTGAAAAAGGTTGAAGAACATGTCCAAGATGCCATTGACAAAGGAGCAAAAGTAGCAACAGGTGGCAAACCAATAAAGGGCCTATTCTATGAACCTACCGTATTGATCGATATGCCAAAGGATAGCGTGATTTCAACAGAAGAAACTTTTGGACCTATATGTGCATTGTTTAAATTTAAAACTGAAGATGAAGCTATTAAATTAGCTAATGACACTCCTTTTGGCTTGGCATCATATTTCTTCAGTGAGAATGTAAATCAATGTTTCAGGGTTTCTGAACAATTAGAAGCTGGAATGGTTGGCGTAAATACTGGACTGATTTCAAATGCCTCCGCTCCTTTTGGAGGAGTTAAGCAATCAGGACTCGGAAGAGAAGGATCTAAATACGGTTTAGACGAATATATAGAAGTAAAATATATCTGTTTTGGAGGAATCTAACCTCCAAAACATTACCAGATATGATATCTTAAACCTAGCATGACATAGTTAGGCTCGGTGATCCCATCCTTAAATTGATACTTCAGTTTATAAGCAGTGTATAAGGATAGGTCTACGGTTGGAAAGTAATAGCTCAATCCTACCTGACCATTAGCTTTCGTAAAATTTTCTTTCCTACGGATAGGTTGGTCATCAGGTCCTTCCACTGAATAGTCATAGGTAAAGAATTCTTGACCAAGGCCTGCTCCTAGAAAAATATTGAAATTCGATTTTTCCTTATCAAAGATATTCACCAAATAATCGGCACCTACAGCCAAAAGATCACCCCTCCCGTGGATTTGAGCTTGAACAGACTGATGGTTGCTGAAGTCATATTTACCTTGTACCCCGAAACTAGCATCATAAGCGGCATCATCTAATTTTAGATCACCAAAAAGTCCAAAAGCCCAGTCGTGTTCTTGTGCATTAAGAGCTAATGGAAAAATAAAAGCACATAAAATCCAAAGTAATTTCTTCATAATATATTGATTAATCTACTTGCTCACCCTTGGCCTTCCGGTATTTTTTATAGAGCTTAACAAGTATCATGAGTACAATTCCTAATCCTACAATTCCCACTACGCCAAAAATCCATCCAAAAGCGGATTTCAAGATGACCAAAAATACAATAGCAAATAAGATAATGGTAGACACCTCATTCCACATCCTTAATTGAGTGGATGTCCATGTTGATTTTTCATCTCTTAACTGATGCATGATTTGCTGGGATTTGAAATGATAGAGAACAAGTGCAGCAACGAAACATAACTTAACTTGCATCCATCCTGCAGTCAACAATGCTGGGTTTACATATAACATCACCAGGGCTGATGCTATTGTAAGGTACATCGCTGGAGTTGTGATAACCCACCACAGCCTGTTCTCCATGACCACAAACTGTTTGTGCAATACTTGGTATTCAATATCAGTCTTTTGTTTTGCCTCGGTATGATAAACGAATAATCTAGGCATATAAAACAAACCTGCCATCCAACAAATAACAAAAATGATATGTATCGCTTTCGCGTATAAGTAAAGCATAAATCTTATTAATAACCAAAAATAGAAATTATATCCTCAATTAACGCCATGCTAACGTAATGATATCATAGAAAAGGAGCCTTCACAATGTGGAGGCTCCTTTTCTATGTTTATAATATTAATATCTAAATTCTTTGATAACGTCAATAGCGTACTTAACGTTGTCAAAAGGCATATCCGGCATAATACCATGGCCAAGGTTAAAGATAAAGCCATTCTCACCACGCATACGCTCGAATAATTCTAAAATCTTTTTCTTGATAACAGGCTTATCTGCATATAATACAAATGGATCTAAGTTTCCTTGAACTGCCATATTATGAGGTAAGGCTTTTTTGATGTTCAATAGGTCTGCATTCCAATCCACGGATACTACATCTGGATTTGCATCTGCCATAATCGGAGCAAACACAGAACTTCCTTTACTGAATGAAATGATTGGGACATCTTTTCTATTCAGTTTAGATATGATGTATTTATTGTATTTATGGGAGAATTCCTGATAATCATTCCATGATAGAGCCAGTGCCCAACTATCGAATAATTGTAAAGCATTCACTCCAGCCTCAATTTGCATGTTCAGATAGTCTACCGTCACATCTGCAATTTTTTGTAAAATGCTGTGTGCCAATTCGGGCTGATTGTTCATAAAAGTCTTCGTCAATTTGAAGTCTTTTGAAGAACCACCTTCTACTAAATAGCTCAAAATGGTGAAAGGGGCACCTGCGAATCCAATCAAAGGAACGAATCCATCTAGACGATTTTGGATCACACGGATAGCATCACCTACATATTGCAATTTGTCCAAACAATCTACATTTAAGTATTCAGCATCTTTTGCTGTCCTGATCGGATTGGAAAATCTTGGCCCAACACCTTGCTCGAAAGATAGGTCTCCACCCATCGCTTCCGCCGTAACAAGGATATCCGAAAATAGAATAGCTGCATCAACACCCAAGAGGTCTATTGGCAGCATGGTAACATCTGCAGCAATCTCAGGAGTTTTGCACATCTCTAGAAAGGAATATTTGTTCTTGATTTCCCAATATTCTTTCATGAATCTTCCTGCTTGACGCATCATCCACACTGGAGGTCTCTCCGTAGGCTGCGATAACGCAGCACGAATCAATAGATCGTTTTTTAAATTTTTGTCCACTATTTATGCTTATTTACTTCGTTTTGTATTTTCTCAATAATTGATTGCTGCCGCGCTGTCAACCGAAGTTTGGTCGCAACATCTAAATAGGCTTGCACACGTTCATAATCGTGTTTCCTCAGGTTGATATTGGCAAGGTTGATCAAAACCATACCTTTTTCATTGTCCTTGCGCCATGGCAATCTTGAAGCTAATTGAAAATGATATTCAGCCTCCTCAATCCTATCCTCCTTCAAAGCGATATTACCCATCATAAATTCATAGAAGTTACGCCTTCCCTTTCTTAGTTTATCAGGGTTCTTGATCTCCGCCAAAAGTTTCTTCGTTTTCTCGTAATCTTGCTTATGGAAAGCTTGTGTCGCTAAATAAACCGTACCTTCTTTCAGATAACTCCAAACTAGGTAGGTAATACCGCCGAAAATATAGACAGCAATATTGTAATGCTTAGCGTAGATAGCATACAATAGAAATGCAATCGCAATTGCGATTACTATTTTTCGAGCTTGATTAGTCATCTGTAAGTTTAGTTCGAATTATCAGTAAACTTATATCCTACCCCACGGATGGAATGGAAATAAATTGGATGTTTTTGATCAGGTTCAAAATATTTCCTGAAAGTCAGGATAAAATTATCAATGGTACGTGTTGAAGGATACACATCGTAATTCCAAACCGTCTCTAGGATTTGTTCACGAGATACTGCTTCATTTCTGCGCTCAATCAATAACTTTAACAACATCGTTTCTTTTTTGGTCAAAGAAGTAATGGTACCATCAGCATGATGCAGTTCAAATGAATTGAAATAAATGGTCTTATCCCCAATGGTATAGGAATTCAGTTCTTTCAAATCCTCACCTTTCATTCCTCTGCGGATCAAATTGCTAACACGTAAGATCAGCTCTTCAAGGTTGAATGGTTTAACCAAATAATCATCAGCACCTTTTTTCAAACCCGTAATACGGTCTTCAGAGCTGTTTTTGGCAGTCAAAAACATAATAGGGACTTCAGAATTCTGAAGCCTGATCGTTTCTGCTACTTGAAAGCCATCGATTTCTGGGATCATCACATCTAGGATAATCAGATTGAAACGCTCTTCCTTAAATATTTTTAATGCTTTCTTACCATCTGTCGCGGTAGTAACACGGTATCCTTCAAGCTCCAAGTTTAATTTGATAGCTTCCAAAAGATGCTCTTCGTCTTCAACTAATAGTATACGTTGTTTAGTTTGCATAATTTTCAAAAATAACTTCAAAAATGCTACCCGTTGGGTTGTTGTTTTTCACCCGAATGGTGGCATTGTGTTTTTGTAACACTGTTTTAACAATATATAACCCCAAACCAGTCCCTTTGGTTTTACGGGTTGCTTCACTGCCTACTCGATAAAACTTATTAAATATAAGTTTTTTTTCTTCATCAGGTATTCCTTCTCCATGGTCTGTCACAGAAAAAAGAAGGTTTCCAGCCTGTTGCTGCAACTTCACAAAGACAGTGGCACAGGGAGGTGAATATTTGACAGCGTTCTCAACCAAGTTCGTGATGACGTTGGTGATCGCAAATTTATCCGCTTTGAGTTCAATATTGGGCTCCAAATCATATTTTATAATCTGCGATTTGCAAGCATTTTTCTGAAGACGGTCAATAATCTCTTCAACCAAAACCGTCATATTAAAAGCCTCCTTCGGCAATTGATAAGCTCTATTCTCCAATTTCGTCGTTAACAATACGTTTTCAACCAAATCATCCAAGCGCTCAATATCCTTTAGTGAATTCGCCAAAAAAACCTTTTGCTGTTCCCTATCTAGGTCCCTTTTCAAAATGGTTTGGATATACAACTTCACAGATGCCAATGGAGATTTCAATTCATGGGTAATCGCCAACAGAAAGTTTTGTTGTTGCTGGTTAATTTCATGCTCTCTTTTTACTTGCTTTTTAAGCTTTAAAGCCCCCCAAACAAAAATCAGCATGAAAATAAGACCTTCCCCTATAATCATACCTTTGCGGTCAGGTTCAAATTTTACAAGAATATAACCCCACCATAGCAATTGTGTAATTGCATAAAATATAAGAAAATAAAATAGAAATAAAGCTTTCTTCATACACTATGTTTCCTGCGCAAATGTACTTAAATACGTCCTTATTAGGAAGTAAGCCCAACTTTATGACAGTAAACTTAGAATCCTTGTTGATTAAGGAAACATTAGACCTTATATTTGCACATGTTCCAAGATAAAAAGCATATATTTTTCGATTTAGACCATACCATATGGGATTTTGACAGGAATGCTGAAGAAACTTTGCATGAATTGTATTTCAGATATTCTTTTGATCATATCTTCAACTCCCCCACCTCCGAGACCTTCATCGCTACATATACAATCAACAATCATAGACTGTGGGACTTATACCATCATGGTAAAATAGACAAACCAACCTTAAGAAAACTAAGGTTCGCTGATACATTTACGCAATTGGGTGTTAACCCGGAACTGTTTCCTGTTGCTTTTGAAGAGGAATATCTAGAGATCTGCCCTACCAAAACTAATCTATTCCCAAATGCCCATGAAACCCTAGGTTACCTGCAAGACAGATATACCTTACATTTGATTTCAAATGGCTTTAAAGAAGCCTGTGAAAAAAAATTGGAACATAGTAAACTCGCTCCTTATTTCGATACCATCGTTATTTCAGAAATCGTAGGAATTAACAAACCTGATCGTAGGATTTTCGAACATGCTCTCAAGAATGGGAATGCAATTAAAGAAGAAGCTGTTATGATTGGTGACAATTTAGATGCGGATGTACGCGGCGCTCAGAACGCAGGTCTAGAAGCAATATTCTTTAATCCTTTGGAAGTTGAAAAACCCCAGGATATAAACCATATGATTAAAGATCTTAAAGAATTGCAGCAGATTTTTTAATCCCTGCTGCAATGATTGTTACTTTATTATTTTCTGCAATAATTTCGTGTAAGCAGCAGCGATTTTCTCCATGCCCAAATCGTTTGGATGTGCATAATCAACTGTTGAACTATTATCCAATCCGATTTCTTTCGAAGTCAGCCAGTAAAGATTCTTATCCCCATTATTCTGCAATTCCTTCACAGTTTTTTCCGCAATTGCAGAGCTCAAGTTATAGCCATCGGTATTCTTCTTATTTAATACACCAGGAACCTGGCTAGAACTATGTGCTGCAATAACTATAGGCGTATTGGGATGTTCTGACCTGATTGTTTTGACTGCATTTACAATCAATCCAATCAACTTTTCTTCGGTCCTTTCTGCTGTAATGCCAAGATTTGGCACACAGTCCAAAATAAATACAGACGCATCTTCTTTTTTAATTAGGTCTAAAATGGGCTGTTCTAGTCTACCATTCCCAGAGAAAGCTAGATTAACAACTTCTTCATCAAAATTTCTACCCATCCAATTTGTCCAGCCCAAGCCCGGTCTACTTGCGCAAGCACCCTGTGCAATAGAAGTCCCATATACAATAATAGGCCTTGTCTTCTGATGTAAAAATTCGAGCTGATCGTTTTCACCAATTCCCAATTCCATCCATTCTACTGAATTGTACAATGGAAGATAAAGTCGATAGGTCGAGTTCGGCTCAGTTACATAGTTCTGAAATGTATAACTAATGGTATCCTTAAAACTATAATTCCCCGTTATCCAGTTCCATTGATTGCTATTTGATGACTTTGCATACAAATCCAATCCAGAAACCCCAGTAGATGGCATGTGAGGCATATTCAACCCTCCATTCACTTTGTATTTCACAACGATGCTGGATGCATTCGTTTTAAAATCTACATACACTCCCGCAGCATCTTGCCCTAAATTCCAGACTGGCTCTCTAACTTCATTTTTTAGTGATAATGGCAATCGTGCATAACCATCCTCGGCTTTAATGGCACTCACCCGCCCTTCAAGAGCGTTTTCTTGAAGGATATTGTGCCATTTTTTCTCTTGTGCAAAACCACAAATACTTAGCACACAAAAAAGAGAGCCCAATAGGCTCTCTTTCCAATATTTAAATAACTTAAACATTATAATTCTTTTACAGTGATGTTTCTCAACCATACATCGTCGCCATGATCCTGGAATCCGATAACACCTGATTTCGATTTACCACCTACGTTGTTCAACAATTCAAATGCTAAAGGCCATTTTTCCTTGCTGAATTTACTAGCTTCCAACAATTGGGTCCATTCTGGAGTCCACAATTCATATTCCACTACCTTTTCGTCATTTTGGTAATGTGTAACCTTACCTTTGTTCACTACGATTTTTGCTCTGTTCCATTCTCCAGCTGGAAATGCATTCTGTGGTTTCGCAGGAATCATATCGTATAATGAAGATGATTTACGGTTGCCATCAACGCCCATTTTGGCATCAGGATGGTTCTCGTTGTCCAGTAATTGAAACTCTGGACTTGAAATATAAATCGGTTGGCCTTTGATTTCCTTCGCTAAGAAGAAAGTCCCTGAGTTACCCCCTTGCGAAATTTTCCATTCAAACTCCAGTTCAAAGTTTTTGAAGTCATGAGCAAAGATTAAATCCCCGCCTTCTGGGTTTTGTACACCTGCAGGAGCTTTAGAGAATTTTAAAGTTCCGTTATCAATACCCCATTTGCTAGGTACATGGTCTTTACCATAACCTCTCCAGCCATTTAAGGAAGATCCATCAAATAATACGTAGGCTCCAGCGGAGTTCTTTTTAAAGTCTTTTAGCGATACTTTAGGCAAATCAAGTACTTCATAGGCAGGAGTATCTGCTCCTTTGGTTGCAGTAGCATTCTTGGTTGCACACGAAGCAACAGTCAACCCAATTGCACCTACTAATACATACATAAAGTTTCTTTTCATAGTATAAAGTTGATTAAGTGAAAGTCTAATTTAATTATTCTATTTGTAAAACCAAGCATTAAAATTGTTGACCGCCCATATCTTCCATATCCTGACCATTCTGTTCATTATCTTTCCTTCCGAAATTTTGAAGACCGAATCTATAAGTAAATGAAAGCGTAATCATTCTTCTCATCCAACGGTGCGAAAATTGTGTTTCTCTGTTTGGAAGATAGTTGTGCATCGAGAACTTACGGGTATTGAAAGCATCCCTAACATTCAACATTAAACTGGCTTTATTTTTAAACAAGTCTTTTTTCAGCGCTACATCCACACCTTTCATTGGATTCATTTCCCCTTGCATGGTTTTCATTCCACTCCGATAATCTCCCCTTACCTGAGCAGAAAATGTAGGTGTAAATTTAACGTTGGTGGTCAGGTTAGCATTCCAGTTAAAAGATTCACGACCTACTAATCCCAAGCCATCTTTCGGATGAAAAGTAATATGAGATAAATTGGCATTACCTGTAACATCCCACCAATTGGTAAGATTCACTTTTGTAATCAATTCGAAACCCATCGCATCTAGGTCAGAAGCATTTTCCCATTTCATATAAGTAACGTTGGTTCTGTCACCTACGATATCAGAAATTAGATCCTCATCATAAATCACGGGTTGGGTTTGGTCATTTACGCGACGATAAAATACCGATGATATAAAGTTCCATTTTTCGTAGAATTTCGAGAAGCTCAACTCTGTTGCGTGAATATCTTCCGGCAACAAGTTGGGATTACCTTGGCGGTAGTTTTGAACATCGGAAACATCAATGAACGGATTTACCTGCCAACCTCTAGGGCGTTGTACCCTGCGTGAGTAGCTCAATTGAACCTTGTCACCTTGACCTTCCCCTACTGAATAACTCAAGAACACACTCGGGTACAATCTAAAGTAATCCAGCTCTCCTTTATCATTCTTAATAATGGAAGGGTTTTCTAAATCATGGGAATAAATATTGGTATTCAAGTTTGCTTGTTCAGCCCTTAAACCCAACTGAACTCCTAATTTCTTTGTTAATTGTCTTTGATAATTTGCATATAGGGCATGAACTGTACTTGCCATATCAAAATCATTGGTAATTCTATAGTCAGGCAAAAATTGCTGAGTCAACGAATCCAATTCTTCTGAATATTGGCTTTCATCAGAATATCTTAAGATACTACGGTATCCAGCTTCAAATTTATGGTTCTCCCCTAATGGCAATACATAATCCAATTGCATGTTCCAATTTTTCCCTGATTCGGAAGTGTTGTTCACACGTTTAAGATCTGCATTTCCATTTGCAAAGGTTTGATGAAAATCATTAACGCCATCCTCAGTATCATAACCAAATGATACATTGGCTGAGATTTCTTCACCTTCACGCTTTAATGTCCTCTTGAAATCCAACTGTGCATCAATCCCTAAATCATCTTCATGTTGTAAGGAATTACGGAAACTGCTAGAACCTAGCCCTGGTACATTCCAGTAGCTATAATTAATATCATTACCGCGCTCATTGTCCCTTAAACTCAAATTTGTTGTGAGGCTTAATGAGGTCTTTTCATTCATGTAGTAATCAGCACCTAGACGGATGGTATTGTTATAACCCAATCTTTTGCTCTCTTCATTACTAAGGGTCCTTGGACTTAAGTCAGTAATCACACCATTGATATAATCTACATTGTCAGAAAACCCATCGCCCAAACTATTTCTTCTACTAAAATTATAGTTTCCGAAATAGTTCATCTTCCCATCTCGGTAATTAAGGGTTATCCCTGCGTTTGCATTTTCATATGATCCACCCGATGCATTTACTGATCCATTAAGACCTAAACGAGCATTTTTCTTAAGGATAATATTAATAATTCCTGATTGTCCTTCAGCATCATATTTTGAGGAAGGATTAGTGATAATTTCAACTTTAGAAATTGCGTCTGCAGGAAGTGATTGTAGGAATGCATTGATGTCAGACCCTGCCATAGCGGATTCTTTACCATCTACCAAAAATCTTACACTACTTGAACCACGAAGACTGATACTTCCATCTGATTCTACTTGTAAAGTCGGAACATTTCCCAAAAGATCCTGAGCTGATCCTCCGACACTGACCATGCTTTGAGATACATCGAATGTTTTCTTGTCAATGCCGATCTGCAGGTCGGGTAATTTCCCTTGAACCACGACTTCAGAAATCAATTCGCCCTCTTCGGCGAGGGGAATAGTACCAAGGTCAATATCCTTACCAGGAGCGACAACAAAATTATTGCGGGTATAGGTTTTGAAACCTATGTAGGTAACCTGTAGGTTATAGGTACCGGGGTCAACTTCTTGGATATCAAAAACACCATTGTTTCCGGTTTGTTGACCGCGGATATAGGCGTTGTTTACAGTGGACAAAAGACTGACACTAGCTCCAATGGCTGGTGATACACTGTCTTGTTCCAAAATACGGCCTTTGATGTTGACTTTCTGTGCAAATAAAATTAGTGGGAATAATAAAATTAAACAGCTTAGGGCTTTCTTAAGTAGCATTACGGGTTTCTTTCTTTGTGATTTTATTCCCAAAAATGCAGATAAAATGCTTAAGTAATCTTAACGTAACTGTATTATTACGAGTTATTTTACTCTACGGAGACAGTTAATCCTTCGGCTTTGAGGATTTTGCGGTAAACCTCAACTTCGGTCAGAGACCCCTCGAGGATTATGCATTTTCCTTTGGTATGTACCGTCCAAGCGATTCTGGAGGCTTCCATTTCGGTATACTGAAGGTATTCGATCAAGCATTCGATGACATGATCGAAAGTATTGAAATCATCATTCCACAAAATCAACTTGTTAGATTCCTTGGCAACAGCAAGGATTTCTTCCAGGGTAAATGTTTCTTGTTCAACTTCAACGCTCATAGAGCAAAAATAGCTTATTTTTCAAATAAATCAGTATTTTAGCTGAATTGTTTATTAAAGTTAGACCTATGTTTCAATCAAAAATTGCGGGTTTGGGCTATTATGTCCCCAAGAACGTATATACCAATAATGACCTGACTCGTTTTATGGAGACGAGTGATGAATGGATCCAAGAACGAACAGGAATAAAAGAACGCAGATACGCCAATAGAATCGGAGAAACAACGACTAGCATGGCAGTGGAAGCTTCGAAAATAGCAATCGAAAGAGCAAATACAACAGCTCAAGAAATTGATTTTGTCATCTTTGCAACCCTATCTCCAGACTATTACTTCCCTGGCTGTGGGGTATTGCTGCAACGCGAAATGGGCATGAAAGAAGTCGGTGCATTGGATGTCAGAAATCAATGCTCGGGATTTATTTATGCCTTGTCAATCGCAGACCAATTCATCAAAACTGGAATGTATAAAAACATCTTGGTGGTAGGTTCGGAGAAGCATTCATTTGCGTTGGATTTTTCAACACGTGGTCGCGCTGTTTCTGTTATCTTTGGTGATGGTGCCGGTGCTGTAGTCCTTCAACCAACAAACGAGGAAGGTAAAGGAATCTTGAGTACGCACCTACATTCTGATGGCTCAGAAGCTGAAAAGCTGGCCATGTACTTCCCTGGAGCATCAGCAGGCTATTACCTAGGCGAAAATATGCCCAAATGGCCAGATGTCGAATTAGGAGAGATGCTGATGACCAAAGAAATGTTGGACGATGGTTCTGCATTCCCATACATGGATGGTCAGGCAGTATTCAAAAAAGCTGTGGTAAAATTCCCAGAAGTAATAGGTGAAGCCCTCAATAAAAACAACCTTAAAACTACAGATATTGATATGTTAATTCCACATCAGGCAAACCTGAGAATTTCACAGTTTGTACAGAAAACATTGGGATTAATTGATGATAAAGTTTTTAATAACATCCAAAAATACGGCAATACAACAGCCGCATCAGTTCCAATCGCCCTTTGTGAAGCTTGGGAAGAAGGAAAAATAAAAGATGGTGACCTGGTATGTCTTGCTGCTTTTGGCGCTGGATTTACTTGGGGATCAGCACTGATACGTTGGTAATAAATGATACTTAAAGAAAAGCGGGTTCAGAAATTCTGAACCCGCTTTTTTTATAGTCGTTAATTTAATTGTTCCTCTTTGATCGTGTTTTCAGATTTAACGCCCTTTTCTACATTTTTATTCACAGCAGCACCTTTTTTCTTGGTAAATCCAGAGTCGAATATCATGTCCCAGATCGCTGAGCTGACTCCAAAGCCTCTATCAGGTTCTGAATAATGGTGCAACATATGGTGGTCCTTGATCTTCTTGAAAAGACCCGATTTGAAGTTAGCATGATGCATGGCATAATGGCACTCATCATAAATCAAATATCCTAACAGAAAACCTGAAAAAAACGCAGCCAAGGTATACGGTGAAAAGAATAAACTAAAAATAAAATAGATAATAGCTGCCATAGGAATACTTGCTGACAGAGGCATCACTAATCGTAATCTATCCTTCGGGAAATCATGATGGACGCCATGAAAAATAAAGTGAACACGCTTCCCAAACTTTGAAGATGGTTCATAATGGAATACCCATCGATGGAGAATGTATTCAGCCAGTGTCCAGAAAGCAAGTCCAAAGAAATAATACATAACTACAGTTCCTACTGAAAGCTCTCCTGGGACCAAGGCTCGCCAAATAAAATAAATCTTTACCGGAATCCAAAAGATAATCGGCACAGACCAATGCACCTTAGTCAATGATTCTAAAAAATCATTCTTAAACATCCTTGAAGATTCAGTTGAATTCGAAACGTATAACTTCTTTGCCATATCCTACAAAAATTTCATTTACACTTGAGGTTAACGGATTTAACCCATAAATAGCTCGATTGACCACTATTTAAGTACACAAATTTAAAATTTTGCCTGTCAGTGTGTGCAAAAAACTAATATTTTGACAAAAATACGATAATAGTCAAAAATATAGACAAATTCTATAATCGTTTAGGGTATTCTTGCCATTATGATAATAAGAACAAATGGAAGATGGATTTGTTCCGCCATGGTTGGTGTCCGAACTACAATCTATAGCCGCCATGGCCGCCATGGTTGGTGTCTCCACCAACCATACCACCCTGTAGGTGTAACTATTATAGAAAATATTGCTCGAAACTATACAACCCCAGAGGGGTGTAACTATTATAGAAAACGGTATAACCAACCATACAACCCTGTAGGGGTGTAACTATAAATTAATGCTAATTTTAAAAACTATCCATTCTTCTGAACAAACCAAAATTATGTAAAGGGACAAAATAGCAGGGGATTTAACAAACATGCCACGCCTATGGCGTTAATTTTTGTTTGCTATACATTTTCTATAGATATGGCATGCCTCTGGCATTTAAAAAACATATAACGCCTACGGCGTATCATGCCGCTGGCATAGAATTAATTGATGGTTGGTGGGGACACCAACCACGGCACTCGAGGGGATTCCAACCTACTTTCTGAACAACCAATTGATTTTCGTAGACGCATACATTTATCCGAAGCCGAATCCCGCTCATTTTCAGTGGCGACAAGATGGATAAAATGCCGATGCCTTTGTGCGTCGGCCTTGCCCTTGGATGCTTTCAAGCAATTATCTCCTCCAAAGAGATAATTGGTTAGAACGGCATCCTCGGCAAAAAGGCATTTTGTTCATGAGCGTGGGGATTGTACGACAAGCCACCTTAAATGAGCAAGCGTTTTTGGTTACTTTTGCGCCTCAAAAGTAACGTATAATGCTATGGAATGGCATTATTATTTAGGGTTAATAAGCCAATTTAAGTCGCAAGACTTGAGCTAGCACTACTGAAGATGGTTGGTGGGGACACCAACCACGGCGTGCGGTTTACCACTCATACCACTCATTAGGTCTACTGGCATCCTTATTATTAATATGTTTGGATTAATACTTCTGATGGAATGTGTAATTTTTCAGATAATTTACGGATCATATCCAAAGTTAATTTTCGCTTTTTATTTAAAATTTCACTTGCTCTACTTTTCAAGCCAATTACTTCCGCTAAATCATTTTGGGAATAGTTGAGTTGTTCCATTCTAAATTTTATAGCTTCGATTGGATCTGGAAGTTCGATAAGGAAGTGTTCATCTTCATACTTTTCTAATAAAATTCCTAAAATTTCCAATTCATCACCTTCTTTTGTTCCGGGTTTTGCATCAAAAATTAATTCAAGTCTATCTAAAGCTTGAAAATAATCTTTTTCTGTTTTTATTGGTTTTAATTTCATCCTACTAAATTTTGTCTCCGTCTATTTTGTCATATTCGGCATGAGTTCCAATAAACCGAATCCACATCATTTGATAATTAAAATTAATCTTCACAATTAATCGATAATTATTACCTTTTATGTTAAAACAAACTCTGTTGTCATCTAAAATACTTGCACTTGGATATTCAACTTTTAATTCATTTAAGTTTTTCCAAGTTCCTTTGTTAGCTTCATGATACCACGATTTCAACTGCTGTTCGCAATCTGAGTGGTTTTCCCAAAACTCTCGCAATATTTTTTTTGCTATAACTCTCAACTATTTTTTTTTATCCAAAGATAATAAAAATTCCCAAAATGGGAATTTTCAACTTAAACTTGTTGATAAATTGTCTTATAAGGACTTTTGTTAAATATTAAAATTTAGAGAGGTGTATCACCTCCTACAATCTAAAACCCACAAAAAAAGCCGTCACAATGTGACGGCTTTCCCTATACAAATTATAATTCTTTATTATCCGTTTGAAAGCGCTGCAGCACCAGAAACGATCTCTGTCAATTCTGTTGTAATAGCTGCTTGACGTGCTTGGTTGTACGACAATTTCAATTGGCGCAACAAGTCACCTGCGTTTTCTGTAGCTTTGTCCATCGCTGTCATACGAGCTCCATGCTCTGAAGCATGTGAGTCCAATACAGCTTTATATAACTGAATCTTGATTGCTTTCGGGATAAGCTCTTCGATGATCTTCTCTTTCGAAGGTTCGATGATATAGTCCAATTCTGCAACGTTGTCATCTTCTTTGTTGTCAGGCAAAAGAGGTAAGATTTGCTCTGACGTCAAGATTTGAACTGCTGCATTACGGAATTGGTTGTATACCACTTCAACACGGTCGATGTTGCCTTCTTTGTATTGATCCATTACATATTCAGTAATCTTGGAAACATTTTTCAAAATCTAGGTTATTGAAAAGTTCATTGTTATTACCGATAACGTTGAATTCACGTTTACTGAAGAAATCCTGACCTCTTTTTCCGATAGCAATAATACTTACATCTCCTCTTGCGAATTGATCAGCGTATTTATTTGCAATCAAGTTGTTTGCAGTTTTAATGGCATTAGCATTGAAAGCTCCCGCCAATCCTCTGTTGGAGGTCACCACGATGATCAACACCTTTGTAGGGATACGATCTTGTGTGAAAGGCGAGTTATTACCTTCTACTGAGGCTGAAACCTGAGCCAATATCTCTCTCAATTTCGTCGCGTAAGGACGCAATTGGATAATAGCATTGGTTGCACGTTTCAACTTCGCTGCAGAAACCATCTTCATTGCTTTGGTAATCTGTTGCGTAGAGGTAACGGAGGTAATACGATTTCTAACTTCTTTTAAGTTTGCCATATGTCTGGTTTAGAAGTGAGATATGAGATATGAGCATGGAGTAATTAAGCCTTCCTCCGGTCTCACATCTCAGATCTCAAATCTCAAATCTAATTAATATTTAGAAGCTAATTCTTTAGCTACTTTTTCTAATACATCAGTTAATTCATCTGAGAATTTACCAGCTTTTAATGCTGACAATACTTCTGGATGACGTTGTTCAAGTTGAGTTAAGTATTCTTCTTCGAAGTCTTTTACTTTATCAAACTGGTACGTTACGTAATAAACCTTTTGTACCTGCGTAGATAATAGCAACTTGTTTTTCAACAGAAACTGGAGAATATTGACCTTGTTTCAAGATCTGTACGTTACGGATACCTTTGTCCAATACTGCTTTTGTAGCAGCATCTAGGTCAGAACCGAATTTTGCGAAAGCTTCAAGCTCACGGTACTGTGCTTGATCTAATTTCAAGGTACCAGCAACTTTCTTCATTGATTTAATCTGAGCATTACCACCTACACGAGACACCGAGATACCTACGTTGATCGCTGGACGAATACCTGCGTTGAACAAGTTAGACTCTAAGAAGATCTGACCATCAGTAATCGAGATTACGTTGGTAGGGATATATGCCGATACGTCACCTGCTTGAGTTTCAATGATCGGAAGAGCTGTTAATGAACCGCCACCTTTAACTTTATCTTTTAAAGATTCAGGAAGGTCATTCATGTTTTTAGCGATTTCGTCAGAACTGTTGATTTTCGCTGCACGCTCCAATAAACGAGAGTGAAGATAGAATACGTCTCCTGGATATGCTTCACGGCCTGGAGGACGTTTCAACAATAATGACACCTCACGGTAAGCAACCGCTTGTTTTGACAAGTCATCATACACGATCAATGCAGGACGGCCTGTATCACGGAAGTACTCACCGATTGCAGCACCCGCCATTGGCGCATAGAACTGCATTGGTGCAGGGTCTGCAGCTGATGCAGAAACAATCACTGTGTAAGGCATAGCACCTTTCTCTTCAAGAGTACGAACGATGTTCGCAACAGTAGAGTTTTTCTGACCAATAGCTACATATATACAGAATACTGGTTGTCCAGCATCATAGAATTCTTTTTGGTTGATAATGGTGTCGATACAAACGGCAGTTTTACCAGTTTGACGGTCACCAATTACAAGCTCACGCTGACCACGTCCGATAGGAATCATGGCATCGATTGCTTTGATACCAGTCTGTAAAGGCTCAGTTACTGGCTGACGATAGATTACTCCAGGAGCTTTGCGCTCGATTGGCATTTCGAAAGTTTCACCAGCGATTGGTCCTTTACCATCGATTGGCTGTCCTAAAGTATTTACTACACGGCCTAACATACCTTCACCTACTTTAATAGATGCGATACGGTTAGTACGTTTGATAGTATCACCTTCTTTAATTTCATCCGATGCACCTAAAAGTACAACACCTACGTTGTCTTCTTCTAAGTTCATCACAATACCTTGTAGTCCGTTCGCAAACTCAACCAACTCTCCTGATTGAACTTTTGTTAAGCCGTAAATACGTGCAATACCGTCACCTACTTGCAATACGGTACCCACTTCTTCTAACTCGGCTGCTGACTTAAAGCCTGACAATTGCTCTCTTAGAATTGCCGAAACTTCATCTGGTCTTACCTCTATCATTGTTGTAATTCGTATAAGGGGTTTTTGATTCTATTTTATCTTGTTCTCAAGCTTAGGACTAAACTCCTTGGCTTTCGAAATGTCTCTCTAATTTGTTAAGTTTTCCTTGAATACTTGCATCGATCTGCTTGTCTCCAACTTTCACTACAAAGCCTCCGATTAAGGATTTGTCAACTTTGTTGGCCAAGATAACCTCAGCATTGATTTGTGAAGCGATTTCTTGTTTTAAAGCTTGAAGGTTAGCCTCCGACAATGGGGTTGCTGAAATCACTTCAGCATTGACAATACCTTTAACTTCGTTGTACTCACGGATAAACTCTAAGGCTGTAGCATAAACTAATTCAGCACGGCCCTTTCTCACCATGATATTGAAGAATTCCAATATCTCTGGCTTAACTTTATCTTGAAATAAAGCCTTCAAAATTGCAAGTTTCTTGTCCGTTTTGATAATCGGATTATTTAGCACGGCCTGCAGTTCTGTATTCGATTTGATTACAGCTACCACATCACTCATGTCTGCCTTTACAGCATCCAGGTTTTGGTGCTCTTGCGCAAGGTCAATTAATGACTTTGCATATCTTGAAGCTACTTTGAAAACTGACATACGTTAATTTTTAATTCTTTAACCGATTAGTTTAATTTAACATCTTTCATCAAGTCAGCTACTAGAGCTTCTTGTTTACCTTGGTCTTCGAATTCTTTCGTTAATACTTTACGTGCAATGTCTAAAGATAAGGTAGAAACTTGGTTCTTCACTTCGGCTAAAGCTTTTAATTTTTGGTCTTCGATTTCACGTTTAGCTTGTTCGATAATCTTACCACCTTCAGCTTGAGCTACTTCTTTAGCTTCAGCAACGATCTTATCCTTCAATTGCTTAGCTTCTTTCAAGATTACGTCACGTTCTTCACGAGCTTGTTTCAACAAGTTTTCGTTCTCATTCGTCAAACGCGCCATTTCCAATTTAGCTTTCTCAGCAGAAGCCAAAGCATCTGTGATACCTTTTTCGCGTTCTTCTAAAGCATTTACAATCGGTTTCCAAGCAAATTTTCCCAACAAAAAGATTACGATCACAAGGATGATCAACTGCCAGAAAAATAACCCGAATGAAAAATCATGAATTAAAGCGTCCATTTATTTACGTTATTTATATTTTAAAATGTTTAATTTTTTGCTTTCTGTTAAATATAACTTGCAACCAACCGTTGCAAGTTATACCTAATTTTCTTTGTATAAGCTTAGCTTATTTACCTAATAGAAGAGCACCGAATGCTAAACCTTCCAATAAAGCGCCGATGATGATCATCGCTGTTTGAATTTTAGATGCTGCCTCTGGTTGACGAGCGATAGCTTCCATTGCAGAACCACCGATTTTACCTAAACCTAAACCAGCTCCGATAACGATCAAACCTGCTCCAATTAAATTGTACATAATGAAATTTATTTATAAAAATTTAACAAAAAATTCGATTAATGATGTGCGTGCTCCTCAACTGCCATCCCGATAAACAACGAAGACAACATCGTAAAGATAAACGCTTGTAAGAATGCTACCAATAACTCCAAGAAGAACAATAACAACGTTAGAAGTAAAGATACACTCACTGATCCCGCCACTGTCAACTGATGTTGCAATAAATAAACAACAGCAATTAGACCCATAACAACAGTGTGACCTGCCGTAATATTCGCAAATAAACGAACCATTAAAGAGAAAGGCTTAGTAAACATACCTAACACTTCAATCGGTGCAAGAACAAATTTGAATGGAACAGGAACTCCTGGCATCCAAAAAATGTGTTTCCAGTAATCCTTATTTGCTTTGAAATTTGTAATAACAAATGTGAACAGCGCTAAACATAGTGTTACAGAAATATTACCTGTCACGTTTAACCCTAGTGGAGTTAATCCCAATAAGTTCAAAAGAAAGATTAAGAAGAATACCGAAAGCAAGTACGGCATAAATTCTTTGTAACGGTGTCCGATGTTAGGAACAGCCATTTCATCACGTACATAAAGAACCAATGGCTCCAATGCACGACCCAACCCTTTAGGAACAACGTTAGGACCGTTTTTATAAGTTTTTGCCAAACTAGTGAATGCAATAAACAACAACAATGCTGCTAGGATTAATCCCAAAACATTCTTGGTGATTGAGAAATCCCAAGGTTTTGCATTGGTTGGGTGGTGTTTATCATCATAGGTAATCGTACCTGCAGCATCTGTCTTGTAGATTTTGCTGTGGTACAATTTGTAATAATTACCATCTTTTTCAACTACTTTATTGCCATGGTCGAATTCTGCAGAAGAGAATACCTTCAACCCACCGTCAATCAAAATCACCGGTAATGGAAAGCCAAAGCTTTTACCAGTTTTCGAGTTTGTGAAGAAATTAAAGTAATAATCATCCTTTAAGTGGTGCTGAATATGAGCGTTAATTTCCTCAGCACTAGAAGTTTCACCATGAGATTGTGCTTCTTCAGCAACTGAACGGAAAGGATTTACAGTAAACAAAATTACTGCGAATAATAAAAGTACTTTCTTAAGACTCACCATTTTAAAATAATGTTGAATTATGACAAATTTTGCGCAAAAATACAATTTTATTTGGCATAAATTCAGAATTGTTTAAACTTTTTAAAAATTTAGTTTTTCTTCTCCAGTTCTTGTTGATTTACAATGTAATATGCCGCAAAAGCATCATACACTAAATAAACAAAAAACACAACCAAGAAATTCAGTTCGATAAAATCATTTTCCAATAAATTTATACCATCGTGGATAAAGACATAACTCGCTACAGCTTTGAGTGTCATACCGACCAAAAAGGCAAATCCTACCTGCGGTGGCATGGCATAGTCTACCAATAACAATATGATCACCATGACCATGGAAGAGATCGCCCCAAAGGTATACATACCTTCCAAGCTAAACCCCGACCCAATCCACCAATGATCCTGATCATTGTATTTCAAAACCGCATAATGACTTCCAAAACATACTCCAGTAACTGCAACTAAAACCAAAAGCAAAAGCAGGTATCTATTCATTTTTATTGATATAATTTACTTGTTTAATAAAATGGTATAACGAAACCACTACGCCTAACATGGTCAAACCCTTCATCCACCACTGCCCTCCTACTGCATATTTTTCGTCAAGCCAGGTACCAAGCCAATAAAAAACATAGATGGTAACCCCCATCTGAATGGGCATGGAGGTAAAAACCAACCACTTGTTGACCTTCTTATTTGGTTTGTTATCTTTCAATCTGTGGCAGAAGTGTTAAAAAACAAAGATAATTAAATATGGATAGGCTGATAATTTTACTGTCATTTTTTGAAAAATTATTCAAATATCCAACACATTGAATAAACAAATGACTTTTTAAAATAAACGAACGTAACAATTACTTAACCTCCAGGTATTTTTGAGCAATCCGGATCTGCGGATAATCAACTTTCATATCCATCAAAGTCCTGATCTCGGTAGCTGATGCTTCAGGATTTTTATTGATAATCTCCACAATCTTATGAAGCTCATCTTCAGCCATCAAATCGGTAGCCTCAATATCGGTTCCAATAAAATTGATCAGATGGCCATAAATCGTTCCTACAACCATGTCTCTCTTTTTCGCAATCTCTTCAATATCAGATCCGTCCATAAACATATCCAGCGATATCTGTTTTGTGTCTTTTTCCTTTTCTTCGACCTCCTTCACAAGGTCATCCTTTGGCTTGTTCCATTGCAACAACTCCTCGGTCAGTTCATCAGAGGATTTATTGAGAGCCTCAGCAATCGTTTGGCTATGCTTGAGTTGCTCATGCTTTCTCTTGAAATCCAATAAGATGCTCTTTAGTGTCGAAATATATTTCTTAGTTCTCTTCTTTACCCTCCATTCCTCAATATGCCTCTCCATCGGCTCAAGGCATTCTTTACTGAACGTCGGTAGAAACCAGCTTACGGCAGCATTGGATCTTTCACAGATCTTTTCGTAATCGATCTCAGCTTGCGCCAGCATTTTGTAGAGTTGTGTGATAAATTTGTTGGCCACAACTTCTTGCGCCCTTAATTTTGCCAATAGGTCTTTCAAGAATTCAACTGCCTCTTCCTTACCTTCAATCTTTTTCCCTTCTTGTTCTTCGATCAAAGATTCCAGCTCGTCGCACATATTGTTCCATCGGAAACTCTGCAACAAGATCTGGCCGAGATATCTCTTCTGAGCCTCCTGCAAAATGGGGTCAAGTTCACTGATCGCAGACATATTCTTCATGAAATTAACCACTTGGAAATCAGTCCTAATTGCATATGATGGCACTCTTGACCTTAAAACCAACCCCTCTAACCCAGTCAACCTACTCAATGCAACATACACTTGCCCAGCAGCAAAAGAAGTCCCTGCATCGATAATGGCCTTGTCAAAAGTCAATCCCTGGCTCTTATGGATGGTAATAGCCCATGCCAACCGCAGCGGAAATTGAGAAAAGGTACCGAGCACTTCCTCTTCGATCTTGTCGTCACCCTTATTGTAAGAGTAGCGTATATTCTCCCATGTCTCCCGCTTTACCTCCACATCTTCTTCACCATTCGGAAAGGAAACAATTATTTTATGCTTATCAATCTGTATATCTTTTACAGTCCCTATTTTTCCATTAAAATATCGTCGCTCCTCACCCACGTCATTCTTGATGAACATGACTTGCGCTCCTACACGAAGGCTTAAAGTATCCTCCGCAGGGAATAAGCCATTTTGGAAATCATCCTTGATGATGGATTTTATTCTGTGAAGCTTGGTATCCAAGCTTTCCAATTTCTCCTGGTTGATTTGATCCGCCAAGCGATTATGGGATGTCAATGTGATGTATTGTTCGCCTGCCGGAGCAACGAAATCAGGCTTGTAATGCGCGTTCAAGGCTTCGAGGTCCTCATTCGCTGTTTCATTATTTCTGATTTTGTTGAGGATATCGATGAAAGTACTGTCCTGCTGTCTGTATATTTTCTGTAATTCTATCAGTACGGGTGGTTGCTGCTTGAATACTTTGGCATCAAAAAAGAACGCGCTTGAATAATAATCCCGAAGGACTTGCCACTCTCTATCCTGTACAACAGGTGGTAATTGGTACAAATCTCCTATAAACAACACCTGGACGCCACCAAATGGTCTCATATCACGCCTTACGCTCTTGAGGATAACATCGATAGCATCTAGGGTATCGGCTCTTACCATGGATACCTCATCGATTACGAGGAGTTCTAATTCCTGTAGGATCGCCCTTCTGTTTTTTTGTGAGTTTAATGGTACTGAAGAGACGGTGTTTATTGTAAATGAACTGGTCTTTATCCTCCCAAGTCAGCGGGTAATCTTCGATAAATACACCAAAAGGCAACCAAAACAGGGCATGCAGAGTTGTTCCGCCGGCATTCATTGCTGCCACACCTGTAGGGGCAGTAATCGCCATTTTCTTGTAGCTGTTCTCACGGATAAACTTCAAGAAAGTAGTCTTCCCTGTTCCCGCCTTTCCGGTAAGGAAAATCGGTTGTTGGGTTTGATTCACAAATGCAACGGCTTTAGCAAAAATATCGTTTTGAGTATCGAATGATGGTGACATGGAGTATAAAGTTATTTTGCAAATATAGGGTAAAACATCCGTTTGTGTTTTTTATACGCTTGTATTAATACAAAAGTTATATTATCTTCACATAAGTAAATATAGTAACCATGACATATATAGATAAAAGCGAATTATTTCAAGAGATAGCAACAAAATTAACCGAGAAGGGTTTCAAGATCGAGAGTGAAGACCAAAACCGTCCTTGGGGAGGTTTCTTTGTTATCAATGAAGATCAGGCACAAGAATTTGCCAATGCATACTTCGAAGGAATGGACGTTCAAGACCTTAAAATATCAGGCAAGTTGAGTCCAAAAGTATTGATCGTTGGACCTAACAAGCGCTTATCATGGCAATATCATCACCGCCGCGCAGAAATCTGGAGGGTGATCCGTGGTGAAGTTGGCGTAGTTACCAGTCCTACAGACGAAGAACATGAATTAAAGATCCTGAAAGAAGGAGATTCCATCCGCCTATCTCAGGGTGAAAGACATCGTTTAGTGGGCTTAGGGTCGTACGGTGTCGTAGCCGAAATCTGGCAACATACAGACTCCGCAAACCCTTCCGATGAAGAAGATATCGTAAGAGTGCAAGATGATTTCGGTAGAGGAATCTAAAAATATAGCAACATAGAAAATTAGAGGCTTAAAAAATAATTAAGCCTCTTTTTTTTGGCCATTTTTCAGTTCTGCCTCGACTCTTGTTCCACTCTCCTTCCACTCTCCTTCCACTCTGAGTCCTCTTTCATTCGGACCTCGTTCGGACCTTGTTCGGGTGTTTTCCGAAGCAGCTCCGAACGAGGTCCGAACAAAGTCCGAACAAGAGACGAAGGAGAGTGGAACGAATTAGGAAGAAGGTAGGAAGAAGAGACAACAAGACATAAGACATAAGACATAAGACATTAGAAATTGAAAACCTCCTGTGGATGAGCAGAGCCGAATGGTGCGCTAGCTGTGCTAAAAATGGTTGGTGGGGACACCAACCATGGCTTCAATTTAGACATAAGACATAAGACATTAGACATAAGACATTAGGCGGTTTGAAAGCCGATGAACGTTTTTATCGCATGCTAAGCCCTAGATTGTTGATTTTTCAGGTTTTTATTAACAGGGAATGTGGATAAGTGTTTAATTAACAGGATGATGGAATTAGGGTTCCTTTTGGTAAATTTTAAGGATTGTTTAAAGTATTGCTACCTTCTAAGTGAGGATTGTGATATAAATGTTCAAAAGTGTTGTGCAAAAGTCGATTATCTTTTTTATATTTTTGCGTTGGTTCAAAGAATATCGAAAATTTTATGACAGCATATAACGAAGATAGCATACGTTCCCTCGATTGGAAAGAACATATCCGATTGAGACCAGGGATGTATATTGGTAAGTTAGGGGATGGATCGGCCTATGATGATGGGATATATGTATTATTGAAAGAGGTGGTCGACAACTCTATCGATGAGTTTGTCATGGGAGCCGGAAAGATTATCGACATTACCGTAAATGAAAACAAGGTTACCGTAAGGGACTACGGCCGCGGTATTCCAATCGGCTCTGTAGTTGATGTTGTTTCCAAAATCAATACAGGTGGTAAATACGACAGCAAAGCTTTCCAAAAATCAGTAGGGCTAAACGGGGTTGGTACAAAGGCGGTAAATGCCTTGTCTAACCAATTTTCCGTTCAATCTTATAGACAGAGCGTCACTAGGATTGCTCAGTTCAGCAAGGGTGAACTGATTTCTGATGAGCAAAAAGAAACTACACAGCGTAATGGAACTTCCGTAACGTTCTACCCTGATGACAGCATTTTCAAAAACTATAAATACAGACTAGAGTTTGTGGAGAACATGATCTGGAATTATGTATTCCTGAATTCTGGGTTGACCATAAACTTTAACGGTCAGAAATTTATTTCTGAAAATGGGCTTAAGGATTTATTGGAGCGCAATGTGGACACTGAAGGCATGCGCTACCCTATCATTCATCTGAAAGGTGATGATATTGAAATCGCTATGACCCACGGTCAGCAATACGGAGAGGAATACTATTCATTTGTCAACGGTCAGCACACCACTCAAGGAGGTACTCACCAAGCAGCATTCCGAGAAGCGGTCGTTAAAACCATCCGTGAATTTTATAAAAAGGAATTTGATGCCTCAGATGTTCGTGCTTCTATTATTGGAGCAATTGCCATAAAGGTGCAGGAACCTGTATTCGAATCCCAAACCAAAACAAAACTTGGTTCACCTACAATTGGTCCAGATGGTCCAACGGTACGTACGTTTATCAATGATTTTGTGAAGAAAGCATTGGATGATTACCTGCACAAGAATCCTGCAACTGCAGATGCTCTGCAAAAACGTATCCTTCAATCTGAGCGTGAGCGCAAAGATATCGCAGGTATCAAAAAATTAGCCAATGAAAGAGCTAAAAAAGCATCTCTACATAACAGAAAGTTAAGGGACTGTAAAGTTCATTTCAGCGATAAACATGAGCGTAACCTAGAAACTACCTTATTTATCACAGAGGGTGACTCTGCATCAGGATCGATCACCAAATCACGTGATGTTTATACACAGGCTGTTTTTAGTTTAAAAGGAAAGCCCTTGAATTCATACGGATTAACGAAGAAAATCGTATATGAAAATGAGGAGTTTAACCTATTGCAGCATGCCCTGAATATTGAGGACGGAATCGAAGGATTAAGATACAATAATATTGTAATCGCAACGGATGCCGATGTGGACGGTATGCACATCCGTTTGTTGATGATGACTTTCTTCTTGCAATTTTTCCCTGACCTAGTTAAAGCAGGCCACGTATCTATTCTACAGACACCTTTGTTTAGGGTCCGTAACAAAAAAGAAACCATCTACTGCTATTCGGATGAGGAACGTGTCAACGCGATTAACAAATTAGGGGGCAAGCCCGAGATTACCCGATTTAAAGGATTGGGTGAGATTTCACCTTCTGAGTTCGGGATGTTTATTGGCGAGAACATCAGATTGGAGCCGGTAATTCTTTCGAAAGACAATAAATTACCGCAGCTCTTAGAATATTATATGGGTAAAAACACCCCTGATCGTCAGGTCCATATCGTCAACAATTTACGTGTTGAATTGGACACCGAAGACGACATGGTCAAAACAAAAGAAGAATCTTCGACAGAAGAAGAAACTATGGAAGCGGTCCAAGAAGCCGTTTAACAATACTATTGGGGAGGAATTATTTTTCTCCCCATATTTTACATAACCTAACCTATAATGAACACTCAAACCTTAATACTCATCCAATGTCAGGATGCAGTAGGACTCGTCGCAATTATTTCCAATGTCTTGGCTGAACAAGAGTTAAATATTGTCACCATGCGTGAATTTGTTGATGAAACCAACAATAAATTCTTTGTGCGGGTGGTTTGTGCGGGTGAATTGTACAATAAAGAGGTTTTACATCAGGCATTGACCGCCAGGCTGCCAGCAAATAGCCAGGTGATGGTCAATCCTGACCAAAACAAGCGCCTCGTCGTTCTAGTAACCAAAGAACACCACTGCTTGGCAGATATATTGGTTCGTCATTTCTTCAAAACAATGCAGGCAGAGGTCGTTGCCGTAATTGGTAACTATGACAACCTGCAGGAGTTCACAGAAAAATTTGGACTTCCGTTCCATTATATCAGCCATGAAAACAAGAGCAAGCAAGAATTTGAACAGGAATTGGCGGATACTGTTTCCTCCTACCCCAGCGATTATATCATCCTGGCAAAATTCATGCGCATTCTATCCCCTGATTTTGTATCTAAATTCAAGGGTAAATTAATAAATATCCATCATTCCTTTCTGCCAGCATTTATCGGTGCAAACCCATACAAACAAGCGCACGACCGCGGCGTAAAGATCATCGGTGCAACAGCACATTTTGTAACCGACGACCTCGATGAAGGTCCTATCATCGTCCAAAACACAAAATCCATTGACCATAGCTATGACGTTACCAAAATGCGAAACGCAGGTACCGAAATCGAAAAAGCTGTCCTCAGCAAAGCTATTCAGCTATTGTCAGAAGATAGGGTAATGCTACACGGAAATAGGACGATTGTGTTTAAGTGAGATGTGGGATGTGAGATATGAGATGTGAGATAGAAAACGGGGACTTATCTTGCGATGAGGGGAGGAATGTGTTGATATTTCATTTTTTATAATAGTTCCTTCCCTCCGAGGCGGTTTGGCGTAAAGATATGTGGCAGGTGGGGACACCAGCCACGGCAGTTCAACCCCAGAAGGGGTGTAACTATTATAGCGAGGACACCTGCCACGGCTGACCAACCACATCGGGCAATATCATTAAGTTAAGCGTGTTAAACAAACATGACAAGCTGATGGCGTTGTGTTGGATGTGGTTCGCCGTAGTTGGTGAATGCACCGACCACTATTGTTTTTAAATCATAAAAAAAACAGTTTCCTAATCTTGCGATTAGGATGACAGGCATGTCGCTAGAAAGGGGGCGATTTTTGGGAAAATGGAGTTGCGGCTCGCCGCAACTCCATTTTCCCAAAAATCGCCCATTTAAATAAAAGAACGTGTCATTCTCGAGCTTTAGCTCGGGAAACTATTTAGGCGCCGTGCTAGTGTTTTGTTTTTCACAGCGTGGTTAGTTTTTCTGCAATTTATAGTGACACCCCTACAGGGTTAGTGGCCGTCTAAACATGATATTTTCTATAATAGTGCCGCCCCGCTGGGGCGGTATGGCGTGATATGTGGCAGGTGGGGACACCTGCCACGGCTAACCAACCCCGTTTGGATGAAACCACCATTGTGACCAACATCATTTTTCCTGCCGATTGATATTACTTTTTACATCGTGATTGTTTTGTTATTTGCATGTGTTGAGGATGAGGAAAATAGTCGGGCTTAAGCAGTGTCGTGCGTTTGCCAAAAGCGAAATCATATTAAGTCCGATTCTGAGAATGATAAATGGAAAACAGTAGCTATCGGTTTGGATAGTGAACAGAAAGATTTAGGTCTAAATAGTGAATGGCTCCTGCAGAATGAGTTTCCCGTACAGGGAGGTGTGGGAAATTAGCAGGAGCATTCTTTAAATATGATGATTTAAATCCTTGGATGTGCCCTTAGATGTGTAATACTTATATATTGACCTACCTATGAAAAACAAAAATAGCCATCTTTCGATGGCTATTTTCTTTTATATCTTAATGCAATTATTTTGCTATTTTTCTGAATTTCCCGAATACTCCCAATGGTAATTTTGGCCCTGCGGTAGCTTGAAGGTATAGTTCTCCGATCTCTAAGTTTTCGACTTTAGGAAAAGAAGTCTTGATTAAGTTTTCTACGATCACAGATGAGAAACCCAAAGAATAAGTGTTAAGAATCAAGAAATGTTCTTTAGGATCCAATAACTGCACGACATCGCGCATCATTTCCATGATATGGTCTTCCAGTTTCCATTTTTCTCCTTTTGGACCATGCCCATAAGCTGGAGGATCTAGGATAATACCGTTATAGGTGTTTCCTCTTTTCAATTCTCTCTTTACGAATTTGAGTGCATCTTCTACTACCCAACGTATATCTGTCAATCCGGAAAGCTCTTGATTTTCATTTGCCCAAGTTACTACTTGTTTGATGGAGTCGACATGTGTAGTATCTGCTCCAGCAGCCTTAGCAATCAGCGATGCACCACCAGTATAAGCGAAGAGATTTAAGACCTTCGGTTTTGGGTTCTTAAAAGACTTAACCGAATCAGAAATATAATCCCAGTTTACGGCTTGTTCAGGAAAAATACCTACGTGCTTGAAGGAGGTAAGTCCCAGTCTGAACTTGATTTCAGCGTCTTTGTTTTTATACTGAATATGCCATCTATCTGGTGTTTTAGGATTTTTTTTCAACCAATCACCAGATGTTGCCGAACGGCCTTTGAATTTAATATGATAGCGTTTGTTCCACTCCGCATCTCCAAGTGCTTTTGGCCATACAGCTTGTGGTTCGGGACGAATTAGGATTAATTCTCCAAAGCGTTCAAGTTTTTCGAAGTCCCCGCAGTCGATTAATTCATAATCTTTCCAATGCTGAGGCGTTAGTAGTTGTATTTGGGAATTGTTGTTCAAGATGCTTGTTTTTCTGCAAAGATAGAAAATTCAACGGAACTAATATTCTACCTGTCTTCTTCCTTTAAGCTTTCCCTAGCGGCTTTCATCAACGGACTAGCAAAGACAAAGTCATTTAATTCTTTGTTGTCAGACTTCAACATGTCCTGATTTGACCCTTCCCAGTATTTTTTTCCTTTATATAAGAACAGGATATAATTTCCGATCCCCATTACGGAGTTCATATCATGGGTCACCACGACGGTTGTACATTTATATTCTTCGGTCAAATCGAGCACGAGTTCATCGATCAAAATTGAAGTCGCTGGATCAAGGCCTGAATTGGGCTCGTCACAGAATAGATATTTTGGGCTCATACTGATTGCCCTGGCGATACCTACCCTTTTTTTCATACCCCCTGAAAGCTCAGATGGATATAAATCATTTTTCCCAGCCAAGTTTACACGTTCCAAAACAGAAATTTGCACGATCAATCTTTTCCGCTTTGCTCATTTCGGTGAACATATCTAGGGTAAAGACGATGTTCTGTTCAACGGTCATGGAGTCAAAGAGTGCGGAGTTCTGAAAGAGCATTCCAATTTCTTTACGAATTGGAACTTTCTCTTCGAAATCCATTTTTGTAAATTCTTGTTTGTCAAAGAAGACTTTACCTTGGTCAGGCTGATGCAATCCGACGATACACTTCAGCAAAGTACTTTTCCCAGAACCGGATCCACCAATAATAAGACTTACTTTGCCCGGTTCAAAAATGGCATCAATTCCATCAAGAACAAGGTTGTCACCAAATGACTTATGTATATTTGTTACTTCAATCATAAATTAATTACAACATTAATGCTGTGATCAGATAATCACATGCTAATATGGATATACATCCTATTACTACAGCTCTCGTGCCTGCCTGTCCAACCTCCAATGCTCCCCCGCGGACGTGAAATCCTTTATATGCTGGAACTGATGTGATAATAAACCCAAATACTGTTGCTTTTACCATCGCTACCACCATTGTGAACCCATTAAACCCACCTCTAATCCCTTCAATATAATCATCTGGTGTTACGGCTCCTGACAATGCTCCACCGAGAAGACCACCCACCAATGCACAACCGATAGCTATAATAACCAATACAGGTACCATAATTACTCCTGCAATGATTTTAGGGAGGATCAAATATCCAGCGGCATTTATACCCATGATTTTCTAGGGCATCGATTTGTTCGGTTACACGCATGGAACCGATTTGCGATGAAATAGCGGATCCCACTTTCCCCATCAATACCAATCCTGAAATGGTTGGCCCGAGCTCCAAGATATTGGAGTCACGATTGATCTGACCGATTACAGAAGTTGGGATCAAATCCGAAACCAACTGAAAGGCAATCTGCATGGTCATTACCGCACCGATAAAAGTAGAAATAATAACAATTAAGCCCAACGACCCAACTCCAATCTCTGTCATTTCGTGGAAGATCTCTTTGAGATAGATCTTCATTTTTTCAGGTTTTCGAAAAACCTTCTTCAACAACAGGATATATTCACCAAAATAATAAAATATCATACGTTGGTTTTCTTATATATTTTTGTTTTTAATCAATAATTCTAACGTATCCTTAACAAAATTGTTTTAGATGCGTTCAAGATACAAATTCTGAATGAATCTTTTCACCGACAAAACTAATTGATTTACCGAAAAAATGACAAGTCAAGCCTATTTTCCATTATTTAATTTGTATTATCGTATTAGTTTTGGTTAACAAAGCTAACAAACAATGAACAATAAAATTGCAACAGGGATATGGTTGGTATTTGCAGGAGTTGTATTCTTGCTACACAATCTGAAAGTTATAGACTTCAATTTTTTCGGCATTATTAATTTATGGCCATTAATTTTGGTTTCCATCGGGGTAAGTATGTTACTGCAGGGTCGGACCTATGGAAAATATATCGTTATAGGAACCAACATCATTTTATGTGGCATAATATTCTATAATGGTGTTACCAGTAAAGCAAGTGTTTACGATAAACTTGAGAACATAGATTTTTCATCATCTGACAATGAAGTGTCGGGTTCTTTTGCTCAATTGGTTTCTCAACCCATGCCAGCGGTCATTGAATCGGCAAAACTCACAGTGAATGGTGGAGCGGCAAAATATAATTTTACGACAGGCAATGATTCCAGCCATGTTATGACAGCGAAAACATCCCAATCAACTGCTTCTTTAAATCTGAAGAGTAAAGGTGATCGCGATGTCAAGCTGGAGTTGAACAGCAAGATGAAAAACAACAAGTACAACAATAGCTTGATCAATGTTGAGTTAAACAGAAAACCGATCTGGGAGTTTGAGTTTAATGTTGGAGCGGCAGCTATTATTGGAGATTTCAAAGATATTCGTGTCAAGAAACTTGAAGTAAATTCTGGTGCAAGTTCTTTAGACATCCACCTTCCCAAACCAAATGCTGGCGTTTCAGAAATTGAGGTGAATACAGCTGCTTCGAAAGTTCTTCTATACTTACCGAAGGGTGCCGCATGCCAAGTAGAAACAGACGCTTTATTCTCTAACAATAAATACGAGGATGTTGATATTGTGCAAGATGACTACCGCAAGAGCAAAAATTACGACCAAGAAGCCAATAAATATGACATCAAGGTTTCGGGTGCGGCAAATTCATTATCGATCTTACGCTATTAAACGTGAAATTAGCTAACTTTGCATCGATATGGAAAGTAAGCATTTGATAACATTGTCGGGGGGCTATTGCAACAGCAAGACTGAATATTCTAGGTTTTTCACCCGGGAAGTTCAAATTGGGGATATCCCGATGGGAGGCAACAACCCTATTCGAATCCAAAGTATGACTACGGTTGACACGATGGATACGATGGGTTCAGTAGAGCAGACCATAAAAATGGTTGATGCCGGTTGTGAATATGTTCGCATCACTGCACCTAGTATCAAAGAAGCTGAAAACCTAGCCAATATTAGGAAGGAACTTAGAGCTCGAGGCTATACTGTTTCTTTAGTAGCAGATATCCACTTCACTCCAAATGCTGCTGAGGTTGCAGCCCGAATCGTTGAAAAAGTAAGAGTGAACCCTGGCAATTATGCCGATAAAAAGAAATTTGACCAAATCGATTATACTGACGCTGCCTATCAGGCAGAGTTGGACCGTATCTATAAAAAATTCGCCCCATTAGTAAATATCTGTAAGGAATATGGTACTGCCATGAGGATCGGCACCAATCATGGTTCTTTGTCTGACCGGATCATGAGCCGTTATGGAGATACTCCTGAAGGTATGGTTGAATCGGCATTGGAATTTATCCGTATCTGTGAGGACTTGAATTATTACAATTTATGTGTATCCATGAAATCCTCAAACCCACAGGTGATGGTACAAGCCTACCGCCTATTGGTTGAGAAAATGGTTGCAGAAAATATGAATTACCCATTGCACCTCGGTGTTACTGAAGCAGGTGACGGAGAAGATGGCCGAATAAAATCTGCAGTTGGAATAGGAACTTTACTGGAAGACGGGCTTGGAGATACCGTTCGTGTTTCTTTGACAGAAGAACCCGAAAAGGAAGCTCCAGTAGCAATAGCCTTAGTAAATAGATACAGTAAACGTGTCCAGGATTTATTGGAAACTCCAAAAAGAGAAGTTATCCAATTGGCACCAGAAAGAGCAACCAGTCCTTATGAATCGGATGAGGTGAATGCTTTTATTGGAGGATCATTGGTTCCAAGAATTATCGTTGATATTTCAAATCAAAATCTGAAAGATCCTTTTATTCTTTCTGATGTAGGGTATAAGTATGATGCGCTGTTAGACAAATATCATATGGGGGACCAATCTGTTGATTTTGTGTTCTTAGGTGATTCCCTTCCCTCCTTTTCTATGCCTGGAAACTTAAAACAGCTATATAATTATAAAACTTGGTTGGGGTTAGAAAACAAGACTAATATCCATCCGATCTACACTTTGCAGGAATACAATGCAGCAGAAACTAAAGACGCTGCGATGAACCTGATTTATGTGAGCAACGATCAATTGGAATCGGAAGATTTTGCGGCCTTGCAAATTAATAAGACTACTGTTTTTATTCTTGAAACCGACCATTTGCATGGTATGGCAGATCAAAGGCAATTCTTTACGAATTTTCAAGAGATCGGTATTCATGCTCCAGTGATCATTAAACGCAGCTATCCAGCGTCTGAGTTTTCAGGTCCTATTGGTGACATTATGAATCCGGAGGAGCCTATTTCCAAGATCCAATTGTATGCAGCCACGGATTTTGGGGCATTGCTTATTGATGGCTTGGGATCAGGGATCTGGTTGGACTCTCCAGCAACACCAACAGATAAAATTGCGTCGGTTTCCTTTGGGATTTTACAAGCGACAAGATCTAGAATTTCAAAAACAGAATACATCTCCTGTCCGAGTTGTGGTAGGACACTATTTGACCTTCAAGAAACTACACAGATGATCCGTAGCAGGACCAATCACCTGAAAGGGTTAAAGATTGGTATTATGGGTTGTATCGTAAATGGTCCCGGTGAGATGGCCGATGCAGATTATGGCTATGTGGGTGCCGGCCCCGATAAAATCACTTTATATAGAGGGAAAGAAGTGGTGAAAAGAAATGTATCCTCGGCAAAAGCATTGGATGAACTGATTGAGATCATCAAATCAGATGGTTTATGGGTTGAAGAAACCCTTAACTAAAGCCAACACTATAAAAAATAGAAAGCGCCTGAGAAAAATTCTCAGGCGCTTTTCATTTATCTAGATATTCGAAATAGAATTCTTATTTATTCTTTTTAAATCTCATTACGGCAATATCACCAACGATAAGAGTTAACTGGTCACCATTTACACTTTGAACATTTACTTTTTGCAATGTTTGGAAGAATAAAGGTTCGCCATTTCCTTGACAAGCCATTCTTGTCGATGCAATAGGTGAAAACTTAATGTTACGACCATTAACTTCTGCACTTGAATTAAAGTTATTACAACCTCCATTACCTGTTACTTTATTCGAGTTAGGGTCGAAGGTAATGGTTGGTTTATTATTTGGGTACAATTCTTCGAATGTGGTACCTGCACCATCGATATAATCCAAGGTCCATGTTCCTGCCAAATTATTTTGAGCATCTACTTTACGGAATTTCGCCAACGGAGCTTTTTTTCCTTGATTCAAGGATAAGATGTCGGCATTCAAGGTGTAATTATTCGTGTTTTTGAACACTTCTGACAACAATTTATCAGTTTCCATATCATCACAAGCCATCATGGTAGACATTCCTGGCTTAAATGTGATTTTTCCATTTCCACCAAAAAGGTATTCACCTCCCATTGTATTACAACCGCCGGATGCTGCATATCGAGTTCCGTCGTTCATGAAGTCTAAAAATGGTTCCTTATTATTTAACTTACCGGTAATTTCTTTCCCATTCAATTCGATTAGTACCCATCTGTTACCTGTTATTTCAGATTGCTCAGATGATTGATTTGCTACAACTTTTTTCCCTCCAGCGCAGCTAGCAAATAAAATAGTTAAAACTGCCAATGCACTAAAAATAGATTTTTTCATATATATCATTGTTTAAACTCTTATTATTAATACCTAAAATTTTCCAAAAGGTTTAAAAAATAATTTTCCAATCAGTCAATTTTGGATGGATATGACAAATACCATGCAAAGATTTAAAACTGGGATAAACTTTCAAAAATTTTGATTAAACAGTCAAAAAACCTTTGTAAATGACATTATATATGGCTTATTTAATACGATTTTCCTTATGTTTGTAGCTAATTAAGAATTAATCTAAAAAGCAGATTGGACAGCTTAATCATTAATATCCTAACACCTGTAGCAATATTTCTGTTTATTGCACTTTTTACGCTATTTGCTGTGTATGCAGAGCGTAAGATAGCGGGTTTTGTTCAGGATAGGTTAGGTCCCATGGAGACGGGAAAATATGGTTTATTGCAGACCTTTGCTGATATCCTCAAACTCCTTCAAAAGGAATTGATTTCTCCATCCGCTGCGGACAAAATCCTATTTGCTGCCGCACCGGTTATAATATTCGTTGCCGTTTTCATTGGTTATAGCGTTGTACCCTGGGGACCAGATTTATTACCATCCAATACACATACAGGTCTATTTTTCATTATGGCAGTCGTGTCGATAGATGCGATTGGTATCCTTATGGCTGGCTGGGGGTCAAACAATAAGTTTTCATTATTGGGATCCATCCGCGCCATTGCACAAATGATATCTTATGAGCTACCAGTAGGTTTGTCCTTGATAGCAGCTGTCATGATTACCCAAACCCTCAATTTAAATGATATCGCTTTAAACCAAGGTGTTTGGGCAACCCAAGATATATACTTCTTGGGATTCTGGAAAGTGAATGATATTGGTGGCTTATTGACATGGAATGTATTTCAGGCACCCCATCTACTGATTAGCTATGCTATATTTTTTATAGCGACTTTGGCCGAGTGTAATAGGGCACCATTTGATATTCCAGAGGCCGAAAGTGAATTGATTGGAGGATTCCACACTGAATACGGTGGAATTCGGTTTGCTTTTATTTTTTTGGCGGAGTATGCCATGATGTTCTTGGTGTCGATGTTGGGTGTTGTGATCTTCTTGGGAGGATGGAATACGCCATTGCCTAATATTGGTCCGGCAAGATTGGCGGATTGGACTACGGGTCCTATTTGGGGGATTTTCTGGACATTGTTGAAATCCCTATTTATTGTTGCTGTTCAAATCTGGATTCGATGGACATTACCTCGATTCCGTGCTGATCAGCTGATGACTTTATGTTGGAAGATCCTTATTCCTTTGGCTTTTGTTTGTATGGCCATTTCAGGATTATGGAGAATACTAATAATGATATAATTGATACTTAAAACGACGATACAAGGAGTGGCGACTGCCCTTAAAGGACTTACATTAACGGTGAGACACCTTTTTAGTGCCCGCAAAAAGCGTCAATCACTGGATATTAAGAAAGAGAATTATTTTGACCAACAAACTGGGGTAACGACGGTACAATATCCTAGGGAAAAAATGCCAATCCCTGAAGTCGCCAGGTACCAATTGGACGTAGAAATAGATGATTGTATTGTTTGTGATCTATGTGCGAAGGCATGTCCAGTTGACTGTATAACCATTGAGGCCATTAAATCTCCAGAGGCTATTGGCAAAACTTCTGATGGCTCAGTAAAAAGACTGTATGCTGCAGAGTTCGATATTGACATGGCAAAATGCATGTATTGTGGTCTATGTACTGTAGTATGTCCTACTGAGTGTATTACCATGACTGATAAATATGATCGTGTAACTACTAATCTTGCCGACTTAACCTATTCCTTCGCAGATATGACCGCTGAAGAAATCAAACTTCGAAAGGAAGAATGGACGAAGTTTCAAGCTGAAAAGGAGGCAGCAAAGAAAAAATAATGGAGTTAGCCATATTTTATGCTTTTGCCGCTTTGACCTTAGGGTCTGCCCTATTGGTAGTTAGTCTCAAAAATACAGCTCGGGCATTATTTCTATTCTTTGTTGTTTTATTCGGCATGGCTGGGCTGTTTATATTTGCTTTAGCTGATTTCGTGGCAATTACACAAATCATGGTCTATGTAGGCGGTGTATTAATCCTTATGATTTTTGCATTTATGCTTTCCAACAAAGAACTATTGGCAGATCTTCAGAATACCTCAGCAAGGTTTCTTTCCTTACCCAATTGGCAATCTTTATTACTGTGCATAGGATTTCTTGCTGTGATGGTTTACGGAATTATTGAATGGCAGGAAAATAGTCCAAATTGGATAAACGAAAATATTCGCAGTGGTCAAATTATCAAATCTACTGATAACAACATCAATCAATTGGGAATCAAATTTATGACTCAATATCTCTTGCCATTTGAGGTTATATCTATCTTCTTATTGGCAGCTTTGATCGGTGCAGCACATTTATCTCGAAAGGAGGATAGTAAATGATCACGCTTACCCATTTTCTGATTGTATCTGCGTGTTTATTTTGTATTGGTCTTTACGCCATTATAGCGAAGAGAAACGCCATTATGATTTTGGTAGGGATTGAATTTGTTATCAATGCTTCAATCTTGAATCTTGTAGCTTTCAGCCGATATGATAAAATAAACTATGGCGGACAAATATTTGCGCTTTTCGCCATTGTTTTGGCAGCAGCAGCAGTTGCAGTCGGTCTCGCCATTATTTTAAATGTCTATAGAAAATACAAAACAATCAATCCGGATAATATAACCGATTTAAGAGACTAATGAGTGAGCTGCTTAACATATCGCCAGTAATGGGAAGCATACTTGTTGTGCTTCTGCCTTTCCTTGCTTTCCTCATTCAAGCAATCCTTGGAAAAAGAGGCAAATCAGGTAATGTTTCATTGATTGCGATTCTTTTAAGCACTATTTTGAGTCTAATATTTGTCTTTGCTGAGGTATGGAAATCTACTCCTATTTCAGCTGACTACAATTGGTTTACCATAGGCACCCATACGTTTACGATAGGAGTTTTATTAAACAATCTAACTGTATTAATGCAGTTAATTGTTTGCGTTATCGCATTGCCTGTTCATATTTATTCTAGGACTTATATGAAGGGTGACCCTGGTATCCATCGGTATTGGATGTACCTGAGTTTATTTTGTTTTTCGATGTTGGGGCTGACTATTTCCAACAATCTATTAATGATGTATATCTTCTGGGAATTGGTTGGTTTTGCATCTTACCTCCTGATTGGATTTTGGTTCACGAAAGAATCAGCTGTACAAGCAAACAAAAAAGCTTTTATAATCAATAGAATTGGTGATTTAGGATTTTTATTGGGTATCGCATCAGTTTATTCTATTTATGGAAGCTTAAACTTGGTAGAACTTTTTGGCAAGGAAGGATTGGTATCAACATTACCTCAGGCAACTGCAGGTTGGATGACATTTACTGGCATCTGCTTTTTTGTTGGTGCAATGGCAAAGTCGGCTCAATTTCCCTTGCATGTTTGGCTACCAGATGCTATGGAAGGTCCCACTGCAGTTTCCTCTTTAATCCATGCTGCTACCATGGTTGCTGCCGGAGTGTTCTTAATAAGCACCGTATTTCCTCTTTTCAATGAGACTGTGCTGCTATTTATAACCATCATAGGTACCCTTACAGCATTGTTATCGGCATATTTTGCTCTCAGCCAAAAAGATATCAAACGAATTTTGGCTTTTTCCACTATTTCTCAATTAGGTTATATGGTTGTAGCGGTTGGGGGTTGGAGCTTGGGATGCTGCGATGTTTCACCTAGCCACCCATGCTTTCTTTAAATGCCTCCTATTCCTTTCTGCAGGTGCAATCATCCATGAAATGGCACACCTAAAAGAAGCTAATCATTTAGACATAGACCCCCAGGACATCAACAACATGGGAGGATTGAGGAAGTGGATGCCAAAGACATTCATGCTCATGTCGATTGCTTCTCTAGCATTAGCTGGTTTCCCATTGACCTCTGGTTTCCTTTCAAAAGATGCTATTTTGATTTCCACGTTTGAATGGGCTTTGCATCATGGACAAGGTTTTGTTATTATCCCAATCGTTTTAACCATTGTGAGTATTTTGACGGCGTTCTATATTGGAAGGCTGATTTTCAAAGTGTTTTTTTGGAGAATTTAGACTACAAGTTGAGAAAATGAATATTCATGAAGCCAACCTAACCATGATTGGTCCCATGATTTTTTTAGCAATTTGTTTATTATTTTTTGTGTTTTCTTGGAATCCATTTGCATATCATCATTCTTTTATTTTAAGTGGTTTTGATGTAAAATATTCATTCTCTGAAATTCATTCATTGCATATTATTCTGCCGATTTTCTTGACTCTTGGATCTGCAATTTCTTGGGCAATAGGCTGGAAGTGGTATGTAAAAAATAAGTATCCATTAAATGCTCAGAATGGATGGATCGCACTTTCCCTGAATCAGGGTTATTTAAACGAGATTTATCAAAAGGCTTTTGTCAATAGCACCTTGAGCTTGAGCAATGGCTTATATTGGTTTGACAGAAATATTATTGATGGGTTTGTCAACATGTTGGCCTCGGTCGTTCGAGGAACCGCTCAATTGAGCAGTTGGATTGACCGCAACATAGTGGATGGATTGGTAAATACAATTGGTGGCACGACCTATTATATCGGCCACTTATTGAGATGGGTACAAAATGGAAGGCTCCAGAATTATTTGGGTTTTGCCTTCACGGTATTATTAATTGGAATAATTTATTTGATATTAAAATAAGATGGGTGCATTATCCTTACTTATATTTCTTCCTTTGATTGCTTTAGCAGGGATCTTGATTCTTCCCAACCGGTTTGGGCAAAGCTTCAAGTATATCGCATTGGTTGTCACCTTAGTTCAATTTGGGTTGGCAGGTTATCTGTATGCTAATTACAATGGAATAGCTGGCAACTTTAACGAAGTTTCAAGCTATCAATATGTCGAGCAATTACCTTGGATAAGGTTGGATTTAGGATCCCTTGGTAAGCTTGAAATTGACTATTTCCTTGGTGTCGATGGGTTTTCATTGCCTTTATTATTGTTAAGTGCTTTTGTGATGCTAATGGCTGTAGGTGCATCATGGAATATGGAGAAAAGTAAAAAAGGATATTTTGCGCTTTTGATGCTGTTGAACACTGCTGTCATGGGTATATTTTGTGCTCTTGATTTCTTCTTGTTCTATGTTTTCTATGAAGTGATGTTGCTTCCTCTATACTTTTTGATAGGTATCTGGGGAGGTGCCAGAAGAGAATATGCCGCGATCAAGTTCTTTATTTATACTTTATTCGGGTCAGTATTTATGTTATTGGTGATTGTTGGACTTTATTTTTCGGTTCAAAATCCAAATACTGGAGCACATACCTTCAATATGCTTTACATGATGAACCCTGAAAACTACGTTCAAGGTTCATTCTTTGATTTCTTGGGAAATAGCAATGAAATATTGGGTATACCGGCGAGAATGATTGGTTTTATAGTACTTTTCATTGCATTCGCCATCAAGATTCCTATTGTTCCCTTACATACCTGGTTACCTGATGCACACGTAGAAGCTCCGACCCCTGTATCAATTATTCTTGCAGGGATACTGTTGAAAATTGGTGGTTATGGTGTAATCCGTATCTGTTTGGGAATCTTTCCTGATGCAGCCGCCGACGCCAATTGGTGGTTGGGCCTAATTGGTGTTGTTTCTATTATTTATGGAGCATTAAATGCCTTGGCACAAACCGATTTAAAGCGTCTGATTGCATATTCATCAGTTTCGCATATGGGTTTTGTATTGTTGGGAATTGCTTCACTTACCGCTGAAGGTATTTCAGGCGCTATGTTCCAGATGCTGAGTCACGGTTTTTTATCAGCTGCCCTATTTTTCTTGGTTGGTGTAATCTATGACCGCGTTCATGATAGGTATATTTATAATTTCCGCGGATTGGCTGGTATTATGCCCAAATACACCGCTTATATTGCCATTGCTTTTTTTGCATCCTTAGGATTGCCAGGATTCTCCGCATTTATTGGTGAAGCATTTGTTATCATCGGAACATTCAATGCTGAGAGCATGAATACTGGAATTCCTCGCTGGATGGCCATTTTTGGATCATTAGGGATATTGATGAGTGCAGCATATTTCCTTTGGACCTTACAGCGTATGTTCTTTGGTCAGACAAGATTGAAAGGAGGCGAAGAATGGGCCCATAAATTATCAGATCTGAATACCCGAGAACAAATCATTTTATTTCCAACTTTGGCTTTAGCACTATTATTGGGCATCATGCCTTCATTGGTTTTTGCTGTGCTGAATGACTCTGTTCTGAACTTATTAAATTTGGTTACAACGTACTTGTAGAGGATTGATAGATGAATGATTTTGTATTCCAGGTAACAGATAGTATAGACCATATCATTCGGTCAATTCCTTTGTTCAAGGTTGAATTTGCCTTGTGTATTGGCTTTCTGTTGAGTATAGCTTGTACTCTTATTTTTGATAAATATTGGAAGCAATCTTCTTTCTTCATTACAATCCTGACTATAATTTCTGCATTTATCATTTTATTGACCCAACATGATTATACCAATCATGGGTTCTATGGCATGTTAACGGTTGACAAAACCTCATTTTTCGCTAGGGTTTTTATCTCTCTTGGATTATTTGTTTCAACGATATTCTTACAGCAACATTTTGCAAACAGAGATTTCAAGAAAAGAAAAGGTGATCTTTATAGTATTTTACTTGCAGCAGGGATTGGTCTGAATTTATTTTCAATGACCACCCATTGGTTGATGGCGTTTATTGCGATTGAAATGGTTTCCATCTGTTCTTATATATTAGTTGGTTATTTTTCTGAGAACAAGAAACAGGCAGAGGCGGCGATGAAATATGCCTTATTTTGGTTCTGCATGTTCAGCGGTTATGTTATATGGGTTGTCTTTGATCTATGGTTTTACCGGCGACCTTAATTTTGCGAGTGCAAGGCATATTCAAGGTTTGATCGCAGCACCTGAGGTGATGGTCAGCATAGCGATTTTGTTTGTATTTACTGGAATTGGATTTAAATTGAGTTTTGTTCCTTTCCATTTATGGGCGCCAGATGTATATGAGGGTGCTCCTACCCCTGTTACAGCATTTCTTTCCACTGTCCCTAAAATTGCTGCCATTATTCTGATGGCAAGGTTGGCTACAGCTTGGATCAGTACCCCCTTTTATTTCAGCGAACTTACGTTCCTTTTCATCAGTATAGTTTCCATTGTCACGATGCTTGCAGGAAACCTAATTGCATTGAGGCAAACGGATATCAAACGTATGATGGCCTATTCTTCCATTGGGCACACTGGATTTCTGATGATGGCGATTATAGGATACAGCAATGGACAACAAGACATCCTTTTCTTTTATATTCTAGTGTATACACTGATGAATCTTGCTAGTTTTGCGTTTATTGATGTGCTGGAACAGAAATTGGGAAGTACACAAATAAGTTCATATACCGGGCTCGGCAAAAAATTACCGCTCGTATTCACGTGTTTTTCCCTTGTCGGCATTTCCTTGATCGGCTTACCTCCTACGGCAGGTTTCGTAGGGAAACTATTAGTATTCAGCAGTATCTTTGAAATCTACCAATCTGCCGGTGATCAGATCTTCCTGTGGTTACTGATCGTAGGAGCATTGACTTCAGTGATTTCACTGTTCTATTACTTCAAAATCCCCCTTTATTCTTTTCTGAAGACAAATAAAGAAGATGAAGCGGTTATTTCTGAAGACAGTAAAATCAGCATTATGCTGGTAATAGGCGTTGTGCTAACTGTTTTGGTCGTGCTGTTTGGAATTTTTCCTACATTGATAATAAATCATCTATTTTAGAAAAATAGATTCCTTTTGTTTATAAATTTATTATCACAAAACGTTTATCACCTATCTCATATCTCCTCTATTCACTATATTTGTACATGATCAGTGCTATAGCAAACAATATTTTTCAGAAGGTAATTGAAGATTACCACGTTCATGATAAGATTGACCAGCCGATTGCCAATCCATATGGTCGGGAGAGTTTGGAGCATTTACTTTACCTTAAATGCTGGATAGACACAGCACAGTGGCATATGGAGGATGTTATCCGAAACCCAAATATTGACCCTCGGGAAGGACTTTATTGGAAGCGAAGGATCGACCGCCAAAATCAAGAACGCACGGATACTGTTGAGTTTATTGACAGCTATTATCTTCAGAAATTTGCTGATGTTGTGGCATTACCTGATGCCAAGATCAATTCTGAAAGTCCTGCATGGGCAATTGACAGGCTATCAATCTTAGCTCTTAAGATCTACCACATGAACTTGGAAACCTTGCGTACAGATGTTTCGAATGCTCATCTTGAAAGTTGCCAAGAGAAACTTCAAATCCTGCTGGAACAAAGAAAGGATCTATCTCAAAGTATTGACGAGTTGTTGGCAGATATTGAAACAGGTAAAAAATATATGAAGGTCTACAAACAGATGAAAATGTACAACGACCCTAATTTAAACCCCGTACTTTACGGAGCTCAAAAGTAAATTCTCTACATGAAGCGGATCTTGGTCACTAGATTTTCTGCCATGGGTGATGTAGCCATGGTTGCATCGGTATTGAGAGAGTTTCAAGATCAACATACAGACACGGAAATTATCATGGTTTCGCGCCCTTTATTTTCTGCGTTTTTTGATGGGATTCCGCGTTTGAAATTTCACCAATTTGACCCTAAATACAAACATAGAGGCATGTCTGGGCTGGTGAAATTATTCAAAGAATTGAAACCGTATGGAGCAATACAAGTGGCTGACCTCCATAATAACCTAAGGTCAAGGTTTTTGGATATACTTTTCAGAACAGCGGGTTACCAAGTGAAAATCCTAGACAAGGGTAGACCTGAGAAAAAAGCCTTAACAAGGCAACAGAACAAAGTATTCAAACAACTCAAACTTACTACAGAGCGATACGCCGATGTATTCAGAGCTTTGGGATATCCAGTTAAACTTAAACATCATTTAGAAAAACAACATCGCCTCATTCCTTCAGGTATGATGCCTATATTAGCTTCAAACTCTAAAAAAATAGGTATTTCAGCTTTCGCTCAACATCCATTTAAGGTTTTATCTATGGAGAAAATGACCGAGATAATCAAATATTTGTCCGACCTTGGTACTCAGGTGGTTTTATTTGGAGGTGGTCAAGCTGAAAAAGATATCACTGAAGAATGGGCAAGGAAATTTCCAAACGTTCATTCTGTGGTTGGGAAATATAAACTGGGTGAAGAGCTTGATATTATTGCACATCTGGATTTAATGATCAGTATGGACAGCTCAGGAATGCATATGGCATCCTTAATGGGAGTTCCTTGCATATCCATCTGGGGCGCAACACATCCGTTTGCGGGATTCCTTGGCTATGGCCAAAAAATGGAAGACTGTGTCCAAGTGGAACACCCCAATAGACCAAATTCGGTTTATGGAAATAAATCATGCTTGTGTGATGGAGTAGAGGCCATAGACCTCGTAACTAGTGAGATGGTGATTGAGAAAGTGAAAGCTAAATTAGATTTTGAGTAGCGATTTATTGTTGAAAATACGTATTATTTTAATAATTCTATTTTAAATATGGAAAAGATTTGTTTTTTAGTTTGTCAGTATGGGAAGGAAGTAAATGGTGGGGCGGAATACCATTGCAGGATGCTAGCAGAACGTTTAGTAGATGATTATGAAGTTGATGTATTGACAAGTAAAACTATAAATTATAGCACATTTGAACCGTATTACACAAATGAAAAAGAATCTTTAAATGGAGTTAACATATTAAGATTTGATTGTGAGCCTTATAATGCTGATGTCCATCAAAATTGGCGCAAAAAAACAAAATTTTCCAGAAAGATAAGAAGAAATTTATATCGATTGGGCATATTGGAGACCCTGTCCAATATTATTCCAAAGTGGGACTTAGGAATTGAAAATGAAGAAAAATTACTTCAAACTCATGGTTTTTATTCTGTAAAACTATTAAAATATCTGGAAGAGCATAAAGATGATTATAAAGCTATTATTTTATTTTCTTATGTATATCCGCATACTGTATTTGGTGCTAGAATAGCACCACACAAAACCCTACTTATACCTACTGTACATAATGAAGGTGATGTATTCCGTTCTGTCCATACTCATGTATTTACATCAGTGAAACATATTGGTTTTAATACGGAGGAAGAAAAACACCTGACTCAGCGTATTTTTGGTAAAAACATATCCCCAAACAGCATACTGGCTGTGGGCGTTGAAACGGAATTTGAAACTGAAATATCTAAAGATTTTTTAGAAGAAAAATTTCAAATCCCAGATAAATATATCCATTATTTTGGGAGAGTATGTGGGTCTAAAATGGATAAACTAATACCATGGTTTATAAGTTATAAAAAGAAACATCCAAGTAACCTAAAACTGGTATTAACTGGGAGATTATTTCAAGAAAGAATTGAACATCCTGATATCGTGTTTACAGGTTTTGTCACTGATGAGGAAAAGATTTCTTTGATAAAAAATGCAACACTAATTGTAAACCCATCTAAAAATGAAAGTTTGTCTTTACTGTTATTAGAAGCAATGAATTTGGGGAAAACTGTTTTAGTAAATGGTAAATCTGATGTTTTAGTTGGACATGCTAAGAAAAGTGGACACGCAACAGAAGCCTATTTCAATGAAAACGATTTCCATCAAAAAGTCCATAAATATTTTTCCAATCCTGACCTTCTTGAGAAAAACAAATCCAAAGCTAAGGAATATGTTCAAAACCATTATTCATGGCCTTTAATTATGGAAAGATTGAAAAATCTTCTCAAATCCATGTAATTTGCATAGTTGAAATAAATTTAAAAAACCATAATTTCGCAATTCAATAATATAATATATAATTGATGAACTTTTGGTTAAATTAATAGGATGAAAATGGATTGCACCTTAATTATCGCAACTTATAACTGGCCAGGCGCTCTCCACTTATGTTTAAAAAGTGTTGAAGAACAAACTGTTTTGCCTACGGAAGTTATTATCGCTGATGATGGTTCTACACTGGAAACTAAAAATCTAATTGAAACCCTTCAAAAATCTTTTCCTATTCCAATTGTTCATCTTTGGCAGGAAGATTTAGGTTTTAGAAAAACCATCATCTTAAATAAATCATTTGCTACATCTAAATATGATTACATAATTCAAATTGATGGAGATGTTTTTCTGCATAAAAATTTTATTAAAGATCATTTAAATGCTGCCCGTCCAAATTTTTTATTACAAGGAAGCAGGGTCATGTTAAGTAATGATTATTCAAAAAAATTAATTGAGGAACTTGATACAAATCCAAACCTTTTTGGTTGGGGCAATAAAAGAATTGAAAATGGGTTTCGAATTCCCATTATTTCTCATTATTTATTGAATAGATATAAAAATTCTTACCCCATTTATTATGCACGTGGGGCTAATATGTCTTTTTGGAAAAAAGATATATTTGCAGTAAATGGATATAATGAATCTTATGAAGGATGGGGACATGAAGATTCAGACCTTACTTTAAGGATGATGAATAATGGTGTTAAAAAGTCAATCGTTAAATTTGCTGCGATTGTTTACCATCTTTATCACACGGAAAAGAAAAACACATTTCAAGAAGAAAGAAATAAAGAAATCATGGAACATACGCTTAATAATAATATCACTTGGACAGAAATAGGAATAGACAAACATTTTTGCGAATAGTATGGCCATTCAAATCAAAAAGCCTAAAACTGTAACAGTTTTAGTATCAACTTACAATTGGCCAGAAGCACTTGAGCGTTGTTTACAAACTGTTTGGGAACAAGACCGTTTGCCTGATGAAATCATTATTGCAGATGATGGTTCAGAAGAAGAAACGAGAAATCTTATCGATAGATTAAAAATACAATCTCCAGTACCTTTAATCCATGTATGGCATCCTGACAAAGGATTCAGATTAAGTGTTATTAGAAACAAAGCAATAGCTGTAGCAACATCAGAGTATATAATTCAAATTGATGGAGATATATTAATGGACTCCCATTTTATTTCCGACCACCTTTATTTAGTTGAAAAAAACAGTTTTTTATGCGGGAGTCGTGTGTGGATTAACCAAGAGCATAGCAAGGAATTATTAAATCAAAAAGGTGTCATTAAAGTTGATCGAAGTAGATTCCCTTTGTCGTCAATTTTAAATAGTGTTAGGTCAAAGTTTCTCTCAAAATTTTTGGCAGACCGATATAAGAAAAACCAACCGGCCATTTTAAGAGGTTGCAATATGTCATTCTGGAAACAAGATATTCTCGACATAAATGGATATAATGAGAGTATACAAGGTTGGGGTTCGGAAGATTCGGAAATGGCCTTCCGATTGATGAATAAAGGTGTTAAAAAAAGATTCCTCAAATTTGCTGCTGTTGCTTATCATCTATATCACAAAGAGAATAATAAGGACAACCTGGCAAATAATGACATTATCTTAAAAAATACAATTGAAGAAAAAAGAATCTGGACTGAATATGGAATTAATAAAAATAATACTTTTTAATTCTATTCTTCTATAAAATAAATTTTTAAAAATTATTGTCATAAAAAGCATTTTGAGATTCCTGCTTCTTGATTTCTTTATCATGAATCAGAGACATCTCATATTTTTTACCTTTTACACGTCCTAATTTTTTATAACCTGTAAGCACTTCATGAACCTTATTTTTCCATGATATAGAACATTTTGTATTGAGTTTAAATATTCGCGTTTGCCAATCTGGGAAATTGATGTAACCGTCTTCATTCATTTCCCAATTCCATTGTTGAAGATGATCATTAGTAATTCCCGCTACTGTATTAATCCTAGATACCATAAAGGCATCGTATTTTGACTTTAGTGATAAATATCCTGGCAAAGATTTGATCAGTTCATCCGTAAGCAGTTCATCAGCATCTACCTGAAATAGATATTCACACTTTGCCAATGTTATTAATTGATTTTTAAACGTGGCAAAATCTCCATTTAATTTTGACTCTGCCTTAATAATCTTGTTTCCATAATCACTTAGAATTTCGGAAACACCCTCATCTCTATTCGTTACATCTTGTAACACTACAATTTCATCCTTCTGTCTAATTCTTGGTATTAAAAAATCTAATAATTTTTTAATTTCCAATCGTTCATTACAAACCGTAATTGCATATGTGATTGAAGGACGTTTGCCAAATAAATATGAAAATATAGACACTAGAATAAATTTATTTTTGATTAACAACTGTTGGAAAATTCTTTTCTAAAGATCGAAAATTATTTATTTTTCCAGAAATATTTCCTGTCTTAATTTTCGTATAATCTTTAAATAGGCTTTTGATGAATTTTTTTGATTTTATTTCATTTCTTGCAATTATATCAGATAAGTTTTTTATCCGCAAGTAATCCTTCTCTTTCATTTTTCTCTCATCCAAATAGATTATAATATCATGTTTCTGGAGTTTATTTTTTGATTCCAATCTTTCACTTAAATCAATTTTTGTGGTTGTTTGATATTTATCCACATAACTTTTTTTATCAAGATCAGAATATACTTTCGCGAAAAAAGGTTCAATTTCAAACATTCCATCGACAGTTGCATTTTCGACAACGGCAACTAGGTCATATGCCTTTTTAAAAGAGCCATTGGGATGGCATCTCCATTTTCTGAAAAAGTTCTTAAAACTCAATTCCTCAATAGCTTTTGTCCTTTTTTCAAATTCCTTGGAATGCCTAGAAGTTTTGCTGACAAAATGATAACCAATAGCTTTTGGTACAACTATAAACCTTGAATTTTGAAGATAAAACCGCACCATAAGGTCCGAGTCTTCATAAAACATTGGATAAAACAAGGTATCTAGGCCCCCCATCTCAATTAGCCATTTTCTCTCTACGCATATAAAGAAACTTTCATCATTGGTTTCAAAAGGATTTTGCTGCTTATGAGCCTCCTCTTCAACATACTTATCAAAGCCTTTCTCATCAAAGCTCATCAAATCATTTCCAAAATCAATATTTGTTTTCCAATCTCTTTTATCATCTGCAAAAATTGGTGGCTCCACAAGCGAATAGAAGAGCACAGCATCCTTTTGCCATGATTTCACCAATTCCTCCAAAAATCCCTTACCAATAATGATATCATTATGGAGATAACTAATTAGTTTTGAAGTAGATATTTCAACTCCTTTATTATAAGTGTGAGAAAGTGACTTGGACTCTTCGGAATAATAATATTTTAAATTCCTATCATTTAAACTATCCAACCACTCATGGGTTCCATCACTACTACCATAACTGACAAATACCACTTCGACCTCTTTATATAATTCGCGTAATCTTTTGTAGAATGACTGAGTGTAGTCTAAATTATTTTTTAATCCTACTATTAGCGATATTTTTTTTTCAAAATCCATTTTATTTATTAAACAGTACCACTATTTTCAACGAAGTTAATAAACATCTGTCACAATACTATTTCTTAACAATTTCAGAACGATTTATTAATTATTAAATTTTTATCTTGTATGCCTCACAAGCTAATAATATCATGAATACACTATACCTTATCAGGCACGCTAAAGCAGAGGAGCATACTTTTACAAAGGATGATTTTGACAGGGATTTACAACAAAAAGGGATCGATAGAGCTAATAAAATAGCGAATGAGCTCAAGAAATCTCTTCATATTGATGAGAAGACTTTAGTTATTTCTTCTTCAGCTAACCGTGCGATTCAAACGGCAGAAATTTTTTGTTCAATTTTAGGTTATCCAATTGATTCCATTCAACAGACTAAAGATATTTATGAGGCTCATTTCACGGATATCCTCAAAGTTATCAATACAGTTTCTAACCAATTTGATAAGCTCTTGGTATTTGGTCATAATCCCGGTCTTTCTAACTTGACAAACTATTTAAGTCATTCTGAAATTGATTTAGCGACTTCCAATGTTTCGATCTTACAATTGGAAGGAGACCTTACTTTTGAAATGTTGGGTGGTGGTACTGCGAACCTAATTGGCTTATTAAAATAATATTTTTTTACCTTCGTAATGTATGGCAAACAAATTACAAGGAGAGGGTTCACCCTATTTAAAGCAACATGAACATAATCCTGTTCATTGGTTTCCGTGGGGTGATGTGGCGTTAAGGAAGGCAAAGGAAGAAAATAAACTGATCATTGTCAGCATAGGTTATTCCGCCTGTCATTGGTGCCATGTGATGGAACGAGAGAGTTTTGAGAATGATGCGATCGCAGAGACAATGAACAAATTCTTTGTTTCTATTAAGGTTGACCGGGAAGAACGTCCTGATATCGATCAGATTTATATGATAGCGGTTCAGTTGATGACCAATTCTGGTGGATGGCCATTAAATTGCATCTGTTTACCTGATGGTCGCCCTATCTATGGAGGCACTTATTTCAAACCACATGATTGGCAGCAGGTACTGCTTCAGATTGCGCAAATGTGGGAAGAAAAACCCGAGGTAGCGATAGATTATGCCGAGCGCCTTACTCAAGGAATCCAACAGGCCGAGAAACTTCCCATTCAAGATATTCCAGAACAATTTAAACTAGAAGATATTCTACAAGTTGTAGAGCCTTGGAAAGAGCAATTTGACCCTAAAGATGGTGGATATACTCGCGCACCAAAATTTCCACTGCCCAATAATTGGATTTTTTTCCTGAAATACGGTTTTCTGAATCATGATCAAGAGGTATTGAATCATGTCCATTTTACCTTGGAGAAAATGGCAAATGGTGGTATTTACGATCAGATTGGTGGTGGTTTCGCGAGATATTCCGTGGATGGCAAATGGCATGTACCGCACTTCGAAAAAATGCTTTACGACAATGGTCAACTCTTGAGCCTTTACAGTGAGGCATACCAGCAACGTCCAAATATCCTTTATAAGAATGTTGTTGAAGAAACTTTCGAATGGGCAAAAAGAGAGATGTTGAATCCCAATGGAGGATTTTATTCTGCATTGGATGCTGACTCTGAAGGAGTGGAGGGTAAATTCTATACCTTTGAGTATGATGAGTTTGATGTTTTGGAAGATGATGCAGAATTAGCAAGGAATTTCTTCAACATCAAAAAGAGCGGTAACTGGACTGAAGAGCAGATCAATATCCCCTTTGTCAATTCAGACGACTTAAGCATGATTTCTGAAGCTGGCTATTCGGAAGATGAATGGCAGGAGCATTTAAAAGACATAAAATCAAAATTATTGTTGTACAGGTCGAAGAGGATTCGTCCAGGATTAGACCATAAGCAGTTGACCACATGGAATGCATTATTCCTCAAAGGATTGGTTGATGCCTACAGAACTTTCAATAATCAAGAATTCCTAGATCTAGCCATAGGTATCGCAAACTTTATCGAAGATAAATGTTGCCAAAATGGCAGACTTTTACATCAACCCTCAGACCATAATCGAACAATTTACGGTTTTTTGGACGACTATGCATTTACCATTGAGGCTTACATTTCTCTTTATGAAGCGACCTTTGATGAAGTGTGGATAAACAAAGCAAAATCCTACTCAGATACCGCTATACCCCTATTTTATGATGAGAAAATAGGCACATTTTATTATAGCAGTTCCGAGGCAGAAGTATTAATTGCGAGGAAAAGTGAGATTATGGACAATGTTATTCCTGCCTCGAGCTCAACAATTGTCAGGGATTTGTATAAACTCGGCTTATTATTTGATAATAGTAGGTACACGGAAATTGCAGATCGTGTTTTTGCGAATGTATTTCCACACATCAAATCTTATGGTTCCGCCTACTCAAATTGGGCAATCCAATTATTGGATTTACATTTTGGAGTTTGGGAGATTGCAATCACAGGAGACGATGGCCTAAAATGGAGAGAAGAACTTGATAAGTATTACATCCCAAATAAAATCACATTGGGAGGAACAAATAGCAAGCTTCCTTTGTTAGAGCATAAAGACGGTGCTGTCTTAAAAGCATATCTTTGTCAAGATAAGACTTGCAGTCTTCCTCAACCGTCGATTGCAAATATTATAGAATTAATAAATAATAAACAGGGATAGAATCCCAAAATCTAATTAGAATGGCAGTAGAAAACAACAATGTAGTAACATTGAATTATGTTCTTCACACAATTGAAGATAATGGTGAGAAGACATTTGTAGAGCAAACAACAACTGAAAATCCTTTAACTTTTTTATACGGTGTAGGTATGATGCTTCCTAAGTTTGAAGAGAATATCGCTGGATTAAATGCTGGTGACAAGAAATCTTTCGAATTAGAGGCTGGCGATGCTTACGGTGAGCGTGATGATCGTGCTATTGCACAATTACCTGCTGACATGTTCAATGAGACAGGATTACCTCCAGTAGGAGAAGTTCTTCCTTTACAAGACAACCAAGGAAATCAATTCCGCGCTGTAGTAGTTGAAGTAACTCCAGAAGCAGTTGTTGCGGACTTAAACCACCCAATGGCTGGAAAAAAATTAAACTTCGATATCGAAATCTTAAACACTCGTGAAGCAACTCCAGAAGAATTATCTCATGGACACGCTCATGGTGCTGATGGTAACGAAGGTCACTAAGAGACGGAAACACCTCAAAAAAAAGGTCACTGAGAAATAAATCTCAGTGACCTTTTTTTTGGGATATGACGATTTAGATGTGAGATATGACGATTTAGATGTGAGATATGAGATATGAGATTTGAGATAGTAAATTGGAAATTGAAAGGGAGAGATGGGAAGAGATAGGATTACAAAAAACATCACGACATAGTGTGGCTGAATTTGCTGTGGTTGGGACTGAATCGTTGGCTGGTGGAGACACCAGCCAGGGCGGAAAAGTCAGCCGTAATGGCGTAACTGTAGATGCTGTGATGGATGGCCATAGTTTCCTACCAAGACGTGTTGCCATAGGTGCCGTTATGGATGTCCCATAGGTGCCGTGGTCGGTGTCCGTAGGTGCCGTGGTCGGTGTCTCCACCGACCACTATTCCAGATCTCTGGCAAGTTATTAGGTTTTGTATTGCTGGCTGGTGGGGACACCAGCCAGGGCGGCAAAGTCAGCTGTAATGGGTAACCGTAGATGCTGTGAAGGATAGCCATAGTTACCAACCGAGGCGTGTGGCCATAGGTGCCGTTATGGGTGTTCGTAGGTGCCGTTATGGGTGTTCGTAGGTGCCGTGGTCGGTGTCTCCACCGACCACTATTCTAGATCTCTGGCAAATTATTAGGCTTTGAATTGCTGGCTGGTGTCCCCTCCAGCCAGAGCATGAAATGTTTTGGCCGATGGGTCCCAACCAGTCTGTCCGGCGGTTCATATCTCAAATCTCATATCTCACATCTCATATCTAATAACTATCTTTATCCTATGAACCGATTCCTTACTATCTTATTTCTTTTATCCTTCTCTTCGATCTCCTTGGGTCAAGGAAAGGAAGCACAACCTAATATTGTCTTGGTATTTATGGATGATTTGGGTTATGGGGATTTGGGGGTTACGGGTGCTTTGGATTACCATACTCCGGTATTGGACCGGATGGCTAATAATGGTATTAGGTTCACGAATTTTTTGGTTCCTCAAGCTGTTTGTTCGGCTTCGAGGGCAGCATTGTTGACGGGTACCTATCCCAATAGGATGGGAATCAGTGGCGCATTTTATGCCAAATGCAGGGGTTGGTCTAGCACCGGAGGAAGAAACCCTGGCGGAAATGCTGAAAAGTAAAGGTTATGCTACCCAAATCATTGGAAAGTGGCATCTGGGAAATGAGCCTGAATTCCTCCCTACTAAACAGGGTTTTGATGCTTATTATGGGATTCCTTACTCAAATGATATGTGGCCGGTAGGATTTGATGGGAAACCTGCAAAAACTGACAGTTATGTTGCCAAATATCCAGTTTTGCCTTTATTGCAGATCAAGGGAGGTCAGGAAAGACCAGACACAGTCATGAAGATAAATAACTTGGAAGATCAAGCTGTTCTAACAGAAAAATATACTCGACAAGCTGTTGACTTTATCAACAATAACAGGAAAAAGCCATTTTTTCTATACCTAGCACATAGCATGACGCATGTTCCAATTGCTGCTTCCAAAAAAGTTCAGAGGAACCTCAGAACAAGGCTTATTTGGAGACGTGATGCAAGAAATCGATGATTCCATGGGTCAAATCCTAAAATCTCTGAAAGATAACGGCATATCAGATAATACCATCGTAATCTTTACAAGTGATAATGGTCCATGGTTGAACTTTGGAAACCATAACGGATCTTCTGGAGGATTCAGGGAGGGAAAAGGTGCCAGCTGGGAAGGTGGTCAACGTGTTCCCTGCATCATATCATGGCCAAACAATATCAAAGAAGGTCGAATAAACAACAACCTGACCAGTAGCATGGATATCTATGCTACTATTGCAGAACTCAGCAATTTTAAAGGTCAAAAAAATCAAATTGATGGTATCAGTTTTTTAAATCAGATTTCCGATTCCAAGGCGCCAGGACATAGGCAATCCATGTATTACTACTATAACAAAAATGATCTTGAGGCGGTCAGATATAAGAATTGGAAACTGGTATTTCCGCATAGATCAAGATCTTACGAAGGTATTTTACCGGACAATGATGGCTTTGGCGGAAAATACAATGAACATGAGATAAAAGAAATGGAACTTTATGATCTTCGTCGAGACCCAAGCGAACGCTATAATGTTATTGAACAGAATCCTGAAATTTTGAAGGTTTTGCTAGGCATAGCTGAGGAAGCTAGAAATGATCTTGGCGACAATCTGACCAAGTCTGAAGGTAAAAACAGAAGGCCACTGGGCAGGATAAAATAGAGAAGAGGCCTATAATTTTGTTGCTCTCAGCATTTCTCTCTTTCCGGGTGCTCCTGGGGCTTTTTCGATACTGAATCCCAATGCCTTCATGGCTCTTTTTAAATTTCCGGTGATGGCATAAGTTACAAAAACACCTCCCGGTCTTAAGAATTGACATACATGCGCCAAAGTTTCTGGAGTCCACATTTCAGGTTGATGGATTTCAGCAAATGCATCAAAATAAATTACATCAAACCTTTCTTCCGATTGAAAATCCATAACCTTTTGGTGTGCGATTTCAAGTTGGATGAGTTCATTAAAAGAGAGTTTGGATTCAAGCGCTTTAGCGTAATTCTCAACAAATTGGTCCCATATTTCGGTGTTTACATATTGATTGTATTCGGACTGCACAATTAGCTCTGGCTTGAGCGGATAGGCTTCAATACCAATATAATTGAGATTTACATTGTTTTTAGAACAATAATCAGCTGTTAACAAGAAATTCAATCCTGTACCAAAACCAATCTCCAATATGGATGCAGATTGGGAGGATTCCTTGTCCAGCCAATAGCGGAGACCCGTATTCAGGAACACATGGATACTTTCCTGTTGGGCACCATGTTTTGAATGATAGTGTTCACCTACCTGATCATGGTATAAAGTTTTTGAGCCATCTGCTGTTTTAACGAATTCCATTATTTATTTTTGGCAAATCTAAAATAAAAACAAGTATTTTAGCTTGAACAATTACTTAAATGAAAGAAATTCTTAAAAATTACGGAAGTATCATCTTACTTCTGATAGGTATAACCGTCGGTAGTCTGATAGGCATATTCTTCCCTCAAATGGTAGATATCCTAAAACCTATTGGTGATATTTTCCTTAATCTACTCTTTGTATCCGTTATTCCACTTTTATTTTTTGCTATATCATCTTCGATCGCGAATATTGAAGACAGTAACAAATTGGGGAAAACCATTGGCATTATGACCTCGGTTTTTGTAGTTACGATTATCATTGCCGCTATTGCAACGATTGCTGGTCTTTGGGCATTTCCTGTTACTGCTATTTCGGATGGATCAGCTGTTAATGAAGCCTTATCGACCAACGCCGATGAAACTTGGGGTGATAGAATTGTTCGTTTTTTGACTGTTGATGAATTTGCAAACCTTCTTTCACGGAAAAATATCCTGGCTTTTGTAATTTTCTCGCTTTTGGTAGGTACAGCGACTCGCAAATCTGGCGAAATGGGAAAACAATTCACTGCTTTTCTGAATGCAGGAAACAAGGTGATGGAAAACTTATTGATTTTGGTGATGAAAGCTGGCCCAATAGGTTTAGGTGCATACTTTGCCTACCAGGTAAAAACATTGGGGCCTGAATTATTTGGGTTCTATGCAAAACCACTTGGTTTCTATTATGCTTTTGGGATTATCTTTTTCTTTGTATTCTTCAGTATCTATGCATTTATTGCAAAAGGCACATTAGGCGTAAGCTCATTCTGGAAGCACAATATTTCACCTTCCTTAACTGCCATCAGTACCTGTAGCAGTTTGGCAACCTTACCTGCCAATCTTATAGCAGCCAATAAGATAGGAATACCAAAAGAAATCTCCAGCATCGTAATTCCTATCGGAAACACACTTTATAAAAATGGATCTTCTATTTCATCTATTTTGAAGATTTATGTGGCCTTTTCCATCCTTGGATGGGACTTTTTTGAACCTACGACCTTGTTGACAGCTGTTGGGATTACGGTCTTAGTTTCGATGGTTGCTGGAGGGATTCCTAATGGAGGATTTATTGGTGAAATGTTGATGATTTCCATTTATGGTATCCCCAATGAAGCAGTACCTTCCATATTAATTATTGGTGCTTTAGTTGATCCCTTAGCAACTGTATTAAATGCTACTGGCGACACTGTTGCTGCCATGTTGGTCACTAAATTCTCTGGTGAGAAATTTAACCCTGAACAAGCGGAGGCTTAAACCAAAATCTTTCGTTTTTCAACAAGTTAAATATCAATATTTTACAATACTCAGCGAGGATTAATTAGAATTATTCTAAATAGGTCATTTTCTTTGCTAAATTCATTCCTTGAACTAGTATTTCGTAATTTTGCAATTGGTTAATATTATATTCTTATCACAATGAAGAAAAGTTCGATCATTTTAATTGTAATTATAGCTATAGCTATTGCGATGATACTTGTGATCTATACCGATTCTAGTACATATTCAACATTTACTGAAGCGAAGGAGAAGAAGACAGAATTGTATGTTGTAGGTGTTTTGAATAAACAGAAGGACTTACATTATGATCCTGTAAAGGATGCCAATCATTTTTCGTTTTATATGTTTGACAACGACAGCACGGAATGTCAGGTGGTATTCAATGGGTCGAAGCCACAAGATATCGAACGTTCTGAACAAATTGTATTGACAGGAAAAATGGAAGGCAATGTTTTCCATGCTAGCAAGATTTTGATGAAATGTCCTTCAAAATACAATCAAGATCAGATGGAGGTAATTGAGACATCCTCTGCCCCTGCGACAGCATCAGTAAATTAAAAAATCTTTACCTCAATATTCTATGGACGTAAATTACGTTGGAGAAAATCTACTTCCAGGTCAAATTGGACAGTTTTTCGTTGTCCTTTCATTTGGAGCAGCATTATTATCCTTCATTTCCTATTTTTTTGCCAGCCAGTACCCTGAAGAAAAGTCTTGGAAACAATTAGGACGCATTGGATTCTGGCTGAATGCACTTTCCATTGTTGTCATTGGTGCCACGCTTTTTTATATTATCTACAACCATCTCTTCGTATATCATTACGCATATGCGCATTCATCGATGACACTTCCTACTCATTACATTATATCTTCCTTTTGGGAAGGTCAGGAAGGTAGTTTTTGGTTATGGATGTTTTGGCAGGTTGTATTAGGCTCTATCTTATTATTCAAAGCCAAGAGCTGGGAAAGCCCTGTGATGACCTTTGTCATGCTATGTCAGGTATTTCTAGCATCAATGCTGTTAGGTGTCGAGATATTTGGTTCCCGTATTGGTAGTTCACCTTTTATCTTATTGAGAGATGCGATGGATTGGCCAATCCTAAAGGACCCTAATTATCTAAGCATGATCAAAGATGGCCGTGGATTAAATCCATTGTTGCAGAACTATTGGATGGTTATCCACCCACCTACCCTTTTCTTGGGTTTTGCGTCTATGATCGTTCCTTTCGCATACGCTGCTGCTGGATTATGGCAAAAGCGTTATAAAGATTGGATCACACCAGGATTACCTTGGGCATTATTTGCAGTGATGATTTTAGGTGCAGGTATTATTATGGGATCCTTTTGGGCATATGAAGCTCTTAACTTTGGAGGATTCTGGGCATGGGACCCGGTAGAAAACGTTTCTATCATACCTTGGTTAACCCTAATTGCTGCCGTTCACGTTATGGTAGCTTATAAGAACACTGGACACGCCTATTTTACCGCGGTTTTATTGGCGATGATTAGTTTCGTTTTGGTTATCTACGCATCGTATTTAACTCGTAGCGGTATCCTTGGCGAGACTTCGGTTCACTCCTTTACCAGTTTGGGAATGTCAGGACAGTTGATCTTCTTCAATGTGGCTTTCTTGATCATCATGATTGTTTTATTGGTTGTGAGAAGAAAAGATATGCCAAGCACAAAGAAGGAAGAAGAGATCTATTCCCGCGAATTTTGGTTATTCATCGGCGCATTAGTATTGACTGTTGCCTGTGTCCAAATGATCGCTACAACTTCCATTCCGGTTTTCAATGCATTGTTTGGCACAAAAGTAGCACCTCCAATTGACCCTATTCCACATTACAACAAGTGGCAGGGAGCATTTGCAGTTGTAGTTATGTTATTAACTGCTTTTACACAGTTCTTAAAATACAAACGTTCGGACAGCAAGAAATTCTGGGCTGCTACATTAGCGTCTTTTATATTTGCTTTAATCATTTCGGGCTTAGTGGTGTACTTTACCCATATCTACACCAATATCATGTATATCCTCCTGACGTTTGCCTCTATCTTCTGTATTTTGGCCAACTTGAGGATTTTAGGGGATTCATTCAAAGGAAAATGGCGTTTGGCAGGTTCCGCGGTATCACATATAGGTTTTGGTCTACTCCTTATCGGAGCTTTAATTGCAGCTGCTACCAATGAAGTAATTTCGGTAAATAGCAGTAATTATATAGCAGTAGCAGGATTTGACCAAGTTGAGAAACCTGGTGACAACTTATTCTTGACAGAAGGTGAGCCCGTAAATATGGGTAAATATAGAATTACCTATGTTGGAGATTCTGTTGCCCGACCGAATGTATATTACAAAATCAAATACGAAGAAGTCGATGAGGAAACTGGCAATGTAAAGAAATCATTTATTCTAAAGCCATTTGCTCAGAACAACCCTCAAATGGGTGGTTTGATCGGAACTCCGGGTACCAAGCATTTTATCACACACGATATTTACACCTTGATTACTGCTGCGGCATCTGATTCTCAGAAACCAGCTCAGGCAGAAGGTGAAGGTGAAAGTGCCGGATTTGAGGAATATGAAGAACCAGCAACCTATGAAGTCAATGTTGGGGATACATTACGCTATAGAAACGGATATTATGTTATTGAAGGCATCAATAAAGATGCAAAACTTGAGAATATGCCAAAAGCTGAAGATGATATCTTGGTAGGTTTAAAGATCAAGGTTGTATCAGCAGATGGAAAAGAATATCCTGTAGAACCTATATTTTTGATCAAGGGTGGTAATACATTTGATTTTTACAAAGATGTTCCTGATCAAGGTTTGAGATTCAGGTTTACGAAAATTATGCCTGAGAAGAATAAGTTAGAACTGATGTCTTACCAAAAACCTCTTCCTGAGAAGAAATGGGTAGTTTTTAAAGCGATTAAATTCCCATACATCAATTTCTTCTGGTGTGGTACAATTGTAATGACGATTGGTTTCTGTATGGCAATCTATCGTCGGGTAAAAGACAATAAATTAAAGGAATCAAAACAAGCTGCATAATGAAGATCGTCCTGATAGGCAGCGGAAATATTGCTACCCATTTGGGGAAGGCTTTCTCTGATGCTGGACATCAAATCTTGCAAGTATATAGCAAAACATTAGCCAATGCATCTGCATTGGCTAATGTTTTAGATAGTGAAGCGATTGACAATCTAAATCAAATTGACTTAGATTCCGATCTATACCTAGTAGCAGTTACAGATTCTGCAATTAGCCATGTTGCAGATGCTATTCCTAAAAATCTAAAAGGTATAGTAGCTCATTGTTCAGGTGCAACTGACATCTCAGTTCTTAAAGATTTTAATCAACATGGCGTTATTTACCCTGTTCAGAGTTTCTCCAAGGACAAAGATCTAGATCTCAGCCATACTCCTTTTGGAATTGAGACAAACACAGAATTAAACTATGATTTTTTGCTTGGATTGGCGGGCCAAGTTTCTGATTATGTTTTCAGATGTAACACCAAACAAAGGTTAGCTCTTCATATTTCTGCTGTTTTTGCGAATAACTTCAGTAATGCTTTATTTCAGATTTCTTATGATTTATTGGCGGAGCATGAATTATCTTTTGATATGATTCGTCCAATCATTCTTGAGACGGCAGAAAAGGTACAAATTCATATACCTAAGGATGTTCAGACAGGTCCTGCCTTGAGAAATGACAATTACACGATGTTAACGCATTTCAACTTTATTAGTTCCCATCCTGATTGGCAACTTATTTACCAAAAAATATCAGACCTTATTATCAAAACAAGAGAGAATAAATCAGAAAATTAGGAATTCAGCAATTCTTTCATCTAGCTGTTTATTTTTTCTTTATACCCACTGAACTTACTAATTTTGCATGCAAATAACCGGTTAGTTGGTTCCTGCCCTATTTATGGCACATTTATAGCGGAACCTAGACTGTGGTAAATATTAAAAATATAAGTTTAGCATAATAATTACATCATGCAGGTAAGAAAACTCATCCTAGGGATCATTATTGTTATCAATTTAATAATAATCTCTTTTGGTATTATCTTCACACCAAGCTGGTTCTGGTTGCTTATTATACCATTTCCTCTTTTAATTATCGCATTGTATCACAGTTTTCAGACGAAACATGCGATATTGAGAAACTACCCATTAGTTGGATATTTCCGTTACTTTTTAGAATCTATTCGTCCTGAATTAAGGCAATATTTTTGGGAGTCTGACACGGACGGTAGACCATTCAATAGACGTCAACGATCTATTGTTTACCAACGTGCAAAAAATCAACGTGAGACTGTTGCTTTCGGTATGCAGAGTGATCCGCAAGCGGTAGGAAATGAGTGGGCTGCTCATAGTATTTTCCCTGTTCACATTGAAGATCACAACCTACGCACTACGGTCGGAAATAGCGCCTGTAAACAGCCGTATAGTTTAAGTGTATTCAACATCTCCGCAATGTCCTATGGTGCGTTGAGTCGTACTGCAATTACAGCCTTGAACAAAGGTGCTGCCTTGCAGAACTTCGCTCACAACACAGGGGAAGGTGGTATTTCACAATATCATATCAATGGTGGAGATTTGATATGGCAAGTAGGTACAGGTTATTTCGGATGTAGGGATGAGCACGGTTATTTTGAGCCTAATTTATTCCGTGAGAAATCAACTCGTCCTTATGTTAAGATGATTGAGTTGAAATTGTCTCAAGGAGCAAAACCTGGACATGGTGGTATCCTTCCTGCAGCAAAGAATACTCCTGAGGTAGCTGCCATTCGTCACGTAGTTCCTGGAACAGACGTTATGTCTCCCCCTGCGCATAGTTCATTTAAAACACCGGTTGAGATGATGCATTTTATCCAACAATTGCGTGAATTATCGGATTATAAACCTGTAGGGTTTAAGCTTTGTATTGGAGATAAACAAGAATTTATTGAGATCTGTCAAGCGATGCAAGAAACGCAGATTATGCCTGACTTTATTTCGATAGATGGTTCTGAAGGCGGAACGGGAGCTGCACCTCTTGAATTTACAGACAACTTAGGTATGCCATTATATGATGCCTTAGCATTTGTAACTACGACATTAATAAATTTCGGTCTTAAAAAACATATTAAGATTATTGTCTCGAGTAGAATCGTTACTGGATTTGATATCTTGAAAGTAATCGCATTAGGTGCTGATGCATGCTACAGTGCTCGCGGTATGATGTTCGCATTAGGCTGTATTCAAGCATTAAAATGTAATGAAGACGTATGTCCAGTAGGTGTTGCAACACAGCAACCACACCTCTATAAAGGTCTTAATGTAGACGACAAATACGTCCGCGTAGCACAATTCCACCGTAACACTTTACGTGCTACTGTAGAAATCATGGAAGCTTGTGGATTCAATAGCTTGGAAGAAGTCAATGCTGACAAATTCTTCCGTAAAGTGGACAGCCAGAATACCCTAAGCTTCCAAGACATTTACTTTAAAAATACAGGAAAGTTGGTTAACAACCGTAGTGACTTTGCTCCGGAGGTTTTTGATTAACGGTACCTATTTTAAGTTATTAAAAACTATCTCTAAAAGCTGCTGAGCTTGTTGCATAGAGCTTCTATCAACACCCTCGAGCGCTTCAGAGATAGTTTTTTCTGCTTGTTGCATGCACTTATCTTTGATCTTATGGCCTTGGGCTGTTAAATAGATCTGGTTTGCCCGTTTATCTCCGGAACTGCAAACGCGCACTAAAATCTTTTGTTTTTCGAGGTTTGAAATCAATCTTGACACACTCGGCTTATCCCGGAAGGTCAATTTGGCGATGTCTTGTTGGCTTAATCCTTCGGTCTCCCAAAGGAAATATAAAACACTCCATTGTTCTGCTGTAATTGGAATGCCACTCTCCTTAAAGTTTCGCTGCAATCGTCTGCCAATTGCCGTGGAAACTCTCCCCGTTAAGAAAGAATAGAACTCACTAGCATAGTTAGTTTCACTTGTCATCATGTAAGGTTAATTAATATGGTAAATAAGTTGTTGATGCAATTAAATGATAAATTACTGTATTTGCAAATTATTTTATTGCAGTATAAGAAATTGAAGGAAAAATTTAGCTATTTTTATTGATATGGAGAACCTCATCATCCTTATTATCGTAGTTGGAGCGATTTACAAAATCTATAAAGGCTACATAGAAGAACAGGAGAAGGCAAAGAAAAGGTTGGAGCAAATCAAAAGAGAGCTTCAGAACAAAAATCCTCATCAAGCGCCAGTTCCTCAGGTTCCTATTCCCCAACCTGTCAAGACTAGCTCTAAACCATCTCTTTTAACTCAGAAAAAGGCGGAATCATTTAATGATTATCCAGAATTTGATGAAGTTGAAATTGCTAGGCAGCGGAAAATTGAACAAAAAAGGCTTGAAGCTGAAAGACGTATCCAACAAGAAAAACAAAGAACTCCAACTAAAAAGATTCAGATAGAAGAGCTTGATGCACAGCATTTTGACCTTCGAAAAGCAATCATTCAACAAGCCGTTCTTGAACGTCCGTATAAAGATTAATTTTTAAAGAAATTTAAATGGATCTTGATCTTTTAAGAATGGGAATTGTTCTCTATTCTCTTCTAGATCTTTAGGATTTAGAGTAAAAGTATATAAATCTTCATCTTCAGGCTTATAGTACACTACATCCCCATTCGGTGATATGCACATTGACCCTCCTGAGTAATATACTTCTTTTCCATCATGTCCTACGCGGTTGACACCGATGACAAAGGCTTGATTTTCGATTGCTCGCGCTGGGATCAATGCTCTCCAATGTGCTGATCTCTTATCAGGCCAGCTAGCAGTATATACCATTAAATCATATGCTCCATTTTGATTTCTAGACCAGGTTGGGAACCTGAGGTCATAACATATCATTGGACATAATTTCCAGCCTTTCAGCTGAAAGATTATTCTTGATTCTCCTGGAGTAAATATTTTGTCCTCTCCTGCCATGGTGAACAAGTGACGCTTATCGTAATGCACAAAACTTCCATCAGGAGACATCCATACAAAACGATTATAATATTTACTGTTTTCCTCGATAATCAATGAGCCAGCAACGACACAACCAAATTTCTTCGACGTTTCAAACAACCAGTGCATGGTTTTTCCATTCATTGTTTCGGCACATTTCTCCACATTCATGGTGAAGCCAGTATTGAACATTTCAGGTAGAATGATCAAATCTGTTTTCTCGCGTAATGAAGACAATCTCAAACCTAAATTCTGCAGGTTCTTATCTACATTTTCCCAAAAAAGATATGCTTGAAATATAGTGATTTTTAGTGGCTCCATTAGCGTCATTTACTCTGTATGATCTTAAACTCAATTCCCCAAATTATAAAAAACAAAGCAAATATCATAATTAACGCGTACGATGCATTAACGTATCGGCTAACATCCTTAATTCTGCTTTCTGCGCTTCTGAAACGGCAATTGATTCCAATTTATTGTATGCCAGCTCCATATATCTAGACTTAATGTCCTCGGCATACTTGTCAACCTCGAATTTGGCATACAAGTTTTTCATACGACTTACCTTTTCAGCATCCTCAATTGTATCCAAATCGATAAGTTTCTGAAATTCTTCTTTAGATTCTTCGTCCAATAATTGTTCTGTCTTAATTCTTAAGATTGTTTTTTTATTGCACAGGATATCACCGCCTACTTGTTTTCCAAAAGTTTCAGGATTTCCGTATACATCCAAATAATCATCCTGCAACTGGAAGGCGATTCCTAAATTTACGCCAAAATCATAAATCAATTGTTGTTGTTCCTGTTCAGCGTTGGCAAGTATAGCTCCCATTTGAAGCGCTCCACCCAATAGTACAGAAGTCTTCAATCTGATCATATTCAAGTAATCATCTTCTGACACATTTGATTTCTTTTCGAAATCCATGTCATATTGCTGACCTTCGCAAACCTCCAAAGCTACTTTGTTGAAGACATTCAATAAGTCCGGAATATGTGCTGAAGGACTTTTTCCTAGTTCTAGATAAGCTTTTACCAATAAAGCATCTCCAGAAAGAATAGCCACATTGTCATTCCATTTTTGATGAACAGTTGCTTTGCCCCTTCTTAGCGGTGCCCTATCCATAATATCATCATGGATCAATGAGAAATTATGGAAATACTCGATAGCAATACTTGCTGGAACCACTTCCTGTAGGTTTTCCTTTCCAAATAATTTGGCGCCCATCAACACAAGTAATGGCCTAATACGCTTGCCCGATAAGGATAGAATATACTTGATTGGATCATAGAGGTCGGCAGGTTGCTTTGGATATTCAGTGTTTTGAATATATTCCGCGATCAACTTGCCAAATGGATGCTGTTCGAACATAATCATTTAAAATAATCACGAAGATAGGGATTTGTGCTGATTTAGTACCACAGAATGGATTTGATTTTAGCCTTTTACTCCGTAAATTGCAAAGAAAAATAGAGATCAACTTATGCGTATACTCATCATTCACAATCAATACCAACACATCGGAGGCGAAGATTTTGTAATGGGACAGGAAATGGAGGCTTTGAGGAAGAATCATGAGATTGATCTCTATACCGTCAGAAATCAAAAAGGATCCCAGGGATATCTGCAATATTTACTCTACCCAATGAATTGGCTAGAAGTAAAGAAGATAAAACAAAGAATACAAGAGTTTAAACCTGACCTTATCCATATCCACAATATGCACTATGCTCTTGGGCCTTTGTTTATCCTTCATATCAAGAAAATTAAGATTCCAATGGTAATGACCCTGCATAATTTTCGGTTGATATGCCCTTCTGCTACACTGTTCCATGATGGCAATATTTTCTTGAATTCTATCAAAGAAGACTTCCCATGGGATGCTGTAAAGAGAAAAGTTCTCGAAAACTCGTATCTCAAAACCTTTTGGACAGCCTTCACTTATTGGATCCATAGAAAACGTGGAACATTCAAACATATAGATCGATTTATTACGCTCTCAGAATTTTCAAAATCCATTTTTGCTAAATCCAAATTCAATGTTTCGATGGATAAGTTTGTGGTGAAGCCAAATTTTGTAAAGGTTGAGGCTGTCAACAAGGAATATCCAAGCGATTATTTTGTCTATGTTGGACGCTTGTCTGAGGAAAAAGGAATTCTTCCTCTACTACATGCTTGGAAAGCTACCGATCATAAATTAAAAATATTCGGCACAGGTCCTTTGCAAAAGGAAGTTGAATTGATTGTTAGCAATAGTCCTAACATACAATATTTTGGATTTCAGGACAAGCAGACTTTAAGTAATAATATTGCGTCTGCCACTGCAGTCATTGTTCCTTCTGTATGTTATGAATCGATGCCTTTATCTGTTTTGGAGGCCTTTGCCTTAGGGACCCCAGTCATTGCCAGTAGTATTGGCATATTAACTGAAATGGTTGTACCTTTGTATACAGGCTTACTTTTTGACCCTCACAATCACATTGATTTGGTTCAGAAATTGGCAGAGTGGAAATCCTTACCGGCAGCAAAAATCGAAGAGATCAAGGAAAATTGCCGTAAGGAATATTTAGAGAAATATAGCCAACCCATTGTAATGGACGAATTAGAAAGAATCTATTCTGATGTTTTGGCTAAATCAAAAAATTAAGAGATGAATACAATCATTATAATGGACAGATTGGGCTTGGCACCTCAAATTCAAGAGGCTCTGGCAACCGTATATGACCCTGAATTAAAACCTGCGAATATACTTGATCTGGGACTGATTTACGAAATCATCACCAAAGAGAATAAGCAGGCTAAGATTGTTATGACCTTAACTGCCCCAGCATGTCCAGTTGCTGGCGAGATCATGAATGAAGTACAGCAAAAAGTTGCTGCAATTGATGGTATCGATGAGGCAATCGTTGAACTTACCTTCGACCCGCCCTGGACCAAGGATATGATGACGGAAGAAGCTAAATTGGAATTAGGGTTTTTATAACCGTAAATCTGGAAAAATATATCCTAATCTAAATTATTGGTTTTAGATTCATCCGTCTTTTCTCCAAAATAACTCTTTAAAGCCTTTAGCTGTTTTAGATTTAAAACTTTCATTAATTCTTCATCAGAAGCTTCGCGGGTTTTTTTGACTGATTTAAAAGTTTTCAAAAGTTTCTCAACCGTAACTTTTCCGATTCCGGGGATATTGTCAAGTTCAGAAACAAAGGTTTTACGGCTTCTTTGATTTCTATGAAAAGTAATACCAAAACGGTGTGCTTCATCCCTTAGATGTTGGATAATTTTTAAGGTTTCAGATTTCTTATCCAAGTACATAGGATATTGATCTCCTGGATAATAGAGCTCTTCCAATCTCTTGGCAATACCAATAACGGTCATTTGCTTTTCTATACCCAGCAACTTGAGGCTTTTCAATGCTGCCCCTAACTGTCCTTTCCCGCCATCAATGATCACAAGCTGTGGCAATGTTTGGTCTTCATCCAAAAGTCTTCTATAACGCCTGAAAACTGCTTCCTCCATCGTAGCGAAGTCATTCGGTCCCTCCACGGTTTTCACATTAAAATGCCTGTAATCCTTTTTTGGAAGGTTTGGCGTCTTTGAAGACAACGATTGCTGAAACAGGGTAGTTACCTTGGATATTTGAGTTGTCAAAACATTCAATATGTCTGGGAAGTTGGGGTAAGCGAAGATCCTTTTGCATCTGCTTTAAGATTCGCTCTACCTTCACCTCGGGATTCAGTTTCTCATATTGTAGAAGTCTTTCCTTTTTGAAATAAGCCACATTTTTTGAGAAAGTTCCAATAATTTCTTTTTATCTCCCAGTTTAGGGACAAGAAACTTGATGTCTTCATTACCTTCGATATCTAATTCAAAAGGTACGATTATCTCTCTGGAATGACTTCTGAATCTTGACCTCAATTGAGGAATAGCTATTGCCAGTAACTCTTCATTTGTTTCATCCAAACGCTTCTTAAGTTCCACTGTTTGGGTCTGAATAACTACACCGTTGACTACCTTAAGGAAGTTTACAAAAGCATAATTATCTTCAGAAGCGATGCTGAAAACGTCAACATTGGTAATTGAAGAACTAACGACAGTAGATTTACTTTGATAGTTGGATAGTTTGTCCAATTTAACCTTGAACTTATGAGCACCTTCAAAATCCATTTGTTGAACCGCAGCATTCATTTGATCTTTAAGTCGATTTGTTACGACGGCAATCTTTCCATTCAGAATATCTTTTATATCAGACAGGTTCTGATCATAGTTCTCTTCGGATTGGTATCCTTCACATGGGCCCAAACAGTTGCCTAACTGATATTCTAAACAGACTTTGAATTTTCCTTTGGCTATATTTTCTTGTGTGAGGCTGAGGTTGCAGGTTCTTAAAGGGAATAATTCCCTGATCATATCCAGAATGATGTGCATCATGCCTACCGAAGCATAAGGCCCATAATATCTTGATCCGTCTTTGATATATTTCCTGGTCCAGAAGATTCTGGGAAAAGGTTCATTTTTGATGACAATCCATGGATATGTCTTGTCATCTTTTAACATGACGTTATATCGGGGTTGATGCTTTTTGATGAGGTTGTTTTCCAACAGCCAAGCATCAATTTCGGTATCTACAATGGTAAAAGCGATCCGGTTAATTTTTCTGACCAGAACCCTTGTTTTACTGTTGAGTTGATTTTCATTAACAAAGTATGAACCCACCCTATTTCGAAGGTTTTTGGCTTTTCCAACATAGATCAGCGTGTCATCCTTGTCAAAATATTGATAGACCCCGGGGTTTTATGAGGTATCTTGGTTAATTCCTTTTTTATAGTTAAATTCCATCGTCGCACAAAAAAACAGACCTTTATTTTTGAAGAATAAAGGTCTGGTCTAATTTATTAAAGAATCGGTTAAAATCCTAACCTATCGTCTTCCATCAGTTGAGAATCACTCTTCGCCGGGTCATTTCCATAGAATTGCGAGTAATTCGAACAGTTCATTTCAAACCTTGTAATACCACCTGGAGGCTGCGGGAAATCCTCCTGCGAGTAACTCAGGTCTTTGTCCTTATATACTTTGTTCATATACAATCCGAATACCGGCATCGCTGCTGCAGCACCTTGTCCATATTGCATACTACTAAAGCTAATTCCTCTATCTTCAAGCGCCGGTCCAAACTCCTGTTACCAATTCTGGTGTAATACCGATAAACCAAGCATCGGAGTTTATCGTTGGTAGTACCTGTTTTACCTCCGATAGGGTTTTTCAAGCCACCCAAAATTAGGATCCCATCTCAAAACGTGATCCTGTACCACCATCTACAACACCTTTTAACATATCCACCATCGCATAAGCGGTTTCACTGTTCAATGCTTTCAACACTTTCGGAGCTTTTTCATAGATTGGAGATCCATTTTTATCTTCAATACGTAAGATCATAGTTGGTTCAACCCATGTACCTTGATTTACGAATGCAGAATAAGCACCCACCATGTCAAACAATGAGGCATCGTAAGAACCTAGTGCAATTGATAAGTTGTTTGGTATATTTGAGGTTACTCCCATTCTCTTCGTTAAGTCTGCCACATTCGCAGCACCTACTTCGCTGATCAAATAGGCTGATGCAAAGTTTGTGAATATTTAATGGCATTCTTAAGCGTGATTGGATTACCACCTTGAGTTGTTCCTTTTGGTGTCCAGTCTCCATAAGTACGCATGTAATTTGGAATAGAAACACAAGGACCATAGCCATTGTCGATTGCATAAGCATATACAAATGGTTTTGCTGTTGAACCTACCTGGCGTGTACCTAATTTCACTTGGTCATACTTGAAGTGTTCAAAGTCAATCCCTCCTACCCATGCTCTGATATAACCCGTTTTGTGGTTCCATCGAAACCATTGCATTACGCAAAAACAGCTTGGTATATTTAATAGAGTCCATTGGAGTCATCACCGTGTCCACACTACCTTTCCAAGTGAATAGGTTCATAGGAACTTTTTTGTCGAATTCCTTCTTGATTTGATCTTCAGATAAACCTTCTGCTTTTAATACCCTGTAACGATCGGAACGCTTCATCCCTCTGACCAACAATTTAGCATTGTCACCTGTAAATGCATTTCTGCGTCTCCATTGTTTGTCAAACTCATTCTGCAAGCGTCTCATCCACTCTTTCTGAGCTTCTTCAGCATATTGTTGCATTTTGTAATTGATCGGAGTATATATTTTTAATCCATCACGATCCAAATCATAAGGTGTTCCATCTGGTTTTGTAATCGCCAAACGTTGGAACTCTTTTTTGATTTCTTCTTTTAATACCGCTCTGAAGTATGGTGCTAATCCTTCACCATAATTAGAGATGGTTAATTTAAGGCCAATTGGATCTTCTTTAGCTTTATCAAACTCTTCATTGGTGATAAAATTCTGATCACGCATATTTTGCAGAACTAGATTCCTTCTGCGAAGCGCATTTTCAGGATAGCGCACAGGAGAGTAAATCCCTGGTCCTTTTAGCATACCCACCAATAAGGCAGATTGTGCTGGCGTTAATTTATCTGGAGTTGTATTGAAGAAAGTTCTTGCGGCAGATTTAATACCAAAAGTATTGTATGCACCAAAGTCGACTGTATTGAAATACATCATTACAATTTCTTCTTTGGTATAGTTTCTTTCCAAGCGAACTGCTGTAATCCATTCTTGGAATTTCTGCATAATACGTTTGATAGGATTTCTTTCACGTTTTTCAGCAAATAAGTTCAGTGCCAACTGTTGCGTGATGGTACTTCCCCCTTGTTTGTTTCCTGCCAAAGTCAAAATAATGGTAGACATGGTACGGGAATAGTCAATTCCTGAGTGCTCGTAAAAACGCTTGTCTTCGGTAGATATCAAGGCATGAACTAGCGAAGGTGCCAATTCATTATATTTTACATTAGACCTGTTATGAACGAAATAAGTCCCTAACACTCTATTGTCATCTGTCAGAATTTCTGATGCTAAATTACTTTTTGGATTTTCAAGATCTTTGAACGTAGGCAACTTACCAAATATTCCAATTCTAACGCTCAGGAGGAACAGACCTGCAAATACAACCAAACCCAACAATATCTTCCAAAAGAGCCCCGTATATCGCTTTACGTCTTCTTCTGTAAGTTTACTACTTTTTGATTCTCTCTTCATTTGTAAATTTAATGAAACAACGAACTTATCCTTACTGCTTTAAGTTCATTTCCATATAAACAGTAAGTGTGCCAATTCTCATTTGGCAACAACAAAAATACCATATTTTTCTCGATGTAAATAAATCTTAGGTCTCATAGTATTAAAAAATATTATTCGAGCATAGAAATTGTCTATTTAAATCGATTTGAGGGCAGAAAAAAATAACTACCTTAGTTTGATATGCCGAAAATAAAATCGCAAGCTGGATTACTTTTTATTTTTATCACTGTAGTATTGGACTCGATTGGGCTAGGGATTATAATTCCGGTTATGCCTGCGTTGATCCGGGAATTGATCCATGGTGACCTGAGTCAAGCTTCGGCATATGGAGGTTGGCTAACCTTCTGTTATGCATTTATGCAATTTTTCTTTGCTGCTATTCTCGGCAACTTAAGTGACCATTACGGTAGAAGGCCAGTTTTGCTATGCTCTTTATTTGGGTTTACTATCAATTATCTGCTCATTGGTTTTGCTCCTTCCATTTTTTGGCTTTTTGTAGGTCGGCTAGTTGCAGGAGTTACTGGCGCCAGTCATACGGTCGCGGCAGCCTATATAGCTGATGTTTCGACCAAGGAAAATAAAGCTCAAAACTTTGGTCTGCTCGGTGCAGCTTTCGGTTTAGGTTTTATTATAGGTCCGGTAATCGGTGGAATTTTAGGACATTACGGACCAAGAGTCCCTTTCTTCGCTGCAGCAGGACTAACATTTCTCAACTTTCTATATGGCTATTTTGTTGTTCCTGAGTCGTTGCCAAAAGAACATAGGCGTAATTTCCGTTGGATAAACGCAAATCCCATCGGCAGTTTCAGACATATCAAAAAATATCCTATCATCATGCCTTTAGTGGTCTGTATTTTCTTAATCAACATTGCTGCTCATGCCGTTCAAAGTACATGGTCATATTTTACTATGGAAAAATTCCAATGGAATGAAAGAATGGTCGGATATTCCTTAGGAGTGATTGGGATTTTATTGACCATTGTTCAAGCTGGATTGATCCGAGTTATCATTCCCAAGCTGGGATTGGCGAAAAGTATTGTCACGGGTCTATTCCTCAACTGTATTTCCTTATTTGCTTTTGGTATTGTTGACACTACCCTCCTACTGTTTGCAACCAGTATTTTCTATGTTTTTGCTGGAATTGCGGGGCCTGCAATGCAGAGTTCCATTTCCAACCATACCCCTGCGAATGAACAGGGTCAGATTCAAGGTGGACTCACCAGTATTATAAGCTTAACAGCTATAATTGGCCCTTTGGTCATGACCTCCCTTTTTTCATTCTTCACCAAAAAAAATGGCCCGATGTATCTACCGGGCGCACCATTTTATCTCGGAAGTCTTTTAGCATTGATCGCTGTGATTATTGCTATCAATTACTTTAGACAGAACAATCAATAATTTATTTTTTCCAATAAACAAACCGCATAAGCAACGACACCTTCTTCTCGGCCAATAAATCCCATTTGTTCATTTGTAGTAGCTTTAATGGATACATCCTCTACAGAAATACCTGCTGCTTCAGCAATATTAGCTTTCATCTGCGGGATATAGGGTTTGATTTTGGGAGCTTCCAAGCAAAGCATTCCATCAATATTCCCTAATTCAAAGCCTTTTTCTTTGATTAAAACGATGCAGTGTCTCAATAGATCTAAGCTATTTGCACCTTTCCAACGCTCATCTGTATTCGGAAAATGATAACCAATGTCCTCAAGATTGGCAGCACCCAATATGGCATCACAGATTGCATGCGCCAAAACATCTGCATCTGAATGTCCAAAAGCACCAGCATGGTGATCCAAGGTCACTCCGCCAACAACGAATGGATGACCTTCTTTCATTTGATGAACGTCAAAACCGAAACCTACCTTTATTTTCATAAGAGCGAAGATAGGGATTATTTCGATGATATAATTTGAGGTGGGTAAGATGTTTATGTGGTGGTAGAATAGTGGCACCCCTAGCGGGCAATGTCATTAAGTTAACGATGCTGCCCGCTAGGTGTATAACCTTTATAACCAAAAAATAGTTTCCAGAGCTAAAGCTCTGGAATGACAGGTTCTTTTTTTTTAAGGGGCTATTTTTGGGGAAATAGGCATAAGACATTGGACATTTCAAGGTGATGATCAGTTTGGACGGTAACTACGGTGTTGGATATTAATAAACCTGCAAAACCGATGAGGTTGACATTGGCCTGAGAAGTGTAACTATTCTAGCACAATTCAATGAAATTGGCAACAAATCCCACCTTACCTTTCCAACTTTATCCTACACAAAAAAAGGTCGCTGAGGGTATTCCTCAGTGACCTTTTTTTGATTCCTTTTATTTTCAGCTTACGCTGAAACTTCTTCGTTTACGAACTCATCGTATAATTCAGAGAATGCTTCATAGTCTTCATCTGATGATGGTTCGAAGGTACGGATGTTGTTCTCTTGGATGTAAGCTAGGATTTCCGGATTGATATCTGCATCAGCTTTTACAGCTACATCGGTAAAGGACAGTGCTCCTTTATAGATGTCTACATAGCTTCCTGAGGCATAATCCTTAAGTTTTTCTGCTTCGATATCTGTTTGTGCAGCCATCTCAGCATACTTTGTTCCTAATGAATCATTTCCGAAATCCTCATTGTACAATGAGAAGAACACTTTGGAGTCTTTGAAGGTTGGGTCGTCTTGATACACTGTTTTCAAATACGCTGGTACCATTGCTGTAAACCATCCATGACAGTGCACTACATCTGGTGACCAACCGAGTTTTTTAACGGTTTCCAAGGCTCCTTTACAGAAGAACAATGAACGTTCGTTGTTGTCTGCAAATCCTTTTCCCTGCTCATCACGAAAAACTTTTTTCCGCTGAAAGTATTCTTCATTATCCAAGAAGTACACCTGCATTCTTGCTGCTGGCAAGGATGCTACCTTAATAATTAGCGGATTATCATTATTGTCCACCACAATGTTCATTCCCGACAACCTTATCACTTCATGAAGACGATTTCTGCGCTCATTAATATTACCAAAACGCGGCATGAGAATTCGGATTTCGAACCCTTTTTCTTGCATAGCATGTGGTAACTGGCGTGTTATTTCAGAAATTTTACTTAATTCAAGGAAAGGCGACATTTCATGGGTTATAAACAAGATTTTCGTTTTTGCCATCTCCAACTGTTTTTTATATTATTGAATAGTAAAATCGGTCTACAAAGATACAATTAATTTATCAATTTTACAATTGATTAAAAATCATCATTTTATAATTTAAAGATTATTGCCCATTTTTGCACCTTATTTCATAATTTTTGCACGTGAAAATATTTCGCACTAAGCAGGAACTCCAACAAGAATTGAGTGGAATCCGCAAAGAAAATAAAGTCATCACCTTGGTCCCTACCATGGGTGCACTGCATGAAGGTCACTTATCTTTAATTAATTACGCCAAGCCTTCGACCGATGTAACAATCTGTAGTATTTTCGTCAATCCGACCCAGTTCAATGACCCTAAGGATCTTGAGAAATACCCCAGACCCATTGAAAATGACATCGCCCTCTTAGAGTCTGTTGGTTGCGACATTCTATTTTTGCCTTCAGTCGAGGAAATGTATCCTGAAAATGACCCTCAATGGCAAATTGACCTCGGAGATTTAGATCGTATTTGGGAAGGAGAACACCGTCCAGGCCACTTTCAGGGTGTTACACAAATCGTTTATAAGCTTTTTGACCTCGTAAAACCCAACCAAGCTTGCTTTGGACAAAAAGACTTTCAACAAGTTATGGTCATACAACGCATGTTAGAAATCAAGAACCTTGATATCAAACTGTTGATCTGTCCTATTGTAAGGAATGAAAAAGGATTGGCATTGAGCTCACGCAATGCTCGTCTTACAGAAGCTGGCAAGGAGAATGCTTTAACCCTTATTAAGTCTCTCAGGTATATAAAAGACAACCTGGATAATAAATCTGTTGAGGAACTATTAGAAGGAGCAAAAGCGATTATTGCTTCAAATCCTGAGGTGGAGTTAGAATATTTGAGTATCTGCGAAACAAAATCCTTGAGTCCTGTAACTAAGTTGGAAGAAGGCAAAGGGTACGTAGGATTAATTGCTGCATGGGTTGAAAACGTACGTTTAATTGACAATATATTACTTTCTCATTAGAATAATTTACAGATCAAATTACATTAAAAGACTAACTTTGCATTATGATGATAGAAGTAATGAAATCAAAAATTCATAGAGCGCGTGTTACACAAGCTGAATTGAATTATGTAGGTAGCATCACCATCGATCAGGACCTGATGGATGCTGCCGATATTATTGCCAATGAAAAAGTACAAATTGTAAACAATAACAATGGGGCCAGATTGGAGACTTATGTGATTCCTGGAGAACGTGGGACTGGAACTATTTGTTTGAATGGTGCTGCTGCTCGTCTTGTTCAGGTAGGAGATATCGTAATTATTATTTCCTATGCATTGATGGAACGCGAAGAAGCTAGAAATCACAAACCTCTTTTGGTATTCCCTGATGAGCACAACAAAATTGTTTAATATCCTCAAATAGCAATAAAATTGCTAATTTTAGCATACATTTGACCCGTGCATGCATAGACTAACCTCATATCGCCAATTTCTTGCCCACTTCCTATTGGTATGGATGTGTGGCATTATTACGAGCGGCGTAGTCTTCATGCACAAGGAGGTCACCTCCACGGGTGAGATCGTTACTCACATTCACCCTTACAACCTTGGCGAAAAGAAACATCATCAGCACCATTCTGATGCTGAGATTCGTTTCTTGGACATCGTTTATCAGGGCAGCTACCTTAATTGGTCCCCATTTGTTTTCGAAGTACCTATTCAACCTGAATTCACAGTTTTTGAATTCGGCTGTAGGTCTTACCATATTCTCTTACAAGACCATGAAATCCACTCCGGACGCGGTCCCCCTTCTTATATTTCTTAAATCATTTTTCAAAAAACGGACATCATTCATTTTATGATTAGCTATTGCTATTCATAAAATTTTTGTATAGTCCACCATTTTTTTATGATGTAGGAAGAATTATTTTCCTACCGATTGCTGGGTTCCGCTATTGAGGTTTGGATTGTCCCTGCGATTAATTAAGAGATATAATAAGAATATGAATCTATTTTTACTCAGGTCATTCCTGATCATTATATGCCTTGGCCTAGGCTTTAAGGCTAGTTATTCCCAGATTTCTGGCCGTGTCATAACGGATAAACAAGAACCCATTGCCAATGCTACGATTTTATTGGAAGGCACAAAAATTGGCACCTCCACAGATAGTTTGGGTTATTTTGAACTTGACAACAAGAATCAAAGCAGCAAGTCGATTTCTGTAAGAGCTGTAGGCTTCCAGAATGCCAAAAAAGCTATTCAACCAGGTGCGCACGAAAGCTTGAACATTATATTGTATGAAGATAATTTAAACCTAAATGAGGTTGTAGTCAGCGCATCTCGATACGGTATGGAAAGGAAAAAGGCTCCGGTTATCGTGAATGTTCTGAGTCCAAAATTATTTACAGCAACTCAATCCGTTGCTATGTCAGAGACCCTAAATTACCAACCCGGTGTTAGGGTCGAAAACAACTGCCAGAACTGTGGATTTACACAAGTAAGGTTGAACGGTATGGAAGGTGCTTATTCACAAATCTTGATCAATAGCCGTTCGGTTTTTTCTGCTTTGAATAGCGTTTATGGCCTTGATCAAATACCGACCTCCATGATTGACAGGATTGAAGTTGTACGTTCGGGCGGTTCTGCCCTATTTGGTGCAAATGCCATTGCTGGTACGATCAACATCATTACTAAAGATCCTGTAGAAAATGATTGGCAGATCAAATCCACGAATTCGATCATTGACGGTCAGACTTGGGATAACACCATCGACTTCAATACCTCCTACGTTGACAATGATCTGAAAACCGGAGCAACCTTTTACGGGATGCACCGCAACCGTCAGGCTTATGATGCAAATGGGGATGGATTTACTGAAATGACCAAACTAAAGAATCTCACATTCGGGACAAAAGCTTTTTACAAACCTTCCGAATTCAACAAAATAACATTGGATCTGAGTGCTCTGAATGAATTTCGACGAGGAGGAGATAATTTGGATAAAGCACCACATTTCACAGATGTCACCGAGCAGCTCAGAACCAATACATTTATTGGAGGATTAACTTATGATCAATATTCCAAGGATTATAAACATAAATTAAGCATTTATGGTTCAGCACAGCTTACCGATAGAGAAAGTTTTTATGGCGGCTTGGGTGGCGGTAGATCTGCACAGGACAGTTTGCTTGCCTCGAATTCATACGGCGAGACGGATGATTTTGCAATGGTTGCCGGTGCTCAATATACCTATACCTTCGAACGTGATGTAATCACAGCGGGTGTTGAATATAACAATAACAGAACCAAAGACAATATTCCTGGATATGAACGTCTGATCGATCAAAAAACACATGGTGTTGGGACTTATGCTCAATACGAATGGAATATCCTTGAAAATTTGAAAACCTTGATCGGCGCGAGATATGATTATACTTATGTAGATGGCAATTACAAACTGGCGAGTTATAACCGAAATTCATCACAAAACTTCGGCACTTTCAGCCCAAGATTCACTTTACTATATGATATTACAGATTATTTGCAGTTTAGAGGTGGTTACGCCCGAGGTTTTAGGGCTCCCCAAGCATTCAATGAAGACATGCACGTCACTTCCATTGGAGGTCAACAAGTTTTTGTGTTAATCGGAGAAAACCTTGAGACTGAATATTCGAACGCATATACTGGATCACTGAATTTCACAAAAGGATTCGGACCAATTCAAACGAGTCTCTTGGTTGAGGGATTCTATACGGACCTTCAGAATCCATTTACCAACATCATGACTTCCCAAGATGAAAATTTAATCCTACAGGAAATGAGGAATGGTACAGGAGCCAAAGTTTATGGATCAAATATTGAATTGAATATTGCACCTTCGGCGAAATATACTTTTCAGATGGGCGGCACAATCCAGCGTTCAGAATTCAATGACGATCAACTTCTTTATGAAGGGGCGACTCCAGCCGAGAATATCAGCAGCAGAAGGTTTGTTAGGACCCCGAATGTATATGGCTACTTAAACGCCAATTGGAAGCCTTTAGAACCATTCGGCGTTGATGTAACTGGTGTTTATACAGGAAGCATGATCGTACCACATGTGTTAGAAGGAGAAGAGATGATTTTAAAAACTTCTCCAAATTTCTTCGAGGCCAATTTCCGATTGGGATATACCTTTTCACTTAAGAAAGAATTGAGCTTGGAAGTGTTTGGAGGGATGCAGAACGTTTTCAATGCCTTCCAAAAAGATTTTGATCGAGGTGCACTCCGTGATTCAAATTATATCTATGGGCCATCAAGACCTAGAACAATAACATTTGGAATTAAAATAGGACATTTTCACTAATGCGTTTGTTACAAATATTGATATTATCCATCTTATTGATGTCATCAAAAGTTCAGGCTCAAGAGCAGCCTGAACCTGTGGTCAATTGGATCAGTTTTGAACAGCTTGGCGACTCCCTTGACAGCAATCCAAAACCCGTTTTGATATTCTTTCATACGGACTGGTGCAACTATTGCAAGAAGATGCTAAGGGAGACTTTTAGAGATAAGGAGGTGATTGAAAAACTCAACTCTGAATACTTTGCTGTTGAATTTGATGCGGAGTCAATCGATAGTGTTTTATTCGATGGGGTAACATATACCAATTCAAGTTCCAGAAAAAGGACGGGTAATTATCATGAATTATTCAAAATTTTAATGGGTAAATCGAAAAAGCATGTTTTCCCGACTACTTTAATAATGAATGCAGATTTTTCGGTGAAAACGAAAAAAATTAATTACTTAAGTATTAAGCAAATATTAAATATTTTATAAATTTAACATTGCTGTTGTAGCAAAATTGATTTGATTAACGTTTACAACATCAGAAATAAGATACTTAAACAAATATGAAAAACTTAAAATTACTCTTAGTAGCTTTTTTAGCGGTGGTTGCAGTTTCATCTTGTATGAAGGATGATAACAATTATGAGCAAATTGATTGGGAAAAAGAACAAGCAAGATTAGATTCAACTAAGGATGCACAACAAGATGAAATCAAAGCTTATGCAGAGGCGAACTTAAATCCTGAGAGAAGAAAATACAATGATTCATTGGGAATTTGGTTTGAAGTTCTTCCTACAACTGCTGAAGTAGACAGTACTTTTGAATATATTCAATCTGGAGCTTCATTTATGACAGTTACTGCAAGTGTAAAATATTCGGAGAAGTCATTGGATGGTAAATATTCCAAAAACGTGACTACAGCAACAAGAGCTTCAATTCAAACTGGTTATGCTCCTGGTGCATGGCTAGCTGCTTTCTACCCTAACAACATCAATGGACGTTACTACCCTGGTTTATTACCAAAAGGATTGTTGAAAAATGTTAAAATCAGATTGATTACTCCTTCTATCTATTACTATGATCTAAATGAGGTTGCGGATAAAGATGGAACAGGTACTCTTCCTCCAAATTCTCCATTAGATGTTGTCATCGATGTGGTTGAAATTGGTCGCTAAATGACATTCAAGAAATCAAAATTATCAAATAAAGGCAGCCTACATGCTGCCTTTTTTATGGAACACTTATACTCAAATGAAAAATTTAAAATTACTTTTTATAGCATTTTTAGCTATTACAACAATCTCATCTTGTTCAAAAGATTCTGACAACGGACTTGGTGATTATGAAGAAAATTTAAAAAGAATTGATTCTATTTTAAAGGCACAAGCTCCTATCTTAAAAGAATATGCAGAGCAGAATTTTGGCGAAAATGCTAAAATCGACAGTACAACAGGCATTTGGTATGAAGTTTTGGAATCTACTGTTGACAGTACATACGAGTATATTAAAACGGGGAACTCTTGGGTGCCTGTAGTCGCTACCATAAATTATAAAGGTGAATTGATGAATGGAACTGAATTTGATTCACAAAATAATTATGAGATGGATATCAACGGATTAATTCCAGCATGGTTGCAGATATTTTATCCAGAAAACAATTCTCCAAATGCATTTTCGGGAATTCTTCCACACGGCCTTTTGATTGGAAATAAAATCAGATTTATTGCCCCATCACCTTATTGCTATGACAATAAACCGGATAAAAATGGAAAAATCCCTGTGAACTCTCCTTTAATCTTCAATATTGAAGTACTTAAATTGAAGAGTGCAAATTAGTACCAACAAAAAATCAGTAATATTTACTTTAAGGCAATCAATAGATTGCCTTTTTTTTATTGACAATAATTTATCCTGGTGTTTTAAAAACAAGAAATCTAATTCTTCATTTTTCTTGTTTAAGACTTTGATTTGGCATGGTTCTTCTGTATCAAAACTAAATTTTATTACTATTTTTACTGTAAACTCAGGCATATGAAGATTGCTTTATCACAGATCAACTACCATATTGGAAATTTCGAAAAGAATAACGAAAAGATTATTGAATCCATTCAAAAAGCTAAGTCCGCAGGTGCGGAATTGATCGTCTTTGCAGAACTTGCAATTGGCGGCTACCCTGCAAAGGATCTTCTTCGAAATTCTTCTTTTCTTCAACATTGCTATCAGAGCATTGAATTTATTGCCAAACATTGCAAGGATATCGCTTGTATTATCGGTGCTCCTGTTCCTAATAAGGATGGTGAAGGAAAATCGTTATACAACGCAGCGGTTTTGATAGAGAATGGTGAAGTTAAGCACATTACCAAAAAAAGCCTGCTGCCAGATTATGATGTTTTTGATGAGTATCGTTATTTTGAGCCTAACAAGATAGTTTCATGTATCAATTTTAAAGGTAAAACAATTGCTTTAACGATCTGTGAAGATCTTTGGGATGATGATGGTCCTAATTCTTATGTTGGAGACATTATGCTCGAACTTGCAAAGGAAAATCCTGACTTAGTTATCAACATTGCGGCTTCTCCATTCTCATATACACATTTTGAAAGCCGCAAAAACGTGCTTAAACGTAATGTAATCAAATCAAATGCGCCATTGATTTATGTCAATCAGGTTGGAGCACAAACCGATATTATTTTCGATGGTAGATCGCTTGCTCTAAATAGAAAAGCGGAGGTCATCATGGAATTAAACGCATTTGATGAAGACTTACAATATGTTGAGCTGAACAATAATGATTTGGAAGTTGAAGAGGCACATCAAGAATTGAAGACCTCAGAAATCTTATTAATTCATGATGCTCTAATTTTAGGTTTAAGAGATTATTTTCAGAAATCGGGCTTTAAGACAGCTGTGTTAGGTCTTTCGGGCGGTTTGGATTCTGCCCTGGTTGCGGCTTTGGCATGTGAAGCTTTAGGTGCAGAGAATGTGCTTTCTGTTCTGATGCCTTCAGTATATTCTTCGGATCATTCTTTAAAGGATGCGCTGGATCTAGTTAAGAATACGGGATGCCAGCACCGAATAATTCCTATCAAAGATAGTGCAAAAGCTTTTGACAGCACCTTAGCAGAGACTTTTGAGGGCAGAGAAAATGATACTACGGAAGAAAACATTCAGGCGAGAACTCGAGGGACATTATTGATGGCTATTTCCAATAAATTCGGCAATATTCTACTGAACACTTCAAATAAAAGCGAGGCTGCTGTCGGTTACGGCACCTTGTATGGCGATATGGCCGGATCAATCAGTGTCATTGGTGATGTTTACAAGACTCAAGCATTTGAACTTGCACGATATATCAATAGAGATCGAGAAATCATTCCTATCAACACTATTGTAAAACCACCATCCGCTGAATTAAGACCTGATCAAAAAGATTCAGATTCCTTGCCAGCCTATGAAATTTTGGATGCTGTATTGTTCCAGTTGATTGAAATGGAAAAATCGAAGGATGATGTTATCAACTTAGGGTTTGATGAGGCATTGGTAAATAGGGTATATAAAATGCTCTGCAATGCAGAATTCAAAAGATTCCAAGCTCCTCCTATCCTGCGAGTTAGCCCTAAAGCATTCGGTCCAGGACGGTCCATGCCTTTAGTTGCAAAATATTCATTTTAGCATTAAACTTTTTGATTGAAAAATCGTCTAACAATATAAATTGAGATTTATGAAAAAGTTGTGGTCAGTTATGCTATTAGGAGCCATCATAGTGTTGGGTTCTTGTAGCTCTTATAAATATAATATGACGAGGGTCCAAAAGTTGGATTTCTCGCAATATAAAACTTATGGTTGGTTACCTCCGGTAGATTCACTTTCAAAGGATTATTTCACCAATGATATTGCTAAGGACAATATTTTGTCTACTGCAAATCATGAGTTGGAGGCCAGGGGCATGAATTATAGCAAGGACAATCCAGACTTGTTGTTCCGTTACATTACGATTGTGAACAACAAAAGCAGAATGGTCTACGGACATTCTGGTTGGGGCTGGGGAGGCCCATGGGGCTTTAGCCCTTGGTGGGGCTATGGCGGATGGGGTCGTTCTTATCCGGTTGGAAAAGAAAAAGTTCGTTATTCACATTTGATTATTGAAGCTAGAGACCGCAGGACAAACTCGGTAATCTGGCAAGCTAGAGGATCAGGTGAGATCCATAACCCTGAAAAAGCTATTAATAACCTTCCAAAAGTTGTAGAAGGAATATTTAAAGAATATCCTACGAAGTAGGGAAAAGGGCGAAGATTTTCGCCCTTTTTTATTTCTGCTTTGATTAGATACCGGGCGCTTCGGCTACGCTCAGCGACCGGCGGTCCTATAGTCCGCAGCGACTGCAGTATCCGTTATGATTAGAGACCGCGCTTCGGCTACGCTCAGCGACCGGCATTCCTATAGTGCTCAGCGACTGCAGTATCCGTTATCATTAGAGATCGGGCGCTTCGGCTACGCTCAGCGACCGGCGTTCCTCAGCGGCCGCATTCCAGCTTTATACTGATTGTCTTTGTTTCAGATAAAAAGGGACTTCAACATGGTCTTTGGATCGGTTTTTTATTAATTCTGCCGCCATTTTGCCCATCATTTCGAAGTCGGTTGATATCGTAGTGATTCCGTTAAGGATAAATTTTTTGAGTGGGGTTTCATTATATGAAATAACGCCTACATCCTTTCCAATCTGAAGATTTTTCTTGATGATTTTGTCGAGAAGTTTGACCAAGTCATCTTCTGCAATATTGATATAACAAGTTCCGAGTTCGATCTTTTCTTTTTCAAGTTCACTGACCAATGAATGGTTAAAAGCGTATTGTTGGGCAAATTTGTAAAATCCTTTAATGATTGCTTTTGGATAATCGCTGTTATCGGGAAAAATGAGGTTTAGGGTGTGGTATTTACTTAATGAAGGTAATGCTTCCTCCAGAGCACCATAAATGTCTTTCTCATAGTTTTCATAGACCGCAGCAAAGTCACCTTGGATATCATCAACGTATTTGCCTAACAGAACCAACTTATCTCTCGGTATGAGCTTATTAATAATCTCCGGAGCTTGATCTCTCCCTTCCTTAAAATGCGGGAACAGAACGTAATAATCGTAGGTTTTGGTCAGTCCCCCTAATAATGTTCTTAGATAGGTTATATCAGAGTTGTAGACGAAGAGATCTAATGCAGCATCATCTTCCAATTCCTTTGCGAATGAGTCGTATACTATCTTTTTATGTGCGCTCAGTTTATTTAAAAGGATTGCAATCTTTACTCTCTGTTTTACATCTGTTGTCGCGATATAGTAGCCCTTTCCTGGTATTGAAGCAATTACTTCTGCATTTTTCAGGAATTTGTAGGCCTTCTCTACGGTATCACGAGAGATATCCACATAGACGGAAAGCTCGTTGATGGAAGGTAGCATATCATCCTTCTCCAGCGTTCCGCTTTTAACTGCATCGATTATGGCACTGGCTAGCTGCTTATATTTAGGTGTGGCAGAAAAGTCACTAATCTGAATGGTTTTCAAGAAATCAGTTACCTTATTAGTCATAAGTTAGAAGTATTACTAAGATTGGTTCAATTGTATATGACCTAAGGTAAGTAAAATACTTGTTTTAATGGAAATGTTTTGGGTGAATAATCTGCATTTATTTCCATGAGATCTTTCATATATTCCCACCATTCTTTCATGATTGGATGTCCTCTCAATGTTAAATCATTATAATGCTCATTGAGTGTTTGAACAGCAAACAGATCCAATGTTTCAGGATCCAAGAAGATACTGTATTCAGAAATACCATTTTGCTTTAATAACTCGGCTAATTTCGGCCATATTTCTTGATGTCGGCGCAAATATTCTTCTTCGTTGCCGGCCAACAATTTCATCTTAAATGCTACTTGTTTCATCTTACAGGAATTAAATTTTGGATTTAATCGTATAATTTCCAGACCCCAGCTCTACCAATACTTTTCCTTCCATTTTCTTAATTGATTTCACAATATTATTATTGTCGATAGGTTCTCCGTTGATTTGTATGCTTGCTGTTTCTGTAACGGGAACAAAACAAAAAGCTTTTACATTTACCGGAATTTCTATTTGTTGAATCAATTCGCCGTTTGTTTTAGTCCAACCACTTTTAATATTTCCTGCCATAGATCTAAATGACCCTGAGGCTTTATTTATTCCGTAGTTACCTATTTCCGGTTGAATATAAATTTCTTGGTAGCCATTTGCCTTAGCTTTTATACCCAACATATTCTCAAACATCCATTCATTCACTGATCCAAAAGCATAGTGTGAAAAAGAATTCATGGCTGCATTGTGAATAAATCCTTTGTCCTTGGTAAAACTGTCCCAGCGTTCCCATATTGAGGTCGCACCATTGACAACTTCGTATCCCAAAGAAGGATATTCTGTACTTTGCAACAACTGATAGGCTTTATCTGAAGATCCAGAGGAGGTTAATGCAGGTAAGAGTGGTTTGAATCCTAAAAATCCAGTTGTCAACTTATTATCATTCGCTTCTACCAATTCGCGAAGGAATTTACCGGCTAATATTTGATCCTCTTCATTCAATATTCCGGAATACAAGGCATTCGCATAGGCTGTTTGGGTATGCCCGGCAAAACCATTTTGCCCTTCGACGTAACCTTCTCCATTTCCATAAAGTGCTGAAATAGTTTTTAGCCTCCCACTTTCTTCCATATAGTGCTTTTTGAAACCATTTTTAACGGTTAATGATTCCTTTTCATAATCATTTGCCAACTGTAGGTCTCCGATTGCACGACACATTTCTGCCATTAACTTATTGCAGTAGAAATAATATGTAGTAGCCAATAAATCAGGGCTGGTTTTTTCACCAACCGAAAGCCAATCCCCAAACCCGCCTTTAGGATTCACGTCTTCAAAGGATTTTTCTTTTAAGACACCGCCGTTGGTCCTTGCTTTCAGGAAAGCCATGAACTTATTCATGAACGGCAGGGACTCACGGACGATTCGGTGGTCATTATAGGCTTTGAAGATTTCATAGGTACAAATGATTCCAGCTTCGGACCATCCCGGAGAAAAAGCATCGGATGCACGTATTGCTGCTACGCCTTGCTCATTTACAGGCATCGGTGAATAAACGGGGTATGCACCGTTTGGCCATTGGGAGTCATGTAAATCTTGAATCCATTTCTTGTGAAATGGCGCTACGTCAGCATTGAAAATTGCTGAACGCATATAAACCTGTGCATCACCAGTCCAGCCCAACCTTTCATCCCTCTGAGGACAATCAGTTGGAATATCAATATAGTTAGCTCGTTGCGTCCAGATAATATTACTGTACAGTTGATTAAGCATTGCATTGTCTGACTCAAAATGACCAACCTGATCTAGATCAGAACTCAATGCCAATCCTGTCAAGAAGTCTAATTTAGGTTCCTCTTTTAAACCTGAAATTTCTACAAATTGAAATCCATGAAATGTAAAGCTTGGGCTCCATTCTTCAACCTTATCCCCTTTAAAGATATATGTGTCAGTAGCTCGGGCTTTTCTTAGATTGTCAACCATCAATGATCCATCAGGGAAAAGCATCTCTCCATAACGAAATACGAGAGAATCACCCAGCTTGCCTCTTAACTTTAAATGAATATTTCCAGCGAAGTTTTGACCAAAATCAACAATATATTTGCCTTCGGCAATTTTCTTGATAGACTTTGCTTTTAATTCTTCGACAACGCGAACAGGATTACTTGGATAAAGCTGAAGCAATTGTCCGGGTTTATCTTCAAATACCTGGATATTTTTCCATTTGGAATCATCAAAATCAACCTTGTCCCAATCGATAGGTTCTAGTCTTGCATCATGTTTTTCGCCCTCAAGGAAGTCTGATTCCAGAATTGCTCCAGTGCTAGTCTTCCAAGAACCATCCGTGATAATCTGTTCTTTTGAACCATCTTCATATTGAACTTCAACCTGAGCTTTCAACAAAGGAAACTTACCATAAAACTGCTTTACTTGTGGTGATCCAACTAAAAGTGCATAGCCTAAATATCCTGCATACCAGCCATTCGATAAAATAGCTCCGAATACATTTTCCCCTGCTTTGAGCTTATCGCTTACATCGTAGACGTTGTAATACACTCTTTTGTTATAATCTGTCCAGCCAGAAGCAAAGAAATCTTTTCCAATTTTCTCACCATTGATATAAAAGTTATGTAAGCCTAGAGAACTGATATAAAGGCGAGCAGATTTTATCTTTTTGCTAAGGTTAGCCTGTTTTCGAAGATATGGAGAAGGGGGCAAATGATACTCACCCTTTTCTGCCAATTGATTAAGATCTATCCCTATCCACTTTGCTTGCCAATCATTTGCATCTGGTTTTGCTAACTCCCAAGATTGAATTTCTGACCATTTGCCTTCTTTATCTTTCTCATCCCAGGCTTTGACTTTCCAATACACACGTTGACCTGATGCGATAGATTTGCCTGAATATTCAATTTGATTTGTATTGTTTCCACTAACTTTTTTACTATCCCATAAATCAGCTTTATTTTTTTCCAATAAACCTTCAGATGAAGCCACCATAATTTGGTATGCTGACTGAGATTTATTGAACCCCTTCCCTTCAAGTTCCCAACTCAAGCGTGGTTTTGCTTCTTCTACAAAAGGGTTTACCTTATATTCAGTTCTTAAATATGTTGGATTAATTTGTCCAAAAGCAATGTTCAGTAAGGAAAAGAAAACCAAACAGCAAAAAGATGTGATTTTATAGAAAGTATGTAGGTTCATAGTTATTATCTAATTATTTTAATTTCTTTTGGGGCTTCGATTTCGGAAACCACTTTGCCATTAGCATCCTTTGTATGTTTGACTTTTATGAGGCCATATTTTGTTGGGAAAGTTCCTTCTGCAAATGTCAGGTTTCCTAGATTTGGTTTTACTGTGTAAGCTTTACCACCTGGTTCAGCAACTTTAATTCCCAAAACATGTTCCGAGAGCCAAGAAGTAGGACCTGATGCCCAACCGTGCGCAAAACTATGGCGATGTCCCACATAACAATATGCTCCAAAATCACCATGAATGTCTACTTTTCCTTCTGGCACCAGTTCATCGATCCGACTAGCATTCGGAAGCCATTCAATATTGAAATCTTCCCAAAAAGTGGTTGCTCCTAAATCAAGCATTGCTCCCCAATATTCGGAAATAATATCCATTGCTTCCTTATATTTTCCAGCTTTTGCCATGGCTTCCAACATATAATACCCATAGAAGGTTGAGAATTTCTTTGCACCACCAACTTTTAAGACCTCATTATATGCTTTTTGTTCATCCATTAAGCCAACTAATGACATTAGTGCAGCTGCCTGCTTTGAATTGTTGTGTTTAGGTTTTATTTTTCTCATTTTCACCAAAGCATCATCACATAGCTTTTTTGTTTCTGGATCATTTAAGAATGTGCTTATTTGAGACGCTTTTTCAAGTCCTAAAATTGTCATGGCTTGTAAACCGGCATGAATTGCCAAGCTATCTTCACTAGATGGCCAATCCAAGAAACGAGTACCATCCATTTCTTCTTTTCCATCTCTAACCTTACCTAAAATCTGTTTAACTAACCCTTGAAGATATGGCTGTTGCTCCTTTAAATAAGCTAGATCACCATGTGCCATATACCAATCGTAATGCAATACGATCCACCACATGGAATAAGTACTGATTCCACACATCCATGAGCCTAGCGGAGTTGATTCTCTGGCCAAGTCTAGACTTCTAGGCACTACGTCATTATATCCAAATACGGTATTTACAGTTGCAACTTCAGGATGTAAGTCCCCTACCCACACTAAACGATCGCGCTTAATGGCATCCCAAAGATAATCTTGCATGTTAAGGTGGACAGTATATGCCCCTACATCCCAGATTTTGTTGAGTCTTTCATCTGAACTTTTGAACGAACCCAGGTAAGGTATGTCTCTATAGGTTGCTATTGCTCTGACTTCTCTAAGGTGTAGTTCAGCATCTGGATCCAAGAAATCAATCCTAGCAAATCGGAACCCAGATTCTCCGGTTTGATTTTTCCCTAACCAAGGCAATTGGAGATTCATGTCCCGCATGGCATGGTCATTGGTCGCTCCTTTTGCTCCTATTTCTGACATTGCTTCCGACACAGATTCTCCAAGACGGATTCTGACATTTTTCGGAGCATTTCCACCTCCCCACATACCCGTTACAATTTCCAATGATCCGTTCAGTTCCTTTCCAAAATCCAAAAGAACAGAACTTTTTGCTGAACCTGTATTTTTTAAGATGGTAATATTATCATTAGTCAAATTCGCTTGTCCATTTCCTTCCACTTTTAAGCTTTCTGACCCTTTGATATCCCCTTCTTGCCAAATTATACGAGTTGGATAGATGTATTCCCTTGTCAAGGGGCTAATATGTTTCGATCCATCGCTTAATTTATGCTGTGCCTGGGCAACAAAATGAGACAATATAATACTAACCAGTATTAGAATAGGTTTATGCTTCATGATTGAATAGGTTATAATTCTGAAAATGTTTTTAAAGATAAAAAAGCAATTCAAAAGTACTATCCTGTTCTTTCATGCGACAAAACTTTAATTATTTACTCTTATTGATTAATTGAGGAAACCAAGTTTGAAAATAAGTCAAAGGTTTCATATTCCCTGCGGATGCATAATCACAGAGTTGAAGTTCTACAGGTGCCGAACCAGTTTCTGAATAAGATTCTGGGATAAATTTCGCTTTAAACGACATCCAACTATTTGGATTTTCTGTTTCGACTAAATCAATTCTATTATTTTTGTTTATTACAGGAGTCAACACCGCTGAAACAGGAATATTTTCAGCAAACATAGCATCTCTGGACAATACTATTGGGCCGCGCATGATGGCCAAAGATTGAACTAGATCACCAGTTTTGAGAATTCTTGGATTTAAGTCTAATTCCAGATTAATAACATCAGAACCTTTCCATTTTTTATTGATTTGATAGTAGGTATTAGGTTCTATATCATCTTCGACATTTACATGATTGAAAGCTATTTTGCTTTCCTCACTCCAACTTGGTATTCTAATTTCAATCGGAACATCAATAGGTTTATTGGATTTTAGACCAATGCTAACAGTCGACGATTTGGGGTAATCAGTTTGAATAATCAGTTGTGCTTTTTGCTTTCCTATTTGGATATCATATGCTCCCGGGATAAAATAATTTACTTGAACAGCATTGTTTTCTTGCGTTACAGCATAAAATGGCATCAGAAACAGCGCTCTTGGCCCGCTGGCTTCACAACAGTTCAGGCCCATTCCACATTGCTCCGATCCAGGTAACCTTTGTCCATTTAGTGGCGTATATTTTGCCCATTGTGCTCCATCTTTACTTAATGACCCCAATAAAGCATTATAATAAGCATATTCAGCTTCTTCAGCATACTTATTCTCTCCAGTCAACCGGAACAATTGTAGGCATAATTTTATCCATGTTACAGTGACACATACTTCCTGATAATGGTGCACAGGATCAGCTTGCAATGCTTTCCCACCGAACCACATTTCCGTTGAAGCACCAGATCCAGCAATATTTATTTCAGTAGCCTTTATATTGTCCCAGGTATTTATAACTGCTTCTTTATACGTTGGATTACCAGTAATTCTATATAGCTCTAATAATCCTTCATAACAAGACATCATTTCATATGCTTTTTGACCTTGTTCCCAACTGTACCAAGAACTCGGTTTTTCAAACCTTTCTGCTACATTTACTTTACTTTTTTCAATTAATTGCGGCCCATCAGGACGGCTCCATTGCTTGACAATCGTTTCAGCAAATTCAAGGCATTTTTTGTTATTGGTAACTACATAGAGCTTACAGATGGGTTCTAGAACGGAGGATGCAGCCATTCCTCTATAATTACCTTTAGTAACCAAAATTCCATCAGCTTTTTGGAGATCATCCATAAGGTTCTGTGCCAATTTCTCGGCTGCCTGTAATACCTTGTTATCAGGCTTAATTTCATAAAAAGACAATAATCCAAGGAGGCAATATTTCCTTCCCCACACATCCCACTGTTGAAGACGTTTATCTGCTGCATAATTACCAATATAACCATCCGCTGTTTGTTGTTCCATCAACCCATATACAGCTTTTTCAAGAGTTTTAAAAAGTTTATCTGACGGCTTGTACTTATAAGCAAGTACCGCAGAGGTAAACCATTTTCCCCAAAACTCGGATTGCCACATATGAGTTTCCGTTCTTTTATTCGGATCGAATGCATTGATTAATCGATCCACATCTTGAGCGAGAATTCTATTTTGAACGGAAGATTCTAACCTTTCATCAATATATCCCTCAAGATTAATATGATTGACGGGTATCCTTTGGTCGTGGATAGACTGTGAAATCGAACAGGTATAAATACCTATAGAAAGGATAGTAAGTAAGAAGCTTTTTTTCATTAGGTGTATATTAGGTTTCTGATAAAATTAGGAAAGAAATAAGTAAAAAGGCGAATTTTTGGGGTTCAATTTTAACAGGATAGTGCAGGTAGGTTTCCAGGTATTTTACAGGACGGTGCAGGATGCTTAACCTAAAGGCTATAACTATATTTGGTTCATTAGCCTATAGCATAGGCGCCCAAATAAATAACTAATTTCGGTAACTGTTCAACCTTAGTTACCCATAAACCAAAAGAAAACGAAAACATGTATTATTTAGAAGATAGCTGATTTGTTATTTACAAGTAACGATGAAAAGTACCTCATAAAAAAACCGACAGTGTTCCCGCACCATCGGTTGTTCATTAAAGGTCTTTAAACTAACCAAGAGGGTCGAAACTCTTTATTGTTTAACCATTTAACTTTGCAAAGGTATGCAATATGACCAATTAAACAAAACCATTTCACCATGCTTGATTGCGCCTAAAGCGACATTTAGGAAGGTTTTGGGGTTCACTTTCGGAAAAGAACCCAAGAAAAGATTCCTGCAACTGGCATTAATTTTTCCTGCGTTGATACTATCGCAGGCAGGCTATTCCGAAGCCAACACATATTCTAAAATGAATAGAGAAGCGTTTAACATTTCCATGGACAATTCTATGGGCAACTTGAAAACTACTTCACTGGGGCAAGAAAAAGTCAAAGTCACCGGTACAGTTAGTGATGCCCAAGGAGTGCCTCTTGCAGGTGTATCGGTACGCGTAAAAGGCACAAATTCTGCCACATCTACCGATCTGAATGGAAAGTATGAAATCGAGTTGAACAAAGGTCAGACGTTGACCTTTGACAATCTTGGTTTTGCTTCTCAAGAAATTGTTGTCAATGCTGCTGGAACGCAAAATGTAACATTGGATAGCAGCAGTGAAGATATCTCAGAAGTTGTGGTTGTGGGATACGGTAGCCAACAGAAAAAAGATGTTACCGGTTCGGTTGCTGCCGTTTCTATGAAAAATGTAAAAGGACAAGCTGTAGCCAGTGCTGACCAAGCATTATCTGGCCAGATAGCTGGTGTACAAGTAAGCACATCAAATGGAACACCAGGAGGTGGTCCTAAAATTCAAATTCGTGGTATGAGTGCAATTGGTGCTGGAAGTCAACCATTATATGTTATTGATGGTTTCCCAGTTCCGACATCTTCTAGTGAGAGAGGGAATCCATTGGCAACTCTTAATCCGAATGATATTGAATCCATGACTGTATTGAAAGATGCATCGGCAACTGCGATATATGGTTCAAGGGGTTCCAACGGTGTTATCTTGATCAATACCAAACGTGGTGCTGATGGTCCGATGAAAATCGATGTGGCAGTAAGTTCTGGTTTGCAACAAGTACCTCAGAAAGGAAGACCGAACTTGATGAACGCGGCAGAGTTTGCGCAATTCCGCAAAGAAGCTATCGAAGATAAAATCAGGTTTGAAGAAGGCAGAGAGCCAACAATCGACGATATCCCTGAAGACTACCGCAATCCTGCTGCTTTAGGTGAAGGAGTTGATTGGTATGATGAGGTTACTCGTGTAGCTCCATTGACTGATGTCAACGTAAGTTTCAGTGGTGGAAATGAAAATGTACGTTCTTTTGTATCTGCTGGTTATCTAAACCAAGAAGGTGTCATGTTGAACACAGGGTTCGACCGTTTCTCCATTCGCGCAAATGTGGAAGGAAATCTTGCCAAGAAATTAAAATTAGGCATGAACATATCTCCTACCCTAACCTATCTTGAAGGTGGTATTAACGGTCAAGGACGTGATGAGTTCTTTGAAATCACGACTCCAGTTGCAAAAGTTTACGATGATGCTGGCAATTTAATTCCATATATCCAATCGTCGGGAACATTTGGTAACCCAAACCCTGTATTGTATATGAACGAAAGAACGGATAAGAGTTCAAAGTTAAAGTTATTGATGAGCACATTTGCTGAATATAGCTTTTTGGACAATTTGAAGTTCAAGACTACCTTCAACGTTGATTACCAAGATGAAAGTGGTGAATACTTTAGACCTTCAATTATCCCTAACCAAAATGCACCAGGATTATCAATTCCTAGCGGTAGTTATTGGAGAGGCCAATATTTAAACTGGGCAAATGAGAATACCTTAAATTATGATTATTCAACTGAGAGCGGTCATACCATTTCAGCTTTGGCAGGTTATTCCATCCAGATGCAAAAAAATAAGAGTGCAGGCTTCAATGGTTCGCAATTTCCAGATGATGACATTAAAACTCTAAATGGTGCTGCAAGGATTACTGGTGGTACAGGTATAGAGGATTGGGGTTTGATTTCTTATTTGGCAAGGATTAACTATTCCTATTTAGACCGTTATATTTTGACAGCATCTTACCGTGCAGATGGATCATCGCGTTTCGGTAAAGACAATCGTTGGGGTTCTTTCCCTTCTGTCGCTGTAGGTTGGCGTTTGTCTGAGGAAGCATTCTTGAAAGATAAAGAATGGATCAATGAATTAAAGTTAAGGGCTTCTTATGGACGTAGTGGTAACTTCAACATTGCAAACTACGCATCGTTAAGTAGTATCGGTACTGCGAATTATGTATTGAATGGAACATTGGCACCAGGACGTACAATGAACAGTCTGGGCAATACTTTCTTGGGATGGGAAAGAATGAAAGAGTTGAACATCGGTTTAGACTTTACCACGTGGAACAACCGCTTGACTTTTACCGCTAACTACTACAAACGCAACACATTAGACTTATTATTGAACACACCTATTCCACAATCTTCTGGATTTGGTTCAGTAACTGAAAATAGAGGTGATGTAGAAAATAAAGGTTTTGAGTTCTCAATCAGTTCAGCCAACATTGCACGTGAAAACTTCACTTGGAATACTGATTTCAATATTTCATTCAACAGAAATAAAGTTATTGATTTAGGAAGAAGTAAAGATCCGATCTATTCAGGGGCAAGTTCTGAAGGAAACTTCACGAATATCACTAGAATTGGCGAGCCTGTTGGGATGATCATTGGTTATGTGGTTGAAGGGATTTACCAAAATGAAGCTGATTTAGAAAAGTATCCTGCATTCCCTGGGGCAATTCCTGGAAACTTAAGAATGCGTGATGTGAACGGCGATGGACAAATCACTCCTAATGATGACTTTGATGTTATAGGGAATCCTTATCCGGACTTTACTTTAGGTATGACGAACACCTTGACTTTTAAGGGTTTTGACGCTCGGGTTAACTTGGTTGCGTCAATGGGCCAAGAGATGTTGCACGCAACTCGCTTTTATACCGACAATATTGACGGTGTATTTAATGTGAGGAAAGAGGTAGCAGATCGTTGGCGTTCAGAATCCAATCCTGGAAGTGGGTTAGTTCCAACGACTAATGGTACTGGTAGAGGCCGTGTAATGTATCGTGATACGCATTCATTATTTGTGGAAAAAACAGATTATTTATGGATCAAGAATATAACAGTAGGTTATACGCTTCCAAAAAGTATTGCAGGTGTAGTTAATAATCTTAGAATCTATGCCAACTTACAAAATCCGTTTGTATTCACAGGTTATGAAGGAAATCCAGAAGGAACGAATATCAACAGAGGGGATACTAGTCCTCTGGTTCCAGGTATTGACTACTCAGCATACCCAGTTCCAAGGATTTATACATTAGGGTTGAATTTCAATTTTTAAGGCAAGAGTTATGAAATTAAGATATATTCTATTAGGTCTAGGTTTATTGAGCATGAGCTCCTGCAACAAGTTATTGGATGTAGAACCTTATACCTTTTCAAGTGGTGATAATTATTACGAAAATGAAGGTCAGGTCCTTCGTGCTGTAAACGGTGTTTACAGTAGATTACAAGGATTATATACGAGTGATTTTTGGGCAATGACGGAAATGAGGGCTGATAACACAAATTATCAGTACGATGAAACAGACCGTGGTGTGCAACAACGTGAGGAGATTGATGAATTTCTCATTACTTCTTCTAACAATTATGTTAACAATGCTTGGGTTGCTCTGTTTGGTATCGTTCAGCAGGCCAACGTCATCATTAGCAGAATTGACAATGTTCCCTTTGCTGATGAAAAAGTGAAACAACAGTATCTTGGTGAGGCAAAATTCATCCGTGGCTTTACCTACTTCCACCTTGTTCGGTTGTTTGGCGAGGTTCCATTGCATACAAAAGAAGTAGCTAATCCTCAGGATGCTTTTACAGATGGTAAAAAAGGTACTGTTGATGAAATTTACACTGTTATTATTCAGGATTTCAAGGATGCCATTGCCAGCTTACCTCCAGGTTATGATGATAATAACAAAGGAAGGGCTACAAAAGGGGCGGCACATGCGGTATTGGGAGATGTATACTTGACACGGAAACAATATGCAGATGCTGTTACAAATTTCACAGAAGTTACTAAATTAGGGTATTCATTAATGCCAGACTACGCTTCTTGTTTTAGTCCAAATTCTAAAAACAATGCGGAATCGGTTTTTGAAATACAATACGACCAATCCGTAGAGGGTGAGAACAGTAATTTTATCTACATGTTTGGCCCTCGGAATGCGAAGATGAAGTTGATAGGTTTTTCAGGAAACTTAGGCGGTAGTAATATTCCAACTCCGAGTATTTACAATGCTTACGAGACGGGAGATAATAGACGCGATAAATCTATCCAGATGTTTTCTGATCCTTCGAACGCAAATTTCCAGGAATCTAAAGCATTTAACGGGAATATGCCGTTTATCAAGAAATATTACCATCCACCATATATTGAGGATGGTCGTTCAGATGAAAACTGGCCGGTATACCGTTATGCCCACGTCTTATTGATGTTAGCGGAGGCACAAAATGAAGTTGGATCAGGAGATCCATATGCACACTTAAACCTAGTCAGAAAACGTGCAGGCTTACCAGCATTGTCTGGTTTATCAAAAGATGCTTTACGTGATGCTATTGCAAAAGAGCAACGCGTGGAAGTGGCTTTTGAAAGTCATAGATGGTATCAGTTATTGCGTACTGGTAAGGCCATCGAAGTGATGACTGCTCACGGAGCTGAAGAAAAGAAAAGATTGTCGAGATTAAGCAGTGCTTCATATAATATCCAACCGTTCAAATTATTGTTTCCGATTCCTCAAAGAGAAATCCAGATCAATGGCATTGAACAAAATGAAGGTTGGTAGGAATATAAGCTGTTATAAATTATTCAACATAATAACCAAATGATAAAAACGAAAAGAGCACAATTGTATTTGTTTGGTATGTTCCTGCTGATATTTGCGGGATCATGTAAACAAGAAAAGGAAACAGAAGTGGTAAAGGAGCCAAATCCAAAGACTGATAAGATTGTCTTACCGGATGGATTTGAGATTGAACACATATATAGCCCTTCTGATGACGAAAAAGGGTCTTGGGTTTCTATGACTTTTGATGACAAAGGTCGTATGATTACCTCAGATCAATTTGGCGGATTATTCCGCGTGGAATTACCTCCAATTGGTTCTGACACCACTGTTAAGCCTAAGATTGAGCCTTTAGATTTTCCTATCGAGGGTCAGGATCCAGCAGACACCTCCAAAACCAAGGTAGGAATGGGTTTTGCACAAGGATTGTTATGGGCAAATAACAGCTTATATGTGATGATCAACCATCGTCCAAACGAGAATTTATCAAAAGGTTCTGGTCTATATAGAATCCAAGACACCAACAACGACGATAAATTGGACAAGATAACTCAAATCTTGGCCTTGGAGGGTGAAGGTGAGCATGGTCCACACAGTATTATTCAAGGTCCTGATTCAGCAATTTATGTCATTGCGGGGAATTTCACGAAAGTCCCTAAAATGAACAGTTATAGATTGAAGCCTAACGACAGTTTGGACAATTTGCTTCCTATGATTTATGATACGCATGGTCATGATTCAGATTCTCATAACGCGGGTGGATGGATTGCAAAAACAGATGCTGAAGGTAAGAATTGGGAATTAATTGCTTCAGGAATGCGTAATGGGTTTGACTTGGCATTCAATAATGATGGCGAGTTATTCACTTACGATTCCGATATGGAATGGGACTTTGGGATGCCTTGGTACCGTCCAACACGTATTCTACACGTCACAAGTGGAGCAGAATATGGATGGAGAAAAGGTGATGCAAAATGGGATGAGAGATTTTTAGATAACTTACCAGCAGCTTTAAACATCGGCCAAGGCTCTCCTACTAACTTTATTAACCCAAATAAAGCCAAATTCCCAGATAAATATAGAAACAGCTTATTTGCTTTTGACTGGAGTTTTGGTATTATCTACGCGATTCATTTGACTCCTGATGGCGCATCATATAAGGCAAATGCTGAAGAATTCATTTCGGGTTCTCCACTTCCATTGACAGATGGTACTATTGGGCCAGATGGTTCTCTTTATTTCTTGACTGGAGGTCGTAGGTTAGAATCTGATCTTTATCGTGTTTATCACAAAGATCGTGATAAAATCAATCCTGAAACTCCAAAACCAAATGTAAACGCAGAGGTCAAATTACGTCGTGAAATTGAACAGTACCATAAACCTTCTCCGGCAGGTACAGCAGAAAAAATCTGGGAATACTTAGGCCATGAAGATCGTCATATTCGTTATGCAGCTCGTGTAGCACTTGAACATCAACCATTTGATTCATGGAAAAACTTAGTTTTTGGAGAAAGAAATGTGGTTCGTTTGACAGAAGCTATGGTTGCAGTTGCTCATGTAGCTGATCCATCCATCAAACAACAAGTTTTAAATAAGTTAGCTACAATTCCTTTGGAGAAAATCACTCCAAAAATGTTAGAGAACTTATTAAGGGTTTATGAAATCGTGATTTCAAGAATGGGCAAAGATCGAAGGAGCTCAAGCAGCAGCTTTGGCACAAAGACTTGAGCCATTATATCCTGCAAAATCTAATTATACAAACAGAGAATTAGCAAAAGTATTACTAGCACTAAACAGTGAGCCTGCAATTAAGAAAACATTGGAATTATTGGCGACAGCTAAGGATGACACCATTCAAACTACCTACATGAGTTCTTCGGACATGATTTTGAGGAACCCACAATACGGTTTGGATATTGCCGACATGTTGGCAAACATCCCTCCTGCTCAGCAAATATTCTATGCTACTGCGCTGAGCAATACTAGCAGTGGCTGGACCCCGGAAAACACGTGAAGACTATTTCAATTGGTTTTATAAAGCTTTTGGCTATAAAGGTGGTAACAGTTATATCGGTTTCATCGATAACGCACGTAAAATGGCTTTGTCACATGTTCCTAAAGATCAATTTGCGATGTACAGCAAGATGTCTGGTGACTCCTTGTTAAATGAAAAAGGAACAAGGCTTGCAGAAAACGTCGAAGGACCAAAAGGTCCGGGCAGAGCTTGGGAAGTAGATTCTGCACTAAAAGTCGTAGATGAAAACACTGGGGTTCGTGATTTTAAACGCGGCAGGGAATTATTCTTGGCAATGAAATGTGGGTCATGTCATACCATTAAGGGTGAAGGAGGATCAGTTGGTCCGGACCTTACGCAGTTAGGCACACGTTTCTCAAAACGTGACATGTTGGAAGCAATCATAGAGCCTAGCAAGGTAATTTCTGACCAATATGAGTCAAAAGTATTCAATATGAAAGACGGGACTTCGGTTTTAGGACGTTTAATGAGTGAGGACGAAAAGAATTATGTGATATCACAAAAATCCTTATGCACCACATGTCACAAAAACTCTTGCGAAGAGTGATGTGAAATCAATGAATCGTTCTGAAGTATCGATCATGCCTCCGGGAACGCTGAATGTGATGAGTCCGGATGAAGTAAAAGATATTATTGCCTATTTGATGTCAGGCGGTAATGAGAACAATGAGATTTATAAGAAAAAATAATTAAAAATTGGAAAACTCAAATCAAGACTGGTTGAATAAAGTCTCCCATATTGCTCAAGTTGGAGGCATTGAAACTTCCATTTTAGATAATGGCAGAGGGAAAGGAACACGTATTGCATGGTTCAATACAGGAGCAGGATTACGTTTTAAAGTTGTTATCGACAGGGGATTGGATATTGCGGATGCTTCTTTCAACCAGTTTAATTTGAGTTGGCTAAGCCGACTGGGAGTTACGTCTCCACAGCCATTCTCTGATAAGGGAGTAGATTGGCTCCGAACTTTTGGAGGCGGTTTATTGACTACTTGCGGAGTGACACATGTTGGTGGACCTGAGGAAGATGAATATGGAAAGAGAGGGCTGCATGACCAATTCAGTAACAGTCCTGCAGAACTTATCGCGGTGAAGCAACCAGACCCTTCAACTGGGGATCTGGAGATGTCCATTACAGCAAAAATATTTCAGGGCCATCCCTTAGGAGATAACATCGAAGTTAAGCGCACCATAAGATGTACTCTTGGTCAACCAACTATTTATTTGGATGACGAAGTTCAAAATGTTGGTAATATCAATTCTTCCCATATGATTTTATACCATTTCAACTTTGGATGGCCTTTTATTGATTCGGGAGCCAAGCTATTATGGAAAGGGTCTTGGACTTCTCGTGAAACAGGGGAAGACAACAAAATATTCAAGGAAGGTCAAGACTTCCGGACTTGCCAAGAGCCACGTGCAGATCACAGCGGTTCTGGTGAAGAAGCAGCCCTAATAGATGTAGAAGCAACATCAGATGGAAAAGCTGAATGTGGAATTTACAATGAAAAATTAGGTTTTGCTCTGAAACTAAGTTTCAACAAAAACCAATTGCCATGGTTAACGAATTGGCAACATTGGGGAAAAGGCGAATATGTGACGGGGCTTGAACCTGGCACAAATCCCCCACTTGGACAGAAACTTATGCGTGAGCGTGGGGAATTAATCCAATTGAAACCCGGAGAGAAGCGAAAATATAATTTAGAAATCAGTATATTGAATACTTCTACCTCCATCAACGAATTTGTAAACAAGTATATAAACCTATAAAAATAAATAGAATGAGCATCATTGAAAAAGCATTCGAACAAGGAAAAGGAATATTGAGACTAGCCCCAAACTGGGTTCCTAGATCTTTTTGTGTACCAGGAAGACGGATTAAGCTACACCCCGATGATTATTATGTCTTAGGTGGTGAAAGAGGTGGTATTGATGAAAGATGGTTTTCATCCACTACACCAGCTAAAAATGGTCCGCTTACTGGAGAATTCGAAGGTTTGAGTTTTGTTGTATATGAAGAAAACGGAAAAACAGAGCAGGTATTATTGGCGGATTGTGTAAATGAATTAAAAGGAAAACTGATTGGCAATAGGTTATGGGACGAATACCAAAGTTGGCCTATGTATTCAAAATTCTTTGATAATATGGGTCCTCTTCCACATCATATCCATCACAATGATGAAAAAGCGGCTTTAATTGAGCAACAAGGAAAACCTGAAGCTTATTATTTCCCGCCGCAGCTCAACAACCATGGTGGTGATTTCCCTTATACATTTATGGGAATTGCTCCTGGAACTTCTAAAGAAACTATCAAAGAATGTTTAGAAAATTTCGCAAAAGGAGATAATAAAATAACCAACTACTCTCAGGCTTACCGTTTAGAACCAGGGACAGGTTGGGACGTTCCTCCTGGTCTATTGCACGCACCAGGTAGTCTTTGTACCTACGAACCTCAAAAAGCATCAGATGTATTCGCGATGTACCAATCATTGGTCAATGAAGCAATTATTCCTGAAGAGTTGTTGTGGAAAGGAGTTCCTGAAAATATGAAAGGTGATTACGAATGCCTTGATGGATATCATTGACTGGGATCTGAATGTTGACCCTGACATGATGAAGAATAGGTTTATGGCTCCCCTACCTGTGAAAGATGAGAAAGAAATGGAAAATGCTGGTTATTCAGAGAAATGGGTATGCTATAAATCCACTGCATTCAGTGCTAAGGAATTAACAGTATTCCCGGGGCAAACTGTTACGATCACCGATGCTGCGGCATACGGCTTGATCATGATGCAAGGTTATGGCAAAATGAATGACTGGACAATTGAAACACCAGCTTTAATCCGCTATGGTCAATTGACTAATGACGAATTCTTCGTATCGGAGGAAGCAGCAAAAAAGAGGGGTTACTATTCAGAACCTTTCGCAAACAGACCCTATTGTTATGCTAAAACACTTTGGTCCTGACAATCCAGATTTAGATGTAAAAGGTTAATAATTGATAAATAGAATTAGTTATGAGCAAGAACAATTTCCCAAAATTACATAATGCTACATGGCCAGGCATTGTTGGAAAAGGAGACCATGAGCCTATCATTTCATTGGATGAGCTTTTGGAAAAAACGGCCAATGCAGAAGTAAATGGAGTAAAATTCGATGGTGTTGATTTAGGATTATTTGATCCGCACGTAAAACTTGACCCTTCGGATGATTATATAAAAAGTGTAGTCGATAAGATAGGTGGACAGTATGGTCTTTCGATCGGGACTTTAGTTGCTCCTATTTGGCCACCTGATGGTGGATCAGCAATGGGCTCACCAGGAAGATCGTGACCGTTTTGTGGAAGTCGTGAGAAAAGCTTCAGAATTTGGTTATAAATTAAGAAAAGAAGGAATTCGCACGAACAATGTTATTCGCATTGATTCAGCTACTAGTGTCGAAGAATGGGCAAAGAATCCTACTGAAGGGACTAAATTAATAGCTGAAACTTTCCGTCGTGCTTGTGATGCTGCGGCAGAATATGGAGAACGCTTAGCGGCTGAGGGTGAAATCTGCTGGGGAGGAATGCAAAGCTGGAAATCCATGCTTGATACACTTGAAATGGTGGATTCGTGACAACATCGGATTCCAAGCGGACATGTCGCACACTTTCCTTTATTTACTGGGATATAATGCGCCAGAAGACCGCATCTTGAAAGAAGATTTCCAATGGGAGGACCGCGAAGAACTGGAAAGAGGCTTGAAATTCTTGACTTCTAAGTTGCGTCCATGGACAATTGATTTCCACGTTGCTCAGAATGATGGAACAGTATTCGGATCGGGTTCACATGATAAGACCGGCAGACATTGTCTTCCGACAGACCCTAACGGGAGATTGGATATCGCAAAGGATGCAGGATATTGGTTGAGAGACGAAAATGGCAACCTAACGAAAGCATTCAATCATATCTGTTGGGATGGATGTATGTTCCCTAATGAAGTAATGCACAAACAAGAAACATGGAATTCAATCTTGAAAACGATGATCGATGTGCGGGATTTGAATGGTTGGTCAGAATAAATCAAAAATCATGAGTAAAAAAGAATTAAGAATAGGATTAATCGGATGTGGATTCATGGGAAGAACCCACTCGAATGGATATAAACGTGTAAGTAACTTTTTTCCGGATCTGGAATACACACCAGTTTTGAAAGCTGTGTGTGCTCGTAGTGAAGACAAGGTCAAGGCTTTTGCTGAACAATGGGGATATGAATCTTATGAAACCGACTGGAGAAAACTGATTGCAAGAGATGATATTGATGCGGTAGACATTTGTACTCCAAATAATATGCATATGGAAATTGCCGTTGCCGCAGCTGCTGCTGGCAAAATGGTATTATGTGAAAAACCACTTTCTAGGACACTTGAAGAAGGGGAGAAAATGGTTGATGCAGTAGAATCCAATAAGGTGAAAAACACAATTTGGTACAATTACCGTCGATTACCGGCGGTTACCTTGGCCAAACAAATTGTAGCTAGTGGCGCATTGGGTAAGATATTCCATTACCGCACTAATTTCCTACAGGATTGGACGATCAATGAGAATCTTCCGCAAGGAGGCGCTGCATTCTGGAGAATGGACGCTGATGCTGCAGGATCTGGTGTAACAGGAGATTTATTAGCACACTGTATTGATCTTGCTATGTGGCTTAATGGAGGTATAAAAGATGTTTCATCCGTTACAGAAATCTTTGTTAAACAACGTGTTCATGATGAAACCGGAAAGATGGAAGATGTTAAGATTGATGATGCCTGTTTATTCCATTGTCATTTCGACAATGGTTCATTAGGTCTATTCGAGTCAACACGTTATGCACGTGGTCACAAAGCCCTTTTCACATTTGAAATCAATGGTGAAAAAGGTTCCTTGAAATGGGATCTTCATGATCTTAATAGGTTAGAGTATTTCAACAACGCTGATGATTCTACTGTTCGCGGCTGGAGATCTATTCATGTTACCGATGGAGATCAACCATACATGGATAAATGGTGGGTTCCTGGTCTATCAGTAGGTTACGAACATTCATTTGTTCATCAAGTAGCAGATTTTTTACAAAACCCTTGAAACGGGTGAAGAATGCCACCCTACATTCCGCGATGCACTAGAGACTCAGAAGGTTTGTGAAGCTGTCATCAACTCAGCCAACAACCGGAGATGGGAAGACACACATGTGGACTGGAAGAACATATAAACAAACGAAATTCTCATCATGAAAAAAATATTCAAATTTAGCTGTATCTGTCTTACAGCGACTGTTTTACTGAGTTCTTGCAATGGTACAAATGCGGAACAAAACAGCAAAGTTGACAGCACATCGACTGATACAATAGGCCTGGAAGAAGGCTATGTGGCCATGTTTGAGGACAACTCTTTGTCGGGTTGGGAAGGAGATTCTACGTATTGGAAAATGGAAAACGGTGTGCTTTCTGGAGAGATTCGTGAAGACCAAGAACCGTTAAAAAACAATACCTTTTTGATCTGGAAAGGTGGTGAAATTGGTGACTTTTCATTGAAAACTAAGTTTAAAATTTCCGAAAATGGAAATAGTGGTGTAAATTACAGAAGCGATCGTTTCACTGAAGTTCCGAATGCCTTGAGAGGGTATCAAGCTGACATTGACGGCAAGAACAACTACACGGGTCAGAACTATGAGGAACGTAAGCGCACGACCTTAGCTTACCGTGGCCAACGAACTGAAATCTTAAATCCCGCAGACGGAAATAAAGGTGAGTCTAAGAACAATGCTTGGACAAATCTGAAAATTATTGATTCAGTTGCAACACCAGAAGAGCTTCAATCTATTGTAAAACCAAATGATTGGAATGAATTGGAAATTGTAGCTGAAGGAAATAAACTGACACATTTCATCAATGGTAAAGTAATCGCTGAGGTAATCGACAATGATCCTGAAAACCGCAAGGACAAAGGATTGATAGGTGTTCAAGTGCATGTTGGTCCACCTATGAAAGTTGAATACAAAGACATGCAGATTAAAATCTTGAAATAATCATTATAAAATAATTATCCGTACCATGGAATGGAAAGCAACAGTGAGAGAAACTTTGTTCCAAATGCTTACAGCAGAGGAAAAGAGTTATATGGAAGAATGTGAAAAGGCGATTGCAGATAATTATTCGAGCAGTTTTGTAAGAATTTTTTCCTCGTTGAGCAGGAAATTAAATAATAGCAAGGACAAATTAGTAAGTATGGTCCAAAGCGATGACAATCCATTGATTGTTGAGAATTGGACTGTACTTAGACTTGCTAGAGTTTATCTTCTAGGATTAATAGAAGATCAACAGGAACCTTATTTTACTTTTATAGAAAAGTTATTCAATTATGCTGACATGCAAAGAGCTTGTAGCCTTGTATTCGGCTTTGAATATTTATCAATTTCCAAGGATTTGGGTTGAGCGTTGTAAGGAAGGTATCCGTAACAATATTGGTCCGGTTCAAGAAGCCATTATGGAGCGTAATAAATATCCTGCTCTTTACTTGGAGGAAGGAAGCTTGGAACCAATTAGTTTTAAAGAGTTTTTTCACCGGCAAGGAAATAAAGGAGATATACGGTTTATATGACCGTAATAATGAAAATCTCTCAAATTCTATTGTTGACTATATTTATGAACGTGATTCTGCCAAGCGAGAGATCAACCCTATGTTAATGGGAACTGGCAAAGGATCACCTACCACCTCGAGCTGTAGAGATCTTAAAACAGCAAAACAAGACTAGCCCAGAATTATTAGAGAAAAATTAAAATCAGACAGGAATGTGTACAGAATTAAATAGAGACTTAGCGAGCATGGGGGAGACCAATGCCGTTAGACTTTGAATTAATTAAAGGGATGAAATTTGTGGATCCACATATACATATGGTTTCACGAACGACGGATGATTACCAAGCGCTGTTTGATTCGGGAGTTCTTTTGTTGATTGAGCCTGCCTTTTGGGTTGGTCAACCAAGGACAGGGATTGATACTTTTAAGGATTATTACAGTAGCCTTATCGGTTGGGAAAGATTTAGGGCATCTCAATTTGGGATTAGACATTTCTGCACTATAGGTCTCAACTCTAGAGAGGCAAACAACGAGGCATTAGCTGAACAAGTAATGGAATTACTTCCTCATTTTATTTATAAAGAGGGTGTATTAGGAATTGGGGAGATCGGTTATGACGATCAAACCCCAGCTGAGGACAAATATTACAGGGCTCAACTTGAGCTCGCAAAAGAAGCTGGACTACCTGTCCAGGTTCATACTCCTCACCGCGACAAAACTAAGGGAACTACAAGAAGCATGGATGTGGCTTGTAGAACATGGTCTTGATCCCAAGACAGTTATTATCGACCATAATTCAGAAGAAACAGTAAAAGAGGTATTGGACAGAGGGTTTTATGCAGGTTTTACTATTTACCCTTTTACCAAAATTGGGTAATGAAAGAATGGTTGAGATTGTCAAAAGAATATGGTTCAGAAAGAATTATGGTTAATTCTGCTGCTGACTGGGGAATCAGCGATCCATTGGCTGTGCCTAAAACTGCAGCATTGATGCTACAACATGGTATCTCCAGAGAAGATGTAGAAAAAGTTTTGTTTCCAAAATGCATTGGATGCTTTTCAAGTTAGCAACCATATGGATCTAAATGATCTAGACAAAACTTTATTTGCAGATCCAAATGAAAAGTTTGAAGGTAATACCATCCTTCGTGGCGGACAACAACCTAGAGTAAATAAGGATTCGATTATTATTTCTTAATTCTCTGATTATGTTGAAAGCATGGATCCAATTAATCAGGCCTTCCAATGTTTTAACAGCAATATCTGATGTTTTAGCTGGCGTTGCATTAGCATGTCTTTTCCTGCAATCTGAGCTGCCTGAAACCGAAAGTTTAATCTGGATTACTTTGTCAAGTATGTTGCTATATACTGGCGGCATAGTATTCAACGATGTCTTTTGATGCTGCGTTAGATAAAATTGAAAGACCAGAAAGACCGATTCCTTCGGGAAAGGTTAAACGATCATCGGCAGCAATATTAGGTACTATTGCATTTTCTATTGGATGTTTTCTAGCCTATCAGGTTAATTTGACAGCCTTTTATATTGCATTGGCTATTGTGTTGATGTGCTTACTGTATAATGGGAAAGCAAAACACCATTTTATTGCTGGACCAATTGTAATGGGTTCTTGTAGAGGATTGAACTTGTTATTGGGAATGGCAGTTCTACCAGACTCGCTAAGCTATTTTTATCTTGCCATTGTACCTATTATTTACATTGCTGCTGTTACTAACATTAGTCGAGGAGAAGTTTATGGTAATAATAAAACAGCCATTTTGGTATCCATGGGGGCTGTATGCACTTGTGATCCTTACTTTAATCTATTTTGCTTTTGTCAGTAAAAATTATCTGGCATTTTATATTTATCTTGTTTTTCACTGTTATGATTGCTTCGCCTTTGTTAAAGGCATTGAAATCGTTAGCACCACAGGATGTTCGGAAGTCAGTCAAGTTTGGCGTATTGGCTTTGATTTTAATGAATGCAAGTTGGATAGCAATCTCGGGTTATTGGGTGTTGGCATTAGCCATCTGTGCTATTTTACCTGTTTCGATTTTCCTAGCTAAAAAATTTGCCGTAACCTAAATCTCAATATATGGAACGCGTATTAGAACAAAAATTCACTATAGAATACCAATATAATGTTTTCTTCACCAAGGGATTATTTTCTTTGGGGAACAACCTTTTTAAAAATTTTTTAACAGACCATAGCAATCCTGGTTTCAAACAGAAAATTCTATTTGTAATGTGACGAAGGTTTTTATGGATGCACATCCTAATCTTGCTGAACAGATTCGGAATTACTTTATGGAATCTGAAGACTTCATCCTTGCAAGTGAACCATTGGTAATTCCCGGGGAGAGATTTGCAAGAATGACCCAACTTGTTTGGACAATATTATTCAGGCTGTAGATCAATACGGTATCGACCGTCATTCCTACATTGTAGGTATAGGAGGTGGAGCCATATTGGATTTGGTCGGTTTTGCAGCAACGATATCCCATCGAGGGATTAAACATATTCGAATTCCAACAACGGTATTATCTCAGAATGACTCGGGTGTTGGAGTTAAAAATTCGGTGAATTTTAAAGGTAAGAAGAACTTTTAGGGACATTTGCCCCACCAAAAGCTGTATTCAACGATTTTGAATTCCTTGAAACATTGGATGAAAGGTCATGGATAGCGGGTGTTTCTGAAGCCATAAAAGGTAGCACTAATCAAGGATCTGTCATTCTATGAATGGATTGAGAATAATGCTGAAAAGATAAAAGAAAGAAATTCTTCAGAAATGGAGGATTTGATTTTCAGATGTGCTGACAAACATTTAGAACATATCCGTAATGGTGATCCATTTGAATTAGGATCATCGAGGCCACTTGATTTTGGCCATTGGAGTGCCCATAAATTAGAGCAGATGACTGATTTTGAGGTATTGCATGGAGAGGCAGTTTCCATTGGGATTTCAATTGATGTGCTTTACTCGTATCTGATTGGAAATATCTCTCGGGAAGAAGCATATCGAGTTGTTGACCTCATGAATAAGTTAGGTTTGCCTATATATCATCCAATTTTAGATACTGAAGAAGCAAGGTTTATTCTTCTTTCAGGGTTGTTGGATTTTCAAGAGCATCTAGGCGGTAAATTAACAATTGTGTTATTGGAAAAATTAGGTGTTGGCAAAGATTATCACCACTTAGATTATCCATTGGTATTAAAGACTCTTGATTTGCTCAAGAATTTTTGTCAAGATCAAAAACCCAGTTTATGAAGCTAGCTAATTCACATTTATCCTATTGGCAGCAATATTCATCCTGGCGAAGCATGGCATGATCACTTTCAAGAATTGAAGAAGCATTTGCCAAAAATAAAAGATGCAGTTTCCCCCCGACCAAGATTTCGGACTAGGGTTAAGGCTTTCAGCACAAGCAGCAGAAGATCTTAAAGATCCTCAGAAATTGCAGGAATTTAAGATATGGTTGAAAGATAATGGAATCTATGTTTTTACAATGAATGGTTTTCCTTATGGTGATTTCCATATTAAAGAAGTTAAAGATCAAGTACATGCTCCCGATTGGACAAGTGCGGAAAGATTTCAATATACCAAAACTCTATTTGACCTTTTAAACGAGCTGTTGGAGAATGGACAAGAGGGTGGAATATCGACATCTCCCCTTTCCTATCGTTTTTGGTTTGAAGACAAAAGTCAGGCATGGAAGTCCAAAAGAGATCTGTGTACGAAAAATATTTTGCTCATAGCTGAATACCTTTTCCAAAAGGAGGTTTCTACTGGAAAATATATGCATTTAGATATTGAACCAGAACCTGATGGCATGCTTGAAGATTCGCAGGAATTTATCGAGTGGTACAGCGAAGAATTGATTCCAATGGCCATTTCGTACTTTCAGGAAAAAGAAAAATTGGATGCTGATCAAGCCAAGGCAATTATAAATCGTTATATATGTTTATGCTATGACGTTTGCCATTTTGCACTAGAATACGAAGATCATGAAAAGTGTATGGCCAAGCTTGAAGAACTGAAGATTAAAATAGGTAAGTTCCAGGTAAGTTCTGCATTGAAAGTGAAATTGTCTGGGGATTCTGAAACAAGAGAAAATCAAAAGAACAAGCTCAAAGAATTTAACGAACCTATCTATTTGCATCAAGTAATTGCAAAGGATAGTACGGGTAATTTGATAAAATACAAAGATTTGCCGGATGCATTGAATGACAGTAATGATTCTACCCATGTGGAATGGAGAAGTCATTTCCATGTTCCAATATTTCTGGAAAGCTATGGAGAATTAGATTCTACACAGGAAGATATCTTAAAGGTTGTTGGATTGCAAAATGAGAAACAAGAACCAATCATATTGAGGTAGAAACTTATACTTGGGGTGTATTGCCCAAAACTTTGCAGGTTCCGATTGAGGAGTCTATATCAAGGGAAATAAATTGGTTAGTGGAAAAATAAAGAGTTAAGATGAAAAGAATAGCTGTAATTGATATTGTTGGGCTTTCAAGCTCTGTTATTGGAGAACATACACCTTTTATACAAAAATTCATACAGGAGAACAGACTACGACATATTAAACCGGTTATGCCTGCCCTCACCACCTCTGCTCAAACAACTTATTTAACTGGCGTTACACCGAGTGAACATGGAATTGTCGGAAATGGTTGGTTTGATGAAACTGCATCTGAAATCCAATTTTGGAAGCAATCGATAAGCTGGTTCAAGGTGAAAATATTTGGACCACCGCAAAGAAAATGAATCCAGCATTCACATGCGCACAAATGTTTTGGTGGTATAATATGTACAATGGCGCCGATTTTTCGGCAACCCCTAGGCCAAATTATTTAGCCGATGGAAGAAAGATGCCTGATTGCTATGCCTATCCTAGCAGCCTAAGAGATGAATTAACTGACAAGTTTGGAAAATTCCCATTGTTTAATTTTTGGGGACCTAATGCAAACATTACTTCATCAAATTGGATTGCAAACGCTGCAATGTATGTCGAAGAAAAACATCAACCAACATTAAACTTAATATACCTACCACATCTAGATTATTGCTTACAAAAATTTGGCCCAAAAGGTGAACAAACAGCAGTTGAGCTTAAACTCATTGATGAATTGGTAGAAAAGATGGTCACATTTTTTAAGGAAAGAAAAGTGGAAGTGGTATTGATTTCTGAATACGGAATAGGTCCTGTTGACCAACCTATTCATATCAATAGAATTTTACGAAAGGAAGGACTACTGGATATCAGAGTTTGAGAGAGGATTAGAACTTTTGGATGCTGCTGCGTCGGAGGCATTTGCAGTATCTGATCATCAAATAGCACATATCTATACCAAATCTGAAGCTACAAAACAAAAAGTAAAATCATTATTGGCAGATGTAGCAGGAATTGACAAAGTCCTCGACAAAGAAGAAAAAGCAGCATACGGCATAGACCATGAATCGGTCTGGAGACCTAGTTTTTATTGGCGAAAAGGAATGCTTGGTTTAACATATTACTTCTGGGAGGATGATGCAAAAGCACCAGATTACGCTAGAATGGTAGATATACATAAAAAACCAGGATATGATCCTGTAGAAATGTTCATGACATCCAAATCTAGAGCAATCTATAAACTAATATTGAAAAAAATTGGTATCCGAGCAGTATTAGACATTACTCCATTAGATCCAAGCTTGGTGAAAGGTTCTCACGGAATTACCGATGTTGATCAAGATTACTATCCTATCTTGATAGGAAATTTTGAACAGTTAGAAAATATTGTAGAACCAACTGCTATCAAGAACCTATTGTTGAACAAAATATTTGTTAACAAACCAGTAGATGAAATCGTAAATTCCTAGTATGTAGATAAAATGTAAATAGCCTAAACTGTTAAGTATAAATTGCTTTAGAAATATCTTTTGCATTTTTATAAATCAAACATTTAGGATTTTTATGTCATACCATGCTATAGAAAATTTAGTAGAAAGTACTATTCTTATCATTGAAAGGAGCCATCTTTCAATTGAAGAACAACGTAATCTGATTTATAATCTGTACCAATTCCAAAATCGCTTTGATACAAGTTATACCACATTACGTTGTTTTTCATTTTTGGAGAAAATTGGATATATTAAAAAACTCCCTGTTGATCAACACCCAGACTACAAAAGCGACTCTGAATATTTTGCATCGATTGAAGAGAATTGGATACCTTCCAACATTGATCAAGCAGATGAAGGCGATGTAGTTTTTTACGAGGATGGTTTTATTTTTCCTGAATATGGTTCCGATACTTGGAAGAGGTTAGTTGAAGAAGGTAAGTGGTCTGAAGCAAAAGAAGAACCACAGGAAATTCCTGTATTAAATTTAATTTCAACAGGAATTGAGTTAGCAGAAAAATATAAGGATAAATCGTTGATGCATGATTTCTATTTAGCGTTTTTAAATGCATTTTTTGAATTTGACATTTCATCAGAAGATGGTATTCCAAAATATTTTGAGGATTGGACAAACAATGGAGAGCTTCTCAAACTGCGCGAACTTTTCATTCAACACAGTCTATTGTCAATCAAGAAAAAGGAAACAGAATTTTGAAATTCCTAGTCGGACAAATGAACTTGGCGGATTCCCAACACCAGATGAGAAAGCCAAAATCGAATTCCTGATGGATTCCAAAAAGACTGTTGATAAAATTTACACATCCTATCTCAAGAATAAAAAATCACTTGAAAATATAGCTGAAAATGTTCTAACAGTTGAAAACTATGTAAATCAAAAAATCGAATCATCAGACTACTCCTTTCTATCATATGAGGTATCAGACGATTTAAATACTCATAAATGGCTTTGTTTTAAAGATGTTAAAACAAAGGTATCCAATAGTAGGATTTTCAATAATATAACCTTAGACGTTGAATTTAGCTCTATATTCATTGACACTTATGTTCAGTATGATCTACTAATGAAATGGCAGAATGTGGCAACCAGCACCAAAATCGGAAAACGCACATTTTAAAACTTCTCTTTTTGAACTAATCCCATACGACAAGGAGTTTGAAAAAAAAACTAAATGTATGGGGATTATGGTTGCTTCCCATGAAATCAAAGGGTCAGGCTGTTATCAAATCATTAGATGAGTTTTTCACTATTGCCGATAATTTAGACGGCGCATACCTCGCAAAAATAGAAACTGAGTTTCCAGAAAAATTTTTCTCAAAACCGTATCAGTATTATATAGACATTTTTGAATCCGAGGAGCCAATTGAAGACTTTATTTTGATTAAAAATTTATATTCCATTTCTCTTTTGTTTATCTATAAACTCGTAGGGGAAGGAAAGCTGAAAGAAGCCTTAGAAATAAACAATCTAATGGAAGAAAGACTGTCAGATCGTTTTAGAGAAAGTATTCCTTGGTATAAAAAGCATTATTTACCATATATCAAAGCAATCAAAAAAGGGCAGAAACCTGAGTTGCCTCAATTCTTTCTAAGAAATTAACAACATGGAAAGCAATCTATTAAGAAGAGTTCACTATATTTGATTAATGAAAAAGTCAGATTAGCAGCATTCAACTATATACAACTAATTTAAGTAAGGCAACTAATGCCTTGCATGTATATTATTGAATCATAAAAATGCTAAAATGGAAAATTATTTCGAAAGCCCATTTATGGGCAAAATAATCAAAGATCATATTACAAATCCCAATATAGTTGCCGGTAGGTTTTCCTATTATTCGGGTTATTATCATGGACACTCATTTGATGACTGTGCTCGCTATTTATTTCCTGATGAAAAAGGTATTGACAAGTTAATTATTGGCTCCTTCTGTTCAATCGGAAGTGGTGCCAGTTTTATTATGGCGGGGAATCAAGGTCATAGGTATGATTGGATTTCAACATTCCCATTCTATTATATGCCTGATGTGGACATATTTGAAGGTAGTCAGAATGGTTATCAATCATCCGGCGATACTGTAATTGGAAATGATGTATGGATAGGTACAGAGGCCGATGATTATGCCTGGAATAAAATTGGAGATGGAGCCGTCATAGGTAGTCGTGCGTTGGTGGCAAAAGACGTGGAGCCTTATTCGATTATTGGAGGCAAATCCTGCCAAATTAATCCGCAAAAGGTTTCATGATGCTGAAATCGAAATGCTACTAGAATTAAAATGGTGGAATTGGGATGACGACAAACTCAAAAAAGCCATGCCCATATTAAGCTCCGGGAATATCAAAAAATTATACGAATACTACCAATCATTCGATAAATAAATTCATATAAATACAAAAACCCCTTTGCATTGTTACAAAGGGGTTTTTATTTTCAAATTTCACATCTCACATCTCACATCTCATATCTCACATCTCACATCTCATATCTCAAATCTCCCTACAGATGTATCAATTTCATTTTAGGAACTAGTATCCTCATAATGGTCCATGCTATTAAATAAGCTACTGAACAAACTGCAAATATTATAAAATAACCGGATTCAATTCCTTCAAATCCAAAAAACTTTCATATTTGTTTGTTCAGCATAGTCAAACAAAACTCCTGAGATCTTATTGATCAAGAAAGACCCTATACCTCCAGCTAATCCGCTGATTCCCGTCACAGTGGCAATTGCCTTTTTAGGGAACATATCCCCAACTGCAGAGAATATATTGGCTGACCATGACTGATGTGCTGCAGCACTTATACCTATCAAGATCACAGGAAACCAATAGCTATATTCACCCAGTGGCTGTGCAAACAATATTAACAGTGGAAAAAATGCAAATATCAGCATGGCACGCATACGACCAGCATATACTTCCATTCCTTTTTTCTCAACAAAGTAAGTTGGCAACCAACCGCCAATGATGGAGAGCATGGTAATAGCATATAGTACAAAAATTGCTATCTGTCCTTCAAAATCTGAAGATTTGATATCATACACAGAACTTAAATAAGCCGGGAACCAAAATAGAAGAAACCACCAAACACCATCTGTAAAGAATTTTCCGAAAATCAATGCCCAAGTTTGTTTGAACTTTAGACATTCCAGAATCGAAACTTTGGAAGTGACTGGTGTTTCAGCTGTCGCGATCTCCCCATGGTCAACATCTTGTTTTATATAGTTTAGCTCCTCCTCATTTACTTGAGGGTTTTCTTCTGGCTTTTTATACATAAACTGCCAAAATCCCATCCAGATAAAGCCCAAGGCACCAATAATAATAAAAGACATTTCCCAACCATATTGGGCAGCTATTACTGGAATTACCAACGGAGCTACTAATGCGCCAATGGTTGTCCCGGAATTGAATATGGAAGTAGCAAATGCGCGGTCTTTTTTAGGAAAGTATTCTACGCAGGCTTTCATTGCAGCAGGAAAGTTACCTCCTTCTCCAAGGGCCAATACAATCCTTGCAAAAATAAACACGGTTACAGAAATATTGACGACTTTACTGATATCTTCAATACCAGCTATGATTTCTTTAGATTGTTCAAAGGTAACTAGCCATTGTCCTGTTAACATTCCTGAAGTAATCATACCACAGAATGCATGCAAAATTGCCCCTACAGACCAAATCGCAATTGCCCACATATAGCCCTTTTTAGTTCCTAGTTTATCAATTATCCGCCCTGATAAAAGCATGGAGATGGCATAAACGATAGCGAATATAGCCGCTACATTACCATAGTCATTGTTAGTCCAATGGAATTCGGGAGCTATAAAATCTTTCCAGGTCAAGGAAAGTACTTGTCGGTCCAAATAATTAATGGTCGTTGCAAAAAACAATAATGCGCAGATGGTCCACCGATATCTGGTAGGTTTAGTTGATGTCATAATTTTAGTTTATGGTTTAGATTGGTTAAGATCTTAAAATCCCTAATTCTAATCCTCTCAATTCTGCTAGGCCTCTCAATCTTCCGATTGCAGAATAACCGGGATTAGTGACCTTATCCAAGTCATCTAACATCTGATGGCCATGGTCGGGCCTGAATGGAATCGGTTTTTCACGATTTTGATTTTCTTGACTCAATCCTTTAACAATTTCATACATGTCAACATCCCCATCTAAATGATCAGCTTCATAAAAGCTACCCAATTCATCTCTTTTCACATTTCTTAAATGGGCAAAATATACGCGATGCTTTACTTTATCCAATATACTTGGAAGATCATTCTTAGGTCCTGCTCCTAAAGAACCGGTACAAAAACAAATTCCATTAAACTCCTTGGGTTGTTCATTGATTATAAAGGTAAGATCTTCTTCATTGCTAACCACTCTGGGAAGCCCTAGGATTGGATATGGTGGATCATCGGGATGAATGGTCATCTTAATTCCATTAGCCTCACAGGTGTCAGCTATTTCACCCAAGAAATAGAGAAGGTTTTGCTTAAGACCATCTCTTCCAATAGTTTTGTAAATATTGATGCTGTCATGCAGTGATTCTAGAGTTATATCTCCTTCTCCTGGGATTCCCATTAGAATATTAAATTGGAGATGAGTTTTCTCATCCTCTCCCATTTCAGAGAATTTTTTATCTGCCGCTAATTGAACCTCTTTTGGATAATCTTGGCTAGCACTTTCGCGCTGGAGAATATAAATATCAAAAATAGCAAGGTCAATCCAATCAAATATAAAGCCTTGGACCCATCTTTCATCATCAAGTCCAACTGAGTTCTGGTCCAGTCTAGGACTGGCATAAAATTATAACAAATGGTATAAATGCCACAGGCTGCCAAATTGATCAATGATTGTTTATATCGTTTGATATACTCATCGGCTTCTGGCGATTTTGTTTTTATCGCTTCATGGACAGGAACAGATTCAACCACAGACCACGTTAGTCCCGCTTCTTCAATGATGCGCTTTCGTTCTTGGATATCTTCAATTGGCCAAACCTCACCATGTGGGATATGATGTAAAGCCGATACAATTCCAGTTGCTCCAGCTTGTTTAACATCTTGAAGAGATACTGGATCATTTGGACCATACCATCTCCATGTTTGCTCTAATACTTTTTTATTTTCCATTTTATACACCACACCATGAGTTAAAACCACCATCTACAAATACAACTTCTCCTGATACAAAAGCCGAAGCATCGCTCAATAAATAGATCAAGGTACCTTCTAATTCCGAAGGATCTCCTAATCTTCTATATGGAGTTCCATTGATGAATTTTTGAGCTCTATCTGTATAGCTTCCATCTTCATTGGTTAATAACGTCCGATTTTGTTCTGTTAAAAACACACCAGGTGCAATGGCATTAACTCTAACTTGATCTCCATAACGAAGTGCCAATTCCGTTGACATCCATTTAGTAAATCCATCAATACCATGTTTGGCAACAGTATATCCCAATACACGAGTCAGTGGACGAGATGCTGCCAACGAAGAAATGTTGATAATGGAGCCTTTACCTTTTTCAGCAATTAATTCACCAAAGATCAGAGTAGGTATGATTGTACCATATAAGTTTAATTCAATTGCTTTGATGGTATCTTGGATTTTATTGTCAAAAATGGATTGGTCATCTCCAATGGTAGCTCCAGGGATATTGCCACCTACCGCATTGATCAACCCATCAATTGAACCATATTTATTGACAATTTTTTGTTTTGCATCTTTTACGGATTGTTCATCCATAACATCAGCTACCAATCCTATAGCTTCAGCACCAAGGTCGGTAGCCATATTAACACGTTCATTGATTTTATCTTGATTTCTCCCAATGATAACAATCGTTGCTCCTGCTTCTGCAAGGGCTTTTACAAATGATTTACCTAAAATTCCGGTACCACCCGTTATAACGATCACCTTACCTTTTAGGGAAAATTTCTCTAGAATACTCATAGTTTATGGTTAGATTATAATTCAATAATACTGAAATAAAAGCGAAAAACGGGTATTCTCCTTTGGTTAATTACTTAATCGTTTTCGTAAATTATCGTTGACAATAAATTCAAAACCACTATATTGAAGTTTTTTATAACCTATGCCACAGATCTTAACATTCGGAGAAATACTTTATAGACTTCAAAGTGAAAATGAATCAATCTTTGAGGCTGGTTCAAATCGCTTAAAAATATTCCCTGGGGGGTCGGAAGCAAATGTTGCTGTTGGGCTTGCTCAGATGGGAGACCAGGTTCAGTATTGTAGTGCCTTCCCAGATAATGTGTTTGCAAACGATTTAAAAAACACCTTAGAAAACTTAGGGGTGGACTGTTCCAAATCTATAATTTCTGGGAATCGCATCGGCAGCTATCTATTGCTTTCGGCAAATGGACTATCTAGCGGTGAGGTTGTATATGACAGGAAATACTCTAGTTTTAGTTTATTGAAATTAGAAAACCTAGATTTTGACAAACTGTTTGATGATGTTAATTGGTTGCATTGGTCAGCATTGACGCCCGCCCTATCTTTAGGCATGGCAGAGTTAATGGAGCAGGTGCTGAATGAAGCCAATAAAAGAAATATAACTATTTCTGTAGATTTAAATTATAGAAATAAATTATGGAAGTATGGTAAATCACCATTAGAAATAATGCCCGAACTGGTGCGATATTGTGATGTAATCATGGGAAATATTTGGGCAGCAAACAATATGCTTGGCAGTCCAGTAGAGGCAGGATTGACCAGAAATACTGAGAAAGACAAGTATTTTGATTGTTCTCAGAAATCATCTGATTATATTTTTAATCATTTTCCAAAAGCTAAACATATAGCGAATACTTTTAGATTTATGGACCACTCAAAACATAATCTATTCTTTGGCACTTATCATAGTCATTCAGAAAACACTATTTCTGACACATATGAAACCCAAGAAGTGATCGACAGGATTGGAAGTGGTGATGCTTTTATGGCTGGACTGATTCATGCTCTAATAAACAACATGTCTGCTCAAGAAATAGTTAACTTTGCCACAGCAGCGGGATATCAAAAATTATTTGTTGAAGGTGACTTCGGAAATGGAAAAGCAATTTAATATGAAAAATCAAATTATAGATCAAATACTTCAAAGTCCGGTTATCCCGGTATTTTATGATGCTGATATAAATACTTGCATAAAAATCCTTACAAGTTGCTATCAAGGAGGGATTCGAGTTTTTGAATTTGTCAACAGGGGTCCTGAAGCTGAGAAGAACTTTAAGGAACTTTTGGATTACAGGGATAAAAATTTCAAGGATTTAAAATTAGGAATCGGAACTATCATGAATGCCGACCAAGCGAAACTATTTAGTGAAATGGGGGCTGATTTTTTAGTAAGTCCGATATTTTCAGATAGCATTGCTTCAGCCATTAAAGATGGCATGCTTTGGATTCCGGGTTGTATGACTCCAAGCGAAATTGCAGCAGCTCAAAATGTAGGTTGCACATTTGTTAAACTATTTCCTGGAGAAACCTTGGGCCCGGGATTTTTGAAAAGCATAAAACCGATTTTCCCTAAATTGAAGTTTATGCCAACAGGTGGTGTGGACTGTACTGAAGATAGTATTGACAAATGGTTTGATGCTGGAGTAAGCGCAGTTGGACTAGGTTCTAAACTCTTCGTGAAGATCGATGGAAAATATCAATATGGTGCTATCAGTGAAAATTGTGACAACTTATTGAATTGGGCAAAACGGAAAACAAAAGGACTTTAAAGACTGATTTCTGTTAGTTTTTGGTTTTCAAGAATAGCTCTTTCAAATTTTCTGATATTTCTTTTATCCATTAATATCTCCATTTCTATGGTGAGAACATCAGCAGACATCGTCTGCTTTTTTATTTTAACATGCTTTGCCATAGGTTTTATTGCTTTGAGCAAATTATCCTTCACTTCTAGATCGTTTCTATGCATACTAACTGTTAAAACCCTTACAACATTATGGATAACATATTTATTTAAAAGCGGTCCAGAAACTATAATGGCAAAACAAGCCAATAAAAATATTGCCGCAATAATATATACTCCAAAACCTATTGCCATACCGATTGCTGCAGACATCCAAATAATACTGGCAGTGGTCAGGCCATTAACATTGACCCCATCCTTGAAGATAACGCCTGCACCCAAAAATCCTATACCTGAGACCACATAGGACGCAATACGTGTAGCATCTTCAGACTCTCCTGCTCCTAATTTAAAAGACAACAATGAAAAGAGCGTACTTCCCAAACAGATGATGGAGATCGTTTTGAATCCGGCTGATTTATCTTTCCATTCTCTTTCAAATCCCAAAACAAAACCTGCACAGAGCGATAAAACCGCTTTGAGCAAATCATTCCAATCCCATACAATCTGGTCGAAAAAATAATCCATTATGATTTAATAGTTATAATATGAGTGAACAAATATAATACGAAAAAGTTGATTTAAACCCTTAATAGGTGAATAAAAAAAGCTCGGTTTTGCAACCGAGCTTTTTAAATATTTCAACAGGGAATCAGCTTCCCAATGTTTTATTAATCTTCTTCTTTCGAAGCTAACAACTGATCGTATTCTTCACGAGAACCTACGATGATGTTACTGTACTGACGTAAACCTGTACCTGAAGGGATTAAGTGACCAACAATTACGTTTTCTTTCAATCCTAATAAGTTATCACGTTTACCTGCAATAGCAGCTTCATTCAATACTTTTGTAGTTTCTTGGAAGGATGCAGCTGAGATAAATGACTTCGTACCTAATGAAGCTCTTGTAATACCTTGCAACAATGGACTTGAAGTAGCTGGAATTGCGTCACGCACTTCTACTAATTTCAAATCTTGACGTTTCAAGCTTGAGTTTTCTTCACGTAATTTACGAAGATTTACGATCTGACCTGGGCGTAAAGATTTAGAATCTCCAGCGTCAACAACCACTTTCTTGTCGTATAGTGAATCGTTTTCTTCCATGAAATCCCATTTGTTTACAGCCTCTTTCTCTAAGAAACGAGTATCTCCTGGATCTTCGATATTCACTTTTTGCATCATTTGGTGAACGATTGTTTCAAAGTGTTTATCGTTGATCTTCACACCTTGTAGACGGTAAACCTCTTGGATACCATTTACAATGTATTCTTGTACTGCAGAAGGTCCTTTGATCGATAAGATGTCTCCAGGAGAAATCTGACCGTCAGAAAGTGGCATACCAGCTTTGATAAAGTCATTATCCTGTACCAAGATGTGTTTCGAAAGTGGAACTAAATATTTCTTCACTTGTCCATCGCGGGACTCGATAGAAATCTCACGGTTACCACGTTTAACACCACCTAGGGATACAACACCATCAATCTCAGTAACAACAGCAGGGTTTGAAGGATTACGAGCCTCGAACAACTCAGTTACACGAGGAAGACCACCCGTAATATCTCGGGTCTTACCTGTAGAACGAGGGATCTTAACTAATACAGCTCCTTCTTTTAATTTCTGTCCATCAGATACTGAAACGTGTGCTCCTACTGGAATGTTATATGAACGAATGATCTCACCTTTGTTATCCAAAACTTTGATCAATGGGTTCTTAGTTTTATCACGAGTTTCGATAATAACTTTCTCTTTGTGACCAGTTTGCTCATCAGACTCTTCACGGAAGGTAACCCCTTCGATGATTGCGTCAAATTCAACCTTACCAGCAAATTCAGAGATAATTACCGCGTTGTATGGATCCCAATCAACTAACTTAGTTCCTTTTTCAACTTTCTCGCCTTCTTTCACGTATAAGTTAGATCCGTAAGGAATGATTTGTTGGTAAAGAACTTTCTTATCATCATTTACAACTTTGATCTCACCTGAACGTCCTAATACAACTTGATAAGGGCCAAACTCGCCTTCTTTCTCAACTGTACGTACGTTTTCAAATTCGATCTTACCATCGTATTTAGAGATAATTGAAGATTCGGCAGCAATGTTAGATGCTGTACCACCGACGTGGAATGTACGAAGTGTTAACTGCGTACCTGGCTCACCGATGGACTGTGCAGCAATTACACCTACAGCCTCACCCAATTGAACACGTTTTCCTGACGCTAAGTTACGTCCATAACAACATGCACAAACTCCGCGCTTAGACTCACATGTCAATACTGAACGGATTTCAACTCCTTCAATTCCTGCATCCTCGATAGCTTCAGCAACTTCTTCTGTGATATCTTCGTTTGCAGCAACGATTAACTCATTAGTCTCAGGATGAACAACATCGTTTAATGGTGTACGACCTAAAATACGGTCATACAATGGTTCAACGATATCATCATTATCCTTAAGTGCTGTAGTATAGATACCGCGTAAACCGTTACAATCTTGCTCAACAACAATCATATCTTGAGCAACGTCATGTAAACGACGAGTTAAGTAACCCGCATCGGCTGTTTTCAACGCTGTATCGGCAAGACCTTTACGAGCACCGTGGGTAGAGATAAAGTATTCCAATACGGACAAACCTTCTTTAAAGTTTGATAAGATTGGGTTTTCGATAATCTCACCACCTGAAGTACCAGATTTTTGAGGTTTCGCCATCAAACCACGCATACCGCATAACTGACGGATCTGCTCTTTCGATCCACGAGCTCCAGAATCCAACATCATGTAAACTGAGTTAAAACCTTGGTTGTCGTTCGAAAGGATATCCATTACGTGCGCTGTCAACTTGTTGTTGATTCGAGTCCAGATATCGATGATTTGGTTATAACGTTCGTTGTTGGTAATGAAACCCATATTATAGTTGTTCATTACTTCTTCAACTTCGTTTGTAGCTTGTTGGATCAAGTCAGCTTTCGCAGCAGGGATGTTCAAATCTTGAAGGTTGAACGATAATCCACCTTTGAATGCTGTCTGGAATCCTAATTCCTTCATGTCATCCAAGAATTTCGCCGCACGAGCCATACCCGTGTTCTTAACGATTTCTCCAATAACATTACGAAGTGACTTCTTAGTCAATAGTTCATTGATGTAACCTACCTCTTCTGGAACGATTTGGTTGAAGATCACACGACCTACAGTTGTATCAATGATTTGATCTTTGAATTCACCTTCTTTAGTCTTAACGCGAGTTTTAACTTTGATGAATGAGTGAAGATCTACTTTTGCTTCGTTCAAGGCAATGATTACCTCTTCAGCAGAATAGAAAGTACTTCCTTCACCGTTCATTTTACGGTTATCATCAGATTTACGGCCTTTAGTAATATAATAAAGACCCAATACCATATCTTGTGATGGTACTGTAACTGGTGAACCGTTCGCTGGGTTAAGAATGTTGTGTGCTGCCAACATCAAGATTTGGGCTTCCAAAATTGCAGCATTACCTAATGGTAAGTGAACTGCCATCTGGTCACCGTCGAAATCGGCGTTGAACGCTGTACACACTAATGGGTGTAATTGAATCGCTTTACCTTCAACTAATGTTGGTTGGAAAGCTTGAATACCCAAACGGTGAAGCGTAGGTGCACGGTTTAGTAATACTGGGTGTCCTTTCAAAACGTTCTCTAGGATATCCCATACTACTGGATCTTTGCGATCTACGATTTTCTTCGCTGACTTTACAGTCTTTACAATTCCTCTTTCAATCATCTTACGAATGATGAATGGTTTGTAAAGCTCTGCAGCCATATCTTTTGGAAGACCACACTCGTGTAATTTCAAGTGAGGACCTACGACGATTACCGAACGAGCAGAATAGTCAACACGTTTACCTAATAAGTTTTGACGGAAACGACCTTGCTTACCTTTAAGAATATCTGATAAAGATTTCAAGGCACGGTTACCTTCAGTCTTAACAGCATTTACTTTACGTGAGTTATCGAATAACGAGTCAACAGCTTCTTGAAGCATACGTTTCTCATTACGTAAGATTACTTCTGGAGCTTTGATCTCGATCAAACGCTTCAAACGGTTGTTACGGATAATTACACGACGGTAAAGGTCATTTAAGTCTGAAGTCGCAAAACGACCACCATCCAAAGGTACTAAAGGACGTAACTCTGGTGGGATAATAGGAACGATCTTAACGATCATCCATTCAGGACGGTTCTCGATATGTTCATTAGCACCACGGAAAGCTTCTACAACGTGAAGACGCTTTAAAGCCTCATTTTTACGTTGTTGAGAAGTTTCGTTAGCTGCTTGGTGACGAAGATCATAAGACAATTGGTCTAAATCCAAACGTTTCAATAAATCTTCCAATGCCTCAGCACCCATCTTAGCGATGAATTTTTGAGGATCGTTGTCATCCAAGTATTGGTTTTCTTTAGGAAGAGTATCTAGAATATCTAGGTATTCTTCTTCTGTCAAGAAATCCATATATGAAATACCATCTTCTTCTTTGATACCTGGTTGAATAACCACATATCTCTCGTAGTAGATGATCATATCCAACTTCTTAGTTGGAAGTCCTAATAAGTAACCAAATTTTATTTGGAAGAGAACGGAAATACCAAATATGAGCAACAGGAACTACCAAGTTAATGTGTCCCATACGCTCACGACGTACTTTCTTCTCAGTTACCTCAACACCACAACGGTCACAAACGATTCCTTTATAACGGATACGCTTGTACTTACCACAGTGACATTCATAGTCTTTTACTGGACCGAAAATACGCTCACAGAATAGACCATCACGTTCTGGTTTATAAGTACGGTAGTTGATGGTTTCTGGTTTAGTAACTTCACCACTTGAACGCTCCAAAATAGTTTCTGGAGAAGCTAAGCTGATCGTAATCGATGTAAAGTTACTTTTGATTTTATTATCTTTTTTGTAAGACATACTTAGTAAAAAGTTAAAGCTGTATGTGAAAGCTTAAGAAGGTTATTCACCCTCTTAAGCTCAATTTGCTTGATTAATCTAATGTGATATCTAAACCTAATCCGCGAAGCTCGTGTACCAATACGTTGAACGATTCTGGTACCGATGGAGTTGGTAAGTTGTTTCCTTTTACGATTGCTTCGTAAGTTTTCGCACGACCAACAACATCATCAGACTTAACAGTTAAGATCTCTTGTAGGATATTTGATGCACCAAATGCCTCTAATGCCCAAACCTCCATCTCACCGAAACGCTGACCACCAAACTGTGCCTTACCACCTAATGGTTGTTGAGTAATCAACGAGTAAGGACCAATAGAACGAGCGTGCATTTTGTCATCAACCATGTGTCCTAATTTCAACATGTAGATTACTCCAACTGTTGTAGGTTGGTCAAAACGCTCTCCAGTTAATCCATTGTAAAGGTAAGTACGACCTGACTTAGGTAATTCCGCTTTTTGTACCCACTCTTCTACTTGGTCCATCTCTGCACCATCGAAGATTGGAGTAGCAAACTTAACACCTAATTTTTGTCCAGCCCATCCTAATACAGTTTCATAAATCTGTCCAAGGTTCATACGAGATGGTACCCCTAGTGGATTCAACACGATATCAACTGGTGTTCCGTCTTCTAAGAATGGCATGTCCTCATCACGGACGATACGTGCTACGATACCTTTGTTACCGTGACGACCCGCCATCTTATCTCCTACTTTCAGCTTACGTTTCTTAGCTACATATACTTTAGCCATTTGAACGATACCTGATGGAAGCTCATCACCAACGGAAATAGCGAATTTCTCACGTTTGAATGCACCTAACTCCTCATTAAGTTTAATGTTGTAGTTATGCAATGCAATCTTGATCATGTCATTCTTATCGTCGTCAGTAGTCCAGCCCGTAGGATTTACGTTATTATAGTCTAGATCTGTAAGAATCTTCTGAGTAAACTTAGCTCCTTTAGCTACTAAAAGCTCTTTGTAAACATTGTAAAATACCTTGTGAGGTTTTACCATTTACAATAGTGAACAATTTATCAACTAAACGATCTTTAAGTGCTTTAACATTTCTGTCATGTGCAACTTCTAGTTTCTCTAATGCTTTACGTTCAACTTCTTTAGACATTTTCTTAGCGCGAGAGAATAACTTCGTGTCGATAACCACACCTTTGATTGAAGGAGGAGTTTTCAATGAAGCATCCTTAACGTCACCAGCTTTGTCACCAAAGATTGCACGTAATAATTTTTCTTCTGGTGAAGGATCAGACTCTCCTTTTGGAGTAATCTTACCAATTAAGATATCACCTTCGCCAACTTCAGCACCAACACGGATAATACCGTTTTCATCAAGGTCTTTCGTAGCTTCTTCAGAAACGTTAGGAATATCAGCTGTTAATTCTTCTTCACCACGTTTAGTATCACGAACTTCAAGCTCGAATTCTTCAATGTGTAATGAAGTGAATAAATCCTGTGATACAACACGCTCAGAAATTACGATCGCATCCTCAAAGTTATATCCTTGCCAAGGCATGAATGCAACTTTCAAGTTTCTACCTAGTGCTAATTCACCGTCTTCGGTTGCATAACCCTCACACAATACCTGTCCTTTTTCAACACGCTGACCTTTTCTTACAATAGGTTTCAAGTTGATACAAGTATTCTGGTTGGTTTTCTTGAATTTTGTCAATCTATAAGCCTTCACATCGTCATCGAAAGAAACTAAACGATCGTTGTCGTTTCTGTCATAACGGATATGAATTTCTTGTGCGTCTACATATTCTACTACACCATTACCTTCAGCGTTGATCAAAGTACGTGAATCTTTAGCTACGCGAGCTTCTAATCCTGTACCTACAACTGGTGCTTGAGGACGCAATAATGGAACAGCTTGACGTTGCATGTTTGATCCCATCAATGCACGGTTAGCATCATCATGCTCCAAGAAAGGAATTAATGAAGCCGCAATTGATGTAATCTGGTTAGGAGCAACGTCCATATAGTCTAATTTCTCAGGCTCGATAATCGGGAAGTCACCCTCATATCTAGCTTTTACTTTCGCATCTAAGAAATTACCTTTATCATCATACAAAGCGTTAGCTTGTGCGATTGTTTTATCATCTTCATCTTCAGCAGACAAATAAACAACAGGTTTATCAACTACAACCTTACCTTCTTCAACGATACGGTATGGAGTTTCAATAAATCCTAAGTTGTTGATCTTCGCATGTACTGACAATGATGAAATCAAACCGATGTTTGGACCCTCAGGTGTTTCAATTGTACACAAACGACCGTAGTGCGTATAGTGAACGTCACGTACCTCGAAACCAGCACGCTCTCTAGAAAGACCACCAGGACCTAAAGCTGATAAACGACGCTTGTGCGTAATCTCAGCCAATGGGTTGGTTTGATCCATGAACTGTGACAACTGGTTCGTTCCGAAGAATGAATTGATTACTGATGACAATGTACGAGCATTGATCAAATCAGTAGGTGTAAACACCTCGTTATCACGAATGTTCATACGCTCACGGATAGTACGAGCCATACGAGCAAGACCTACACCGAATTGAGCATATAATTGCTCACCTACCGTACGAACACGACGGTTAGATAAGTGGTCAATATCATCCACCTCAGCTTTAGAGTTGATCAAGTTGATCAAATACTTAACGATAGCGATGATATCTTCGCGAGTTAATACTTTCGTATCAGAAGGAGTATCAAGTTTCAATTTACGGTTGATACGGTATCTACCCACATCACCTAAATCGTAACGTTTATCTGAGAAGAACAAACGGTCGATGATACCACGAGCAGTTTCCTCATCAGGTGGTTCAGCGTTACGCAATTGACGATAGATGTGTTCCACCGCTTCTTTCTCAGAGTTTGACGTATCCTTTTGTAGAGTGTTATATATAATCGAATAGTCCGCATTGTTTGCTTCATCTTCCTTCGTAAGGATAATGGATTTTACTCCAGCTTCGATGATCAAATCAATATGGTCTTCTTCTAAGATTGTTTCACGTTCAAGGATGATCTCGTTACGGTCGATAGACACAACTTCACCTGTATCTTCGTCCACGAAATCTTCTGTCCATTTGTTCAATACCCTAGCCGCTAAACGACGACCAACGTATTTCTTCAATCCAGATTTACTAACTTTTACTTCATCTGCAAGGTCGAAAAGTTCTAAGATTTCCTTATCCGAATCGAAACCGATCGCACGTAACAAGGTAGTAACTGGGAATTTTTTCTTACGATCGATATAGGCATACATCACGTTGTTCACGTCTGTAGCAAACTCGATCCAAGATCCTTTAAAAGGAATAACCCTAGCAGAATAAAGTTTAGTACCATTCGTGTGTCTACTTTGACCAAAGAACACACCAGGGGAACGGTGCAATTGAGAAACGATAACACGTTCAGCTCCATTGATAACGAAAGTACCTTTTGGAGTCATGTACGGGATAGTTCCTAAATACACGTCTTGTACAATGGTTTCGAAATCTTCGTGTTCTTCATCATTACAAGACAACTTCAATTTAGCCTTTAGAGGTACGCTATAAGTCAATCCACGTTCGATACACTCTTGGATATCATAACGCGGTGGATCAATGAAATAATCCAAAAACTCTAGCACAAAGATGTTTCTTGAATCAGAAATAGGGAAGTTTTCTGCGAAAACCTTGTAAAGCCCTTCCTGATGGCGGTTGTCAGAAGTAGTTTCTAATTGAAAAAACTCCTTGAAAGACTCCAATTGTACGTCCAAGAAATCTGGGTAATCAATTACCTTCTTACTTGTCGCAAAATTTACTCTTTCTTTTTGAATATTATTGTTTGCCAAGGGAATAAGAATTTAGTTTAAAAAAAACTGAGCTAACATCTGCTGATTTCATCTCCCGATCAAGCGTCAGCAGGAGCTTGATCCATATACTATATATTATAAACAGGAATAGACTCTGATAGATTTGGACTATCAGAGTCTAAGTTTTTGGCGCTTTATGCGAGATTACTTAATCTCAACTACAGCTCCAGCTTCTTCTAATTGTTTTTTCAAAGCTTCTGCTTCGTCTTTAGAAACACCAGTTTTTAATTCTTTTGGTGCACCATCAACTAAATCTTTAGCTTCTTTCAAACCTAAACCAGCTAAGTCTTTAACCAATTTAACTACAGCTAATTTCTGACCACCAGCTTCTTTCAAGATTACATCGAAAGATGTTTTCTCTTCAGCAGCAGCAGCACCGTCACCAGCACCTGGAGCAGCAGCAACAGCTACAGCAGCAGCAGCAGGCTCGATACCATACTCGTCTTTTAAGATATCAGCTAATTCTTTAACTTCTTTTACTGTTAAGTTTACTAACTGTTCAGCAAGTTGTTTTAAATCTGCCATTTTATTTTGAATTTTTGAATTTTCTTTAAAAAATATTGTTAATTAAAATTTAACGAACGTTTGTTAAATTGAGGGTTCGTTAGCCTCTTTCTTCTAAAGCTTTTACTAAGCCTGAAATTGTATTTCCGCCTGATTGAAGAGCAGAAATAACGTTCTTCGCAGGAGATTGAAGTAATGCAATAACGTCTGCAATAAGTTCCTCTTTAGATTTAAGAGTTACTAATGAGTCAAGTTGGTTGTCACCTACAAAAGCAGTCTCTTGAATATATGCTGCTTTCAATACCGGCTTGTCACCTTCTTTACGTAATTGCTTGATCAATTTCGCCGGAGCATTACCTGTTTCTGAAAACATTAATGTAGACGCTCCTTTTAATACGCCAAAGATCTCTTCTGAATCTACGCCAGCCTCTAACAACGCTTTCTTAATCAAAGTGTTTTTCACAACCTTGATCTCGATTCCTTGCTCGAAACATTTACGACGAATGTTATTCACCTTCTCAACTGTCAGATTAGCAGTGTCAGTAATGTAAAAATTACCGTAAGATTTAATCTGTTCAGCTAAAGCTTCAACAATTTCATGTTTAAGTTCTTTTCTCATGATTAAATTCCTGCTACTGATTTAGTTTCAATATGAATACTAGGACTCATAGTTGAAGAAATGTGAATACTCTTGAAGTACGTTCCTTTTGCTGCAGATGGTTTCAAACGTGAAATCGTTTGTAACACTTCTAATGCGTTGTCATAGATTTTATCTGCGTCGAAAGACACTTTACCAACTGAAGTATGGATGATACCTGTTTTGTCAACTTTGAAGTCGATCTTACCAGCTTTAACCTCAGTCACAGCTTTGCCTACTTCCGTAGTTACTGTTCCTGTCTTAGGGTTAGGCATTAAGTTTCTTGGACCTAAAATACGACCCAATTTACCTACTTTTGCCATAACACTAGGCATTGTGATGATAATGTCAACGTCAGTCCAACCACCTTCGATTTTGCTGATATAGTCATCAAGACCTACGTAGTCTGCACCTGCCGCCTTAGCTTCTTCTTCCTTGTCAGGAGTACATAAAACTAATACACGAACTGTCTTACCAGTACCGTGTGGCAATGTTGCAATACCACGAACCATTTGATTTGCTTTACGAGGATCTACGCCCAAACGAACGTCGATATCCACAGAAGCATCAAATTTGGTGTTGGTGATCTCTTTAACTAAAGCCGCAGCTTCCTTTAAAGAGTATGCTTTACCAGCTTCAATTTTGGATAGTGCCGCTTTTTGATTTTTTGTTAATCTAGCCACTTTCTTAAACTGATTTCGTTAATTAATTTTTCCAAGGAGCATCACCTGAAACAGTGATACCCATACTACGCGCTGTACCAGCAACCATTCTCATAGCTGATTCTACAGTAAATGCATTCAAATCTGGCATCTTATCTTCCGCAATAGTCTTTACTTGATCCCAAGTAATAGAAGCTACTTTCTTACGGTTTGGCTCACCCGATCCGCTCTTAAGCTTCGCTGCATCCTTTAATTGAACAGCAACCGGTGGAGTTTTAATGATAAAATCAAAAGATTTGTCGGCATATACAGTGATCACAACAGGTAATACTTGACCTGGTTTGTCTTGCGTACGAGCGTTAAATTGCTTACAGAAATCCATGATATTAACACCTTTAGCACCTAATGCAGGCCCTACCGGTGGAGATGGATTCGCAGCTCCGCCCTTCACTTGTAATTTTACTAACGCACTGACTTCTTTTGCCATTTTTTCTGTGATTTAATTTGTTAAATGTTTGTTAGTAAGTTGGAAGCAATAACGTAACATTTAATTCTCGATGGCTACAAACACAATATTTGCAACCAAACGAGGTGCAAAGATAACCATAAAATCTATAATAAAAAATTATTTTTTCTTTTTTTATTTACCTAGTAATAAGCGCACTTGGTCCCCCCATGCACCTATCAACAAATCCGGAATCTTATCCCCATTTACATCTCCTACATCACTTCCCCATGAACGCTCAACAGTAACCGAAGGAATCACCTCTTCTGTAGCTAAAGTGAAGGTCCCATTTCCGTCATTTCTCAAAGCTTGAAATTGCATCGCCTCAAATGGCGGGATTTTTAAAGCACTCAACACAATATCTATATCCCCATCCCTATCAAAATCTATAACATTACAGGCATACGTAGAAAAATCATATTCCGGAATCCGACTCTCAGTTTCATCCACGAATTTACCGTCACCCTTGTTCATAAATAACCGTCCTCGTGGATTTCGTTCCTTTTGACCTCCATTGCTAGTCAAGTTAGCGAAGAAAATATCTTCCTTCCCATCCTTATCAGCGTCAAATACAATAACCTCCCTCGAATGAAGATCTACAGTCTCAACTAAAGCACCCTCCTTTTCGGAGAATTTTCCAGTGCCATCATTAAAATACAACCTGCTTGGTGGCACCTCATTAGCTAATACCATGTCAAGATCGCCGTCTCCATCAGCATCAAACAATTTCACAGATTGAACCTGCTCTTTATTGTTCGGTAAATTATCCGCAGATACATCAATTAAAAACCCTGGCTTCTCTGGATTATTCAACCAAAGCAACACGCCTGGGTTATCTCCCGTATTACCAATCACAATATCAGGCAAGCCATCTCCATTCACATCACCCAAATCCAAACCATTACCTTCACTCTTGCCTAGTAACCTGTCTGAAACATCTCTGAACGTACCATCACCATTTCCCAAATAATATTCATGGTTTTGATCATCTTCTGCAACGAATACGACGTCTATAAATCCGTCATTGTCCATATCTGCAATACGAACATGTTCAGTATCATGATTTGCATCCTTGAAAACACCTTTTTGCCAAGTGAAATTACCATTGCCATCATTGATATAAAGTTGATTTGGCAGATTCTCCATTGCTAAAATTATATCCAATGAACTGTCACCATTTACATCAACTAATACGACATCTAAAGCATGTGTTTTAGGATCCAATGGAATACTGGTTTCGGTTACATCGGAAAAATAAGCAGTTTCATTTTTTTGACCAAAACAAGCAGTTAATCCGCTGAGGATAAAAATTCCTGTTAAACCCAAATATTTGGGTTTTATAATCTGATTGTTCATAAGCTCTAATTTTTTTAAATGGTTATAAGAAATAGAAACAAAACCTGTTTAATTCGAACAAATTCAGAGTGGTTTTGTTTTTTCTATTATTTTAGGCCGTCGTAAAGAGTTTTGCTCAGCAGTAAATCGTCATTGTCTCCGTAAAACTCCCAATACATAGCACCCAAAATTCCTTGGGATTTAATATATGCGGCCTTTTCTTTAATGGATTTCTCATTTTCAAAGGTCAGAACCAATACCCCTGAATCATCGACTAAATAAGGAACTTTAGATTTATCGTCCCATCTCTCCTCAAATTGACTCATTGGCATCTCCCGGAAATTAACAAAATCATTCACTTTCTTTTTGTCGCCTCTCCCATAGAATGGTATTCCCATAACCAATTTGTTCTTTGGAACACCTGCATCCAAATGTGCTTGTAGTGCTTCAACAAGGGTAATCCTTCCCGCCAAATCCGAACGATATAAACTGTTGTGTTGCAATGGAGGCTTAGAGACATCATACATCATTACATTCACAAAATCAATATCTTTGTCAATAGCTCTAAAATCGATGTATTTGCCATCTGCTATAGTCGCTAAAGTCAAAAGTTTTTTCGGACCAATCTCTTTTCGAATATCCCTCATCAATAAGGTAAAATTATCCGTATCTTCAGGAGAAGCCGAAATTCCAGCTTCGTTACTGGTCGGATACTCCCAGTCGATATCAATCCCATCCAAATCAAATTCTTTAACGATTTTTTGGCAATCTTTGGCAAAACCCAATCTATTGGTTTCGTCTGCCGCCATCTCACTGAATCTACCCGAGGTCCAGCCCCCAATCGATAGAAGAATCTTAAGGTCAGGATGATTCTTTCTCAATTTAACAATCTCCCTGAGACGGTCAGGATTGTCTATTTTTACGCCATTGAACGTATCATTGACATGACCAAAGGCATAATTAATATGGCTTATTAAATTTGGATCAGGAACAGGCTTTGTCCAAGATGTCACATAAGAAACAATATGTGGTTTTTTGCCCTGAGCCAAAATAGCTAAAGGTAAAGCTAACAGAATAAAAAGGAATGACCCTAAAATGGTCACCATGTGTTTTCTCTTCATGATATATAGAATTACAGTTTAAGTTTAATCCCAATACGATTGAGTAACAGACCAAACCACAGCATAGCATATGCCCAAGTTAAGGAGCCAATTACGGCTAGCCACATGGAATAGTCCTGTTTATAAAATAATATAGATAAACCTGAACCCCAGATTATAAAATAAATCAGGTCTGGAGCAAGATAAGTAGTTAAAGAATTCTGTCCAGCCAGTTCAAAAAGCTTGCTGTACTTAGATTTTCCTCTTACATCAATCAAATAATAAATCAATACAAATAAAAGTATACTAATACCATTGCATAACATCCCCCAAGATGGAGTGGCCAAAATCTTCGAAACGATAAACCATTGATGTAAAATCAATCCCAAAACCAAACTAATCAAACCAAAAAGGGTTAGATATATAGCCAATTTCTTCCAATCTGCAGAAAACTTTCTAACAATTAAAGTGGCAGTTATACCCGACATTACAATCATTGGAACATTCCCTTGCAATAGTACATTAAACCAATCTTGTCCAGGAAATAAACTGGGCACCCAACCATTCATGCTTGCAATATTGAGGAACAAGAAAATAAGGACAGCCAATATAGCCCCCCATATCCTATCCTTTATTAAGAGATAAACGCTACTTCCTGCAAAATAACCCCAACCTATCAAACCTAAAATTCCCCACCAACTTCTTTCAAACCAGACAGCTGTATCAACGGAACCTGCCCTGAAGATTGCTGACAAATAAATCAACCCTATTATTCCTATTACCTTTAATATCAAAAAAATGTTTTTGTATTTATCCTGAGGATAATTGTTCCAAACCAAGAAAATACAGACATAGACCAAACCAATCCACCATAAACGTGACATACCTGTTAATTGAGGATTGAGACTGCTGGAATTAACTATCAACAATCCAATAATGAGCAAACTAATGGTTCTGCCCAAAACATGAATAAAAACATGTGTATCTGAATCCCCTTTTTTCTTTCTTGCAGACACGGCGTACGGTATTGCCATACCTACCATAAATAGAAATCCTGGAAAAACCCAATCAGAAAGTCCCATGCCGTCAAAATCAGCTTCAGTATGCAACAACCATTTTGGGACATTTGAAGTATACAAATCATTGACAAAAAGCATCAGAAACAAGGTCAGCCCACGCATAATATCTATTGCGCGAACACGAATCTTTGTAGAAGCAGAAAGATTAGCAGATAAGGTTTCTGGGTTCAACATCATTAATTTAGGTCATCAAACCTTAAATATAATAAAAAGGAAAGAATTCTAGGAACCCATTCTTTAGAACCAACCCGTCTTTGTTTCGCAACTATTCCCTTAAAATTTCCAATTTCTCACATCTCACATCTCACATCTCACATCTAAAATACAAAAAGCCCCAACCAAAGGAAGGGGCTTAAAATTTCTAATGTCTAAAGACTAACAATCGTTATTCTTTTTCGACTTGCATATAGTTCAATTCAAGAGGAGTTTTACGACCGAATACTTTTACCATTACGGTTAATTTCTTCTTGTCTTCGTGAACTTCTTCGATTTCACCTGTAAAACCATTGAAAGGACCATCATTAACTTTTACAGTTTCGCCAACGTAGTAAGGCACGCTGATTGATTCGCCTTGTTCTGCCATTTCGTCAACTTTTCCTAAGATACGGTTAACTTCAGCTGGACGAAGAGGAATAGCGTTACCCGCTTTGTCTCCTAAGAATCCGATTACACTGTTTACGTTTTTGATTGCGTGTTCGATCTCACCGTCTAATGCCGCTTCGATCAAAACATATCCTGGATAGTAGTTACGTTCTTTGGCAACTTTCTTGCCATCGCGCATTTGGTAGTATTTCTCCATTGGAATCAATACTTGGGTTACCAAATGTTGAATGCCTAGGCGGTTGATTTCAGCTTCAAGGTATTGTTTAACCTTTTTTTCTTTCCCGCTCACAGCACGCACGACGTACCACTTTAAACTTTGATCTGCCATAATACTTTTGGATTAGAAAATTAAGATGCTGTATTGTACAGCAGTTCCATTACATTACTTGAGGCTTTATCCATTACGAATATAATCAAAGCAATAATAATAGATGCAACAAGCACAATAATAGCGTGACTTTGAAGTTGAGCCCAAGTAGGCCAAGTCACTTTTTCGGTAACCTCTGTGTAAGAGTCCTTAATAAAGTCAAGTACTTTTGCCATTTTTTAAGTTTCTATTTTTATTAGCACGGGCACCAGGATTCGAACCCAGATCAAAGGTTTTGGAGACCTCTATTCTACCATTGAACTATGCCCGTGTATATTTTTTTGTGTTGCAAATATAGGCTTTAGACCGCATTACAACAAATATTATTTCAAATTATTTGCGGAAAACCGCGTGTTATTTCTCAGTGAAAAAATAAGCTAATCAGCCTGAAGCCAATTAGCTTATTTTTTATTGTGATAATCTTTTCAGATTATTTTACAATTTCAGTTACCTGACCAGCACCTACTGTACGACCACCCTCACGGATAGCGAAACGTAGACCTTTTTCCATTGCGATAGCGTTGATCAATTAACAGTGATTGTTACGTTATCACCTGGCATAACCATCTCAGTACCTTCTTCTAGAGTAATCTCTCCAGTTACGTCTGTTGTACGGAAATAGAATTGAGGACGGTATTTGTTGAAGAAAGGAGTGTGACGACCACCTTCTGCTTTCGACAATACGTATACCTCAGCTTTGAAGTCTGTGTGTGGAGTTACTGAACCTGGTTTACAGATAACCATACCACGACGGATATCAGTTTTCTCAATACCACGTAACAATAAACCTACGTTATCACCAGCCTCACCGTAATCTAAGATCTTACGGAACATCTCAACACCTGTTACTGTAGATTTCAAGTTCTCAGCCACCCATACCTAAGATCTCAACTGGATCTCCAGAGTTGATTACACCTCTTTCGATACGACCTGTAGCTACTGTACCACGACCTGTGATTGAGAACACGTCCTCGATAGGCATCAAGAAAGGAAGATCTGTCAAACGTGGAGGAATTGGAATGTAGTTATCTACAGCGTCCATTAATTCCATGATTGAATCAACCCATTGAGTCTCTCCGTTTAATGCACCTAAAGCAGAACCTTTGATTACTGGAACATCGTCGCCAGGGAATTCGTAGAATGATAATAATTCACGAACTTCCATCTCAACTAAGTCTAATAATTCAGCGTCATCAACTAAGTCAACTTTATTCAAGAATACTACTAACGCAGGAACACCTACCTGACGAGCTAATAGGATGTGCTCGCGAGTTTGAGGCATAGGAACCGTCTGTTGCAGCAACAACGATGATAGCACCGTCCATTTGCGCAGCACCAGTTACCATGTTCTTAACGTAATCGGCGTGACCTGGACAGTCAACGTGTGCATAGTGACGGTTAGCTGTTTGGTATTCTAACGTGTGCAGTGTTAATCGTGATACCACGTTCTTTCTCTTCAGGAGCAGAGTCAATTGAATCAAATGAACGAGCCTCTGAAAAACCTTTATCAGCTAAAACTTTAGTGATAGCAGCTGTTGTAGTTGTTTTACCGTGGGTCAACGTGACCGATAGTACCAATGTTTAAGTGCGGTTTACTACGGTCAAATTTCTCTTTTGCCATGTTTATGCGAATTAGTAATTATAAAATATTTCTTTTAATTAATCTTACAAAGTTACAAAACTTATGTATTCGAGCCAAAGATGGGATTTGAACCCACGACCTCTTCCTTACCAAGGAAGTGCCTCTACCCCTGAGCTACTTCGGCTTACAAAAAGCTTATTTACAGACATAAGCCTCTACCCTTTCAATAAATTAAATTGTTAAGAAGACAGAGACTTAGATTTGTTTTATAAATTGAGCGGAAGACGAGGTTCGAACTCGCGACCTATAGCTTGGAAGGCTATCGCTCTACCAACTGAGCTACTTCCGCTTGCGAGTTTGCATCCCTAGATCACCTCTTTAAACAAGGTGGAGTGCAAACTTTTTTGGTGGAGGGAGAAGGATTCGAACCTTCGAAGCCGAAGCAACGGATTTACAGTCCGTCCCATTTGACCGCTCTGGAACCCCTCCAGACCTACAACTTGCGTTGTTTTGAGCCTCCTATCGGAATCGAACCAATGACCTACTGATTACAAGTCAGTTGCTCTACCAGCTGAGCTAAGGAGGCGTATTTAATTTAATAAAACTTGCTGTTTTAAAGAACGGCTATCTTTGGATAGCGAGTGCAAAAATCTAATATTTATTCGATATTCGCAAGTTTTATTTTTAATTTTTTTTCTACTTAAAGAACTAGCTCGCTACAGTACTTATTTTCCCGTTTTGATGATGCAAAGATAGCTACTCCATGAACATATCAAAAATATTTGGTCATTTTTTTTACTCCTGAAAACCATATCATTGATATGCAAGTAAATAATTTTTCATTTTCCAATCCATCAGATACCCTATATTTGCACATGATTAACGCAACAGCTGTGAAAAAAATATTCAATATCTTTAATCTTATTATTGGTGTTATCCCTGAATTCATCCCAACTTTCAGCGCAAGAAAACACAGGATTTATCAAAAAATTGATCAAAAAATTCGTCTCCTCGGAAAAAGACTCTTCCAGATCCGGAAGTTTTGTAGTACTACCAGCCGTAGGTTATGCACAAGAAACTGGATTCGAATACGGAATTGCAAGTACATATAACTTCTATATAGATAAAGAAAACCTGGACAGTAGAACATCCAATGTAACACTGATTGGAACTCTAACAACTAAAAAACAGAAGAACATCAAACTCACTTCTGATATCTGGACAAAAAACAACGACTATCACATCATATCTGAACTCCGATTCAGAGACTGGCCATTTAACTTCTATGGACTAGGAAACGATACTTGGAAAGAAGATGAAGATTACCTCGACCAAAAACTTTATCGCATAAAATTAGATGGTGAAAAAAGGTTCGCTCCTAATTTCTATGCGGGGATTAACCTTAATTACGAGAACTTCCAATTTAATGACATCGAATCCGGCGGAATATTCGAATCCCCAGAAGTCTTAGGCAAAGATGGGGGTCAATATATGGCTTTAGGAGTATCCGCTTTATACGATACCCGGAACAATACTACTTATACTACCAATGGATTTTACGGCAGAGCTAAATACAGCTACGCCCCTAACTTCTTCGGCAAGGACAATTTTGTTGGAAACCAAATAGAATTTGATGTCCGAGGTTTCTACCCGATTACCAAGCAATTGACAGTTGGTGCCCAAGGCCTTTTTCGAGGAACATATGGTAAAAACGTACCTTTCTACGTTATGCGTGAACTAGGTGGGGACATGACCATGCGAGGATACTATTTGGGCAGATATAAAGACAAAAATTACATGACTGCCCAAGCAGAGTTGAGATATCGTTTCCATCCAAGAATCGGAATCAACGGTTTCCTAGGAACAGGTAGCACATTCTCAAAACAACATGATATGCGTTTAATCCCATCCTATGGTGCAGGACTCCGCTATTTCTTTAGCCTAGAACATAATAGTAGTATCCGCTTTGATTATGCCTTCGGTGAACAAAGACCCGGAGAAAAAAGACAATCAGGCTTTTATTTAAGTATTAGTGAGGCGTTTTAAATTAGACAGTACTCAGTAGACACTAGACATAAGACACTAGACATAAGACAGTAGACTTTGGCCATTCGTAGGTAATAGCAGATTATAGAACTAATATAATAGTTACCATATCTGTTTTTGATTTTATCTCTTCATAAGAATGAATGTGATTAATTTAAAATTGTAAACCTTACCAAGTCTAATGTCTTTTGTCTTATGTCTATTGTCTAACCTACCCTACCCTAAATATCTCAATAGAAAATCCTCTTTCCGTTGTCCTTCTCTTTTCAGTACAATACCAAAATGAAACATATTGATAGATACGATCACTCTCCTATCATCAATCAACTTATTCCACAAACCTTTATTCTTAATGCTGTAGGGTTTATCAATAATCAAAATCTTACCCTCATCCACTAATTTCAACAATTCCTCTACTTCAATGTTTGGCTGATTTATCCAATAAGCATTCACATCTTTATTATTTATATCATCCCCTAATTTTTCAACCTTCCAATAACTAAGTATTTTTTTCAATAGAGGGAGATATTTGGGATTAAAACCTACCGGAAAATCAACATGATTCGAACTTTTAAAGGCAACATTGTAAATTACTTTTTGAAGCTAGGTCATATACAAATGGGGAATGTGTCCCATGCCTACTGTTGGAAACGATAAAATGATACAAATAAGAGATTAGATACCGCATTGCGGCACAAAAATACAAATAGAATTAGAATTGTAGCGTAAAGGTACTGCCTTGGCCTTCTTTACTATCTACAGATATGTTTCCGCCATGCATCAACATGATTTGTTTGCTCAAAGTAAGGCCAACACCTGTCCCTGTCTTCTTGGTGGTGAAAAAGGGTGTAAAAATCTGCTCCTGTATTTCCGCCGACATGCCTGAACCATTGTCCTGAATCTTCAACTGAATATGATCTTTGGTTTCAACAGCGGAAAGACTGATATAAGGCTCATCGACCTCTTTCACAGCCTCGATAGCATTCAATAACAAATTGATGATGACCTGTTCCAGCAAATTTACATCCGCACGTAAAATCAATCGCGTGTTCTTGATAATAATATCCACATCAATATTTTTTTGGATCAAAGTAGGTTCCAATAATTGATATATATTTTCAAAAAGCTGAACAACCAAGATTTCAGAATATTGAGGCTGATCCACTTTGTTGATCAATCTGTAGCTCTTGGCAAATTGCAACAAACCCTCGCTCCTACGCTTTATAGTGAAGATACCTAACTTAAGATCTTCAACATCCTGTTCGCCTTCCCAATGCTCTAAACGATCATGCAAAGTCTCAGCAAGTGAACTGATAGGCCCTATTGAATTCATAATTTCATGTGTCAAAACACGCAATAACTTATGCCATGCTCGTGTTTCAGTTTCATCAATGGCCTCGTTGATGTTTTGATAAACAATAATACGAAATGAGCCGTCTTGAGTCTCAAAACCCGAACTCTGCATCAACAATTTGATTTTTCCTTTACTGGAATGAGCCGTTTCCATCTGATGTTTCCCAACCTGTAGCTGCATCGTTTTCTCATACAGCTCTGGATGGCGCTTGATCATACCTGATATATTGCCCAAATGTGGGACCTGAAATAGATCTTTGAATGCATCATTCAACCAAATTACTTTGCCCGAGTCAGCATGGTAAAAGATAATAGCAGTATCCAACATATTGATTACCTTATTGAGGTATTGATGCTGTAAGGCTTGATCTATACTAATGTTTTTATAAACCTCATTGATTAGATTAAATGCCGAATAAAGTTGCCCCTCTGGAGAATTGGGATTCTTAACAACAAATCTTCTAGTAAAATCGCGGTATTTTACTGCTTCTGAAAATTCTATCAGTTGTTTGATTAAGAATTGGTGTTTTGAAAAAGATCGATTTGCAAAGATCATCAAAAAGAAAAAGGCTAGCCCAGCATATAGATAATACCCTTTGAAACCTAAAAAGGCAATCCCAACAGCTAGAGCCATTAATATTAACATTTTTAAGAAATCGGTAACAACCAGCCTGGTCATAGATTAGAGATTATATTTTTCTAGTCTTCTGTACAATGCCGCACGAGTTAGCCCTAATTCTTTAGCGGCCTTACTGATATTCCCATTATATCGATCAATAGCTGATTTAATTGCTTTTCGTTCCATTTCTTCCAAATTATGAGAAGAAAAATCTGCAATCAATGGCTTTTCTTCCATTTGTTGTTCAATGGGTGAAAATAAGATATCATCAGCACGAATACTTTGCTGGTCAGACATGATCACGGCACGCTCGATACTATATTGCAACTCGCGTACATTCCCTGGAAAATGATATCCTTTCAGCTTATTAACCGCATCAGATTCAAATCCAGCAATATTTTTATGATATTTAGCACTGTAGAATTTCAAAAAATGATCGGCCAATAAAGGAATATCTTCACCCCTTTCACGCAATGGTGGAACCTGAATCTCCAAAGTATTGATCCTATAAATCAAATCTTTTCTAAACCGGCTTTCATCAGCCAATACTTTCAAGGGAACATTGGTTGCAGAAATTAAGCGAATATCAACGGGAATAGCCTGACTTGATCCCAAAGGAACTACAGCTCTATTTTGCAAAACACTTAATAACTTAGCTTGTTGCTGCAAGCTAATATTTCCGATCTCGTCCAAAAATAAGGTCCCTGCATCTGCATTCTCAAATCTCCCCTTTCTATCTTCCCTAGCATCAGTAAAAGCCCCTTTTTTTATACCCAAATAGCTCACTTTCAAAAAGCGTCTCCGTCAAAGAGCCTACATCAACTTTAACAAAAGATTCCTTGGACCTTAATGACCGTTGATGGATCGCATTTGCTATTAAATCCTTACCAGTTCCATTTTCTCCTAAAATTAATATATTAGCTTCGGTAGGTGCAACTTTGTCCAGCTTATATTGTAAATCTTCCATAATGGGAGAATTACCGATAATCCCATGCTGATCTCTCGTATTTACAGCGACTTTTTCTTTTTGATTTGGTCTACTTTCTTGATAAATTCCAGTCAGCGTATTAATAAGCTGCTCATTTTGCCAAGGTTTGACTATAAAATCAGAAGCTCCTTGTTTCAGCGATTTTACAGCTAAGTCTACAGCACCATATGCAGTAATCATAACAACATTCACTTTAGGAAATTGTGACTTAATTTTTGAAAGCCAAAACAACCCCTCATTCCCCGTGTTGATAGCGCTTTTATAGTTCATGTCAAGCATAACAATATCAACTGGATTTTTCTCCAGAATATTTATTAACCTTTCAGGGTTGTGTTCTACGATTACTTCTTTGACATTAGGTCTTAGTAATATGCGTGTGGCGGTTAACAAGTCTTGATCATCATCAACAACTAAAATGGTTGCTTTCTTCATTGTTAGCTAAGTTAACTATAAATCTAAAGATCCCGAATAATAATCATTCATATATTTTTGCATCAACCACTCGTATTGCTTTATGATTAATTGACTACGGGTGGCATCCAATTTATTCTTAGCAGTTAAATAGATTACAGAGTTGCTGTTTCCTGCCTCAAAATGTACCGTAGCAATCCGAAATGATTCTGCATAACTTAACTCCTGATCACGCAGATTGACCACATTTTTCTGTGTGATATCTAAATCGAAAACAGCTTGAGCAGTTTTCATCCGCAATTCATTCCTCATAATATCTTTGGTGAAATTAACCTCATTTAAATTAACTTCAGCTAACCGAACCTGAGTGCGATTCTTGAATTGATTGAAGATTGGAATGCTCAAAGTTAAACCAACACCTTTGCTCAAATTGTTTTTGATTTGATTAAAAATCGCTCCACCTTCCTTACTGTAATTGGAACTCATCCCACCACTCAAGGATAGACTTGGCCAATAATTAGATTTGGCAACCTTAATTCCCTCTTCCATCTCTTTGATTCTATAATCCATCGCTTTAAATTGTGGCAATGCTGTCAAAGATTCTTGAAACAATTCTTCCGATGATTTTATAGATATTTCCGAAGGTATATCAATCTGTTCAAGCTCACCCAAACTTTGAACATCCACGTTCATCAGGCCAGCTAACTCAACCCTTGCATTGTTCAAACTTTGTCTTGTCAGTTCTACAGCATTCAGGTCACTGCTATATTGGCCTTTAATATCATATAGATCACCAGGATTTGCTGCACCTTCACGATTTAAAACTTCATTTCTGTGCAGCTGTTCCTTAGTCACCGATAATTGACCCTCGGTTTGGGTCAACATGTCTTTTGCTGTCAGAACCTTGACGTATGCTGTAATTACATCCAATTTCAAGTCATTTACATAACCTTCATATTCCAATTTACCTGCGTCCAAAGCGTTCGATTTCATTCGGATGTTATGGATGATATAAAAACCATTGAAAATCGGAACATTTAAGCCCAGGGATTGACGCCCTGAGCTATTGTTCTGATCTATATATTGATTGGTTGTCGGATTGATGGTCCTACCCTGCGAGATATCATGACTGATATTGGCATTCAATGTTGGTAAACGGTCGTATTTCGCTTGTTTAAAAGCAAGGTCAGATCGGTCGACGACTAATTCATCTCGCCTCAAAGTAGGGTTGTTTTGGATTGCTTGTTTAACGCAATCGGCTAAGGACAAGGAATCTCCCTGTCCTTTTGCCGTGCTAACTAAACAACAAACAAATATGATTACAAATAGTAAATCTCTTTTCATTTAAAACTAAATTTCATACTGCATTCCATAGGCTGTGCCAAATAATTAAAATTTTGAATCTCAACACATTAACAATTAAAGGCCTCACGACCTGTTCGAAGCCGAACATCCAAGTGTTCACTTATGAACACCAAAAAAAGAAAATCAAATTGTCCACCTCCGCACATTTACTGTTCGCTTTCGAACAGTCCCAAACCCTCATTGTTAACTAAAACACTGATATTCATTATATTAAAACTTTGGCACAACCTTGTATATGCTTTTATCAAATTTCATATAGAATTACATGGACAGACCGATTAAACAAAAAACGTGGAATACAAAAAGAATACTAACTGTAGCCGGAATTGCAGGCATCGTAGCCTTGATTGGAGCTAGTTATTATTACACCAGCGGAAACAGTAAACTGAACGTTGATGCTGAACGTATTTCGATTTTTGAGGTTAAAGAAGATACTTTTCAAGAATTCATTCCTATTAATGGCACCGTATTACCAATCAGCAGTATATATTTAGATGCTTCAGTTGGAGGACGCGTTGAGGAAAAATTTGTTGAGGACGGGGCACATCTACATAAGGGTGATCCAATAATGCGACTTTCGAACACAGATTTAGAATTGACATTGGTACAACAAGAGACACAGGTCTTAAACCTTTTAACTCAAAACCAAATTGCTCAAACAAATGCCCAACAAGCTACAATCAGCAATAAAAACCAAATGGCTGATGTGGAGTCTGCATTTAGAGAGGCTGAACGTGTATACAATCTGAACAAGAAACTACTGGCTGAAAAAGCAATCGGATCTCAAGAATATGAGAAATCATTAAATGACTATAATTATCAAAAGGAACGTGTAGGTCTGACTAAACAGATCGTAAAACAAGATCAGATTTCAAATAGTCAGAAACTTAACCAAGACCGCGAAACGTATAAACGTACTCAAAATGCATTGGAATTGATGCGCCAAAAAAGTTGGTGATTTGATTTTAAGAGCACCTGTAGATGGCCAATTAACATCTTTTGATGCTGAAATCGGCCAGAACAAAACAGCTGGAGAGCGCCTAGGTCAAATCGACGTACTCACAGGATTCAAAGTGCGTGCTGATATTGATGAACATTATATCAACCGTATCTTCCCAGACCTTAAAGGTCAGTTCACTATTGGCAACAAGGTTTATGAGTTAAAAATTAAGAAAGTATATACCCAAGTGAAAGACGGAAGATTCCAAGTAGATATGGAATTTTTGAATGAAGTTCCTCAAGGAATTCGTCGTGGTCAGACATTAACAATTCGATTGGCATTGAGTGATGAAACAAAAGCTATCTTATTAGCAAAAGGAGGTTTCTATCAACAAACTGCAGGCAATTGGATCTTTAAACTAGATAAGAGTGGAAATGTTGCCTACCGTACAGATATCCAGTTGGGAAGGCAAAACCCAGAATATTATGAAGTACTAAATGGATTACAACCTGGAGACAAGGTCGTAGTTTCAAGCTATGAAACATACGATAAGATTCAGGAATTGAGCATCAAAAAATAGAGTAGAAGTCTATTAACCGCTGTTGGAGAAAACGAAAATGGCGGTTTTTAAAACTAACCATTATGATAAACTGAAATCATTAATTTAAAACAAAGAAACACCATGATAAAAATAACCAATCTTCAAAAATTCTACCGTACCGAAGAGGTAGAGACCGTGGCCTTGAACGATGTAAATATCCACGTTAAGGAAGGCGAGTTTGTCGCTGTAATGGGGCCGTCAGGATGTGGAAAGTCAACCCTTCTGAATATCATCGGTCTATTGGACGACTTGGATGAAGGTAGTTATCTTTTTAATAACATAGAAGTAGCACATTTCAAAGAAAACAAACGTTCAGATCTTCGCAAGCACAATATCGGCTTCGTATTCCAAAGCTTTAACCTTATCGATGAGCTAACCGTATTTGAAAATGTAGAACTGCCATTGTCTACACCAATGTGCCAGCTGCAGAACGCAAACGCCGCGTCGAAGAGGTCTTGGAAAAGGTACAGATCATGCATCGTCGAAATCACTTTCCACAACAGCTTTCCGGAGGTCAGCAACAGCGCGTAGCCGTAGCACGTGCTGTAGTAAACAATCCGAAATTGATCCTTGCCGATGAGCCTACAGGTAATTTGGACTCTAGCAATGGTAATGAAGTTATGCAATTGCTAACCGAACTCAATGAAGCTGGCACAACCATCGTAATGGTTACCCACTCCGAACATGATGCCAAATTCTCAGACAGAGTAATCCGTATGCTGGATGGACAGGTAATCCTGGAAACCGCAACTGCTTTATAGTGTAATCGGTCCCTGAGCGGAGCCGAAGGGCGGTCCCTGTGTTGGTTGCGTTGGTTGAGCGTAGTCGAAACCAGGAGCCGAAACCAGGAGCCGAAGGGCGGTCCCTGCGTTGGTTGTGTTGGTTGAGCGTAGTCGAAACCAGGAGCCGAAGGGCGTTCCTCCTCTATTATTTCAAAGTTAAATATCAAAATAATGAAGATTAACAGCAACATCAAATTGACAATAGGATTAGGAATAACTCTTCTAACTTTAGTATCCCTGAATTATCAGTTCAGTTTTACCAAGAATTATCCTGTTTCAGGGATTTGGTATGCTGCAAATACGAATGAAGAAATCCCTAATTCTTATGTTTCAATAACCGAATGCAATAAAAAAACAGTTATTGAAATCACGGAATCAATTATAAAAGCCAAAACCACGAAAACACAAATTATAGTGATTTCTAGGTTGTCAAACATCTTTTTAAGCCTGTAATAACAAAATTATGATCAAAAATTATTTCAAGATAGCCTTTCGTAATCTTAAGAAGAACAAAGGTTTTACAGCGATTAATATTGTAGGTTTGGCGATCGGTATGGCGGCGGCGATGTTGATTATGCTGTGGGTGAATTTTCAATTAGGCTTCAATAAGAATTTCCCAAAGGCAGAACAACTTTATGTTGTAGGTTCTAAAGGAGAAGCAGACAATAAGACTGTGGTTTGGTTTTCATCACCAAAACCATTGGCTGAAGTTCTTAAATCTGATATTTCTGAAGCAAAGGATGTGACAAGATTAAGTGGGACAAATGGTTATTTGTTTGACTTAGGCAACAAAAAAGTGCCTGCAGGTATAGGTGCCTTTGTTGATTCTGCTTTCTTAAATATGTTTGAGTTTGAGCTTCTGGCCGGAAACAGAGATGATGCTTTAAAAGGCCCTCAAAATATTGTTCTTACGGAAGATCTGGCCAAAAATCTTTTTGGAACATCAGATGCGGTGGGAAAAACCATTAGAATTGACAGCACAAATTTATTGAATGTAAGTGCTGTTATCAAAGTTGGAGAGCCTAACCATATTTTCAAAGGATATGAATATTATATGCCTTGGACTCTGATGGAAAAGCTTGGATATTCTGATAATTATTGGAATAACAGTTCCGTTGATCTATATGTCGAATTGGACAAAAATGCCAATTTGAATAAGATTCAAAAACAGATGGTTGATATTATGCCTCGTCATTCGGATAATGAAACCGAAGCCTTTTTAAAACCTTACGGAGATCTTTATTTATACAACAAATATGAAAATGGTGTGGTGACAGGTGGGAGAATAGATATGGTCCATATTTTTATTGTCGTTGCTGTCCTAATTCTGCTCATCGCATGTATAAACTTTATGAACCTAAGCACGGCTCAAAGTGAGAAGAGAGCCAAAGAGGTAGGAATAAGGAAAGTAGTTGGTGCACAAAAGAAATCTCTTATCTTTCAATTCTTATCAGAATCTTTAATCTTAGCCATTATATCTGGTATATTGGCAGTATTAATAGTTTCTTTGACACTTCCTAGTTTTAATGACTTGGTTGGATTTAAATTTAAAATCCCTACGCAAGAAATTGGTTTCTGGTTTTTATTTGTTGGCTTCATTTTACTGACCAGCTTTTTGGCAGGAATTTATCCAGCTTTCTTTTTATCCTCATTTAATCCGATTAAGGTACTGAAAGGTAGATTTCATAATATAAATCAAAAGATCAATCCCAGAAAAGTACTTGTTGTGTCTCAATTTAGTATTGCCATTATACTGATTGTCAGCACCATTGTTATCCAAAAACAGATAAAACATGCTCAGGACAGGGATTTTGGATTCGAAAAGGAAAATTTAATTTATGTACATGAGGTTGGAGAAATCGAAAAGAATTCCAAATTGATCAAACAAGAGTTGTTGGAGCAAAACATTGCACTATCAGTAAGTCGTATGATGTCACCTATTACGGAAAGATGGAGTGGTTGGAGTGGAATTCAATGGGAAGGCAAAGATCCAAATGAAGTAATTCAGTTCAATCGTCAAACCGGAGATGATAGAGTTGTTGAAACAGCGGGATTTGAATTACTTGCTGGAAGGGATTTTGATTTGAGTAAATTCCCGACAGATTCAACCGCGGCAATTATCAATGAAACCGCCGCCGCAAGGATGAAGTTTAATGATCCTATTGGGAAATACTTCGATGATGGAGGCAGAAAGTTTCAGATAATTGGAGTTATCAAAGATTTTATTCAAGAATCGCCTTTTGAGCCTGTAAAACTGTTAGTAATTGAAGGTGCAAGTGGTTGGTTGAACAATACCCATATACGATTTAACCCGAATTTAAGTACTGAGGAGGCGTTGGTAAAAGCGGAAAAAGTCTTTAAAAAATACAATCCTGATTATCCTTTCAATTATAAATTTGTAGATGAAGCTTATGCTAAGAAATTTGCAGAGACTCAAAAGACCGGTAAACTTGCCAACTTATTTGCAGGTCTTACCATTTTTATCTCATGTCTTGGCCTATTTGGTTTAGCGGCATTTATGGCAGAAAGTCGAACTAAAGAAATTGGAATTCGCAAAGTTTTGGGTGCTTCAGTCTTTACCGTTACTAGAATGCTGTCAATAGAATTTATTGTCTTGATAGTAATTTCTTGTTTTATATCTTTCCCAATTGCTTATTGGACAATGAATAAATTCCTGGAAGATTATTCATATAGGATATCCATTAATTGGGAGATATTCCTATTCGCAGGAGTGGGAGCCATTTTAGTGACTTTGTTGACAGTCAGCTATCAATCCATCAAAGCAGCAATGGCAAATCCTGTGGATAGTTTGCGGGATGAGTAATATTCAAAGGCTTTGCCTTTAAATAGATTTGAGATATGAGATATGAGAATTGAGATAGAAAGGGTGATAACCGAAGTTAAAAATCTTGTGAATCAAATATGAAAATAGTAAAGGTAGGACAATTACCATTGAATGGATATGAATATATAGAATTGAAATCGAAAACGAGACTTGGATTACACTTGCCGAGATTCTTGTTGGGGGTCGTTTTAATTAACTATTTGTAATTATAAAGAATTATTATCATGAAAAGAGTGAACCTTTTATTCCGTAAACTATGGCAAAACAAGTTGTTTACTTTCCTGAATATTCTCGGACTTGCCATCGGCATTAGCGCATGTTGGGTAGTATTCCGGATCGTTAATTATGAATATAGCTTTGACAAGAATCATCCAGATAAGGAAGAAATATTCAAAGTTTACAATGTCTCAATCAGAGGTGAGGAATCAAATTCATTTGATGGGGTAAATATCCAGTTGCAAATTATGTAAAAGAGAACATTCCTGCAGCCAAATTGGTAGCGCCTGATACAACTATTACTATGATAAATAACAGTTTCAGATGATGACGGAAAAAGAGAGTTCAGCAATCAACCCCCAGTTATTGGAACTTTCAAGGATTATTTTTTAATGGTACCATATACATGGCTGGCAGGAAATAAAGAATCTGTTTTTAAACAACCACATGAAATAGTATTATCGGAATCAAGAGCTCGAGTTTATTATCCCAATCTGAAACCTCAAGAGATATTAGGTAAAGTGCTGTTAATAGACACTGTTAATTATACGGTCACCGGTGTCATTCAGGATTTAGAGAAAAACTAGCAGTTTCCGACATAAAGAATTTGTACCAGTTAAGGAAGAAGATCTTAAAAGTGATAATTGGGATATGGTAACTTCAAACCATAAACTATATGTTAAACTGAACAACAAAGCAGCACAACAAAATCTAATCGATATACTTACTAAAAAAACTAATGAGGTAAATGCTGAAATCAATGCAAAATACAATGTAAAAAATTCCTATGGCCTTGCTCCTCTTTCGACATTGCATTTCAATAAAATGATCCAAGGCAGTGTAGACAAAAGCACACTATAATGGTATGATTGGAATTGGTTCATTCCTATTGTTACTAGCATGTATTAATTACATTAACCTAACAACTGCTCAAGTACCTTTTAGAGCCAAAGAATAGGAATTAGGAAGACTTTAGGTGAACAACCACGATATGTATTATTCAGTTTTTTATCCGAGACGTTTATTATATCATGTCTGTCTCTATTATTATCCTGGCCATTGATAAAATTTTTTGAAAATATTTCAGCAGTTATATTCCTGAAGAGATAAATAACTACTCAGATACCCTAGCCGTTGTAATTTTCCTTGCAGCTTTGATTATTATATTGACTTTAGTTTCGAGTTTTTATCCCGCATATTTAATAAATAAGGTTCAGATTTCCGAAGTTATCAAAATGAAAAATGCCGGTAAGCTTAAATTTGGGAGTATTCCCCTCAGGAAAGCACTCATTATTTTTCAGTTTATTATTGCTCAAGTATTCGTTATTTCAACAGTGTTAATGGGTTTTCAGATTCAGTTTATGTTAAACCAGGATCTAGGATTTCAACACAATAGCATCGTTTCCATGGAACTTCCATTTCTAAAGGATAGCCCAGATGACAACAGACCAAACTTATTAAAAGAATCGCTTCAGAAATATAAAGAGATTGAAGGATCTTCTTTGGGACATCTACCAATGAGTGCTGACTATTACGCATCCAGTGTCAGCATGAATACGGACACAGGGGAAGTAAGAAGTCAAATAGAATTAAAATACGCCGATAAAGATTATTTAGAAACCTATAATTTCAAATTATTAGCAGGAAGAAATCTTCAGATTTCGGACAGCACCTCTGGCTTTATAGCCAATGAGAAGGTGCTCGAAAAATTAGGAATTAAAACTCCCGAAGCAGCGATCGGACAAATGGTAACATTGTTTGAAAAGCAAATGTACATTGTTGGCGTAATCCCAAATTTCAATAGTTCAACTCTACATAGTCAAACTGGAGCTGTTGTTATTATTCCTAGTAAAGAAAGAGATCAATTAAAAAACATAAGTATAAAACTTTCTCACAATACTGGAGAATGGAAGAATGGTATAAAAGCCATTGAAACAGAATGGAAAAGATTTATCCAAATGATGAATTTACATATAAGTTTTTTGATGACAACATGAAGGAACTGTACGAAAGCGACTATCGTTTTTCGAGTATTATAAATCTTTCATCTGGTATTACAATCTTATTAAGCTGTTTGGGATTAATTGGTTTGGTAACCATTAGTATCAGTCAAAGGACAAAAGAAATCGGGATAAGAAAAGTTTTGGGAAGTTCGGTCTCAAGAATTATTAGGTTGTTATCCTCTGAATATCTAGTTTTAGTTTTCATATCCATAGTGATTGCCTCTCCTATTGCATGGTGGGCTATCAATAAATGGCTAGATAATTTTGCATACAAGATGGAGTTGAATTGGTGGATGTTTACTATCCCAGCAATGGCAACCTTAGTTATAGCATTTTTAACAATGTTTTTCCATTCTTACAAAGCTGCTAGAGCCAATCCTGTGGATAGCCTGAGAGATGAGTGATATTCAAAGGATTTGCCTTTGAAGAGATATGAGATATGGGATATGAGAATTGAGATAGAAAGGGTGATAACCGAATTTAAAAATCTCGAGAATCAAAGATGAAAATAGTAAAGGTAGGACATTTGCTTTTGAATAGATATGAGATATGGGATATGAGAATTGAGATAGAAAGGGTGATAATTGAGTTTTAAATTCTACTAAATACTATTTTTCCCCAATTGTTCATATCTGAACAACAAAACGTCCATTTCCGAACATATTTACAACTTACTATAATTTAAAGTGTTAAAAATCAATTTCTTACACTTTTGGCAAATAGATTGAAATCATTCTTATTGAGGTCCATTTCCTCATTTAAAAAACATAACAATAGAAAACCCAATGAAATCAATTTTAATATCGCAAATCTCATATCTCATATCTAAGTTTTTACCCTTTTGGCAAATAGATTGAAACAATCCTTTTCGAGGTCCATTTCCTCATTTAATAAAACAACATAGAAAACCCAATGAAATCAATTTTAATATCACAAATCTCATATCTCATATCTCATATCTAATAACCCATGTTCCAATTATTATTAGAAAACCCAATGAAATCAATTTTAATATCGCAAATCTCATATCTCAAATCTCACATCTAATAACCCATGTTCCAATTATTATTTAAAAACAGCATCAGACACCTAAAAAGGAATAAACTATTTACTTTCCTTAATATTTTGGGCTTGACCATTGGATTAGTTCCTGTTGGATTATATTCAAGTTTGTAAACTATGAATTAAGTTTTGAGAGTGGAATTCCAAATCGCGAAAACACCTATAGGTTGATCAGCAAAATAAAGCTGAATGATGAAAAGGAAAATTGGACCGGTGGAGTATCACGGCCAATTTTTTTGGCATTGCGAGACGAGGTGAGATCATTGGAAAGGGGCGGTTCCTGTATATACTTTTTTTACTCAAAAGGTAGTTATCCCAGGAGAAAATGGAAAAGCTATTCGAACCGAAGATTTGGATTTCGACAGCCAGGTTATTGAAACAGAAGAATCATATTTTGATATGGTTCCTTATCATTGGCTGGCAGGTAAAAAAGCAGGTGCACTCTCTAATCCCAATCAGATAGTGTTGACTCAAGAAAGGGCGAATTTTTATTTTCCAAACACCGGGTATGAAGACATTATTGGCAAAACTTTGATCTATTCTGATACCATTCAAATGACTGTTTCCGGAATTGTTGAATCATTAAAATATCCTTCTGAATTCAAAGGAAAGGAATTCCTTCAACTCCGAAAAGCAGAAGCCTATACACTTTCGCAATGGACAAACACCAATGGATCTGATCGAATATATATGCAGGGGAATGATGAAAAAAGTATCCAAAGTGCATATAAACAGATCTCAAATATTGTTGAGAAAAAATTTCAGCAATATCAACAAGAAATTAAACCAAAATTCAAATACGAACGTACCTTAGAACTTCTTCCATTAAAAGAATCCCATTTCTCTACCTACTTCAATGAATTTGGAGTGGAAAAATCCAGTAAAACGGTTATTTATGGATTAATTGCCGTATCTATCTTTTTATTGGTTTTAGCTTGTATTAACTACATCAACCTCACAACTGCTCAAATTCCTCAACGCTCCAAAGAAATCGGAATTCGCAAAACATTGGGTGGTTCAAAAAGAATCTTGATTCTACAAATGATGATTGAAACTGCAATAATCATTGGTATATCGATTTTAGCAAGTTATTTTGTTTCAAAATTAGGCTTCTATTTCTTAGGTGAATTAATCAGCGATAATGTAAAGGATTTCAATAACCCATTAATGTTTGGAATCTTCATTTTCGTAATATTATTATTCACTTTGATCCTTGCAGGTCTATATCCTTCTTGGTTAATTTCAAAAGTAAATGCCATTGAGATTTTCAGAAGCAAAGGAAATTTGAACACATCCAAGGGTAATTTTAATTTAAGGAAGGTGTTGATTATATTCCAATTTATAATAGCTCAAATATTTATTGTTGCAGCTCTTATTATTGGTCAGCAGCTTAAATACACCATAAAAAAGGACCTAGGATTCAACAAAGACGCTGTAGTTACAGTTAATATTCCATATAAACTTTATGATATTGATAATTTTAATGTCAAAAAGAAAACTCTGACTGAAGAGTTAAGTAAAATAACTGGGATAAAGGAGGTCAGTTTAGGAAATGAACCGCTCTCTGCTGGATCCAATTCTACAGCAATGGAATTTAATGGCTCTGAGTCTTCTGAGCCCTTCAATCAGATTGTCTTTCGAAAATCAGTAGATTCCAAATACATGGAATTCTATGACTTACAGTTATTAGCTGGAAACAATTTAGTTCCCTCAGACACCACCTATGGTTATATTATAAACGAAACAGCATCAAAAGGTTTCGGATTTAAAAATCCTCAGGATGCTATCGGAAAGATAATAGGTCAAAAAGGATTTTACTACCCAATCATTGGAGTTATGGAAGACTTTCACGCCAAAGATTTTTACAATAGTATTGAACCTTTGGCTCTTATGAATGGAGCTAATGCAAATACATACAACATACGATTAAATCAGATTGGCTTTAAGGAGAGTAAAGCTACTATGGAAAAAGTTAAATCAAAATGGTCAGAATTCTTTCCTGCTGAAAATTTTGATTATAAATTCATGGATGATTCAATCCTAGCTTTATACAAGAAAGAACAGCAACTTCAAAAACTAACGAATATCAGTACTACCATTGCCATTATCCTCAGCTGTTTAGGTCTTTTCTGTCTAGCTACAATCTCTGCATTTCAGAGAACTAAAGAAATTGGAATCCGGAAAGTCCTTGGAGCTTCAGTAACAGGTATTGTTGGCATGCTTTCCAAGGATTTTGTTAAGATGGTATGTATTGCGATTATTATTGCCTCACCTATAGTTTGGTGGGCATGCAACAAATGGCTGGAGGATTTTGTTTATCGAATAGAGATTTCGTGGATTCCTTTTGTATTCGGAGGGTTGATAGCAATCGCCGCAGCATTGCTGACAGTAAGTTATCAAGCTCTAAAAGCTGCAAATGTGAATCCTGTGGATAGCTTAAGGGATGAATAATATTCAAGAGCTTTGCTCTTGAATAGGTATGGGATGTGGATGTGAGATATGATCGTGAGATATGGGATATGAGATATGATCGTGAGATATGGGATATGAGAATTGAGATAGAAAGGGTTATAGCCTAGTTTGCAAGATATAGTAACGATAACCACACTATACAATAGCACAACAATTATAGAAAGAATGGTAATCTTTGCGTTGGTTGAATGACGGGCGCTTCGGCTCCGCTCAGCCACCGTCATTCCAAAGCACAAAAATAGCGGAGCCGAAGGGCTGGTCAAAAATCTAAATACTAAATACTTTCTACTAAAGTTCAACTGTCCATTTCCGAACAACAAAACGTCCATTTCCGAACATTTTTACAATTTACCATTATTTAAAGTGTTAAAAATCAAATTCTTACACTTTTGGCAAATAGATTGAAACAATCCTTTTCGAGGTCCATTTCCTCATTTAATAATACAACAATAGAAAACCCAATGAAATCAATTTTAATATCGCAAATCTCATATCTCATATCTCATATCTGAATTTTAACATATTTGGCAAATAGATTGAAACAAACCTTATTGAGGGATATTTCTCAATTAAAAAACATAATACAAGAAACACAATGATATCAATTTCAATATCGCAAATCTCATATCTCAAATCTCATATCTAACAAACTAAAATGCTTAAAACAGTCTGGAGATCGATCATAAAAACCAAGTCCTTGAATATAATTCATATCACAGGATTGGCAATTGCTATAGCAGCAGCAACAGTTCTTTTTTTGACAGCAATGTTTGAACTGTCTTTTGATAATTTTCATGAGAATGGAGATAGGATTGGATTGATTTATAGTCAATCGGAACCGGAAACAGGATTAAAAAACAATTCTTCTATGCCTGCTCCCCTTACTCCACAGCTTAAAGCAACTATTCCAAGTATTGAATCGGCGACAAGGGTACTTCATGGAAATGTTATATTAAAAAATGGTGAAAAGGAATTTGTCTCAACAAATCGATTTGTAGATCCTGATTTTTTATCAATTTTCAGCTTCCCAATGCTTTCTGGGAATAAAACCTCTCTGGACCAACTTAATGATATTGTCCTTACCGACGCTATGGCAAAAAACCTCTATGGAAAAAGTGATGTCATAGGAAAACAAGTCCAGGTCAACAATAACGGTGTTTGGCAAGCGATGACAATTTCTGCAATACTAAAAGACCTCCCAGCAAACTCAAGTTTTGAATTCCATTCCTTAGTACGTTTTGAAAACTCTCCTAACTATCAACAATTTAAGGACTTGTGGGACAATCAAAATCATCAAGTTTATGTAAAAGTGAAAGCTGAAAAAATCAATGATGCTGCGTTTGTCAAAGAATCAAGAGCATTTACAAATCAGAATTTCAAGATAAATATTGATCGATTGAAACGTGATGGAGGAAAACCAAATTCTAATGGCGATTATTTTAGCCTTCATATACTCCCGCTTTCAAAACTGCACACAAACGACTTCAACTTTGGTGAAAGTATTTCCCCTAATTTCCCTTGGATTCTGCTGCTGATTTCTGGGTTGATCTTATTTATAGCTTCTTCAAACTTTATCAACCTTTCATTGGCCAATTCGATTAGCAGAAATAGAGAAATTGGAACCAGAAAAACATTAGGTGGAACAACATGGGATATTGTAAAACAACTATGGTTAGAATCATTCATATTATGTCTACTCTCTTTATTGCTCGGATTAGGAATTGCATCCTTAATACTGCCGGAATTTAATGCAAATATGAATTATGAATTGCAGGTTGTCGACTTATTTTCAATCACAAATGCCATAATTTTCTTATCTATTTTCATTTTACTGACACTAATAGCAGGAGGACTGCCAGCTTGGAAAATTGCAAGAACAAATATCATTGAATCATTAAAAGGTGCATCGAAAATTAAATCCTCAAATCTGAGAAATTCTTTAACTGTATTACAATTTATAATAGCTATTACTCTGATAATAGCAACGATTGTAATCAGTTCACAATTGAATTATTTGGTTAAAAAACCCCTTGGATTCAATAAATCTGAAGTTATCAGTATTCCAATTGGCAAAGGAATAGATAAAGAAGATGCTTTAAATCGATTGAGGATCGCACTCCAACAACAACCTTGGGTAAAATCTGTCAGCGCCTCAGATATGAATATTGGTCGTGGAAGAGATGGAAGTCTTCAACGTAGTATGTTTGGATTTGAACATGAAAATAAAGAAATCATAACAAATTTTATGCGTATTGATTATGATTACTTAAAAACCTTGGATATTAAACTATTGGAAGGACGTGATTTTGACAGATCCTTCAGTGCTGATTCTAATTCTATTATTATTAATAAACAGATGGCGGCACAATTGGGCGGGGCAGATAAAATCTTGGGAAAGACTATAGAATTAAATGGAAAATCCTTGGTAATAGGGATAATCGATAATTTCAACTTTCATGATTTAAAGAGTACAGTAGAACCACTCACTATTTCTGTAAATCCAAATATTTTCCCTGTCGAATACATCTTTGTAAGGGTAGAAACAAATCAATTAGGATCAACATTGGAAAAAGTAGAAAGTATATGGAAAAGTATCAATCCAAAGGCGAATAATTTAGCTTCCTACCTAGATGAGAATACTCAAAATCTATATCAAAGTGAAAAAACATATTCTAAAATAGTAATCAGCGGAACAAGTATAGCTATTGTAATTTCTTGCCTTGGTTTATTTGCTCTTGCTTTGTTAACAATAAATAACAGAGTTAAAGAAATAGGCATCCGTAAAGTCTTGGGTTCATCTGTCAGCAGCATCATTGTTCTGCTATCAAAAGACTTTGTTAAGCTTGTACTAATTGCATTTTTTGTTGCTGCGCCATTAGCGTGGTGGGTCATGAACAATTGGCTGCAAACTTATGCTTATAGAATAGAAATTCAATTGTGGATGTTTGTCTTGGCAGCTGCAATTTCAATAGTTATTGCCTGGTCAACAATCGCGTGGCAAGCTTTCAGAGCCGCAAATGCAAATCCAGTAGATAGCTTAAGAGATGAATAGCAATAGTGATAGTAGAAAATAGACATTGAGAAATAGATTTTAGAACTGAATATTTTGTTGTTAAACTTTAATTAGAAAGCATGATTAAGAATTATATTAAAATTACCTGGCGTGGATTTCTAAATAATCAGTTTTTTTCTTTGGTCAATATTATAGGATTGGCAGTGGCTATCGCAGCCGTAACATTGATAACTGCATTTATCCAATTTGAAACAAATTATGACCGATATTTCAGCAATTCTGACCGGGTCTATCGAATTGTGATAGAAGATAAAAGCACTGGAGATATGGAATATTTTTCACATACCTACCATAATTTATCGAATTATCTTGAACAGGAATTCCCAGAAATAGAATATTCCACCTCATTCGATAGTTATATAACTGATATAAACGAAATCAGTGTTAACTCAAAAATGCTGAATGTAACCAGTGAAATTATTGACAGCAACTTTTTTAAAGTTTTTAATCTTAAATTATTGGATGGCTCGATTAAGGATATTAAAAACCCTTCAGAAGTTGTTATTACAGAGAGTACCGCCAAGAAACTATTTCCAAACCAAAGTCCCATAAACCAGACAATAAAGGTTTTTGTTTATGCTGATAGTTTTACGAATAAAGTTGTCAAAGCTGTAATTGATGATTTTCCTTCACAAAGTCATTTTTCAGCTGACATGCTAATTGGAGAAGAATTAAAAACAAATAGCATACAATCACTTGACCTGGATAAACGTTGGGATAAACTTTATATTTTAACTAAACCAAACACAAACATTAAATCATTAGAGGAGAAATTAAATAATTTCTTATATAAGAATGGTTTACAAAAAACTGAAAAAATATGTTTGTTAAATCTTCAAGATATTCATCTACAAGGATCAAAAGTTGAATATTTAAGCAATAATCCACAGGAAATGAAATACATCTATATGTTTGGAATTTCAGCTTTTTTAATTCTTTTGATAGCCTGTATAAATTATATTAATCTAAGCATTGCGAAGACGTTACCTAAAATTAAGGAGATTGGGGTTAGAAAAGTATTTGGTGCAAAAAATAAGGATTTAAATTTACAGCTCTTTACGGAAGCAATACTATATTTCATCCTTGCGCTTCCAATCGCTGCTATCATAGCATACATCGTCTGGCCAAAATTCTGTTTGCTTTTAGGTATGGATACTAGTTTAGAAATCCTTTTTAATTTAAAAAATCTTATCGTAGTTGTTGGATTATCTCTGTTGTGTTCACTTTTAGCCGTATTTTACCCAGCAAGCATTATTCACAGAAGCAATGTACAGGAACTTTTTAAACAAAAATCCCAATCCATTAAAATATCAATATCACCTCAAAAACTATTGACCGTATTTCAATTTGGATTAGCCATTTTATTAACTGTCGTATCCATTGTGATGTTTTCCCAATTTCAATTTATGAGAAATAGGGACATGGGGTTTGATAAGGATTATCTTTTAATAATCCCTGGAATCAGTACTAATAGTAAAATTTTTAAGGAAAAACTTTTGAATAGCCCTTACATTCATCAAGTAGGGATTGCAAGTAAATTTTTTTCCATAGGTAATTTTTATGGTGGATCTTCGTCTATGCAACTACCTGGTGATAGCACAAAAGAAATCGCATTCAATTTCTTTAATACAGATTGGGAACTTGCCCAAACCCTGAATTTAAAATTAATTCAGGGACGCTATTTCAAGGAATCGGATGGAATTTTTCTTCAAGCATTATACAAACAAAATGACGAAGAGAAAGACCGATCTTTTGAAAAATGGCAGAAAATAGCTAAACAAACTCCCATTATCATTACTCGTTCGGTAGCTAAAAAATTAAACATCAATAATGCTGACACAAGCTTTTTTACTGGTGCTCTAGCAGGGAATGTCATCGGCATTGTTGAAGATTTTCAGTTTACAACATTTAAAGAGGAAACTGCAAATTCAGTTTTAAGACCTTATATCAATCAAAGTGGAAATGCATTCATTCGAATATCCAACAATAATATTCCAGCAAGCCTTGCCTATATCGAATCAACTTGGAAAAAAATGTATCCTGGCAAGGAGTTTACCTACAATTTTGCTGATGAAAAGATTGAACTGATGTACCAAAAGGAAAAGCAACAGGCAGGTTTATTCTTTGCTTCTTCCGCTCTTAGTATTCTTCTGACTGCAATCGGTATCCTAAGCTTGGTAGCTCTAATGGTAAAACAAAGAACTAAAGAAATTGGAATCCGAAAAGTTCTTGGTGCATCTATAATTTCCCTTATTAATTTAATAAATAAGGATTTTATCAAATTAGCAATCTTTGGATTCGTTGTCGCCACACCATTGAGCTATTATCTGATGTACAAATGGTTGGAAGATTATTACATCAGAATTGAGTTGAAATGGTGGATGTTCGGTATTGCTGCTCTTCTAGTATTTATGGTAATGATCATTTCCATCAGTATTCAGTCCCTAAAAGCCGCTAATGCAAATCCTGTGGACAGTTTGAGAGACGAATAAAATCTGAAACCGTCTCTGGGCTTCGGCTCCGCTCCGCCACCGAGTCGAAGGGCGGTCCCTATAAAAAATAAGATCATGTTAAAAAACAACATAAAAATCGCTTGGAGGAACTTAAAAAATCAAAAGTTCTTTTCATTTATCAAAATTGGTGGCTTTGCTTTTAGCATGGCAATCTGCTTACTGATTGTATTATATATCAAACACGAATTGAGCTACGATAAGTTCTATCAGGATTCTGACCAGGTATTTCGCGTAGTAGGAGTCGTTACACGTGACAATGTCATTCAAAAAGGCGTTTCTATGCCCGCTCCAGCCGGTCCTCAACTTAAACAAGAGTTCCCTGAAATCATATCAGCAGGCCGTGTATTGTCAAACCCACTTTTTGGCGCCGGTAGTAATCAGGTCACAACAAATGAAAACCCCGAACTACTCAGTGAAGAAGGCTTCTGTTTTATAGATCAAGCTATCCTGGATATATTCCCAATGGAAACAGTATACGGATCCTTAAACCATGCTCTGGAGAACCCAAATACTATCGTTATTACCAAAAGTAAAGCAGAAAAATTATTTAAAGGCGACCCAACAGGGAAAACCATCTATTTAAATAATGATAAATCGAATAGTTATTCCATTACTGCAGTCATAGAGGATATTCCGACCAATTCTAATTTTTATGGATTTGATTACTTTATGACTTTAAGTGGCCATGAACCTTATCCAGGTGAAAAATTAAACTGGTTAGCCTCTAATTATTCGACCTATTTTAAAGTCAAAAAGGGAACAAATATTACTTCACTTGAAAAGAAAATAACTAGATCCTATATAGACGATCATTATGGACCGGCTCTAAAACAAGCAGGAATGCCCATCAATAAGGAAATTTGGAATTCAGCAAAAATGACCTTGCAACCTTTGACAGATATCCACTTGCATTCTAAAGGTATTCGAGACAATAAAATCGAAAACCAGAATCGCGGAGATATACAGATGGTCTATATATTCGGAGGTATTGCTTTGTTTATATTAATTATTGCAATCATCAATTTTATTAACCTTTCAACAGCAAATGCAGCAACAAGAGCAAAAGAAGTTGGGGTTAGAAAAACTATCGGGTCAGACAGAAAGTCCTTAATCCTACAGTTTATTACGGAATCCCTTTTATATTCTGTTATCTCTATTTTGTTGGCGCTAATATTTGCTTTCTTATTGCTGCCCTATTTTAATGGAATTGCAGGTAAAAACTTATTGTTCCCCTGGACAAGCTGGTATTTCATACCAGTATTACTAACATTTGGACTATTCATTGGCCTTATTTCCGGAGTTTATCCTGCACTGTTTCTATCAGGATTTAAACCAATATCTGTGCTTAAAGGGAACTTAAACCTAAAATCCAAAAACAACTGGTTCAGAAACGGGTTGGTCATATTCCAGTTTGCAACTTCTATTGTTTTGATTATTGGTACTATCGTAATCAATCAACAAGTTAAATATCTCCTAAATAAAGACTTAGGCTTCGACAAAGAACAGGTTTTGGTCATCCAGGGAACTGGTACATTAGAAGGACAGCAGAAATCATTAAAAGAAGAATTAAAAAATATTTCTTCGGTTTCATCTGTTTCAATCACGGATTTCCTACCCGTCATGATGGACGGTGCAAAAAGAAATGGAAATGCGCTATGGATCGATGGAAAACAGAATGAAGAAGCAGGGATAGGCAGTCAAAACTGGGTGGTCGATGCGGACTATTTACCAACATTTGGCATTAAGTTGCTTGAAGGAAGAAACTTTAACATGGAAATGCCAACCGATTCTGCAGCGGTAGTGGTCAATCAAAGACTTGTAAAAGAATTGGGCATTAAAAACCCTATAGGAGCCAAAATTAGAAACTTCGCAACTTTTACCATTATAGGTGTTGTCGAAGATTTTATATTCGGCAACATGAAGGAAGATGCGGTCATGCCATTGGCTTTAAGAATTGGTGGCAGTCCAAACATGATTTCAGTAAAACTGAAAACCGACAATATGGAAAAGACCATTTCAGAAATCACGAAAGTCTGGGATAGCTTCTCCCCTCACCAAAAAATTCAATATTCATTCTTGGACGAAGGATTTGCCTCCCTATATGCGGATGTGCAAAGGACCCAATCCATTGTATCAACATTTGCAGGATTTGCAATATTTATAGCATGTTTAGGACTATTCGGTCTTGCTGCATTCTTAACACAACAGAGAACAAAAGAAATCGGTATCCGAAAAGTTTTGGGAGCCAACCTCCCAGGAATTGTAAAATTACTTTCTGTAGATTTTATCAAATTGGTCTTTGTAGCAATCTTGATCGCTTGCCCCATAGGCTGGTGGGCAATGAACACATGGTTACAGGACTTCTCTTATCGAACAAATATCCAAGCATGGGTTTTTATCCTTGCAGGAATACTTAGCCTTCTAATAGCATTCGGAACAATATGTTACCACGCACTAAAAATCGCAAGAATAAATCCAGTCAATAGTTTAAAGAATGAGTAAGATTCGAAAGTCCGAATGACGGTGTTTGTGCTTCGGCTCCGCTAGGCACCGAGCCCGAAGGGTGGTCCCTGGGCTTCGACTCCGCTCAGCCACCGAATCGAAGGGCATCCTAACTCCCAAGACTTTGCTAGAATGCATTAAATGGCAGGTGTCTCCACCTGACACGGCGGTGTAACCTAATCTGTGTGGCTTGTTTATTTATGTCCAAAACCGTAGTTACCGCCTAAACTGACCATCACCTTGAATGTCATGTCTTATATCTTATGTCTAATGTCTAATGTCTTATGACATGACCCCAACCGTCCAAAACCGAACATAAATCGTCCGATATCGAACAACCCTATTCTTAAAAACATTTAATACACTAACTACCAACTATTTACAATATTGGCAAACCAATTGTAAATTCTAGATAACAATACCATTTAAAATAATCTCAATTATTGATTTATTTAATAATCTAAATAATATGAACTTAAAATTAGCGCTGAGAAACATCAGAAAAAATAAAGGTTTTTCAATAATCAATATTGCTAGTTTATCCTTGGGGATAACATGCTTTTTGTTGCTTTTGGCTTATGTTTATCACGAGTTGAACTATGATAAATACCTGCCCAATTCAAATCGAGTTTCCATGGTCACATCGGCGGTTAAATCTGCTGAAGATAAAGATTTTGCATATTGGGCCGTTACTCCTACTGCAATTGCACCATTATTTAAAAAAGAATTCCCTGAAGTGGAAAATGCTGCTCGGATGTATAGTTACATCAGTTCTTCATTAGTTCAAAAAGGAAACGAATCAATCAAGGAAAACGGACTGAAATATGTAGATGAAGACTTTCTAAATGTATTAAACTTCAAAGTACTAAAAGGAAATGCTACCTCTCCACTTGCAAATCCAAATGATATGGTGTTGACTGAAAAATTAGCAAAAAAATATTTTTCAGAAGAGAATCCAATTGGCAAGACACTTGTTATCGATAAAACGCCTTGGACGGTTACAGCAGTAATTGAAGACCTCCCCACCCATACAGAAATTAATTTTACTGGGTTATTATCTAATAAAGGTTTAGAAAGATATCATGAACCCTCATGGGGTTCAGCAAATGATCTAACATTTATACTTTTTAAAGAAAATGCGAACCAAGAGGTCTTGCAGACAAAAGTAGATAGTTATTTTAAGGAAATATTTAAAAATGAAGCTGCAGCAGGTATCACCATAAAAATTAATCTAGAAAACATTAGGACCATTCACTTACACTCAAAAGCTGCAGGGTCAGGCAATATGACCTACATTTATATTTTTGGATTTTTAGGAATTGCCTTATTGATAATTTCAGCAGTTAATTTCACTAATCTATCATTGTCACATGCGACCGAACGAGCAAAAGAAATTGGAGTAAGAAAAGTGTTGGTGCACATAAAAAAACAGTGTTCAATCAATTTATTATTGAAGGTGGATTAATGGTAGGTTTATCAGTAGCAATTGGTTTAATTGCTGCATGGCTTTTATTACCAGTTTTCAGCACTTATTTAGGATTACCCATGAAACTTCATATATGGAAAGACCCATATTTTACCTATATGTTTTCTTATTTTTTATAGTACTCAACTTTTGGCTTCAGGTTGGCCAGCATGGGTAATCTCAAATTTTAAACCTATCAATATTATCAAAGGACAAATAAAATCTAATAAAGCAAGGTTTCCAATTGCTAAGGTTTTAATAACCTTTCAATATTGTATTTCGATATTTCTGGTGATATGTACTTTGATAGCATTGAGGCAGATGCATTTTATACAATCAATGGATACGGCCTCAATAGATCGCAAATTCTAGTATTAGATGGCGATTTATGGAATAATGTGGATCGCCAGACTTTCAAAAACCAACTTGTTCAATTGCGATCTATAAAGAATGTATCCGCTTCGTATGATTCACCTGTAAACATTCAAGGAGGCTACTCATTACAAACTTCTGAAGGTAAACAAGGAAGCTTTACTATGGATATTACAGCTCTCCCAATAGAAAAAGATTTCTTAACAACCTTTCAAATTCCTATCCTGGCTGGATCAACATTGAATGATAATGATATTATTAAAGCTCAGGACACCTCGGCAAATAAATCAGTAGCAATTATCATCAATAAACTTGCTGCTGAAAAAATTGGATGGACTCCTGAAGAAGCCATCGAAAAAACAGTCAATATCAATGGTAGAAAAGGACCTGTAAAAGCAGTGGTAGATAATTTTAATTTTGCCTCACTTCGTGAAGAAGTTCGCCCGATTGCACTTTTCCCCGAATACGCATACTTTGGAAATTTATTTATCAAACTGAATGCTGGAGTGAATCCAACAAATGCTATTCAGGATGTTGAATCCGTTTTCAAAAAATTAAAACCTAACACATCATTCAATTATCATTTCTTGGATGATGATTATGCAAAACTATATAGACAAGAACAACAGACAACGAAAACTATGCAGCTATTCGCGATGGTTACCATTTTAATTGCATGCATTGGATTGTTCGCTATTTCTGCCTATGCCGCAAAGCAAAGAGTGAAGGAAATTGGAATTCGAAAAGTATTGGGAGCTTCAGTTAGCAAATTGGTCGGATTACTGACCTCAGATTTCATCAAACTTGTGATCATAGCATTTATAATTACTGTACCTCTAGGCTTTTGGGCAATGGATAAATGGCTGGATAACTTTGCTTATCATATACACCTGGAATGGTGGATTTTCTAGTAGCGGGATTTATTACGCTAGTTATTTCATTTATGACCATTGGAGGGCAAGCATTCAAAGCCGCAAAAGCAAATCCGGTGGATAGTCTGAGAGATGAGTAGTGGAAATGAGCCGAAGGGTGGTCCCTGGGCTTCGGCTCCGCTCAGCCACCGAGTCGAAGGTCGTGAATTGAAATTAAAAAAAACGGAAGCATGAACAGAATTAACCTTATTATCAGGAAATTATGGAACAACAAATTGTTCACATTCCTTAATATAATTGGCTTGGCAATTGGCATTAGTGCTTGTTGGATAGTTTTCAGATTAGTCAACTACGAATTAAGCTTTGATAAGAACCACCCTGAACCTGAAAAAATTTTAAGGTTATGGTGTATTCGACGAGGTCGGCTCAACAGATTATTTTGACGGTGTGCCGATTCCATTAGCTAAATTTATAAAGGAAAATTTATCGAATGTAGAATTGACTGTTCCAGTAAATAAAAGATATGTCCCAAAAATTACAAACTCAGAACACCCCAACGAACCTTTAAAATTTGAGGATCAAGAGCAAATCATCGAAACAACAGATGATTATTTTAAAATGGTTCCCTATACATGGCTTGCAGGAAATCCTGAAAAAGCCCTCAAAAATCCTAATGAAGTTGTATTAACTGAATCTCGAGCAAATCTATATTTCCCAAATGTCCCTGTGAAAGATTTAGTCGGAAAAAACACTCTTGTATGACACTACTTTATTTTCTGTTGCAGGAGTAGTGAAAGATTTAGAACATCCAAGCAGTTTCCTTTCAAAAGAGTTTATCAAAATTTCCAATAATGAATGGAACAGTGATAATTGGTTAATGTTCAATTCAAATTACAACCTATTTGTAAAACTAAAAGACGTTAAGAGTAAAAAGACTTTTGTCAATCAGATAAGCAAGAAAATATTTGACATGACAGATAAGGATTTTAGGGAAAGTAATTTCAAAGCCAGGGCAGAAGTAACTCCATTGACGGAAGTGCACTTTGATAAAAGATTGCAGAACAGCACCAACATAAACCTAATTTATGGTTTCATAGGCATTGGCCTGTTCTTACTATTACTGGCGACTATAAATTATATCAATCTAACAACTGCTCAAGTACCAACTAGAGCTAAGGAAATTGGTATTCGGAAAACTTTAGGCGAACAGCCTTTTGATGTTACTAAAGCCTTCTTCTTAGAAACCTTAACAATTACTTGTATAGCATTAGTGATTTCTTGGCCAATAACCAAGCTGTTTGAAAAAACCTTCAGCAAATTATTACCTTCAAATCTGGATTCCTTCTCAGATTGGTTACCTCTTGTCTTATTTATCATCTGTTTAATTGCAATTATTTCCATTCTTTCTAGTTTATATCCCGCTTATTTAATAAACAGAGTTCAAATATCTGAGGTCATTAAAATGAAAGGTATTGGTAAACTATCATTAGGAAGTATTTCAATCAGAAAAGTTTTGATCGTAGTTCAATTTGTTATTGCCCAAGTTTTTGTAATCGCCACATTTATAATGGGTATTCAAATGAAGCATACCATGAATAGCGATTTGGGATTTAATTATAATGCACTCATTAACATTCACCTCCCATTCAAAAAAGATCAAAATGCTGATGTTGATCCATTTGTATTAAAAGAAGCTTTAAAAAAACACAGCCAGATTGCTGGAGTTTCCTTAGGCCACTTACCTCTAAGTCAAGGCCATTGGGGGAATTTTGTTGAAACAACCGCTGACACAGGACTCGTAAAGATTAATGTTCCTTTTAAATTTGTTGATGAGGATTACTTTAATTTATATGAGATCAAATTGTTGGCGGGTAGAAGATTTTCTTTATCAGACACAAGCACAGGTATCATATTAAATAAAATAGCGATCCAAGATTTAGGATTTAAATCGCCCGAAGAAGCAATCGGAAAACCTGTAAAAGCATATGGAAAGGATAGAACTATTACTGGAGTAACAGATAATTTCAACACTAAAACATTTCATACTGAAAAAACGGGAGTTGCCATTTTAACCTCGAAATATAGAGGTCAATTACAAGATATTACCATTAAACTCCAAAACGATCCCAAAACGTGGAAAGCTAGTCTTGCCATTTTGGAAAAAGAATGGAAAACTATATATCCAAATGCTCCCCTTGAGTTCAAATTCTATGATCAAAATATCCGAGAATATTATGAAACCGATTATAGGTTTTCAAAAATCATCAATCTTTCAACAAGTATAACCATACTATTGAGCTGCTTGGGATTAATCGGATTGGTAACCATATCTACGGTGCAGAGAACAAAAGAAATAGGAATCCGAAAGGTATTGGGAAGCTCAATTGCAGGAATCGTAGGTTTACTTTCTAAAGACTATATAAAACTAGTTCTGATTTCAATTTTGGTAGCTTCACCAATTGCTTGGTGGGCAAGTAAAAAGTGGCTTGACAACTTCGTATACAAAATTGAAATCTCTTGGTGGATGTTTATTATCCCTGCATTAGCAACCATCCTAATAGCATTCTTAACAATGAGCTTTCAGTCACTTAAAGCTGCTAAAGCAAATCCGGTGGATAGTTTGAGAGATGAGTAGTGGAAATAAGCCGAAGGGCAGCCTCTGCGTTGGTTGAGCGGAGTCGAAACCAGTAGCCGAAGGGCGATTCAGTTTTTATATAACTATAATATGAATTATGAGCAGTGTTAAACTAGCATTTAGAAACATACAGAAGAATAAATCCTATTCATTGATCAATATCCTTGGATTAACCTTGGCTTTTACCCTGTGTCTATTGGTTTTTTCGGTAGTGATTGAGGAAAATTCCTATGATAAAAGTTGGTCAAAAGCAGGTCGAATCTATAGGATAAATACGATAGAAAATACAAAAGGAATAGAGGGAGAAATTCCTCAAGCCTTTGCTAATCTAGGTTTAGAATTAAAAAGACAATTTCCAGAAGTTGAAGCTTCCTCTGCCATATTTCCTAGAAATATTTTTTTAAAACTTGATAACGACGAAACTGTACAAATAAATTCTCTTTTTTTACATAAAGAAGCATTTGATATTTTGGACTTTGAAATCCTTGAAGGAAAGCCTCTGGAAACTGTAGCTGGAAAGAGAAATATAATGATAGATCAGGAATTCAAAGAAAAATATTTCAAAGATGAAAATGTCATAGGTAAAATCATCAAGACTTCAGATCCACTACTAGATAAAAATGAAATGATCGATTTTATAATCACTGGAGTTTTTAAAAAGTTGCCATATAATTCTACATTAAGATCGTCAGTAATAACATTTTCTTCAGTAATGAAACGAGAACTTTCAAAAAATGGAGATGGTTATTATCAGGATCAATATATTTCATTGAAACCTAACACTGATATTAATGAATTTACTAAAAAAGTAAATAGTTGGTATAAAGATTTTTTAAATGATTCAGCAGTTACCAATTATACTTTTAGATTTCAACCACTACAGGAAGTGTACATGAATCCGCTTGCCCAATCGTCAATAAGTGGTAATAAAAGGTCAAGCACTATTATTATGGGAATAGCAATCCTAGTTCTCATTATTTCAAGTATAAATTTTATCAATCTGTATGCTGTCAGAACCATAAAAAAGATAAAGAGCTTTAATCTTCATAAAATAATGGGAGCAAATAGGTTTTTCCTAATTAAAATATTGCTGATTGAAACTCAAATTATCTTCTTATTTTCTGCTATTCTAAGTATCATAATTTATTTATTGGCAATCTCTCCGTTGGAATTATTCTTAAATTTTAAATTGGTTTACACCCATGAAATATTCCCAACAATCATATTCTCATTTCTTATTGCGGTCATACTTTTAGGAGGTATTATTGGGCTTTATCCAGCCTTGATTATTTCCAATATAAAACCGGCACAGGCATTAAAAAATAAAATTTCCAAAGTCTCAAATTCTGAAGTTTGGACGAAAAGGACACTTATCATTGTTCAATTTTGTATTTCACTCATTGTAATCTTTGGCTTGATCACGATGAAGTCGCAAATGAATTTGATACAAAATTCCCCAAAAGGCTTAAACACAGAAAATCTTTTAAACATAAAATCCCTATACCTATCCGAAAATTCAAACTCGATCAAAAATGAGCTTCTTAAAAAACCTGCGATTGAAAATGTAAGTATTGCAGGTTGGAGGCCGTATATGGCACCTGGTTTTTTTAGTCGAAATGTAGATAACAAAGATAATCCTGATCAAAAAATTATGGTAAATTTTATTGGTGGTGATAAAGATCTAGTCCCGATGTTGGATATTAAACTAATTGAAGGAAGGCTCTTGAGGGAATCAGATTATTATGGATATCCAAAACCAAATCCTCAATACGAAGGGGATGAAGTAAACAATGCACTAATTACAAGAAGCACTGCAAAAACACTTGGAATTAAAACTTTGGGTATTCCGTATAAAGGCTTAGATACAATACCTGTTGGTATAGTTGAAGATTTCCATAGTGAATCATTTCATGAAAAAAATGAAACCTACTGTAATCCTCGCTCAAAGTAATCAAGAATACGGCAATATTTTAATCAAGATAAAAGAAGGACAGGTAAAGTCCGCAAATCATGGTATTGGAGTTGTCATGAAAAAATTCTTTCCAGATAAATATATAAACTATGAATGGGTTGATGAGCTAGAAGCTAAAAATTATCAAAAAGAAACCAAACAAGCTCAACTTTTCACATTTTTCTCAGTCCTTGCATTGTTTATTTCAGCATTGGGGGTAACTGGCTTGATTCTTCAAAGTGTTGAACAAAGAACTAAAGAAATTGGAATACGCAAAGTATTGGGTGCATCTATTAGTAATATTTCTAACCTTTTTGGTAAAGAATATATAATGATGATTCTTTTTTCCATCATCCTTTCCTCACCTATTGCATGGTATTTAGCAAATAAATGGCTTGAAGACTTTGCCTATAAAACAGAAGTTCAATGGTGGTTTTTTGGAGTTAGTGGCCTAATAATCTTGTTGACAACATTAATCACTGTTAATATTCAGACCATAAAGGCTGCCTTGGAGAATCCAGTGGACAGCTTGAGGGAAGAGTAAGTTGCCGCGAGACACCGCCAACAGCGAAACATCGCCTTGGTAGGTGTCCCAACCAACCAGGACGTCAAGAATGCCCAGCAATGGTAAACACTGAGGTCGGCCGCAGCGAAAACACCACCCTGGTTGGTGTCCCCACCAACCAGAAATTGAAATTAAAAAACATAAAATCTACAATATGATAAAAAACGATTGGAAAATAGCTTGGAGAAACCTTTGGAAAAACAAAACATTTTCTATCCTTAATATTCTAGGTTTGACCTTAGGGTTTACTGGATTTATTCTCTCCTACCAATATATCAACAGAGAAACCAGCTATGATAAATGGAATCCTAATTATGATAAAATCTATCAAATCGGACTGGAATCGGATGGAGCTTTTACGCAAGAAACACCACCTTCTCTAGCTCCATTGATCAAAGAGAATTTTCCAGAGGTGGAATTGGCAGGTAGAAGATTGATCTATCCTTACGGTGGATATCCAATCTTTGGAGAAACGACTGTTTACATGAAAACTGCCGCTCTTCTGGATTCTTCTGCCGCAGAAATTTTTCAAGTCAAAAGTCAAAATGGCCCCCTTTTCAAATCAAAGGACCAAAAGGAAGCAACTTTAGTAAATGAAAGAGATGCTAAACTCTTATTCAAACCTGGGGACTTAGCATTCAATGAACCTAAAAAACTCCCCATGTTGGCTGTAAATTCTGGGATGGAAGAAACCATCTATGGAATTATTCAAGAACGCAAAATGTCAATGATAGATTATGACTTTATATTTATCAAAGAAATTGGAGATGAAAAGGCAGATGGAAACCCATTTACCTATCAAACATTTATACAAGTAAAAGAAAATGCAAATATTGAAGCATTACAGGAAAAAATAAATAATTTATATCAAAATAAAATAGCGAACAATGACCGAGTGAGATCTTCCGCATTCGCCAAAGGAAGTATTTATATAGATCCGCTTGCCAATCTACATTTACAGCCAAAAGCTGGATCCAATACCCCTTACTTAATAGTTTGGATCATAGGTATTCTATCGACTATTATTTTGGTTCTTGCTTCAGCAAATTTTGCCAATATGATTATGGCACAAGCGGATCAAAGAGTAAAGGAATTGGCGATCAAAAAATCCTGGGAAGCAGTAGGCTTGCTATTATCAGTCAATTGTTGATAGAAGTTCTGATTTTAACGGTTATTGCCGCATCATTAAGTCTAATTGCTTTGGCAATCTCTGGAAACATATTGCAGAAATGGTTCAATGATGATTTAAAAAACTACTTGTTCTCCCATAAAACATTATTTCAACTTTCCTTAGCTGTAGTTGCAACCACCCTACTGTCAGGAATTTATCCTGCAATCGTACTTTCAGGATACAAAACTATTCATCTTTTAAAAGGAAGTTTTACAAAGACCGCTCAAAAATTCACCTTTCGAAATGCATTATTGACATTTCAAGTAGTCTTTGCGATCGTATTTATTGTTGGAATGTTGGTCGTACAGCAACAAATAAAATATATTCGGGATACAGATAAAGGATTTGAACCAGAACAGATCATCAGTTTTAATGGTATTGGTCTTTATTATAATGGAGCAATAGGTGGGAATTTCGAGGATTTTCAAAAAAGACTGATGAATGATCCAAGTATCGTATCTGCAACATCAGCCACAAATGTCCCTGGCTACGGAGAAAGACCACCAAAAAAGGAATTCTTATCAAACTCAGCAAAATTTGATATGGAACATATTGGAATCGATCCTCGATATTTCGAAACACTGAAGATTGAAAAGATAGCCGGCGAAGAAAACATCTCCTTGGCCCAGATTCTGAAAGACAGCTTGTCTAACTATGCAGTCATCAATGAAAGTGCTGCAAAATCTTTAGGTTTAACTAATCCAATAGGTGCGAAAATAGCTGGATGTGACGTCAATTTTGAAATTATTGCTGTCGTAAAAGACAGTAAATCTTATGGTTTTGAAAATAAGGTGGCTCCTACTGTCTATAGTTATAAGAATGAATGTGGCCAAAGAAGGTTTAAGATCACTTTAATGGTCAAAACCGCATCAGGAATGGCAGATCAGGCAATCAAAATTGTTGAAAAGGAATGGCAAAAAAATGAACTATCGAAAGACTTGCCGCTGGATTATAGATTTATGGATCAACAATATGCCAGTCTCCATGCAAAACAAGAAGAAATGCAGTCTGCCTTCAATATCTTCAGTATAATCGCTGTTATCATTGCTGCCCTGGGATTATTCAGTATGTCCGCATTTCAGGTAACTGTAAAACGAAAAGAAATGAGCGTTCGCAAAGTTCTTGGAGCCTCAATTAATGCTATCTTTTTCCAACTTAATAAACCTTTTTTTAAGATCTTCGGTATAGCTTGCTTATTCGCTATTCCTTTAGCTTTTCTAATGATCAGAAGCTGGTTGAACAATTTTGCATACCATATCGAAATTCAATGGTGGTATTTTGCTTTTGCAGCAGTTATTGTTTTTGGAATAATATTACTAACGATCAGTTATCAAGCTATCAAAGGAGCAAAAGAAAATCCTGTCGATAGCCTAAGAGACGAATGAGTAAGTTGCCGCGAGACACCGCCAACGGCGAAACATCGCCTTGGTAGGTGTCCCAACCAACAAGTATTACCTCCCTGGTAGGTGTTCCAACAAACAAGTATTACCTCCCTGGTAGGTGTCCCCATCAACCAGAAACCACCGCCCTGGTTGGTGTCCCCCCAACCAGAACCTCAAGAATGCCCAGCCTCACCGTCCACTACCGAACAAAAACTGTTCGAATCCGAACATTCCAAAACAAAAACATTAAACCATCTGCTTGAATTCCAATAAATTACATTAATGGCAAGCAGATTGTATTTTTCAATCCCAAAGACCATTAAATTCTTACTGGAAATGCAATCCATTTAATGATTTAAAGATTAATTAAAAAAGTTAAATTAGAATCCATAGATAAGACCAAATTAACAACATGATAAAATTAGAGCACATTTTCAAATGGTACAACGTGGGAGGCACCAAATCATTTATTCTGAAGGACATAAACCTCGAAATTGCGGAAGGTGATTTTGTATCGATTATGGGGCCATCAGGTTCCGGGAAATCAACTTTGCTGAATGTCATCGGGATGCTGGATGAACCCGACGAAGGCTCCTATTTCTTCATGGATGAAGATGTGTTAAAGATGAAAGCCAAAAAAAGATCGCAATTGTTTCAATCTCATATCGGATATGTCTTTCAATCTTACCACTTAATCGACGAGTTGACTGTTTATGAAAACATTGAGACCCCTCTGATTTATAAAAACCTTTCCTCTTCTGAACGCAAGAGCATTGTTTCTGATATGTTAGACCGCTTTAATATTGTTGGCAAGAAGGATTTGTTCCCAGCTCAACTATCGGGGGGACAACAACAGGTCGTCGGTATTGCCCGTGCTTTGGCAGGATCGCCAAGACTTTTGTTGGCCGATGAACCTACTGGAAACCTAAATTCTAAACAAGGTGAAGAAATTATGGAACTCTTCAAACAATTGAACGAGGAAGGAATGACCATTATTCAGGTTACCCACTCAGAGAAAAATGCGGAATATGGTAAATCCATCATTAATATGTTGGATGGACAATTAAAGTAATATTATCGACAAGGATTTTTGGGATTGCCTTTTATTTCGTAAATTTCATGGTGAATGAAAAAGAAATAAAGGCACTCATCTTTCTTTTGGATGATCCCGACGGGGAGATTTTTCAGGAGATCGAGCACAAACTAATCACCTGTGGACCAGAAGTAATACCTTTATTGGAACACTCGTGGGAGTCTTCCTTTGACCCCCTTTCTCAAAGCCGAATTGAGAATATCATTCATAAAATCCAATATGATCAAGTTAAAAATGACTTACAACTTTGGAAACTCAACAATTCTGAAGATTTATTGGAAGGCCTATTAATCACCAATAGATATCAGTACCCGAACCTACACGAAGAGCAGGTATATTACCAGCTGGCCGAACTTCGGAGAAATGCCTGGTATCATCTTATGTATGATATGAGCCCTGTAGAAAAGGTGAAATTGCTCAATAATATCCTTTTTAGGGAATTTGGACTTTCTGGGAATACATCAAATTACCATGACCCTCAAAATTCATTTATCCACAAAGTACTGGAAACAAAAAAAGGAAACCCAATCAGTTTAGCCTGTATCTACGCTTTAGTAGCTCAAAAACTTGATATCCCTATTTATGGGGTCAACTTGCCAAAACATTTTGTGCTGGCATACGTGGATCCTGATAACCAAGAGAAAGTCCAGTTTTATATTAATGTGTTCAACCGTGGACAGATTATGCGCGAAGAAGATATATATGCTTTCTTAAGGCAACTCAACCTGCCATTATCTGATGCATACACCTTGCCATGTGACAATATAGCCATCATTAAAAGAGTATTGAGAAATCTAATAGCCGCCTACGAACATGTAGACAATGCTGAAAAGAAATTAGAGGTTGAAACCCTGTTGTCCTTAATAGAAGAAGACGAGATTATGTAACCTCGTCTTCCACAATTAATAATATTTTAAAGCACTTAATTCCTGGCATCCAAGGAAATTCCTGCCGGTGTAAAGACTCGGTTTACCCCTGATTGTTTATGTTCATAAGTACCATTCGGGGCAACATTGCCATTGTCAGTTTTTAAAAACCGGTACACTGCCTTAGATTCTTTGTCTGCTACATAGACATATTTACTGTCTTTCCTGAAATCAAGTTCTACGTCTATAGGCTGTTTAAGCTTCGTATTTACTCCAGTAATAATTCTCGTTGGAGTAATTGTTCCAGTTGCCTGGCTAATGGCACTATAATCGTCAAATATCAAAATTCTCCCCACAGATGCTGCCCCATTATCCACAAAATCAGTAAGTGCAAGCATATTGTTTACGGTATCCACTGACATGCCCTGAATATTATTAGCATTGGCTACTGTCAGAATTTTCGATGGATTCCTAGAGTTAATTGTCGAATCCCTTGAAATAATTAAATCATCATAAATTTCAATGCCTCCATTTGTACCACTCTTACTGACAACAAGTCCATGTTTAACAATGGTAACATCCCAATAATCTGCATTTTCATTGAATTTAAATTGTTGCCCCATTCGTTGAGAACTGGTTAAACCTCTCGGTCTATCCATTACATACAACATTGATGAATCCGGACGAATATTAATAGCATATAATTTATCCAAACTAGGATGAAAAACCATTCCTCTTACATTTGTTAATCTATTTTGCGGAATACTTGCTTTATCATTTAGAACCCCAGTTTCTCCTACTCCAAGCTTATAAATAAACGTATCGGCAGCTAAATAATAATCGGAACCTTGAAAAACTAGTTGTGCACTTGGATTAAAATAAATGGATCTACCACCCTTAGCATTGGAAGTAAAAGTTTGCAAACCTAAATCCATTTTTGAAGAGTCATCGGAAAATGGTAATAGAGCAACATTATTAAACTTCGTCTGGCTAGTATTTGGATTAAAATCTGAATAGGATATATATAATCTGGAAATAGATTTATTCACAGGGGGTTCATCGTCATCCTTTTCACAGGAATAGAATCCCATTAGGGTGACAACAGCAAGTAAAGCAAACAGGTACCTTAGTTTCATAAAACAATTAATTTATTACAAATGTATAAAATTATCGTTTGCAGACGATGCCCCAAGTCTTTAAGAAGTGTTAAAGTTGATTAAATAAATGGTTTTACGTAAAATTGCAGTATAGAACATAAAGCAATGGAGAACAAAGAATTTGTAAGAGAGAAGTTGGAATTACCCAACCAAGGGAAAAAGCTTTTGCTTCACTCCTGCTGTGCTCCCTGTTCCGGTGAGGTTATGGAGGCGTTGATTGCTTCAGACATAGAATTTACCATCTATTTCTATAATCCTAACATCCACCCACGAAAAGAGTACGATCTCAGGAAAGAAGAAAACATCCGTTTTGCTGAAAAACACAACATCCCATTTATCGATGCCGACTATGATGTAGATCATTGGTTTGAATTGGCTAAAGGCATGGAGCATGAACCTGAAAAAGGAATCCGATGTACCATGTGCTTTGACATGAGGTTTGAAAAAACAGCAGAGTATGCCGATGCCAATGGATTCGACGTCATCTCAAGTTCTTTGGGAATTTCTCGTTGGAAAAATATGGAGCAGATCAATGACTGCGGCTTGAGAGCAGCTTCAAGATTTCCCAACATGGAATATTGGACATTCAATTGGCGCAAAAAAGGTGGATCTGCAAGGATGCTCGAAATCAGCAAAAAAGAAAAATTCTATATGCAAGAATATTGTGGCTGTGCATACTCCTTAAGAGACACCAATAAGTGGAGAATGGCCAACGACCGCCCAAAAATTGAATTAGGAAAAAATTATTACGAATAGCCTACACGATTTTTTAAAATAAATTTCATTTATACTTAATTAATCATTACTTTTGCAGGCTCAAATGCAAGATTGTGAAGTATCTAAAAAAATACAGAATACCCTTTTCAGGTCTTTCAACAGGTAAGCACAGTTTTGACTTTGAAATCGACGAGAAGTTCTTTGCATGTTACGAACATTCCTTAGTGCAGGACGGCAACTTAAAAGCAGTTGTTGAACTACAGAAACAGGAAAACATGTTGATAGCTCATTTCGACATTCAAGGTACTATAAAACTTACCTGCGATGTATGCCTGTCAACATTTGATTCTCCAGTTCATATTAAGGAACGTGCTTTGGTAAAATTCAGCGATGAAGATTGGAACGAGGACACAGAAGAAGTCATCACCCTTTCCAAAAGCGACTATGAATTGGACATTGCCCCATTACTCTATGAGTATATCAATGTGGCAGTGCCGCCTTACCCTAAGTGCAGTGAAAATGGAGACGGGATCGAGTGTGACCCCGAAATGTTGGGAAGAATACAAAACGAAGAAATCAGCTCGTCTGAGGAGGACAATGAAGAGAACATTGACCCTCGTTGGGAAGCATTGAAGAATATTAAAAATAACTAAAACAAAAAATACGAGATGGCACATCCAAAACGTAAAACTTCTAAATCTAGAAGAGACAAGAGAAGAACACACTATAAAGCGGAATTACCTAGCTTAACTGTTTGTAAAGAAACTGGCGCGGTGCATAGACCTCACCACGCATATACAGTAGACGGCAACTTATACTACAACGGTAAATTAATTATTGAGAATACCGCTGCTGTCTAAAGACATCTTTATTGAAAACATCCCAAAAAAGTATAATATTTTATATTATTAACTTTCACTTGGGATGTTTTTTGCGTATTATTGAATAATATAAATAATAACGAATGAAGATTGGATTAGACGTGTTGGGGGGAGATTTTGCTCCAGATTGTAACATCAAAGGAGCAATTGAAGCTCAAAAACAGTTGGATGATTCCCAAAGAATCGTTCTATTTGGCGATGAAGAAGCTAACAAAAAAGCCATTGCCGATGCTGGATCTGACCCCTCAAAATTTGACTATGTTCATGCTCCTGATAATATCAGCATGCACGAACATCCCACAAAAGCAATCAGCCAAAAACCGAACTCTTCCATTGCGAAGGGATTTGACTTATTGAAAGCAGGAGAGATAGATTCTTTCTCATCTGCAGGTAACACAGGTGCCATGCTGGTTGGCGCTATGTTCAGCGTTAAAACAATTCCAGGGGTTATTCGCCCAGCAATAGCAACTAATGTCCCTAAGTTAAAAGACGGATTCGGAATCCTATTGGACGTTGGAGCTAATGCAGACTGTAAACCAGAAATGCTGAACCAATTTGCAATCCTAGGAAGCCTATATGCAGAACATGTATACGGCATCCCTTCTCCGAAAGTCGGACTACTGAACATCGGCGAAGAAGAAGAAAAAGGAAACAACCTCACCATCGCTACCTACCCCCTATTAAAAGAAAACAACAAAATCAACTTTATCGGAAATGCAGAAGGTCGTGATCTATTCAGTGATCATGCCGATGTAATTGTATGCGATGGATACACAGGAAATGTCGTACTCAAACTTGCGGAGTCATTTTATGTGGTAACATTGAAGAAAGGGTTCAAAGACCAATTCTTCGATAGATTCAATTACGAGCAGTACGGTGGAAGCCCAATCTTAGGAGTAAATGCTCCTGTGATTATCGGCCATGGAATATCAAGTCCAGAGGCTATTAAAAATATGGTATTACTGTCAAGAGATATGATCGCATCAAAATTCATTGAGAAAATCAAATCTGCTTTTAATTAAAAAATATGTCTAAAATTCACGCAGCTATTACTGCAGTAAATGGTTACGTTCCGGACTATATCCTTACCAACAAAGAGTTGGAAACTATGGTGGACACCAATGATGAATGGATCGTAACCCGTACAGGAATTCGTGAGAGAAGAATATTAAAAGATCCCGGAAAAGCAACTTCTGACCTAGCAGTGCCGGCAGTAAAAGGGTTATTGGAAAAAAGAGGCATATCAGCCGAAGAAATTGACCTGATTATCTTTTGTACAAGTACCCCTGATATGTTGTTCCCTGCTACAGCAAACATCTTAGCCGATAAAATTGGCGCAACAAAAGCTTGGGGATACGATTTGCAAGCTGCTTGTTCTGGATTCCTTTTCGGATTAACAACCGGAGCACAATTCATTGAGTCGGGAAAACATAAAAAAGTATTGGTAGTCGGTGGAGACAAAATGTCCGCAGTAGTAAACTATCAAGATAGAAATACATGTATACTTTTTGGTGATGGTTGTGGTGCTGTTCTTTTGGAACCAAACACTGAAGGAAATGGCGTAATTGATTCTATCCTAAAAACTGACGGTTCGGGTGGACAATACCTAAACATCAAAGGTGGAGGATCATTAAATCCTGCATCCCATGCAACAGTAGACGCAGGATTGCACTACGCATACCAAGAAGGACGTACCGTATTTAAATTTGCAGTAACCAATATGGCTGATGTAGCTGTCGAAGTGATGGAACGAAACAAATTGACATCTGATGATGTTAATTGGTTAGTACCTCACCAAGCCAATAAAAGAATTATTGATGCAACTGCTGAACGTGCTGGATTGCCAGAAGAAAAAGTAATGGTAAACATCCAAAAATATGGAAATACAACTAGTGGAACAATCCCACTATGCTTATGGGAATGGGAAAGCCAACTTAAAAAAGGCGACAACCTGATCTTAGCCGCATTTGGTGGTGGATTCACTTGGGGATCCGTTTATTTAAGATGGGCTTACTAATACGTATTTTTTATTACCTTTATAGCTATTTATTTTTTAAAATTATTAAACAAACCTACTAGCATATGAGTATGGATATTAAACAAATTCAAGATCTGATTAAATTCGTTTCTAAATCGGGTGTGAATGAAGTATCAATCGAAGAGAAAGATTTTAAAAATTACAATAAAAAACGAATCAAGAGCCCACTTATGTAACTGCAACAATTCCAACTGCACAGGCAATCCCTGCAGCAGCTCCTGTTGCATCGGCTCCAGCACCTGTAGCCGCAGCTCCAGCTGCACAAGCACCGGCTGCTGACGATAACGCTAAATACATTACAATAAAATCTCCGATCATTGGTACATTCTACCGTTCTCCAGGTCCAGATAAAGCATCTTTCGTTAACGTAGGTGATGAAGTAACGCCAGGAAAAGTAATCTGTATTGTTGAAGCAATGAAATTGTTTAACGAGATCGAATCTGAAGTATCTGGTAAAATCGTGAAGATTTTAGTAAATGATGCACAACCTGTAGAATACGACCAACCTTTATTCTTAGTAGACCCTAGCTAGTTTCAGGAAGTACTCCAGAAACTTTTTTTATTGTCCTAAGAGATAAAGTGTTATATCATACAGTATTATGTTCAAAAAAATATTAATTGCAAATAGAGGCGAGATTGCACTTCGTATTATCCGTACCTGTAAGGAAATGGGAATTCAAAGTGTCGCAGTATATTCTACTGCAGATCGCGATAGTTTACACGTTCGCTTTGCGGATGAAGCGGTTTGTATCGGCCCTCCTGCTAGTAAAGATTCTTATTTAAATATCCCAAATATTATTGCAGCAGCAGAATTAACAAATGCTGATGCAATCCATCCTGGATATGGATTCTTGTCCGAAAACGCAAAATTCTCAGCTATCTGTGCAGAATATGGCATCAAATTTATCGGTGCTACTGCTGAACAGATCGAAAAAATGGGAGACAAAGCATCGGCTAAAGAAACCATGAAAAAAGCAGGTGTACCAACAATCCCAGGATCAGATGGTCTTGTACCTGATGTAAAAACTGGTCTCAAAATCGCTAAAGAAATGGGATACCCTGTTATCCTTAAAGCAACAGCCGGAGGCGGTGGTAGAGGTATGCGTATCATTTGGAAAGATGAAGAATTTGAACCAGCTTGGGATTCAGCACGCCAAGAGTCAAGTGCAGCTTTCGGAAACGATGGCTTGTACCTTGAAAAATATGTCGAAGACCCTCGCCACATCGAAATCCAAGTAATTGGTGATCAATATGGAACAGTTTGTCACCTTTCTGAACGTGACTGTTCTATCCAAAGAAGACATCAAAAATTAGTCGAAGAAGCTCCATCTCCATTTATAACACCAGAATTGCGTGCTAAAATGGGTGAAGCAGCTATATTAGGAGCAAAAGCCGTTAAATATGAAGGCGCTGGAACTATCGAATTCTTGGTAGACAAACACCGCAACTTCTATTTTATGGAAATGAATACCCGTATTCAAGTTGAGCATCCGGTAACTGAAGAAGTAATCAACTTCGACTTGATCAAAGAACAAATAAAAGTTGCTGCTGGTATTCCGATATCAGGGAAAAGCTATGAGCCAACCATGCATGCAATTGAATGTCGTATCAACGCGGAAGACCCTTTTAACAACTTCCGACCTTCTCCAGGTAAAATCACCAATTTCCACTCACCAGGCGGACATGGAGTACGTGTAGATACGCACGTTTATTCTGGATATACAATCCCTCCAAATTACGACTCTATGATCGCTAAATTGATCTGTGTAGCGCAAACTCGTGAAGAAGCAATCAACACGATGGAGCGTGCATTAAGTGAATTCGTAATCGAAGGAGTCAAAACAACAATCCCATTACACCTTCGTTTAATGCGTGACCCTAACTTTAGGGCAGGTAATTTCACAACGAAATTCATGGAGACTTTCGACCTTACGGAGTATCCGGATGAGGAAGTTGTATAAAATTTACTTTACATAAACAAAACATGCCATTCTTCTCACGAAGAATGGTATTTTTGTTTTCTTACGATTTTAGATACTGCATAGAAAATACATGTCCAAGAATATAAAACTTATAGAAGCAATCAAGAACAAAGGAAAAAACATCGAAGCAGAAATGTCTTTCTTCGATCACCTTGAAATCCTGAGATGGCATATCATCCGTTCTGTTATTGCAATAACCGTATTTGCAATCCTTTCGTTTACTTTCTACGATTTCGTCTTTAACCAAATCATTATGGGACCAAAAAACTTGGATTTTTGGACCTATAGAATGATGTGTAAGGTAGGAGCTGCATTAAATCTTGAAGGTTTCTGTGTAGAAAAGATCCCTTTTAATATCATCAATACCGAATTGGCAGGTCAGTTCATGTTACAAATCAACTCCTGTCTCTTAATGGCAGTAGCGCTAGGATTCCCTTATCTCCTATTTGAAATCTGGCTGTTCATAAAACCTGCATTGACAGATATAGAACGTAAGTCTGCAAGAGGATTTGTATTCTACGCAACATTGCTTTTTATCATTGGGCATTGTTTGGTTATTACATAGTAGTACCATTGTCAGTAAACTTCCTTGCTAACGTATCATTGAGTGAAGAAATCACCAATCAAATTACAATTGATTCCTATCTATCGACTATTGCAACCCTAACATTAGGTTGTGGAATTATATTCTTGTTGCCAATCCTGATCTTTATATTATCGAAGATTGGAATTATGACGCCGGAATTTATGCGTGCCAGCCGTAGATATGCAATCGTTATTATTTTGGTAATTGCGGCAATCATTACACCTACTGCAGATATTATTACGTTATTAACCGTAAGTGCTCCAATGTTCATCTTGTATGAACTGAGTATTATGGTTTCGGCGAATGTCAAGAAATCAAAAGAATTAGCAGAAAAAGAATTTTACAATACAAAATAAAATATCATGTCTAAAAAAATCGCAATTGGCAGTGATCATGCTGGAGTTGAA